>CASEOG010000003.1 GCA_949289575.1 uncultured Spirochaetales bacterium | reverse complement strand
TTACAGAGTCCGGTCTCTCAGGACAAATGTTCCGAATATAAGTTTGACAAGTA
Organism: uncultured Spirochaetales bacterium; assembly: GCA_949289575.1. Taxonomy (GTDB): domain Bacteria; phylum Spirochaetota; class Spirochaetia; order JAFGXN01; family JAFGXN01; genus CALXOJ01. The sequence continues at coordinate 509,454 of CASEOG010000003.1, read as the reverse complement.
TCATAATCATAGTCGTTTGCCCATTGATGAGAAATTCCCCATTCCGGATTATCTATATTTGCTGTTAAAGCTCCTAAAGCAAGCCCCCCAGGCCCGCAGAATAGTTCCCCCAACCTAAAGATTGGCATTCTCTCCATCCTTTTTCCCAGAAATTATTGCATATAAGTCATCAAAAAATTTATGATATTTTTGTATATTTTTTCTTATATTATCAAAATCCTGTTTCTCAAATACTTTATTTTCATTATCTTTAGTTTTTAAGACTTCTTCACCATTTTGGTAAATACTTTTACAATGAGCAAGTTCATTCCGCACTTTCAAAATTTCATCAACATAATTCTTCTCATAAAATTCATTTTTATTATTTAACGTTTTACAAATAAGTTCAATTGTTTTTGCTTTTTTTGAAGAATCAAAATCCCTTTTAGATACGATATCTTTTATTTCTTTCTCATACCATTTGTGTTTGCAACTTTTTTCATTACAATTAGTTTTATTTAACTGATCTTTAATAGATTTATCAAAACTTTTTATTATTTTATCCTGAAATAATTTTAATTTGTCATCAGAATGTTGTGCAACAAAATAATGCATTATTATATCATTCATTTTATTATCTAAATCACAAACTTCAGACATAACGAATCCTCGTAATGTTGTCATATCTTGAAGTTTTTCTACCGTAAAAGAGATCAATTCTTTCATCTTGTTAAGAAGTTTCGCATACCAGAATCGAGGATCATTGCTGAAAAAAAAGGTGACTCTATCAAAATAACCATCGGGTAATTGTGTTTGCCCCGAATAAAATAAAATTTCAGTATGTACATTATTCTTTCGAGCAGATTTTATAAAATCATTTCCTTTCTCTTCATTTATATTATAATCGGAGAATATCACATCGTATTTTTGATTTTGCAAAGATGTATTCGCCTCTCCAATAGTTTCAAAAAAATGAATTGTTGGTATAAAAAATAGAGACTTTATATAATCTTCTAGTTTTTTACGATTTGATTCATACACATCTCTTTGATCGTCTATCCACAATATTTTATACGATAAACCCATTATTTTCTCTCCCTAGGAAAAATTATTTTGAATACAGCCCCCGAAGTATGCTGTCTAACAAATTCTATATTACCACAAAAGTCTTGCTCCATTATATTTTTTACATGAAATAATCCCAATCCGCCACCATCCGTTGTTGTAAACCGGTAATTGAAAATAAAAGGAATATTTTTTTCTTTAATTCCAATTCCATCGTCCATAAAATTTAATAAAATTTCATTATCAGTCTCAGACCAATTAATTGAAATATTTTGAGCATCAGCTTTTAAAGAGTTAGAAATTAAGTTATCTATAATGATTATAATCTTAATAGGTTCAAATCTGGTATTCCACACAATGTTTGTTTTTTCTACATGAAATTTTACCATGGAATAATTTGTTGTACAATAAATTGATATATAGTCATTTACAAATTTAATTAAGTCGTTTTTGATTTTTGATGCTTTTGTATCAAAATTAACTTTACTCACCAGTCCGGATATGGTCTGTATTCGTTGATTCAATATAAAAATTTCATTTAAAATATTAAATAAATTTTTAAGATCATTTTTCTGAGCACACTCCATAGCTTTTTTAAGCTTCACCTCTATTGTATTTGATGTATGTGTAATGGTATGTTGCAAAGAAGTCAGTTGTTGTACATTGGAATTAACATCTGTTTGCAAAAAAAGATTCTCGTTTTCAAGTCTTTGATTTTGTGATTCCGCTTCTTTTTGTCTTTGTATTGCTATTTGAGCCTCATATTGGGCTTGTTCCGTTCTTTGGTTTGCCTGCTGTAGTTGGATAAATGCCTCATCTGCTCGTTTTTCTGCCATTAATTTCTCATTTTGGATTTCAATGATTTTATTTTGTGTTTCATTTATTATATTTAATAAAGCTAAATCACCCGTTTTTTGTGCTATTTTCTTTAAATCTAAAACAATTTGAGGATTTGTTGTCTTTATAAATGCTGGCTCAGAAAAAACGTCTGCCAATTTCTGATTGTATGACAATACTTCAATATTTTTATCGCAAATAAGAGTTTTTATCAGCTGTATAAAATCAACCTTACTACCAAGGCAAGATGTAATTATATAGTTAGGAGAATCCAATTCCTTATCTTTTCGCAATGCTTCTCTATTTCTTTCCACTTCCAGCTTTTCTTTAAAATATTCTCGTTTGAGAAACCCTTCGCCCCATAAAACTCCTGTTACATACCTTTCAAGCCGTCTGTGTGTAATTTCAAATAGTCGAAAAAGCTGTATCGTTGTCTCCGATTGTATAAGTCCTCCATCTCGGCTTGACACTTCTTTAAATTCGTCAATTCTGTCAGTATGTATATCTACTCGACCAAATAAATCGCGAGTGCTAAGCGTTCGGTTGTAACCTTGTTGAGCTCGACGATTAATACCCCAACTATCATCATTTTCATCGCCAAAAGGAAGAATTCTAAAACCATTTCGAAATAAAAATACAGACCCATATTTTACGGGTTGCAAACCCATCTCAATTGTAAAGGTTCGCTTTGCGGCAGTATTAAGAAAATATAAATTAATTTCTACTTGATTTAATTTGGAAAAAATATTCTTTTCTTTAATTTTGTATATTTCTATATCTCTATCGATTAGACTTGTTTCAATAAAATCTTTATTAACTTTTACCTCAATTTTGGTTGTTTTTAAGGAAATAATTTTAGTTATTGTATTTTTTATTACACCATTTACGATATTTCTATCATGAACATTTTTTTCTATCAGATCTAAGTCTGTCGGCTTTTCTCTATTACAAATAATTTCGATAGAAAAGTGTGTTGTCTCTGAAAATGGATTAATTAGTTTTTCCAGAGAATTCTTTAGACTTAATATTTTGGTCCTATCCCATTTGTTACGTAAGCCGATTATTTCTAGGATTGTTCCCGTATGGTGATTTTCCGGAAATACCATACTATCATCCAATGTTTCATGATAAACACTTATATTTTCAAATTCATTTTTTTGATCTTTCTCAAAATCTGTCCAATCTACAGAGATTCTTTCTGTTGCATTATTTTTACTACATGTTGTTAAAACAAGTTTCTCTCCCAGTCTATCACAGGAAAAACGACCGACTCCTTTAGCTCCGGCAAAATGTCTGTTTATATTATCCCTATATGAATGCTTTCTCTCTTCTTCACTATCCGTTTCCCCTTCTTTCTTTTCCGAATATGCAAGAAATAACCATTTCTTTATCAATGCCTCATAAGACATCCCTTTTCCATTGTCTGAAACTATTATTTTATCTTCTTCAAAAACAATTTCAACTTTTTCTGCATAAGCATCGTATGAATTTTTTATCAGCTCAAAAACAGCAACATTATCATTGATAATTAGATCTCGACCTATAAGATCTTTTAATGCCGAACTCACTTTAAATTGTAATTTATTCATTGTTTAGAACCTCCATTAGAGAAATACCCAGTTGTTCTGCAAGTAAAGGAGGTATAGCATTACCTACTTGAGTATACCTTGGAACTTCTTGTTTTCTTCTTTTTCCCCCTGAAGTGTATTTCCCTTTAAACTCATACCAGTCAGGGAAGCTTTGAAGTCGTGCGTGTTCTCTAACAGTTAAAATTCTTGGCTCTGAATAGTGAACCAATTCGTCAGGAATTGACGTAATGGTTGGGGCTTGTATATCTGGATTTAATATAGTAACACCACGTCTTTTTAAACTCGGGAAGATTCCATCTTTAGAGGAAATTCTTTTTCCTCTTTCTGCCTTTGCTAGTAATTCACAGTGCAACTGAATTATTTTTTCTGAATGATTAACAAATCTATGGCTATCTGCAATCATTCCTTCCTTATGAATATTTTGCATTCGCATTAAATATTGATATCCGCTTTGTATTTTTCCATATAGTCCGGCAGAAAAGTTTTTTGAGTCCGGTGATTTTTCTTTTCCGTGACACAATTCAAGGTCACTAATGGCTTCTCTTACAGATGTATGAATATTTATCCCTTTCTGTTTACAAAATTTTTCTTTATTGCGTTCTAATAAATAAAATACATCTTTTGGATTATTTTTTTTCATAGCGATAAGGATGAAGCGGCATCTTTTTTGGGGAATACCATATTCAGAAGAATTTAGAATAGAATAGCTAACTATATAACCTAATTCAGTCAATCGTTTTACAACGTAATCTGAGTACTTCTTTATCCCATATCCTTCTTTGAAATTCACTGTAAATCCATGCACATTCTCAAAAATAATAGCTCTTGGTTGTATAATGGATATAAAATCAATATATGATAAAACTAAGTTATTTCTCTCATCATTACAGTTTCTTTTTCCGGCCATTGAAAAACCTTGACATGGTGGTCCTCCAGCAATCAAATCAACTTGTCCATTTAATGATTGCAATTCTCTTATATAATCTTTCAATATCTGATTAACATCATATTCTTTTACATCAAGCCATTTCGGCCAAGAAAAATGATTTTTTTCTATAAGATTATGTGTTAACGTAGAAAATGCATCTTTATTTTTTTCTATAGCAAATAAACCATGAAAACCCGCTGTTTGCAAACCAACAGAGAATCCTCCACATCCAGCAAATATATCTATATAATTCATTGTTTCTTCCTTTTTGAAAAAAGCAGATCTTTTGTTGCTCGTGATTTGTTTTTTGATGACCGAATCAGACTGTAAAACTGACAGGGACTGCATCCGACAAAAATCATATTGTCATCATTTACTTTGATATCAAAATTCTCTTTAAAGAAGATAAGGGGCAGCTTTGTTATATCTTCATTAATAAATCGGGAACCGGGATTGTTAATTTCGTAGGTTTCCCGTGCATCGGCATCCAAATCAACTCCGGCGATAACATCAATTCCGGCCTGACGGAGACCGTGGGTCATGCCTCCGCCTCCGCAGAAAAAATCAACTGCCCTGTACCGGCTGTCTGATGGAATCATAAAATCGGTATCCTTTCGGCTAATCGGTTAGCCTTTTTATCTTATTATAAAACAACCTCAGGCAAAATTCAATTGCTTTTCTTCAGGTTCAAACCTCTCGTTTTCCGTCTCAAACAGGGCCGTTTCACAGTCACAAAGCACCCGTTTGTGACTCCGAAAAATTTTTTTCACAGTCACAACCGCGGTGTTTCAAAGTCTCTTCTCAAAATCGGGAACAAAAATTGCGCGGTGCGTTGCCCGATTCGCGGAAAGCGGCCGTGCCCGAAATCGGCAGCCCCCGGCGCGGTGCGCTGCCCTATTCGCGGACAACGATGCGGTCGTAGGGTTGCAGATTCAGAAGAAGATTCATCGGAACATCGATACGGAAACTTTCGCCCGTGTCGGTTACCGAAAGCGCTACCGGTTCCGTTTCCCCGGTCCCGAGCAGCTCGGCCGAAGCCGCCGTTTGAATGACCGTCTTATCGACATAAACCGACAGCGAACGGTCGGCGTGCATTTCCTCCAACTCCGGAAGCAAATCGGAAACCGGTATTCCGTCGGCATCGGACAGCATGGCGAGAATCACTCCGGAATAAAAAAAAGGAATCGTCAGAACGCCGTCCCCTTTTTGAGGACCGATTTTTTTCCAATCTTCTTCCGTCATTCCTTCCATATTCTCGCCCAATTTAAACGAAAAACCCAACTCGTTTCCGTCGTTAATCATTTCGCATTCGATTTCCTCGGGAGACTCTGCGAGTGACGAGAGAAGAAGATCCCTGATCTCATCCGCATCCGCTTCGAAATTTTCGCTCATCCACCGGCTGTCGAAAACGTAAGTGAAGGCCATTTCGTAATGTTCCCCGTCGAACGCAATACGCTGTTCGATCTTTGTACAGGAAACCGTCAGAAAAAGAACGGCTGCCGCCATCAAAAAAAGAATTCGTTTCATTTTTTCACTCTATCACACTTTATCCGGGGTGTCAAAAGCATTTCTCTGAAGAAAAGCCTCTTTCTCGAAATAGGGTTTGTCGCCTGCCGCGGCAAAATATTTGTTGAGAAACGGGTAATCGGCCGGACGCGGTTCGTTGACCAGCGAATCAATCATCCGTTCTTCGATTGTCCCCCGTATACCGACTCCCATACAGGCTTCGGCAAAATCCTCCCAGTGCAGCGCACAGTACGGCATATTCGTCCCTGCAATACGGGCACCGCGGAAGAAATCTTCATCCGCCGTATGAATAATCATCAGTTCCCCTTCGTCGGAGAGCGCGATGAAAAAGCGGGATCCGTAGGGAGGTCTCTGCTTCATTTTTTTGACTTCAAGCGGCATAAAAGAAGAGCTGAGAACGGTCGAATGCCAAAAGTACCGTCCGTTGGTAAAAAAGCGGTCTTCGTTTTCTATCGGTTCGAGCCGGTCGACGGGAATGTTGATGAGCGTGCACTCTTCGTGATGTCCGTCCAGAATTTTGTGTGATGTCGACTGAAAATCGTAGACAATCGACACTTTTTTCAGGTTGATCTCGGTATTCCTCGTGACCAGAACTCTGTGTTTTGCCTGCATAAGCACCTCCGAAAGCGTTCCAGTCTAATGTTTTTCTCCGGAAAAATCAAGATTGCGTTTGTATCAACAGTGTAGGAAATCTGTTAAATTGATGAACGGCCGCGGCCGCTTTGGCGGAGCCGCACAAAAAAACCCTGCCGTCGGGCAGGGTTTCGTTTCGATAAGGAGTTTTTTATTTGTTTTGCGATGCCAGTTTTTTCTGGTAAGCCGCTTTCAGGTCGTCGGCGATGCTTTGCGGAACGCGGCCGTATTTGGCGAATTCCATGGTGAACTCGGCTTTTCCCTGTGTCAGCGAACGCAGAACGGTCGAATATCCGAACATTTCCGACAGCGGAACTTCGGCTTCGATTTTACATCCGGATCCTTCTTCTTCGGAGGAAACAATCATACCGCGGCGCTGGTTGATGCTGCCGAAGATGTTTCCCTGGAATTCGGCCGGACCTTCGACTTCGACTTTCATAATCGGTTCGAGAATAACCGGTTTCGATTTGGCGTACGCTTCGCGGAAGGCGCCGATGGCAGCCTGCTGGAAGGCCATATCGGAAGAGTCGACCGGGTGGTACTGACCGTCGTTGATGGTCACTTTGACACCGACAATCGGGAATCCGATCAGCGTTCCTTTTTCGAGAGCGGCGCGGAAACCTTTTTCACAGGCCGGGATGTATTCGGTCGGAATCGCTCCTCCCTTAATCTGGTTGACAAATTCGAAGTCTTTGTCTTCGACCGGTTCCATCATACCGGCAACGCGGCCGTACTGTCCGGAACCTCCGGTCTGTTTCTTGTGTGTGTAGTTGAATTCGGAAGCCTGGGAAATCGCTTCGCGGTAAGCAACCTGCGGCTGTCCCACTTCCACTTCGGCTTTGTATTCCCGTTTCATTCGTTCGATGTAAACATCGAGGTGCAGCTCGCCCATTCCCTGAACAATCGTCTGGTTCGATTCGGGGTCGACGTAGGTGCGGAATGTCGGGTCTTCTTTGGTGAAGCGGTTGAGCGCTTTGGCCATGTTGTCGGCCGCTTTTTTGTCGACGGGCGAAATGGCCAGCGAAATAACCGGGTTGGGAACATACATACTGGTCATCGAGTAGTTCAGACCGGGTTTACAGAATGTATCACCGGAAGCACAGTCGATACCGAAGAGAGCGGCGATGTCTCCGCACGGAGCTTCGCTGATGTCTTCCATACTGTCGGCATGCATTTTAATGAGACGGCCGACTTTGAATTTTTTCCGTGTCCGGACGTTGTAGAGCTCGTCGCCTTTTTTCAGGTTACCCTGATAAACGCGGATATAGGTCAGCTGACCGAACTGTCCGTCTTCCAGTTTGAAGGCCAGAGCCACGGTCGGTTTGGCGGGATCGGATTCGAGGATGACTTCCTGTTCGTCGTTGTCGAGGTCGAGGGCTTTGTTTTCGACTTCGTTCGGAGCCGGCAGATAGCGCAGAACACCGTCCAAAAGCGGCTGAATTCCTTTGTTTTTGTAGGCGGAACCCATGAAAACCGGAGTCATTTGCAGCGACAGTGTGCCTTTGCGGACCGCGTCGTAAATCAGTTCTTCGGTCACGTTTTCTTCCATCATGGCTTCCATCAGTTCGTCGCTGAACATCGAAGCGGCGTCCAAAAGCATTTCGCGGCGTTCTTCGGCCTGATCTTTCAATTCGGCAGGGATTTCCTCGATGCGGACTTCTTCACCGCCGTCGCCGTCGAAGTAGAGAGCTTTCATTGTCACCAGGTCGACAACACCCTGCAGTCTGTCTTCCAAACCGATAGGAATCTGCATCATAACGGCGTTCAGGCTCAATTTCTCGCGCAGCTGCTCGGTTACGCGGAACGGATTGGCTCCGGTCCGGTCGCATTTGTTAACGAAGGCGATACGGGGAACGTTGTACCGTTTCATCTGGCGGTCGACGGTAATGGACTGCGACTGAACACCGCCGACGGAACAGAGAACCAGAATGGCTCCGTCCAGAACGCGCAGAGAACGCTCGACCTCAATGGTAAAGTCGACGTGGCCCGGAGTATCGATAACGTTGATAAACGTATCTTTCCAGGTTACGTTTGTCGCGGCGGACGCAATCGTAATTCCTCTTTCTCTTTCCAGTTCCATGGAGTCCATGGTGGCGCCGACGCCGTCTTTTCCGCGAACTTCGTGAATTGCGTGAATCTTTTTACAGTAGAACAGAATACGCTCCGACAATGTGGTTTTTCCCGAGTCGATGTGCGCACTGATACCGATGTTTCTCATTTTTGATAAATCAAAAGCCATAATTTAACCTCGTCTCCTTTATGAAATCCTGAACCGTCGATTCCGTATAATACGGGATTGTAAATATAAAATCTTCTTTTACTTATATAAGATTTGAGACATTTTTTCAAGGTTTGTGAAGGAAAAATCCGCTTTTATCGTTGCGGGTTTATCGTTTTAGGTGTATAATAAAAGCGGAACAGGAGTTTTATAATGAAGAGATTATCTTTCCTCATAATGCTTTTTCTGCCGCTTGTTTCTCTCTTTTCCCAAATCAATGCTTCGCAGACTTACCGCGTTTATTACACGGGGAAAATCGACGAAACTCCCGCTTTCCTCGAAATGCTGATTACGGACCAGTCCGTTTCCGGTGTTCTCGGTTTCAGACAGGAAACGATGTTTTCCGTTGCCGGACTGATTTCTCCTTCGGCGGAAAATGCGCCCGCTTCCGCTCTTTTGCGGGTGACGGATGATGCCGGCGTTATGAACGGTCAGCTGCGGTTCAATATGAACGACAACCGGCTGCAGGGGTCGCTGGTTTACAAGGGCAAAAATTCCAATGCCGTTTTCGAGATTCTGGCCGTTTATATGAAAGACACAAAAATTCTGAAAAATTATCTTTCATACACGGTTCAGTACCCCTACTTCCTCAATCCGGCCTATTCCGTATTGAATGAGGCTATCGGGAAGGAAATCAACGATGCCGGTCTGCGCGTTCTGGATAATTTTACGGATCCGAAAAAACTGACCAAAGCCATGGAGGGCACACTTCGTTACGACCGCACCGACTTTTTCGAAATTCAGTTTGCCGGCGATAAAATCATTTCGATTCTCAATTCGATTTATCTTTACACCGGCGGAGCTCACGGCAACTACGAATATAAGAGTTACAATTATGCCATCCGCGACGGGCAGTTCAGCCGGCTGGAATTGGGAAATATTCTCTCATTAAACGGCGAGCGGTTTAATCTGTTGAACAAACTGCTGGTCGAGAAACTGAAAGAAAAAAAGGCGGCATTTGTTTTGGACGGCAGTGTCAATGCGTTTGAAATGGGTGAACTGAGTCCTTCGTTCTCGATTAAGGAAAACGGTTTTGTTTTTATTTTCGCTCCGTACAGAGTGGATGCTTACTCGGCCGGATCGTATGAAATTTTTGTTGCGTTTGACGAAATCAGAATGGCATTAAGCGAGGAGTTCAAATCGCTTCTGTAAAGACATTTCCCGTTTTGTTTTAAGCGTGTCAAAAAGAGGGAGCGGAGCTCCCTCTTTTTTTTCATAGAAACCGCAAACGGCCGCCTTCCACCGCGCGGTAAAAGCAGCTGCGGCGGCCGGTGTGGCAGGCGCCTTCGCCGATCTGCCGCACTTTTGCCAGCAGCGTATCCTGGTCGCAGTCGACCGACAGCGAAACCACTTTCTGCACGCAGCCGCTGGTTTCCCCTTTATGCCACAGACAGCGGCGGCTGCGGCTGTAATAGACCATTTCCCCGCACGCCAGCGTTTCTTTTAAAGCTTCCCCGTTCATGTAGGCCAGCATGAGCACTTCACCCGTCACGGCATCCTGTGCAATAACCGGCATCAGTCCGTCACTGCCGAATTTCGGGCGGAATTCCAAAGTTTCGTCCGTAGATTCCATCTTTTTCTCCCGAAATCAGTATAACCGATCTCTCCGAAAAAAACAGCGGTTTTTGATTTTCGCAAAGAAAATTTTTTTTGTGTAGACTTTTCGATAAAACGATTTATAATAGTAAAGAGGGGGAATGACAAAAAGGAGACGTCCGTTGGACAACAATTCATTTATTCCGAAAAAAAACTACATCGATCTGGTGAATAAATGTATCAAAGAATTCTGCGAACGATCACCGGAAACAGCATTAACCCGAATTCTTGAAATTTTAGGAAACGAGCTTCAAAGTAAACGAATCGCTTTATATGAATTAAAGCCGGCTTCCGAATATTTTGTTCTTACTTACAGTTACGGCAAAAACTTCGGTGACGATTTCAATAAAAAAATAAAAGAAAATTTTCTTTCCGTTAAAACCGCTGTTTGGAAGCCTGTCATTTCGAATAAAAAACCGGTTATTCTCGATACGGCCGATAAACTGAAAGAAGCGATCGGACCGTTCTATGCCGATGCTCAAAAGGAATCCATTCAATCACTGGTTGTTATTCCTCTTTACAGCATCTCCCGTTTTTTGGGATTCTTGTGTATCACCGATTCTTTCTCCGAACTGATTTCTTTTTTACATTCTCCGCTGAATACGTTGTGCCAGTTTATCGCCTCCGGAATCAAAAAAAGAAACTTAATCGAAAAGCTGAACTTTTTAAGCTTTCACGACAATCTGACCCATGCTCTCAACCGCAACGCTTTTAACCGTGATCTGAACGAATTCTGCAAAGCCGTCCGAAAGGGAGTTGTTTATGCCGACGTATGCGGTCTGAAAAAAATAAATGATACCAAAGGGCATAAATACGGAGACAGGCTTCTTCTCTCGACCTTCGACTGCCTGAGCCGGATCTACAGCTCTCAAAATATTTACCGCATCGGCGGCGACGAATTCATCGTTCTCTGTTCGGGATTCACCCGCGAGGAATTTGATTTCTGTCTGGAAAAACTGCACGATCTTCTTCGGAAAACCAAAGACAATCTTTTGCTGGCTGTCGGTTCTTTTTGGGATGACACAAATCGATTTACACAGCAACAGATAATTGATAAAGCCGAAATCGATATGTACCGCGATAAACGCAATATTTACTGCAATCTCGATACTTTTAAACAAACGCAATCTCACTTTCTCCCGATAACGGAAGCGTCGGTTTCTTCTTTTTCTCATTATATAAGAAATTACTATTTCGATCCGTCTGCTCTTATCAAAGCGATTTCCGATCAGGAAAAACCTTATTATCTCTACATCGGCGATATGAAAGAAAATGTTTTTTTTATATCCGATCGTATGAGAGACGACTTTTCCTTCGAGTCGAATATTGTTCCTGATCTGATTCACAAATGGGGAGATTTAATTGTCGACCGGGATAAAAATGCCTACTACGACGATATCAACGCCATTCTGACTCAAAAAAAGGAAAGCCACAATATTTGTTACCAAATGAGAAACAGTAAAGGCGAAATTATATGGGTCCACTGCCAGGGGGTTATCAAATGGGAGAACGGCGTTCCGCTCTTTTTTTCGGGAATTGTGACCAACTTACAAGAGGAACGGAACATCGATCCGGTGACCGGGTTATGGGGATCTGCCGCCTTGATCAAACAGATGGAAATTTTATCAAAAACCGGCGGATGGATTATCGGAATCGGCTTAAATGATTTTTCATCAATCAACAATTCCATCGGACGTACGGAAGGTAATTTGATTCTGAGAAATATCGCACAGATTTTTCAGATCAAGCTGGGATCTCTTTTCTACTTTTACCGCATCGACAACATTAAATTTGTTGCGGTCGCCAGAAACGGAGACGATGTTCCGTTCGATTCCGTGACCGAAAAAATCAAAAACATTACGGAAACAATTTATTCCTCGCATCAATTATATATGCAGAATCCCTGTTCAATCGGCTTTCTGAAAATTCCGAAAAATTATTCCGTCGATGAGGAAACAGTTCAAACAATCAATAATCTGATCAAACAGGCAAAAGATTGTCAGAAAGCGGATTATGTCACTCTTTCCGAAAAGATTCTGAGCGAAAAGCAAAAAAGAGCGCAAATGCTGATTAATCTCAACAAATCGGTTTCCGACGGATTTTCCGACTTTTTTGTCGAGATTCAACCCGTCACGGACAGAACGAAAAAAACAATTATCGGCGGTGAGGTGCTGCTGCGTTGGAAGCGAAACGGAGAAATTATTTCGCCGGGAAAATTCATTCCGATTCTGGAAAGCCACCACCTGATTCAGCCGGTCGGGAACTGGGTTTTCGAAGAAGCAGTCCGGTTCTCCAAACAACTGACCCGTGTCAAACCCGATTTCCTACTCTCCGTCAATATCTCTTACCTGCAAATTCCCGATTCGACATTCTTCGGATTCATTATGGATACTGTGAAAAAATATAACGTGAACCCCTCTTCTCTGATCATCGAGCTGACGGAAACAACAAACCGCGAATCGAACGAACTTCTTTTTGATTTTATTACACGCATAAAAAAAGAAGGGTTTTTATTTGCCATCGACGACCTGGGCAGCGGTTATTCGTCATTAAACTCTCTGTTCGAATGCCCGGCCGATATTGTCAAAATGGACCGAACTCTGACTCAGAAATTAATCGGATCGAAACTCAATTACCGTCTGTTTAAAACAATTATTTTCGGTTGTCACGAGTCGGATAAAAAGATATGCATCGAAGGAATCGAAAACGAAAACGAAATGAGACTGGTTGACGAAATGGATTTTGATTATCTGCAGGGATTTTATTTCTATAAACCGGTTTCTCCCGAAACGCTGTACAGGCTCCTGCAGGAACAGTCCGGGAAAAAATCATGAAAACTCTTTCCAGTCTGGTTATCAAACCGGTCGGAGCACGATGCAATCTCCGATGCGAATACTGCTTCTATCTGGACAAAAAGAAGCTTTATGCGGAAGAACGTGCGCCGATGATGATGTCGGAAGAAACGGCTGCCGGGCTGATTCGTCAGGCATTCCGTTATTCCGAATCGCCCTTTTTCATCTGGCACGGCGGAGAACCGACACTGGCCGGATTACCGTTTTTCAAAAATATCGTCCGACTGCAGAAAGAGGTGTGCGGGAACAGCTCCTTTCAAAATGCGCTGCAAACCAACGGCACGCTTCTCGATGAGGATTGGGCCGAATTTTTGCGGAACGAAAATTTCCTGGTCGGCCTCTCTCTCGACGGTCCCCGCGATTTGCACGACCGTTACCGGAAATCAACCGACGGCAAAGAGACACACGCGCTGATCGAAAAAAAGGCTCTGATGCTGAAAGAACACGGGGTTGAGGTCAACATCCTCTGCACCGTTAACGATCGTTCCGTTCTCGAGCCGGAGCGGCTGTACCGCTATTTTAAGGAGCTCGGATTTCCCTATATGCAGTTTATTCCGGTGGTCGAGACAGACCCGGCAGATCCCTCCCGGGCCGCTTCGTTTTCCGCCGACCCGGAAGCCTTCGGAGATTTTCTCTGTAAAGTATTCGATTTATGGTTTGCGGATATCGATCAGGAAAATCTGCGGCAGACGACATCGATTCGATTTATCGACTCGGTTTTTCACCGTTATGTCGGCATGGAAATTCCCGACTGCATCCTGCAAAAGGAATGCGGCAACTATCCGGTCATCGAATACAACGGCGACTGTTACAGCTGTGATTTTCTTGTTTCGCTCGAAACCTTTCTCGGAAATCTGCACCGAACCGACCTGTTTTCGTTACTGAATTCGCCCCGGCAGGACCGTTTCGGAAAAGAAAAAACCGCGCATAAGCCGCACTGTCTCAACTGCCGGTGGTACAGACTCTGTTACGGCGGCTGCCCGAAAGACCGTATCCGCGATCCGCAAACCCGCAACAGAAACCGCTTCTGCGTTTCTTACAAAAAATTTTTTGCTCACGCCCACGACAGATATCTCTATCTGGCACAACGGTTCCTGAACGAGATGCCGTAAAAATGTTCCCCTTCCGCGCATGTAAATCGCTCTTTCTTCCCTTGATTTTTGAGAAAAAATAAGGATAATGAAGAAGAGGAGTTTATATGACCGAGAAAAACGTACCCTTTACTCTCGATTCGGTAAAAGAAATCGAAAAATCCAATCCGACACCGTTTTATATTTATGATGAAAAAGCAATTTCGGAAAATGCGCAATATTTTTTGAACGCTTTTTCGATTCTGCCGGGCGGTTTCCGCAATTATTTTGCGGTGAAAGCACTGCCCAATCCGTACATCATGAAACTGTTGAAAGGGGTCGGCATGGGAGCCGACTGTTCATCGCTTCCCGAACTGGAACTGGCGGCAAAGGTCGGCCTGACCGGTGAATCGATTATGTTCACATCGAACGATACGCCGGCTGCCGAATTCAAAAGAGCCCGTGAACTGGGGGCGATTATCAATCTCGATGATATTACACATATCGACACTTTAAAGGAAGCGGCCGGCATTCCCGAACTCATCTGCTTTCGTTACAATCCGGGGCCGTTAAAAGAAGGCAACACCCTGATCGGAAAACCGGAAGAGGCCAAATACGGACTGACCCGCGACCAGCTGAAAGAAGGCTACCGCCGGATGAAGGCGGAAGGCTGCAAACGGTTCGGTCTTCATACAATGGTTGCCAGCAACGAACTGAATCCCGACTATTTCATCGAAACGGCACGTATCCTGTTCGAACTGGCAGCGAAAATCAAGGCCGAAACCGGTGTCGAACTCGAATTTATCAATCTCGGCGGCGGAATCGGAATTCCCTACAAATGGGATCAGAAAGCGGTCGATCTCGAATATGTGGCCGAAGGAATACGCAATTTATACGAAACTCTGATCATCGCCAAAGGACTGAAGCAGCCGCGGATTGTGATGGAATGCGGCCGGATGGTCACCGGTCCTTACGGTTATCTGGTTTCGAAGGTTCTGCATAAAAAAGTTACCTACAAAAATTATGTCGGTCTGGATGCCTGTATGGCCAATTTGATGAGGCCGGCTCTCTACGGCGCTTATCACCACATTACGATACTGGGAAAAGAAAATGCACCGATTGACTATAAATGCGATGTTACCGGATCTCTGTGCGAAAACAACGACAAATTCGCTGTCGACAGAAAAATTCCGCAGCCGGAAATCGGTGACTATGCAGTCATTCACGACGGCGGCGCTCACGGTCACGCCATGGGCTTCAATTACAACGCCAAATTACGCTGTGCCGAATTTCTGATGAAAAGCGACGGGTCTTTCGAAAAAATCCGCCGGGCAGAAACGATAGACGATTATTTCGCCACATTGGACTTTTCCCGCTTATAAGAAAAAAGCCGAATCTTGCGATTCGGCTTTTTTAAATTTCATCGGGACATTTTTCTTTATAACAGCAGCGGAACCTTTCATCCAGCAAAGATTCGATCTGCGCCGTATCATTCATCGACATCAGCCGGCTTCTCAAATCGGTATTGCGCATAACCGTCATCAAAACCGACAGCAGTTTCAGGTAATGTTCGGCTTTGTAAACCGGTGTCGAAATCAGAAACAGCAGATTGACCGGCATGTGATCGATTGCATCAAACTCGATCCCTTTATGCGATATACCGAGAGCGATTTCAATGCGTTTGACACATTCGGTTTTGGCGTGGGCAACCGCAACCCCGTGACCGAAACCGGTACTCCGCTCCCGTTCGCGGTTGAAAACCGCCTCGAGGAAAGCCGGGTTCTGTTTGACTTCGTCGAAAGCCGCTGTCCGACGGACAAGCTCGGTAATGGCTCCGAACTTATCGGTACTTTCGATATCGGGAACAACACATCCGTGAAAATCAAAACAGGACCCCGGTCTTCGCATTTCCTTTCGTATTATTCGAAATTCAGAACGCTTTTGTCGTAATCGGCCGGAGCTTCGTATCCGAGCAGATTGATACAGGTGGCGGCAATCGAACTGATGCCCAACCCCTCGTTCAGTTTCGCGGAATATTCATTCTTCGCTTCCGGATCAAAAAGAATGCACGGCACCGGATTCAGCGAATGCGCCGTCTTGGCTTTCGGTGTTCCGTCGCTGTTTTTCTTCACATTTCCGGCTTTATCGTGTTCGAACATATCGTCGGAATTACCGTGATCGGCTGTAATCAGCATCACGCCGCCGGCTTTTTCGATCGCCTCTTTCAGGCGGCCGAGCTGGACATCAAGCCCTTCCATCGATTGGATCACCGCATTCCAGACACCGGTGTGTCCGACCATATCGCCGTTCGGATAATTGACACGAATAAAATCGTACTCTCCGGAAGGAATCACTTCGAGCAGACGGTCGGTGATTTCTTTACACTTCATCAACGGTTTCTGTTCGAACGGAATAATATCCGACGGAATTTCTTCGTAAGTTTCCAGTTTTTCGTCGAATTTACCGAGCTTGTTTCCGTTAAAGAAATAAGTCACGTGACCGTATTTTTGTGTTTCGCTGATTGCAAAGCTGCGGACGCCGGTTTTTGCCAGATATTCGCCCATAGTGCGGTCGATTTGCGGAGGCGACACCAGATACTGTTTGGGAATATGCAAGTCGCCGTCATACTCCATCATACCGGCGTATTCGACCTGCGGAATGCGTTTGCGGTCAAAGCGGTTGAAGTCGGCACCGCTTTCGAAAGCGGCTGTCATTTCGAGGGCACGGTCACCGCGGAAATTGAAAAGAATGACGCTGTCGCCGTCTTCGATAGTTCCGACCGGTTTTCCGTTTTCGGCAATAACGAACGCCGGCAAATCCTGGTCGATTTTCCCGGTTTCCGCACGCAATGTTTCGATGGCTTCGGTCGCCGATGCAAACTGCCGGCCTTCACCGAGAACGTGGGTTTCCCACCCCTGCCGGACCATGTCCCAGTTGGCGTTGTAGCGATCCATCGTAATGACCATACGTCCGCCGCCGGAAGCAAAGCGGGCATCGAAACCGTTGCCGCTCATCGCTTTCATTTCTTCTTCCATCGGAGTGAAATATTCCAATGCCGATGTTTCGCCGACATCGCGTCCGTCCAAAAGACCGTGAACGCGGACTTTGGCAACTCCTTCGGCTTTGGCTTCTTTCAGCATCGCTTTCAGGTGGTCGATATGCGAGTGGACATTTCCGTCGGAAATCAAACCGATAAAGTGAAGTGTTCCGCCCGTTTTTTTCACATTGGCAATCAGTTTTTTCCACGTTTCGCCGTTAAAGAGCGCCCGGCTTTCGATTGACTGCGAAACCAGTTTCGCTCCCTGCGCAAAAACCCGGCCGGCACCCATAGCGTTGTGACCGACTTCCGAATTGCCCATATCGGCATCCGAAGGCAATCCGACCGCCAGCCCGTGGGCTTTCAGTTTTGTGTGGGGACACCCGGCCTCCATAGCCCGCAAATTCGGCATGTTTGCGTGGGCAACAGCGTCTCCGTCACTGTATTTTCCGTAACCGACGCCGTCCATAATCACCAGCAAAACGGGACCGCGCCGTTTGTTCATTTTCTCATTTTTCTTTAAAGCTTCAACCATTTTTTCTCCGCCTCTATTATTATTTAAGATATTTAATCGCAATTCCGGTTAAGGCATACCGTTTTCCGTCCCGGGTTCGATCTACCAGGATGTTTACAACATCGTCCGATTCGGGATACTTCTTTTGTGCCTCTTCAATCAGTTTGATATATCCGTTCTTTTTGCTTCCGCCGCCGACTGTTACCCGACCCAAAACCTCGTAACGAATTCCGACAGGAAAAACAGGCTGTGCCGTCTGCGGTGTCGTCATACATCCCGTACTCAACAAAACAAACGAAATCAGAGCGATCAGTTTTAATTTTCTCATATCTTTCCTCCCTGTCAACATATTTTATACTTTCTTATTATACCATTTCGCTTTGATATGTCAATCTCATCAAAACTTTCTTTAAATAAAATAAAGTTTGCGGGCGGGGATGTTGACTTTTTTTTAACGCCCTGATATAGTATCCCCAGAAGGGCAGTTAGCTCAGTTGGTTAGAGTACTTGCTTGACATGCAAGGGGTCAGCAGTTCAAGTCTGCTACCGCCCAGAAACGGCTTTTTGAAAAGCCGTTTTTTTTTGCTGTTTCGAAAATCGATACAAGGAGTCGGTGATGAAAAAAATATCTGCGGCGGCAGCCGTTCTTTTCGGCGTGATTGCCGTTTTGCTGTCTGTTCTGTTTTTATTCGCTCTCTTCTCCGGTCCCCGCTCGGAGGTCATCTCGGAATTTTCTTCCTGTCCGCGCTCTCTCGAAATTACGACTGTTGCTTCGGACATCATCATCGAACAGGGCGATTCATTCCGGATCGAATATCTTTTATCGGGAAAAGAACGGGTCGGACGGTTCGAATTTTCCGACGACGTTTTTGTTTTCTCGGCGGCCGGGAAATTCTTCGGGAGGCCCTCGTTTAGAGAGAGATTTGTGAAAGTGACTGTCCCCGAAAGTTTTGTCTTTTCTTCCGTTTCACTGAAAACGGTCTCCGGTAACATCAGTCTGATATGCCGGTCCGTCCTTTCTTTCGACGAAGGCCGGTTCGAAACGGTCTCGGGAGACTGCCTTTTGGGCAAAACCGCCTTTCGGAACGCAGCTGTCAAAACGGTCTCGGGGCGCATTGCTCTGAGCCCGCAGGTCTCGGAAAGCTGCACGCTGAAAACGGTATCGGGTAACGTCGATATCCGTTTGAGAGAAAAAGTTTCTGTTGAAGCCGAAAGTTACGGGGCTGTGTCGGTTTACGGCGAAGATTTCGGCAACCGTGCCGTTATCCGCTTTGCCGATTCGCCGGTGATAGCGGCCGGCAGCGTTTCGGGTTCCGTCACCGTAACGGCAGACGAAAAATAAAATTTTACGATTATTTGTAATACGGACAATCCCGCGGAACAGTATCGTTATTCGCCGTCACCTTTACGTAATCGACATCCATGTGGGCGTAAAATCCGTCTCCGGCCCCTCCGGGATAGGCATCGGTTGAACGCCCGACTCCCATATTCATTATAATATAAAAGGCCGAATCTTTCGTAAACGGATACCAGGCGGGATCTGTCATATTTTTGTTATATGTCCTCGTATGTTTTCCGTCCAGATACCAAAAGAGTCCGTTCTCCGTCCACTCGACGGCAAAAACGTGCCATTCTTCCCAGTCTTTATAACTTCCGATCGAACTTGTTTTTCCTTCCGCGTTGATATATACGGGATCCCCGGCAAAAAACGGCGCCGCCGACGTCTTTTCGGTGTGAACGGTCTGGGAAATTCGCGAATTCCTGCGGACATGTTCCATAACGTCAATTTCTCCTCCCATCGGCCAGAAAAGACCGTCGGGACGTCCGCTGATTTGCGGCATCAGCCAGAGTGCGGCAAAATGACCCTGCGGATTGTTTTCTTTTAAACGGGCGCGGAATTCTATTTTTCCGAACGTAAAATAAAAATGATTCTTCGATTGGACTCCGGAAGCCCCGGCCTTTCCGTTTTCTTTTGATCCTTTGAATCGGATAAACGTTGTTTCGCCTTCTTTCAGAAAATCGACCATCGACCAGTCTTCAACCAAAGCGTTGTTCCATGCCGAACCGCTTCCTTCCAGGTCAATATAGGGATTACTCCATTTTTCGGGATTCGGTCCGTCTGTCGACCCGGTTTCGTCGAAATCGTCCCAAAAAAGCAGTGACCTGTCCCGAAAGACGGCAATCGTTTCCCCGTTTCCGGAACCGTCATCAGCCGTCAGGCAGAACGTATAATCCATTCCGGGAGAGACATTGACAGTCGCACTGCTGCCGACAGTTTCGGGTAAATCGGTTATTTTATCTGTTTCCAAAGTCACTTTTGTGCCCGGAAGCAGATTTTCCGTTTCCCAGCTCAAATCGGCTGTCAAATCCCGGACATCCCCCCGCGTAAAAAAGGCTTTAACGGTTGAAACGGTCAGATAAATAACAGTCTGATTTTGCCGGCTTCCGGTGCCGAACCCCGACAATGCGAATCCGTAAGTTTGTCCTTTCGGTAAATCTCCGAAAACAGCGGTTTGAACTCCCGCCTGTACCTTTGTTTCTCTGATTATTTTTTTCGACAAATCACTTACACGAATTTCGATTCCTTCGAGTCCGTTCACGGCGGGATCTGCCCATGATAATGTCACCTGTCCGTCCTGTTGTCCGGCAAAAACACGGGTTACGGTCCAGTCGGCCGCCGTTTCGGGTCGGGGCTCCGGCTGGTAACAGGCGGCTGCCATAATTCCGACGATGATTTTTGCTATAACTTTTCGTGCTTCCATTTTCCCCTCACCTGACAAAATCTGTTTTCGGTTTGGCCGTAACCGGCGGCGGACAAATCCCGGCCGCTTTTCCGGCATCGAGGCATTTGAGGAAATAGGCCATGTTACGGGCCAGAGTTTTCAGAATCCAGATGCCTTCTTCGTCTTTGAAAATATCTTCGGGTTTGCTGCCGTGAACCATGTTCCAGTATCCGGAGGAAATCACCGGCATCTGCTGAATCATCGGGTATTTGAACAGCTGCTCGAGTGCGGCCGTTGTGCCCGCCCGGCGGGCCGAGACAATGCAGGCGGCCGGCTTGTGACGGAACGCCTTACCGCCGTTGCCGGCGCTTTCCGAATAAAAGGCCCGGTCCATGAACGACGCCATCGAGCCGGCCGCAGCCGCGTAGTGGACAGGCGAACCGAAAACGAAAGCATCGGCTTCGGCGGCCTTTTCACGGAACCGGTTTACCGAGTCGTCATACACGCATTTGCCGGTTTTGGCGCAGTGTAAGCAGGCAACGCACCCCGTTAGCGGTTTGTTTCCGATCCAAAAAATTTCCGATTCGACTCCTTCTTCCCGAAGCGTATCGGCAATCACCGACAACGCGGCGTTTGTGCAGCCTTTTTCGTGAGGACTTCCGTTGACCATCAATACTTTCATCCGACCATCCTTAAAAAAAGGTCGAGGTTGATTTTCAGACGGGATACCACCTACACAAGGCAGTCCGGAATGAAAATCAAACCCCAACCTTCTGTCAGAATAATCGTCTTTTCGGAATTTGTCAATATTTTTAATCACAAATCGGACAGGGAACGGAAACCTCCGCTTTATACTAACCCCGCCCCCGTACGGCAAACGGGTTAATTTTTGATTTTCGATTGACAAACAAAATGTTTGCGGAGTATAATAGGCTGTTCGATCAATAATGCGGCTGTCGTATAACGGCCATTACCCGAGCTTCCCAAGCTCGTGACGGGGGTTCGACTCCCCTCAGCCGCTTCCCGAAAAATCTTCCGACAATAAACAAAGACGGCCGGAGAGAATCTCCGACCGAATGACTCCTCAGCTCAAAATAAGGTGGGGAGCCGGGCGCGACCCCTAGAGACTGTCAAAGACAGAAACAGAGCCTTTATGATTGAAGGATACGACAGAAACCAAACTTTGTCAAGCGAAAAATCCGACTCCGCAACGGACACGGCAATCTCAAACCGATTAATACGGGCAATTTTATTCGAATTTGTCAAAAAAAAGAGAGTTTTTGCAGTACACAATACGGAGTCAAACCGTACGCTCTGCAAAACCCTCTTTATATGATTATGATAAACCCCCTTATGAAATCTGTCAATGCTCTTCTGATAAAAATTTCAGACCGAAAAAGAACAGCTGAAGGAAGGTTCGTTTTTTAAGAGCAAAACAAATTACATCAAAAACAGAAAAACTTTTTTTTGACAAGGAATTCCCCCTGTCAAGACCTAAAATCCGAATTTCAAATAATGACTGATTTTTGATCTCTTCTTTTTCTTGCTTTTTCGGGGAAATCCCGTATAATAAATAGAAGAAAAAGGAGTTTAGCATGAAAAATGATTTCCGACTTTCACGGATTTTTACCGTAGCGGCCGTATTGATTGCCGGTTTAATCGGCGGCTGTTCCACGCTTCCCGACGAAGTAACCCCGTTAACCTATACCGGACCGAAACAAAACGTGATTCTGATGATCGGTGACGGAATGGGGTTTAATCACATTAAAGCGGCGGAAGCCGTTTACGGCGAACTGTTTCTGACAACGGCAAAAGCCGATGCCGAAGGCGAGGTAACGACCTATTCGCGCACTCTGCTGAGTCCGACCGACAGCGCCGCGGCAGCGACGGCCCTGGCGACCGGCAGCAAAACCAAAAACGGACAGGTCGGTCAATACAAAGGCAAAGTCTTCCAATCCGCAACCGAACTGGCGGTTTCTTTACAAATGGCTACCGGTATCATCGCAACCGAAGGGGTAGAGGGTGCCACTCCGGCCGGATTTTCCGCCCACACTTCCGGAAGAGACAATGCGGATGAAATTCTGGCCGACCAGCTGAAAAGCGGTATCAATCTGTTCATCGGTTCCAACATCAAACGTTACCGCCCTTTGAAAAACGAAATCGAAAAATCGTATTTCTTTGCCGACAGTCTCTCTTCTTTGGATTGGAGCCGGGACAAAATCTTTGCTTCTTTCGAAGAAATTCCTCTCACAAACAAAGGAGAAACCAAACCGACGCTGGCCGAACTTTGTACGGCCGCTCTTGATAAACTTTCCGAAAATCCGAACGGATTTTTTCTTATGATTGAAGAAAGCCACATCGATAAATTCAGCCACAACAACGATCTTTTCAGTGCCGTCGAACATGTCAAAGCTTACGATAACGCCGTTCGAACCGTTACCGAAAAAGCGGCGGAAATCGGCAACACAATTGTTATCGTTACGGCCGATCACGAAACGGGCGGTCTGCAATACAACGGCGAAACAAAAGAGCAGCTGTCGGATAAAATGTACACAAAAACATCGCATTCTTCGGCCAACGTACCTTTCTTCATTTACGGCGAAGTCGGCACGACAATTCCGGCTGTTATCGACAATACACAAATCGGCAATCTGGCAAAATCGATTCTTTCGGCCTCAAAATAACGGAGTGACAAAAAGATGAGAACGGTCAGATCTTTTTTTCTGTTATGTTTGCTGCTTTTCGGTTTTGCCGCATGTGAATCACCGGAAAGAATCGAGAATAAGCCCGACGAATTTTTCTCCCGCTGGATGGATTCGGTTGCCGACGAAACACGGATTCGCGATATTGTGATTCCCGGCAGCCATGACGGCGCTTCCGTCGGAATGTCGCCGTTGGCGCTGACGCAAAACTCTTCCGTTCGGACGCAGCTGGCATACGGAGTCCGGTATTTCGATCTGAGGGTACAAAAAAAAGGAAACGATCTGGTGATTTTTCACGGTCCGGTTTCGGGCCAGCCGTTTCAAAAGGTTTTGGCTTCGGTAAAGGCGTTCCTCGATGACTTTCCTTCGGAAACGGTGATTCTCGACTTTCAGCATTTTAAGGGGGATTCGCAGGCCGACACCCTTGCCGCTATCAATGCCATCGTTAATCCGCAGCTGTATGCGGTGAAGGTAGCTGCCGGTACAGACCCGATTGCTTTTATCGATACACTGAAAATGAAAGATTGCCGCGGAAAGTATATTCTCTTCTGGGGCCTTCAATACGAAACCGAAGAAGTCAAAAACAAAGATTTCATCTTTTTCCGAAACAACGATGAAGGTTCGCTGAAGAACTGTGCCATGGAATCTTACTACAACGGCGCACTTCACAGAAAATCATCCGAACAATTTATTGCCGAAGCTTTACCCGATTATTACAAACGGTTCGAAAAAAAGAACAAAGGACTGTTTGTTCTGCAATGTCAGCTGACGGGTCAGACAATACTGACCACCCCGTTTTCCCGGGAAGAGGAACACGATCGGAATATTACGGCTTACATCGACGGTATTGCCGAAGATTCCCGGCGGCTGTCGCTGACCAATATCGTGATGCGTGACTTTCTGACCGACGATATACGGAAAATTAAATCGATTTTACGCCTCAACAACGTCAAAAAATCGGTTCTGATTGAAGAAAAGGCGGACGAATTCCGGATGAAAACCGGGGATTAAATTAAGGCTCTAAACAATGAAAACAAAATGGAATACCCGTAACAATGCGGGATTTAAATTATTTGCCGTCTTGGGATTGGGAATACTTTTTTTCATCCCGATTCTGATGGTTCGCGGTGTCGTTAACGACCGGTTACAGCATCGGGAATCGGCAATGAACTCGATTCTCGAACCGATCGGAAACAATTTCGTTTTACGCGGTGTTTCCGTGGCCGTTCCGACAGTCAATCGGGAGATTTCGGATGATGTACAATGGGTGATGATTCAGCCGACGGAATATATTGTGGATGCCGATTTGGAAGTTTCCAATCTGAAAAGAGGAATTTTCGATGTACCGATCTTTAACGCAACCCTTTCGGTAACGGGAAAATTCGAAACCGCGGCTACCGGAATTCCGGAAATTCGGGGAGAGGAAGCGTTTCTGATTTTCGATACCGGCAGCCGTAAAAACTTTTCGAAAGATCCGGAAGTCCGAATCGGAAACAACATCCGCCTGCAACGGCAGGAAAAAACCGGGTTGGCAAATATCGGCTATGCGTCCGCTTTTATCTATCCGATTTCGGTTGCCCGTCTGCGGGAAGGCTTTTCGTTTCAAATTACAACGGAAGGCCGCGGCGGCAAATACTTTGCCATGCTCCCGACTTCCGGAGAAAATACGTTTCGGGTTCGTTCCGACTGGCCCGATCCCGGGTTTACCGGCGAATGGCTGCCGACGGAACGGGAGGTGACGGACGACGGCTTTTCGGCTGTCTGGGAAATTGCCGGGTTTAATGTTTCAATCGGCAAAACGGCTGTAATCGATCCGACGGATTTTTATTCCGAAAACTTATCGTAGCAGGTTCGGGTGTCATTTCTGCAAATCAATGACATCTACACACAAGTCGAAAGAAGCATGAAATATGCGTTTCTCTTTATTTTTATTCCGTTTTTGGCACTTTTTTTTGTCGAATCGGTCAGAAAAACGCAGATTCACCCGGCGCAGTATCTGCTGATCGGTATCGCCAACATCCTGTTTTATCTGCTGCTGCTGTCGTTGGCGGAATACATTCCGTTTAATGCGGCATATACTATCGCCATGCTGATGACGGTTCTTCTGTGCGGGTTGTACTGCGCCGCCATCTTCAGGTCAAAAAAGACCGGGATCCTGCTGGGAATTGTCTCGCTGTTCGCTTACCTGTTTCTGTTCAGTCTGTTGCAGTTGGCCGACTACGCACTGCTGATCGGAACACTGGGATTGTTTGCGGCCCTGGCCGTGATTATGTTTGTCACAAGGAATCTCGACTGGTACAATTTGCCGGATTCCGTCAGACAGGCCGTTACTTCAGACGAAAAGAAAAGACCACCGGCTGATGATCCGAAAACAGAAAACCGTGATTAATGACATAATAATCGACCGTTTCCACAGTATCGGAAACAATGAACGCATCCAGCGTAATCGTCAATGTCTTTTCGGGATCGTAAGGTATATCGGAATTGCGGGAAGAATCGGGCATATCGAATCTTTCTTCGTCCGGCAGCGCATCCTGAACAATCCGGAAACTTTCGGGCAGAGTCTCCCGCGGAAACACATGAGCCCACGAAAAGATTTTTTCGGTCGTCTGTGTCGGATTTTTCATATCATGATTGAAATCTCCCGCACAGATGACATAATTCCCCGCATCGTAACTTTCTTTTAAAGCACTCATCAGCTTCAATGTCTGACCTTCTCTGATTTTCGCATCCTCGGAATAGGCCGACAGATGAACGTGATAGAGATCGAGGAATTTTCCGTTTTCGACGGGAATTTTCAGGACGGCATAACAGCGGTCCAAATCAAAAAATTTGTCGAAGTACTCGGAAATCGGCAGAGCATAACGAATCGCCGAAACGATCGGATATCGGGAATAGGTCGCCAGTCCCGCTTTGGTTCGCCCGTGCGGCTGTAAGATCGGATAAAACAAAAACGGAGAATCGTAATTGACGGCAAAGGCATGATAATATTCGGGGAAAAAAGTATCCAGAAGAGCCGATTCATTGATGTAATAACTGCGTGTCGCCTTTAAATCGACTTCCTGAAAGAGTGCAAAATCGGGATCGAGATTACGGACACATTCGGCCGCACCGCCGACGGTCGCTTTCACACTTTCGGCCGAGGCCGCAACCGATTCGGTGCCGCCGTCCATAAAAAACGAAAATTCGGGTGTGTAGGCTCCGAAACCGATGTTGTAAGAAACCGCGGTGTAAACCGCTCCCTGTCGCAAAAGCTGCGACGACCGTATTCCCGTCGAGGGAACACCGATTTCGAGATTCATTTCTTCGGGCAGTCTTTCATACGCAATAAATGCATACGCGACATAACAGCCGACAGCAGCCGAAAAAAGAAGAATAATGCTTACCGGAATCAGCCAAATTAAATTTCGTTTTCTCATTCATTAATTATAACACGAAAAAAAGAGGAATCAATCTTTTTCAAAAATTTTTCGCCTTATTTATTATTCTGTCATATTTCCCGCAGATAAACCGCTTTCGTTTCGACCGGTAACCCGTAAACCGCTTCGGCCGCCTCGGCATAAAGCGACAGCTGCGAATCGTAAAAGCCGGGGATTTTGACCCGATCTGTTTTGAAATCGACGACGATGACTTTATCGGGGTGTTTGATAATCAGGTCGGCCCGGCAGGAGACAAAAACCGTGCGCCCGCCTTCTTCCCGTCTCAAAAGAAACTCCTTTTCCGTCAGCAGCTCCCCGTCGCGGTGTTCGCGGAAAAACGGCGACGACAAAAACCGGCCGACCAGGCGGCGGACAACGTTTTCGATTATTTCCGACCGCGGCGACAGACGCCCGTCAATCATCGACGCAATATCGGTTTGCGTCAAATCGAAATCTTTCGCCGTCAAAGCCTTTTCCAAAACGTTGTGACACAAAGTTCCGAAGAGCGAAAAGGTACCGCTTTCTTCCAAAAAGGCGTCGGCTTCGGTCGCCGGCAGCGGCATTCCCGCCGCCGCATCGCCTGCCGCCGCGGTTTCTCGGCCGGAAGCGGTGCGCTCGTTTTTCCGAAACAGACCGGAAAAATCGACCGGCGTATCGGGTCGTTTTTGCAGCGTTTCGAGAGCCTTTTCGACAGCATCGGCCGTGAACAACTCCGGATCGCGCATTTTCCGATACGTCTCCGTTTCCAGACAGGGGCGGTAACCGGCTTTCAGCGTAAAGCCGCGGCCGTCGGACAATTCGGCCTCCTCCGAAAGCAGCGGCGAGAAATATTGCCAAAACGAATCGGTTTCGGATCGGCTGCTCCGTTTGCCGGTTATCAGCAGATGCGATTCGGCCCGGGTCAGAGCCACATAGAGCAGCCGTTTGCTCTCCGCCGCGGCCAGCTCTTTATCGATCGAATCGATTTTTGCACTCTTTTCCTTTCCTTTGCGAAAATAAAAATCTTCCGGCGGAATATCGAATTCCAACCACTCGCACTGTTGACTCTCCGTCGGGAATCCGCCCTCTTCGAAAATCTGCTGCGAGCGCAGGGAAATCCGGCGCCGGTACTGCCGGTAAACAGCCGCTCCCCGATTGCCGCCGGCCGCTTTGTCGATTTGGGATAAAATCACCACCGGTGCTTCCAATCCTTTCGACTTGTGAATCGTCATAATCGAAACGGCATCGGACGTTTCCGAAAACGAAAACAGATTATCGTCTCGTCCGCCGTGCGACAATTCGGTAATCAAATCGATAACGGAACAGCCCTCTTCTTCTTTTCGGTTCAAATACGACAGCAGATATTCGGCAAACTCTTCGTAATGACGGTTCCGTTTCTTTTTGATCACAAAGTAGCGGTACCCGAAGTCGTACCAGAAAAGCCGAAACAGGTCCGTTAAAGAACCGGCCGGAAACAGCGACCGCACCCGTTCGAGTTTTTCTTCCGCTTCGGCCACCGCGGGGTCACTGCAGGGACGATCTTCGAGCAGCGCCGACAGCGCCGATACCGGTACGGAAACCAGAGGCGAACGCAGAAACGACAGATAGGCAACACGGTCGTTCGGATAAACGGCCGCTTTCACCATTTGCAGAAAATCAACCGCAATCGACTCGGAGAAAAGCGTCAGTTTTTTTTCGCTGGCATACGGAATCCCCCGTTCGCGAAAAATCCGCTCCATTGTTTTCTGTTCGGAAGAGGTACGCGAAAGAACGAGAAAATCGGAATAGTGCACTCTTCGTTTCCTGCCGTTATCGTCAATCAGGAAAGAAGCATCATCGATTTTTCGGCGAATCCATTCCGCAATGTAGGCAAATTCCGATTCGCGGGCGGAAAGATAACTGCGGTCGGAGGCGTTCAGTTCCGAATCGATGCAGGTCAGCTCGATTTCGCACCGGTCGTTTTCGGCGTCGCGGTAACCGAGCTCCTTGAAAACCGCTTCGTGGTCGGCCGCCGCGGCCGCATCGACCGGCATCACCCGATTCGGGAAAAAACGGTTAAAAAAACGGATGAGATCGGGTTCCGAACGGTAGTTTTTTGTCAGCTCCAGAACTGTCTGTTCGTTTTGAAGTTTTCGGAAAACCGAAACATCCGCCCCCCGGAAAAGGTAAATCGACTGTTTTTCGTCACCGACGAAAAACAGCTTATCCGGTTCCAGGTCGGCCGCCGCCGGCACGCCGTCGCCGCAACAGTCCGCCTTTTCGGCCAGCAGATAAAAGAGCTCTTTCTGCATCAGGTTGTTATCCTGAAACTCGTCGACCATAATGTAGCGGAATTTTTTCTTGTAACGGGCCCGTAATGCTTTGTCTTCTTTCAAAGCTCGCAACGCCCCCGACGCCACATCGCGGTAATCGAGAACGCTGTTCTTGATTTGCGCTGTCCGCATTGCCGCCGCATAACGGTCCAAAAGGCGGGCTACCGCTATCTGATGATCGCCGCCGCGGATATATTTGAGCATTTCCGCCCCTTTGACGGCCGTTTCTTTGATCCGTTTCAGCCGATCCTTGCAGAAATCCCGTTTGTCGTTGGATTTGCCGCCCGTACCCGAAAACGAAAACCCGGAAAGAGTCGACAGAATCGTTTCGCGGTTGCCGTTTTCCCACCCGGAAACCACCGTACGAACATCATCGGTCAGTTTCTGAAGCGCTTTGATGCTTTCGTCGGGATCTTCCAGATATTTTTCGCACTGTTCTTCGAGAGACTCCAGCAGCTGTTCGAGCTCCTGTTCCGTCACCCGCAGCTGAAGACGAACCCGTTCTTCGACCCGGGGCGGTTCGAAAATCGAAAACTGTTTCCCGATTGCGCAAAAAAGGCGGTCGACCAGTGTGTCGTAACCGACGGTCCGCACCAGCCGGAACAGAACCGGATCGACATCGCCCTCCGACAGACAATGAAGTGCCTCTTCCCGGCGAATGCGGACAACCGCATCGGGATCGATTGTAAAGAGACCGGGCACACCGAGAAGCGGTAACGCATTTCCCATGACTTCGTTACAAAAAGCATCGATTGTTGTCACGGTGGCTCTTTCGAAACGGGACCGGGCTTCTGCCAGCCTCATTTGCCCGTTTTCGGAGAGATTTTCTTCTTTCGACTTCTCGATGATTTTGCGGTATATCCGCTCTTTCATTTCTCCGGCCGCTTTTTTGGTAAACGTCAGCGTTAAAATTTCGTCGACTTTGGCCGGATTCCGCTCATCCAGCAGCAAAGAAAGAAAGCGTTCGCTTAAAACGGCGGTTTTTCCCGAACCGGCACCGGCCGTCACGACACAGTTATTTCTGACACGGATTGCTTCCGTCTGTTCTTCCGAAAATTTCATTCTCACCCCTTAATTCCGAAATCTTTCCGGCAAATCGATGCATACTGACAGTAACGGCAGGCATCATCCCCCGGCCGAACGGCAAACGTCCGCCCGTCGATCATTTCGATATACCGGTCGACGGCCTGCATAAACCATTCTTTCATGACGGAAATATTCGCCTGCGGTCCTTTTTTCCGCAATCCTCTCTGAAAGATTTCTTCCCGGTCGGTCTTGATTCGTTCTTCTTCGGTAAAAAGATAAAAAAACCCTTTTGTCTCTTCTTTATTTTTAAACCCGTAGTAATAGGCGCCCGACAACGGCTTGTAATTTTTGGCCTCCGTCAGATAAGCGTAAGCAGCTATCTGATATTTGGAAGGACGGACTCCCCTTTCGATTTCTTCGTCGGTCGGACAAATCTGTTCGGGAGACGGCAATTCTCCGGTTTTGTAATCGACAAAATAGTAACCGTCCGGTGTTTTCATCACCCGGTCGATACGGCCGTTCAAAACAGCCCGGTCGCCGATTCGGGCCGAATACCATCCTTCGGTAAAATTTTCTTCACAGTCGCCGAAAACGGTGCGGTCGGCTTCCGCGAAATAGCGGATATAATCATACAAATTCTGTTTCCACGCTTCCCACAAAACCGGCTGCGGCTTTTTAAACCCGTCAATGCGAATTTTATTGTCGCTGTCGCTTTCCAATCTTTCGATATACGAATCGAGAAACGCCTGCACCCGCTGCCGTCGGAGATCGGCATCCTTTTCGGCGTTCACCGAAGGAGCGCATTCTTTGACATAATATTCGACGGCCGAATGAACCAGAATTCCGAACTGATTGGCCTCTTCCGCAAAAACATCGGTTTTCATCGCTTCCGGCTGATAACGGGACAGAAACCAACGGAACGGGCACGTTTCGGCCGCCTCCAACGCCGTATCGGAGATTTTTTTCAGTCCGCTTTGCGGATCGGTCACCCGTTTGGCGAGTCCGTTGCGCATATCCTCCTCGGAAAGCGTAATCCGCTCTTCGCCGGCCGGATTGTAGCGGAAAACCGAAGCGTGTGCCGCCGTCGGAAACAGACGGCTGTAACGGCGCAGATGCGCCTCGTCCGGCATCCCGTCGAATTTTTCCGGAGCCGGCACAGCCGCTTCATCCGCCGCATCAACCGCATCGGCCGCATAAAAGAGCGACGGGGTAAAACGGCTTTCGCCGCGAACGGTCAGCGCACCGGAACAGCGCACCCGGCATCCGTCCGTGCTGCCGTAAAGACGGAAAATCGCCTCTGTCCGGTCGCTTTCCCGCAACTCCTTTTTGCGTATCTCTTCCCGGTCGAAATCGGACAAAAATCCGAACGGAGCCGAAACAAACCGGTAACTGCTTTCATTGATACCGATAACAAAAAGATGGGGAATCGGTGCCCCGGCGGCCACTTTGCCGTTGTAAACCGCAATCTTCGCACCGGAATCCTGCTCGACGTACACTTCACTGCCCAACTCCCGCAGCCAAAACTCGAACGGCGTCACCGTTTCAAACAACTTTTTGCGTCCGCCGGTTTCCGTAAAGCGCCGTTCCGCTTCACTCAATTCCTTTAACTTCGTTAACGCCCGCTGATAGACCGCCCGCGACGCTTCGTCACGCTGCGAATCATCAAACCGCCTTTTCAGAAAATCCTGAACGTTTTTCTGCAAAGCACCGAAAGTGGAAGACGCCACCGCTTTCCGCAGCTCTTTCTGCAATTCGGCGAAAACCGTTTCCGCCTGCGGAGACACTTTTCGGAATTCCGCCAGCCAGTTTTTCTCTTCCGCCAAAACATTCACATTATTGAAGGCTTTCATCAGCAGCGTCGAAATCTTTTCCCGGGAAACCGTGCCGTTTTCGTCAACCGTTTCGACCGGTTTCCACGGCGTTGTCGGATCGAAAAAGAGCGCCTGAAACGACGAAAACGAGAATCGGGATGTCACCGCTTCGTACCAGGCCGAAAAAAAGCGGTTGACCGGATACTCACCGACTTTCTTCCCTGTCCGAATCACGAGAGGAATCTGATAAATAAACGAAAACCAGCGCAGCAGAAACCGGTAACTGTCATCGACACACGCAATCGCAATGTTTTCGACCGGTTCGCCGGCCCGAAGAAGCTTTTCGATTTCGGAAAAAAGATAACGCACTTCGGAAACATCCGACGGAAAGAGTTTCACCCGGGGCAGAGGCGCTTCGGGAACCGGTTCCGTCGAAACGTTTTCGCCGAGAAGAGCCCGATAGTTATCGAAATCGGGCAGCACTTCCGGATAAAAAATCCGGTACCGCTGCGTATCCGCGGTGCTCCGCTTCCGTTCCAGATCGGGTTCATACAGGCGGTACGTTTCCAAAAAAACGCGGTATAAATTCAGCAGCTGCGTTAAGTCGCTTTGCAGCTCGGGAAGGGCATCAAAGGCCTCCCGGTCGGCGGCGAAAACCGGCAGTTCGGTCAGCGCCTGCTGCAGGACGGCACGGTAGGCGCGGCTTTCGGCCGCCATTTTCGGCGGAATCAGCTTCCGCAAAAACGGTTCGGCGGCGTTTTTTTCAAGGATCTGCTCGATAAAAATACGGCGGTCAAGCGGCCGCACCGCAGTTTTGTTTTCCGGGATTTCCCGCAGCAGTGCCGTAAACCGGTCCCATTCGATGAAACGGCTGTTTTCGGTCGCTCTCAAATCGAGCTTTTCCATTAAATATTTTTGAAAGTGATGACCGACAACAGTCGAAGGAAAAACAAGCGTTTCGTTTTTGAAATCTCTCTCTTTTGTCATTGTTTCGATTATAACCCGCTGCCGGGAAAAGTCAAGTTTCTCTGAATTTTTGTGTGTTTCGGTTCAAATTTATCCCGATTCGTTCTGTTTTCTTTTTTTTTCTTGTGATAAAATAACTCATGCTGCAATCGTTTGCTCTCATTTTGGTAATCAATTACGCCTGTCAGATTCTGGTGACCCTCGCGGCTCTTCCGATTCCGGGAACAATTGTCGCGCTGGTCGTTCTTTTTGTTCTGCTGGCGTCCGGTTTGTTGAAAATCGAATCGGTCAGACAGGCGGCCGATGTGCTGCTGGCCAACATGGTGATTCTCTTTCTTCCCCCCAGTCTGAAACTGATAGAAGTTTACTCGCTATTCGGCGGACAATTTTTCAGAATCGTTCTGCTGCTTGTAATCACAACCGTTCTGACCCTGATTGTGACCGCTTACACGGTTCAGGGGATTATTCGTCTGCAGGAGGTTCGGCGTGAAAGAAGAAATTCTAAATAACCCTTTTTTCGGAGTCATTCTGTCGCTGATTTCCTACCGCATCGGCGAACGGCTTTTCCGAAAAACAAAACTGGCGGTTTTCAACCCGTTTCTGATTTCGCTTTTGATCTGTATCGCGTTCCTGAAATTTTTCGATATTCCGCTGGAATGGTACAACAAAGGCGGCGATATTATCGCTTTTTTTCTGGCGCCGGCAACCGTAGCGCTGGCGCTGCCTTTGTACCGGCAGCTGCCTTTGCTGCGGCAGTATGCGGTGCCGGTCGCAGTCGGAGGTCTGGTCGGAGCGGTGACGGCAATCGTTTCGGTGGTTCTCTTCGGCAAACTTCTGGGAATCGACAACACTCTACTTGTTTCTTTTCTGCCGAAATCCATTACAACCCCGCTGGGGCTTGAATTAAGCCGGATGATCGGCGGCGTTCCGGCCATCACGGTCATTGCGATTATGATTACCGGCCTGACCGGCAATATTCTCTCCCCGGCTGTCTACAGACTGTGCCGCATTTCCCACCCCGTTGCCAAAGGTCTCGGCCTCGGAGTCTCCTCTCACGTTTTCGGTACCAACCGCGCTTTGGAAATGGGAGAAACCGAAGGCGCTATGAGCGCATTGGCTCTCGTCTTCGCCGGACTGTTAACCGTCGGCCTGGCTCCTCTGTTAAAGTTTCTGTTCGGTTTATAATAAGGAGGATAAAGATGATTTTAGTCAATACCGACTTTATTTCGGGAAAAAATCCGGAAACCATTCAAATCACTCGGTGCCGACGGCATCATTGCTATCCGTTATGCGACTTCCGCGATTATGGCCGGTGCGGCCGAAGTGATGGTTTACGGAACGGCAGTACGCTTTCTCTGATTCGGACGGACCGCTTCCGAATTCAGTTTTCATCAAATAAAACTTCTTTCCAAAGAACTCCGCCCCAGTGCCGGTTTCGAACTACGGTTCTTTTATTCGGATGAAGGTACAGAACAGTATTTTTCATTCCGGGACTTTCCGGAAACGTTCGGGCATTCAGCAAAATGGTCCGATCCGTTGTCAGCCGGATACTTTCTGCCGCACGCATTTCGTTGAATACACCGTATCCCAACTCGGTACAGTTCGGTAAATCGATTGTTCCGGAGACCGATACACCGAAGAAAGCATCTTCCCGACAGCAGGTGACCTCCGGCAGCAGGAGGTTTCCGTTCACTGTTGTTTCCTGAAAAATATAAGGCGGAAGCAGTTTCAGTTTCGGAAACGAAACGGAATCTTTAAACACGCTCTTTCTGAACGAAAAAGAGCCGGCTTGTTCGAGTCCGGCAAAATTCAGTCCGGGAAGGCTTTCGCAAAAAGCAAAACAATCAAAAGTATCGATTTCCGTAATTTGATCGGTGTGAATAAACGATAATTCGGGCGTATACGCAAATGTCTGAGACCCCAGCGCGAGCGGTACTGCGGGAAGAACCGCTTCCCGTAATCTCCTGCAACGGGCAAACATCCGGGCCGGGAGATGCGAAATTCCGGACACGCCGCTTAAATCAACCGTTCTCAGACTTTTCTCGATCGGAGTCTTTTTAATCCAATCTCTCAGGAGTATCATATCTTCATCATTCAGCTCTCCGCCGACAATCAGCGTTTTTTTCCCGGTCGGCAGTTTCGAAAGATCGGCTTCCGTTAAAGAGCCCGGTCGGAAGACAGACACCCTCATTCCGTCCATAAGCTTTTCTCTCGTTTTCCGACAACAGCCGTCAACGGCTGTTGTCGGAAAATTTCATCATTTTTCCCGATATAGTTGAGTTGAGTTGAGTTGAGTTGAGTTGAGTTGAGTTGAGTTGAGTTGAGTTGAGTTGAGTTGAGTTGAGTTGAGTTGAGTTGAGTTGAGTTGAGTTAACATTTTTTATTTCAGTTTACAGCAGAAAATTCCGTTTGTCAAGTAACCTCGAAAAGTCTCTTTTTTCAAATCTACCTTTACCAAAGAGGGGTCTGTTTTTATCGGTTGGGCAGAGAAAAATGCGGCAATTCGAATTGCTTTTGACGCCAACGGCGGTAACGGAACGTTGGAATCTTTCTTCGTGAAATCGGGACAGCGAATTCAACTTCCTACAAATAATTTCACTCCGCCGGAGGACAAGGAGTATTATACCTGTACTGCCTACGATACGGATCCGAACGGTTACTCCCGCTACAGGGCCGGCGGATTTTATACTTTTACGGAGAGGTTCAATACGGCAGAATCGATATTGTAGACATTCAGTCCTACAGTCAGGGAACGGAATATTGGGAAGCTTATTTTGCTTCCCGTTCCGGAAACTGACGGGCGCCCTCCGGTTCGGATAATCAAAAAGGACTGCTTCCGCAGTCCTTTTTTGTTGCCGGAAGAGTTCTTAAAGAACCGCCCGAACCGCTTTCAGTTCTTCCTCCGGAGAAAGGCTTTCCGGGTTAAAAGTCATTCCCGTAACGGTTTCGAACGCATTGATGTACTTTTCGGCAACGGCAAGCCGGATTTCATCGGGAATTTCGGGAGCGTCCCCGTTTCCCATAAAACCGCGGTCCATCAGCCACTGGCGTAAAAATTCCTTATCGACTTTCCGCTGCGATTTTCCCGCTTCGAAAGATTCCCGGTATGTGTCGGCATACCAGTAACGGGAAGAATCGGGGGTGTGAACCTCATCCACAAGAACCACATTTCCGTCGGCATCGATACCGAACTCATATTTGGTATCAACGAGAATCAGACCGTTGCGGGCAGCAATTTCCGTTCCCCGTTCGAACAAGGCAAAGGCTGCCTTCTCGACCTTTTCCCAAACGTCGGCAGGCACCAGCTTCCGTTCCAAAATCTCTTCCCGGGAAATCGGCTCGTCGTGAAGACCCATTTCCGCTTTTGTGGAAGGCGTCAGCAGCGGTTTGTCGAATTTCTGGTCGCATTTCATTCCTTCCGGCAGCCGGATACCGGAAATCGCTTTCCCGGCCTGATAATCACGCCATGCGGAACCGGTCAGATATCCGCGGACGATCACTTCCACCGGCAAAACCCGACACTCCTTCACCAGAATCGTTCTTGCGGAGACCTTTTTGATGATGTGATTCGGAATGATATCCTTTGTCCGGTCGAACCAAAAAAGAGCCATCCGGTTTAAGAGCTCGCCTTTGCAGGGAATCGAAGAGAGTACGCGGTCGAAGGCGGAAATCCGGTCGCTGGTTGTAATCAGCAGTTTTCCGTCGAGAGTAATGATATCGCGGACTTTTCCCGTGTGAATCTTTGTTCCGGCAGGAAAGTCGGCGGGGTTAAATCCGGTAAATGTTGTGTTCAGATAAGGCTTCAGATCCATGATGTTCTCCTTACGGTAAATCGCTCTCTTTTTCGATAATTCTTCCGATCAGGCCGTATTCGACGGCTTCCGCGGCATTCAGCCAGTAGTCGCGATCGGTATCTTTTTCCACCGTTTTCAGCGGTTTTTTTGTTTTTTCGGCAATGATTTCATTAATTTTCTGCTTTGTTTTTTCGATCTCTTTGGCATGTATCTCGATTTCCGTTGCCACACCGCGCATTCCGTAACTGAGCGGCTGGTGAATCAGATAATGGGAATTCGGGAGACCGAAACGGTGTTCCTTATCGGCTGCCAAAAGAATCAGCGCACCGGCACTGGCCGCCAGACCCATTGCAATCGTATACACTTTCGGTTTAACAAAACGAATCATATCATAAACCGCAAACCCGGCATCGACATCCCCGCCGGGAGAATCAATCAAGAAACGAATCGGATCATCGGAATCGGCAGCCAAAAGCAACAGCTGACGAATAGCCTTTTCGGCAGATTCTTTGTCGACTTCTCCCGAAAACAGAATCGTCCTTGTTTTCAGAAATTTTTCGGACAGATCGTCCTGCCGGGAAGATTTATCGCAGTTTTTCTTTTCTTCGTCCATTTTTCCTCCGTTTCTTAGAATATCACGGAAAAGAAAATTTTTCAACAGAAAACTTTCTGCTTGCCCGCCGCTCATCTTTTTGTTAGAATAGTGATATGAAAGTCATTATTGCAAACGATCACGGAGCCGTTGCGCTCAAGAAAAAATTGTCCGACTATATGCAGAAAAAAGGATTTTCCGTTATCAATCTCGGTGTCGATGACGAATCCTCAGTCGATTATCCGGATATAGCCCGCAAAGCCTGTACGGAATACCTGAAAGGCGGTTATGATTTCGGCATTCTTTTATGCGGAACAGGCATCGGAATGTCGATAGCCGCCAATAAAGTCAACGGAATTCGGGCCGCTCTGCCTCAGAATGCATACGCTGCCCGCATGGCCAAAGAACATAATAATGCCAATTTTCTGGTTTTCGGCGGGCGGATCGACTATCCCGAGACTCCGGAATCAATATTGCAGTCTTATTTAGATGCTTTCTATGATCCGGAAAGCCGTCACGGTCGCCGGGTAGCCAAAATTTCGCCGCCAATACCCGCCTCCGGTTTGAAACACCTTGTGTCGTGGAAGCTCAAGACGGAAATGACCCGACAGGAAAAAGAATCGGCAGCAGCTGAAATCAAAAAACGACTGGAAGCTCTTAACGGCCGGATTCCCGGCCTGCTCTCGCTGACCGTTCGAACACCTCTTCTTTCGTCATCAGACGGAGATCTGCTTCTGGACAGTACCTTCAGCGATGAAGCCGCTCTTCAAGGTTATCAGACCCACCCGAAACATTTGGAAGCAGCCTCTTTTGTCCGATCGGTAACGGAATCACGAAGCTGTTCCGATTTTCTTTTTTAAAGGATTGCGAATGAGCCGGCTGAAGGACCGTTTTTTCCAAAATGCATGCAAACCCCGCGGATTTTTGGGCCGGTTGATGATGATACGGATGAATTTCCGGCATCGGAAACTGCACCGCTGGGGTCTCTCGTTCCTTCGTTTCCGCCGTGATGAACGGGTTCTCGATATCGGTTGCGGCGGCGGCGCCTTAATGGCTCTGCTTTTGAAACAGGTACCGGAGGGAACCGTCGAAGGCATCGATTATTCCGAAGATGCTGTCGTTTTTGCCCGCCGTCGAAACAAATCGGCCGGAAACCGATGTCTTGTGACCCGAGGTGATGTCGGAGCTTTGCCGTATCGGGAGAATTCGTTTGACATTGTTACCGCTTTCGAAACGGTTTATTTTTGGCCGGATTTAAAGCGTTCGTTAAACGGTGTCTGTCGGGTTTTAAAGCCGGGCGGGCAATTTGTTCTCTGCTGCGAAACGGACAGCCCGGTTTCCCCCGAAAACGGCGTGCGCATTCGCGGTATGAAAATTTACACCGCGGATGCTCTTTCCGATTTCGCGGAAGCAGCCGGCTTCACGGATATCTCCGTTTACCGTCATCCCGCCGGCTGGTTTTGTCTGTACGCAAAAAAATAGTCCGATCGATACTGACAGCCTTGCTCTTTCCGTGTAAAAAAGATAATATGGAATAGAAACAATATGCCGAACAGCAAAGTTTTAATCCTATTAAAAGAGAATGTCAGTGCCCAGATGAAAATCCTCCTGCTTCTGGGCGGATTTGTTCACGCAGGGTTTGTCGTTCTGGCCTTGATTTTCGGCATTCATCAGATCGTTCTGTTTTCATCGATTGCAGCTGTCCTTTTTATATGTGCCGGCTGTTTTATTCGTCTGAACAATTTCCTTTTTTTCTATATTTTTACTTTTTTGGAAATTATTGCCAATATCACTCTTCTGGAAATTACAGTCGGTTCCTCTCTCGGATTCCCTCTCTATTTTTTTACGCTCATTCCGATTTCGACATATATTCTCTCTTCTTCGTATAAAAAGAATTATCAGATAACCTTTTTAATATGTTCTTTTATTCTGAACATTTTTTCTTTTATCTTTTTTTCCCAGATCCTTCCCTATTATTCACCCGACCCGATTCTCTCCGAAACAGCCTCT
The DNA here is from genome assembly GCA_949289575.1 of uncultured Spirochaetales bacterium. Taxonomy (GTDB): domain Bacteria; phylum Spirochaetota; class Spirochaetia; order JAFGXN01; family JAFGXN01; genus CALXOJ01. Next base: position 470,215 of record CASEOG010000003.1, on the reverse strand, counting down.
TTTTGTTTTTATTCATTCAGTGCGACCGGTGCCGGTTTTATAGTCGGTTTTCTGACTCTTTATTTTATTCTTAACACCTTATCAAAATACACGCTTTTTCAGGAAGAAAATTCTCTTCTTTTGGAATCCTCACACAGAGATGAGTTGACCGGGCTTTATAACCGACGTTTCATGAACGAATTTCTCGAAAAAAATTTTTCCGATTCGGGTTCGGAATTCTGTATCGGTATGTCCGATATCGATTTTTTCAAGGATTTTAACGATAAATACGGACACGATGCAGGCGATCTGGTTTTGAGAACCCTGCCTCCTTTGTTTGCCCCTTTCTGTGAAAAAGAAAATATAATCATCTGCCGTTGGGGCGGTGAAGAATTTCTGTTTTATTTTCCGTTTACCCCGCAGGCAGGAAAAAAACTGCTGAATCAGATTCGAAAAAATATCGAAAAATCGGTTCTTTTTTACGGAAACGAACCTTTATGTCTTACAATGACCTTCGGTCTTTCCGAATCCCGAAAAAATTACTCTTCCGTCGAGGAAATGATTAAAGCAGCCGACAGCAACCTTTATAAAGGGAAAAAGAGCGGCCGAAACTGCGTCGTTTTGTAAAAGAAAAACCCGATGCACAGGCATCGGATTTTGTACCCAAGAGGATTCGAACCTCCGACCTTTAGATCCGGAATCTAATGCTCTATCCGGCTGAGCTATAGGTACATCTTTCTTTGATTATATCACCTTTTACGGATTTGGTCGAGGGGATAAAATCTCTTTTTATAAAAAAGCACCCGTTACCGGGTGCTTTTTGCAGAAAATTATTTCATATAGTAAAAACTCCAATCGCTTTCACGACCTCCCCAATTGCCCTGTTCGATATCACAGCCTTCTTTCAGCGGAGGATATTTAAAGTTAAACAGAGTCCAGCTCAGTGCTCCGTCTTTTAACGGATTAAAGCCCGCTCCGGTAACATCCCAATTGTCATATCCGTTCCCGGACGTCGGTGCCCAACTGCCTGCCGAATATTTCGGCATGAAAGTCAATAGTTCATCTGTTGAAACCTTATCGGTTACACCATCTCTTTTTATTTCCACCGAACCGGAAGCCCCTCCGTCGGTCCACATCCCGTACTGAATCACCATATCCCGTACCGATATCTCTTTTATTTCCAAATTCATAACTCCAAACAGTTCCGTCTGAACGGTAAATGAACCGCTATACGACTTTCTTTTGTTCCCTCCGTCGAGAGACAGGCCTCCTGTCGAAATATTGTTGTTGGTAAAAATAGTAACATCTGCCCAATCCGAATAATTACGAACATAACCGCTTCCCGATGAACTTATAATAGAAACAGAGTAAGCGACTTCCCCGTTTCCCTTTTCGTCCGTATATTTCTGAGTTTCCGGTAACCAAGACATTGACTTTTTCCAACACCAGCGCGGACACTGCATGTGCCACAATCGGTTTAATGTGGCATCCTTATACCAGAACAGAATCTGGCAGAGGGAAACCCTGTTCAAATAAGGATAACCGGATGTTTCGGAAGTGACCTCTTCATCGGGAGAGGTTTCACTGACAGCAATAATTTGATAATTGACCGTCAAAGTGTCTTTCATACTGAAATACTGTTTCCGCAAAACGGACTTCCACACCTCGCGGTCCCATTTGGCATAACTCCACTTAAAACCTTTTTCCTCAATATTGCCGTTCTCGTCGTAATAATTCATCGGATCGAGAAATTCGAAGCGGCAGGTTTGCGGATCATATTTAAACAGATTATCGGTTTCGTTTTCCGGCGGATAAGAATAGGTTTCCGTTACCGTAATATAATCTGTTCCCTTTTTCGAATTTTTCAGTCCGCCGTCTTTATTTAAAGATGCCAAAGGATAAACACCGGCCTCCCGTCCGTAACGGGCTGTCCGAACCAACTTAACAGATAATAATTTTGCCCCCAATTTATGTTCGGCAGAACCGGAAACGAAAACGGTGTCTTCGTATTCCTTGCTGTTTTTTGTCGCTGTAACCAAAATCTCGATAGGATTATTCGGATCCATAAGAATCAACTGGTCTTCTACGGTATACCTAGAACCGTCGGGATTTGTAATCACACAGACAACGCGGTAATTTCCTTTATCTGTCGAACCGGAGACGAACTGAACCGTATCGGAAACATTGTTACTGAACTGCAATACATCTCCCGTTTTCTGATTCTGAATATGTACGTCCAATTCGGCGCCCTCTCCGATTTGTGTTTTCAAATTTTTAAAAACCAATGTCACGGGATCTCCCGCCATAAAACTATTCGGATTTTCTTCGGAAGCAAGAGTCCAGTCCGTCAATCCTCCTTCTCCCTGGGCAACTGTAATCAAAATACTTCCTGTTCCGTAATTTTTCTTATTTTTGGCAATTACTTTAACGGTATACGTTCCGTATCTGTCAAATTTATAGGAAAAAGTATTTCCCGTAAAGGACTGAAACGCCAACTGACTCTTGTTTTCGTTATAAACATAATAATTTCCGGCGACTTCCGTCGCCGGGTTTTTCACGTCTTCCACTTCCAGCGTGAATTTGACTGTTTCTCCGGGAACGGGTGCCGTTTTACTTGCCTTTATGGCCACGGACAAGGAGCCCTCTTCCGAAGCACAGGCAACTGACGAAATAATTCCGATAAATATCATTAAATTTATAATTGATCTTTTCATTGTGCTCCTCCTTCCGCATAAGCAGATATATTATCCGAAACTTTCTTGTATGAAATTATTGACATTGCGACATCGTCGATATGAACCCAGTTGTCTTTGTCTTTAGTGCCTCTATCATCTTTTTCTATAAGAATAGCAGCATTCTCATACTGTTTTGCAGGCGTAAAAGAGAGCACAATCTGTTCATATTGATTAAATTGAGTCGTATATTTTTTTGCCAGAATCTCTGTCTTTTCATAATCCAGAAATCCGTTTTTATCAAAGGACGGTACAACCAGACACAGTTTGACATTTTGATCGGCAGCCGGTGCATTTTCCGATCCGCTGTTAATCCAGACGGAAGCGCAATATTCAACCTGTGCTTCGAGTGTAAAACCGGTCTGAAAAATACAGCCGGAAGTATTGGCATACCAGCATTCGTTATGTCCCCATCCTCCGGTAGATTTTACTTCACTGAACCAAAAACTTTTTTCTCCTGTTTTCGGTGTATCTTTCACGCCGGCATAAGCATAATTTTTAAATTCATCGTTGTTATAACGCCAGGGCCCCTGAAAATTTGGAGAAGTTTGGTATTCATCAAGCTCTTTATTACTATAAATATATAGCCATGCAGGTGTCAGAGTATAACCTTTCCATAAATATGTTCGGACCAAAGCCTGCCAGGCACTGCTTAAACTGCCGTTTGTACTCCATTTTCCGTCTGACGGCAACTGTCCGTTACCGTTTTCAAACGACGGATCTTCGACTTCTTTTAAAGGTGTCGGATCCTTTACCGTAACCGATCGGGACAGCTTGTTAGACTCGTTACCGGCCAAATCGCAACCGCAATAATTTCGCACAATTTGAGTGCCGGCTACATAAGGTGAAAAAGATTTCTTATCCCATTCGGGAATATTGGTCTCGGCTGTATAACCGTAAAGAAGCTCATCGGCCGAAGTCAGCATATAGTTGACAAGTTCCGTCGCTCCGGTTCCCCATGCCCATTCCGTCTGAAGTTCACTGTCTTCGATTTTCCAGGAAAGAGTGGGCGCCTTTGTATCAATTGTCACAAAAACCCTATTTCCGGCTGCTTTGCTGACGGTATCTTCAATATAACATTCGTAAATTCCGTCGGTAAAAATTTTTCCTTCGGCACTTATTGTCAATTCGATATCAGACGATGGCGGAATATCTATACTATCGCTGCTGTCGGAATCACGATTTCGCCAAACCAGCTTCAATCCGGTCTGGTTCAGGAACGATTCACTGATTCTTGCCTGAAAGATTAAATTTTCTGTCTGACTTGTCACATTATCAGTCGATGATACCCCTGTATCACAGGATGACGACAAGCCTATTAATGTCAAATCCGACAGTACTTCCGGTGCCGTTACCGTAAACGGCATCTCAAAAACTCTTTCAGACGGTTTTTCTTTATTCCCGTCAGAAATTGTGACTGTTACGGTATACTCTTCTGCCGTCAAACCGGGAACAACGGGAGCCTCCTGATTGGAAACAAATACTTCACGTCCGAAATAATCGGTCACTATCCACCGGTAAGACTTCACCTTTGTTTTTGTATCTCCCGGAATATTTAACTTCATCGGAATATCCCTGTTTTCAAGAATTCCGTTTTTGTTGTATTCCAGCAGCGGTTTCAACACTTCGTCATTTTTCAAATAATCGAAAACTCCGGTCGGTATTTCGATTTTACAACCGGCAAAAAATAAGACGACAAGAAAAAGAATTAATTTTTTCATTTCGTAACTCCTACCGATTCTATTTTAAAATACAGATGTCCTATTTTGCAAATTAATTTTTAATAAAATTGTTAAAATTGTTCAATTATAATTTTATTTTAATGTAAACTTATTTCTATATCTGTATTCGGATTTTATTCGAATACCCTTCGTTTCCGGTATCCCGAATGAAAAGAAACTTCCTGCAAAGATTAAATTTTTCTTGCGAAAAGAATATTTGAGTGTATAATAAAATTTATAGGAGATATATTTATGCAAAAGATTCCTTCGTTTTTGAAGAATGCTCCGCACTTTGTTGTCTGGGCATGTCTGTTCATTGCTATCGTGGGTCTGTCGATGCTCACATCGTTTTTTCCGATCTGGGTGAACATTCCCGTGAACGTTATTGTTCCGATCTTGATTCTGGTTTTTCTGAAACCTGTCTTTTTCGAAAGACTGAAACTGACAACGCTGGTCATTCTGAGAGCCGCTATTGTTCCGGCCGTTTTTCTTTTTGTTTATGCCGGTGTCGGAGCGGAATGGTTTATTTATGTTGTCCTGCTGTTTCTGGCAATCAACATTCTGGAAGCAACATTTACCGATTTAAAGCATAAATGTTATTACAATTTTGTTTCGGGTCTGGTTCTGGCCGCAACCATTCTGACGCTGATTCCGGGAGTCCGCTGGATTTCGCTGATGCCCGGTAACGAACTGGCGTATGCTTTTACCTATGAAGTCGGAAACCAGATGATTATCGGGACTGTCTGCTGGTGGATTGCCTATACAATTTGGAACTGGATTTTCGTCACGGATGAATTCAGCTCGTCGATTGCTTATCTGCATATCGGTATTCTGGGAGCTCCGATTGCTGCCATGCTGATTATGATGATTCCGGGCGTTAATCCCGGCAACCTGATGATTCCGGCTTCTTTGTGGCTGGTTTTCCGTGCCAACTCTCTGACGGTCGGCGGAATTTTTCAGATTACCTGCAAACAGTTCATCGAAGAAAAACTTCATGTTCCCGCCTTTGACCGTTTTGTCAAATGGACAAAAACAAGGAATGTTCAGATTGTCCTGATGATTGTCAATCTGATTCTGATGGCGGTTCCCGCTTATTTCAGTATTTCGGCTTTAATCAAATAAATTTCTTACTTTGAGGTTTTTATGCAAAATTACGATGTGATTATCATCGGAGCCGGTAACGGCGGCCTGGCGGCCGCCGCTACTTTATCGGTTCTGGGGAAAAAAGTCGCGGTGTTTGAAAAACACAATTTACCGGGCGGTTGCGGTACATCTTTCTGCCGCGGCCGTTTTGAATTTGAAGTGGCTCTTCACCAGCTCAGTTCGATGGGAACTCCCGAAAAACCGGGACCGTTGAGAGAACTGTTCCGTGAATACGGAATCGAAGATCAGATCGAATGGATTCAGATTCACGATCTGTTTCGTGTCAACCTGCCGGGCGGCAAAGGATATTCCATTCCGGCCGATCGGGAAAAAGCGGAAGAATTTTTGGGAAAGGCTTTCCCGGAAGAAAGGGAAAATATTCTGCGGTATTTCGAAACAGTTTGGAAATTCTGCGAAGAAGCCAACGCCTTTGCGGCTAAGAGTGCCGCCTCGACCGGCGAACCGTCGGCCTTGAAGAAAGTGATAATGAAAACACTTTTTCCGAAACTTTACCCGACACTTGCCAAATACGGACTGCGCAGCACGCAGGATGTTATGGATGAATTTTTCAAATCGAAAGAACTTCAGCTTTGTCTCAGTGCTTACTGGTGTTTCATGGGAATGCCTCCGGAAAGGTTTCCTTTCTCCATTCTGGCAAAATGTACCTATATTTATATCAATGACAAACCTTTTTATTTAAGAGGCGGCTCTCAGGTCATGTCTCAGGCACTGACCGAAACCATCCGCAAAAAAGGAAACGATGTTTTTCTGAGCAACGGAATTGCCAAAATTATTCTGGAAAACGGGGCGGCCGTCGGTGTAGTCGATGAAAAAGGTAACGAATACCGCTGCAAAAAAATTATTTCGAATATTTCGCCGACAATGACATATACACAGCTTCTGGACAGAGATCAGATTCCCGACTCCGCCAGAGAATATCTGAAACCGTACACGGTCGGTATTTCGGCTCTGACCTGTTTTCTCGGTCTGGACTGCACTCCCGAAGAATTGGGCTTTACCAGCTCTTTCACTCTGAATTACGACAGTCTGAATGCCAACGAGGATTTTCTCGGTGCCTACAGTCTGCTTCCCGAACACGACCCGATTGTGGCAACTTGCTACACGGTTGATGATCCGAAAGTGTCTCCTCCGGGAACCAGTATTATTACTGCCGGAACGCTCAAATATGCCGGGCCGTGGGAAGAATTGCCGCCGGAGCAGTACCACGAAATGAAATACAAAGCGGCAGATATGATTATCAGCCGGCTGGAAAAACAGTATCCGAATCTGCGCGAACATATAGAAGAAATCGAAGTCGCTTCCCCGCTGACTCACATGCGCTACCTCAATCATCCGGGCGGAGCCATTTACGGCTACGAACAGGATTTGAAATCAAGCGTTTTCTTTTTCCCGACAGAAAGCTGTATCAAAAATCTGGAATTTGCCAGCGGCTGGGTCAATGCCTGCGGTTTCGGTCCGAATTACATGTTTGCCGATAAAGTCGCCGGACGAATTGCGAAAGAGGTTTAAAATGAAATCGATTAAAGAACTTTTACTGGGAACCCTTCAAAACGGCCCCGAAGTACTCAATGACATCAAAGTCTGCCGGCGCAACGGAAAAGATATTGTGACCGAAATCGGTCGTGTCGGCAGTAAAATTTCGGAATATCATCCGAAAATTTTAAAACTGGAAGTTTCGGAAATCATCGAAACATCTGCGGATGCCAAAACATTCCGGCTGACATCCGAAAACGGCTGGCTGCCGCCTTTTATGGCCGGTCAGTTCATCAATGTTTTTACGGAAATCGACGGGGTCCGGACCAGCCGCCCTTACAGTCTCTCCTCTTCACCTGCCCAGCGCGGTTATTATGAAATTACGGTGGCCCGTATTCCGACCGGTTTTGTTTCCGATTATTTCCTGAATACGGTAAAAGTCGGAGATAAACTGGAAGCAAACGGCCCGGCCGGACACTTTCATTTTAATCCGATTTTTCACAGAAAGAAATCGGTTTATCTGGCCGGCGGCAGCGGTATCACTCCGTTCGTCAGTATGACGAGGGAGATTCTGGAAAGCGGAAAAGACCGCGAAATTTATCTGATTTACGGTACGAGAACGGAAAAAGCCGCTCTTTTTTACGAAGAATTAAAAGAAAAAGCGGCCGCTTATCCGAATTTTCATTTCGAACCGGTTGTGTCCGACGATCCTTCGTTTGCCGGAAGAAAAGGATTTATCGACGCAGCCTGCATCAAAGAAATTGTCGGAAAAATCGATGACGCCGATTTTTACATCTGCGGGCCTCAGGTGATGAACGATTTCTGCGTTCAGGAACTGGAAAAAGCGGGCGTCGATCACAAACACATTCACCGCGAAGTTTTCGGTGCCCGTCAGGATATCGAAAACGAACCCGGCTGGCCTTCCGAGCTGACGGGAAAAGAAGAGTTTACGCTGACAGTGGACGGAAAGAAATATCCGGCACGGGCCAACGAATCGATTCTGACCGCCCTGGAAAGAGCCGGCATCAAGGCTCCTGTCTGCTGCCGAAGCGGTGGCTGCGGTATGTGCCGGGTTAAACTGGTGTCCGGACGGGTTTTTGCCGCACGCGGTGTTTTGGTTCGCCACGCCGATGAAAAATTCGGTTATATCCACTCCTGTAAATCGTATCCGATTTCGGATGTGGAAATTATGCTCTGATAAAAAGAAAAGGAGAAAAACATGTTCTTTTTTGAAAATTATACCTGGCAAAACATTCTAGTCGCTCTGGCTGTTCTCGTTGCGCTGGTTGTATTAAACGAAATCACACGACGGTCGAAATGGGCCGCTCTGGTTATGTATCTGATTCTTCCGATTGCTCTGACTATCTTCGTCTGGCCGCAAACCGCCGTCCGCGGAAGCGGCGACTGGTTTCCGATTGTCAAAACCCTGTCGGCACTGGCCGGTGTTCTCGGTTTTATGGTTATCCGCTACACAAAAGCCGGAAATAACAAATGGGTTCTTCTGTTTCCGTTTGTCATTCTGGCCGTGAATATTGCCGAAGCCGTTTACCGTGATATCGAGGTTTTTATGAACTACGCCGGAAAGCCGGGTGTTTTCAACCAAATCGACGGTCTTTACATGCAGGGCGGTCCGTGGAATATCATGAATGCGATTGCCGGAATTTTCCTGATTCTGACCATTACGGGCTGGTTCGGTATTAAGGTTGCCAAAACCAAGTCCCGAGATATGATCTGGCCCGATCAGCTCTGGTTCTGGGTTGTCGCCTACGATTTATGGAATCTTTCTTACTGCTACAACTGTATCTCGACCCGCGCGATGTATGCCGGTTTTCTGCTTCTGGTTTCCTGTACAATTGCCGAATTCTGCATCAAAAGAGGAGCCTATTTACAGCACCGCGCACAGACACTGGCCTTATGGGCGATGTTTTCGGTAACTTTCTCGAATTATGCCAACCCCGAATCCGCTTTCGGATCGCTGTTTTCCATTACCTCTTCCAATAAACCGGAAGCTCTGTGGGCTATCGCCACCCTTTCGCTGGTTTTTAATGCCGGACTTTTTGTTTTCATGATTTACAAATCGATCAAAGCCGGCCGCAATCCGTATACAAAAGATTTGTATACCGATATGAAAACCTACCAACGGGTTTTGCAGATTAACGGTCTGGATAAATAAAAATCCGAACCGTCTTTCGAAGCGTTCCTCCGGGAACGCTTTTTTATTTTGCTTGTTTTTTTCCGGTTTCGGTTTTACAATAGATGTAATTATTTAAAAGAGGTTTTTATGTCTGATTTTGTAGTCGAAATGAGAGATATTTCCAAGAGCTTTCCCGGAGTCAGAGCTCTCGACTGCGTCTCTCTTCAGTTAAGAAAGGGCGAAGTCATGGCGTTACTGGGAGAAAACGGTGCCGGAAAGTCTACCCTGATGAAAATCCTGAGCGGCATTCATCAGCCGGATGAAGGAAGAATTTTCATTAACGGCTCCGAAGTGTTTCGTCTGAATCCGACAACGGCCCGCCAAAAGGGAATTGCCATTATTCATCAGGAGCTGAATATGTGCCGGCACCTGACAGTTGCGGAAAATATTTTTCTCGGGCGGGAGCTGAAAAGATTCGGAACGGTTCTGGACAACGGCGCTATGAACCGGGCCGCTGCCGAATTGATGGAACGGCTCGGTATGCCGGTTTCTCCGACGGAAACTCTTTCCCGGTTGCCCGTTTCGAAGCAGCAGATGATTGAGATTGCCAAAGCACTGTCATTAAATGCCCGTGTTTTGATTATGGACGAGCCGACCAGCGCTCTCACAAGCAAGGAAATCGACGATCTCTTCCGTATCATCCGGAATCTGAAAGAAGACGGTTGTGCCATTGTGTATATCTCCCACAGACTGGAAGAACTGAAACACATTACCGACAGAATTACCGTTATGCGCGACAGTCATTACATTACATCGGGTCTTTTTAAAGATTTTACGATGGACAAAATCATTGCCCACATGGTAGGACGGGAAATAACCGAAAAATTCCCGCGAGTCTCCTGTCCCGTCGGAAAACCCATTCTGGAAGTCCGTAATCTGTCGGCAGGAAAGCAGGTTCGGAATCTCTCTTTTTCGGTCAGAGAAAGCGAAATCCTCGGATTTGCCGGACTGATGGGTGCGGGACGAACGGAAATGACACGCACCGTTTTCGGGATTGACAAAAAAGAAAGCGGTCGGATTCTGCTTGACGGAAAAGAAATTAATATTCGCACTCCGCGCGATGCTATCAAAAACGGCATTGTGTTGGCCCCCGAAGACCGGAAAAAAGACGGTTTATGCGTGAAACTTTCGGTTGCCGACAACATTATCCTGCCGAATCTAAAAGCTGTCAGTAACAAATTGGGAATCATTCTCCGCGGAAAAGAAGAAAAAATGATCAAAAAGGCGGTCAGGGATCTGAAAATTAAGGTCCATCACCCTTCGACAGCCGCACAAAATCTTTCCGGCGGAAATCAGCAGAAAGTTGTTGTCGCCAAATGGCTCGCCGGGAAATCCCGTGTCGTTATGTTTGATGAGCCGACCCGGGGTATCGACGTTGCCGCCAAAGTCGAGATTTACAACCTGATGAACGCTCTGAAAGAACAGGGAATCGGCGTGCTTTTCGTCTCTTCGGAACTTCCGGAAGTCCTCGGAGTCGCCGACCGGATTTTGGTCATGTGTGACGGGAAAATTACGGGCGAACTGTCCCGCGAAGAAGCTTCACAGGAAAAAATCATGCACCTGGCAACACAATTCGATCAAAAAATTAAATAATACGGAGACAGTTATGAATTTTAGATTTCAGTTTATTAAACGTTTAAAAGAAACAAAAGGAATGGGTCAGGTCGTTACCGTGACAGTCGGTCTTGTCATTCTGTGCCTGGCTTTCGGTATTATTAATCCTAACTTCTTCTCGGGAAGAAATATTGCCAATCTCTTAAGGCAAATCGCGCCGATTCTGCTCATCGGTATCGGACAATCTTACGTAATGATTACCGGGAATATCGATCTCTCGATCGGATCGGTTGTCGGTATGTCAACGATGATCAGTGCCACATTAATGACAAAAGGCGTCGACCCCGCATTGGCTGTTTTAATAGCACTTGTTTGTTGTTTATTAATCGGCGTGTTAAACGGAATCCTTGTTGCCGGTTTTAAACTTCCCTCTTTCATAGCGACTCTCGGGACCATGACGATCGGACGGGGAATTGCCCAGATTGCCAACAACAACTACAACACAAACAGTATCGGAGAAGCCGCCGAAGGTTTCCGTAATTTCTTTTATTACGGCTCGACGCTCGGGATTTACAACACAATCTGGATCGCAATCATTCTCTGGGCGCTGTTTGACTTTATTCTGCGAAAAACAAAATCGGGACGACATATTTATGCCGTCGGCAGCAATACCGAAGCCGCCAAGCTGAGCGGTGTCGGGGTTCTTTCGACAACCGTAAAAGTCTACACTGTTTCCGCTTTCTGTTCCTGTGTTGTCGGATTAATTCAATGTGCAACCAGCGGTATGGGAGCAATGGATGCCGGTCTTTCTTACGAAATGTATGCCGTAGCGGCATCGGTTATCGGCGGCGTATCGACATTGGGAGGACAGGGTCTTTTGCTCGGCACGGTTGTCGGTGCGGCCATTTGGGGCGTCCTTCAAAACGGACTTCAGTTTGCGGGAGCCCCCGTGGCCATCCGAAATATTGTTATCGGAATCATTGTCATTTTTTCGGTTCTTTTGGATATCATTGTTCGTATGAACAGCGGAAAAAGATTATCCGTTCCTTTTATCGGACAAATCAATCTCAAATTATCAAAAACGAAAAAAATCGTCCTCTACTCTGTTTTGGGGCTTTTGATTATTGTGACGGGAATCGGAACGGCCATTGCTTTTATGCGCGAAAAAGAAACCGGCGGAGAAAAGGTTTTTCTGATTACAATGGACCAGATGGATCAGCACTGGGTAAAAGTGAACGAAGGGGCAGCAGCAGCGGCAGCCGAGTCGGATATTATCGATTTCGAATGGATTGCCCCCGATGTCAAAGACGATAACAAACAAATCGAATGTATCAACAACGCCGTTGCGGCCGGCGCCAAAGTCATCCTGATAGCGGCCAACGGACCCGATGCGGTTACGGCGGCTTTAAAACAGGCCGACGAACAGGGTGTCAAAATTATTTATGTCGACAGTGCGGCTTCTTATCCGGCAGAACAGTTTTTGGCTACCGACAACCGTGCCGGCGGCCGGAAAGTCGGCGAGGCTCTTTTGGCGGAGCTGAACCGCCGCGGCATTCATAAAGGATCTGTCGGCATTATCGGCGTCAACTCGGCGACCCAATCGACAGTCAGCCGCGAAGAAGGATTCCGTAAAGCTTTCGAAGGGACTCCGTATAAGGTTCTGGAAACCCAGTACTGTCTGGGCGATGTTGCCGTTGCCAAAGATATGGCCGCTAATTTTATCACACAGGGTTGTATCGCCGTTTACGGCTCCAACGAAGGGTCGACCGTCGGCGTCGGAAATGCCGTTGCGGAATCACGGCAGCAGGCAATCGGATGCGGCTCCGACGTTTCCGATATGAACAAGACTCTTATCCGAAACGGCAGTCTTTTTTGCATTATGGCTCAAAATCCCTATAAAATCGGTTATTTGGGGATGAAAAGCGCGGAAAAACTTCTGAAGGGAGAAAGTTTATCTCCCGACTACGTCGATACCGGGGTGGAAATTCTGACAAAAGAATCACCCGCAATTCGGCAACCGCTGCCGTAAACCGCTACCGATCGGATTTCGCCGGCAGCCGCCGCCATAACGGCACCGCAACCGTTCCGCAACTGCCGCCGCACGAACACCCTTTTTCCTTTTTTTCCAAAAACTCATAAAACCTCCCGGCTTAAAAAGCCATCCAAAACATATAAAATCCGATTGCCGCCATAACGGCACCGATTTTCCGGTATTTTTTATGATATGGTTTGCGAAGAGTGATTATTTCAGACCGCGGGATTCTTTGATTTTATCGTAAGCGGCGTTGATTTTGGCAAAACGTTCGTTGGCCTCTTTCTGAACATCCGCTCCGAGCGACGCCACACGGTCGGGATGATATTTGACGGCTGCCTTTTTATAGGCTTTTTTTACCTCTTCGTCGGAGGCATTTTCGGAAACTTCGAGAATCTCGTAACACGACTTCAAATCGTCTTTGTACATACTGCCGGCCGAACGGTTTTCCGATTGCGAAATGCCGAGCAGAGAGGCAATGCGATTAATGACCTGCTGTTCTTCGACCGTTTCCCGGCCGTCGGCATTGGCCAGACCGTGGAGAAAATGAACGATAAGAAGACGTGACGAAGGATCGAAAATCAGAGAGATTTGACGGCATATCTGTTCGACGGGAACTTTTTCCGTCACAAAGATTTTCAGCTGCTTCATCATTCGGGACGCGGTCTCGACTCCGAATTCCCGAATAAAAAACTCTTTTACATATAGGACTTCATCCTTGGAAACCGTGCCGTCGGCTTTCATGACCTCGGCTGCCAGCCCGGACAGTCCGAGAAAGAAAGCGTCCCGGCGGGATCGGTTGGCCTGACGGGAAATATCGATACGCGACCGTTCGATAAAAACGCCGATAAAATATCCGGCAATCGCACCGATCGGTCCGCCGATAAAAAATCCCAGAATAGCCAGTCCGAATCTCATCGCCGTCAGACTCCGTTACACCCGGGAAAAGGTTCCTTTCCAGGCCGTTTCGATATCGGACAGAGAAAGATTCAGAACGGTTTTTCCGCCGCGGCTCATTTCCACCGTATTGCCGGCCGTGACGGTGCCGAGACAGGCACAAACCGAATCGGCCATCGTTTTTTCGAATTCGGCCGCTTTTTCCGGGGCGACCGACACCAGAAACCGCGACGGTGTTTCGCAAAACAGCAGCCGCGCCGTTTCGAAACCGGCCGCTTCTTTCACCGCATCGAGATTCAAAACGCATCCGAGCCGGCCGGCCAGTGCCGATTCGGCCGCCGCCACCGCCAGTCCGCCGTCGGAAAGGTCGTGGCACGATTTGACAAGACCGCCGCCGATGGCCGCCGCCATGCGTTTGTAAAGCGGCAGTGCCGTTGCCGTGTCGACAGCCGGTACTTCGCTGTATGCCGCGTTGCGGATTTTTTCGTAAGAGGTGGCGCCCATTTCACCGCGGGTGGCACCGACCAGGTAGACCTTGTCGCCGGCCGCTTTGAAATCGGATGTCTGCGAACGGCGGACATCGTCGGTAATCCCCATCAGTGAAATCAGCAGCGTCGGCCGGACCGAAACTTTTTTCCCGCCGAGATTGGCATCGTTTTTCATCGAATCTTTACCGGAAATCAGCGGCAGTCCGTAAGCCAGACAGGTATCCCGCAATCCTTTGCAGCAGCGGACCAGCTGAGCCGCTTTGTATTTTCCGTCGGGAGTCGAAGGCGATTCGACCGGATCGGGCCAGCAGAAATTGTCCAAAGCCGACGCCTTGTCGGGATTTCCTCCGAGAGCAATGTGGGCACGGAACGCTTCGTCCACCGCACAGGCCGCCATCTGATATGTATCCAAATCGGAATAACGCTGACAGATGCCGTGAGTCACTGTCAGACCGCGGTTCGAGTCGGCCACCGGACGCAGCACCGCCCCGTCGGACGGACCGTCGCTTTCTTCCCCGACAAACGGCTTGACAACCGACTGCGCCTGCACTTCGTGGTCGTACTGACGCACCAGCGGCTCCTTACCGGCAATCGAAGGATCGGCCAGCAGTTCTTTCAAATCGTCGTTGTAAGATTCTTTTTCGGCCAATTTCTCTTTTTCTCTGACGGGCGCTTTCCACTCCGCTTCCAGATTCATTTTCGGCAATCCGTCGTGAATAAAGGCCAGCTCGAGCGAACAGACCGGTTTCCGATTGTAAAAGAGTTCGATAAAACCGGAATCGGTAAACTCGCCGATCACCGTCGCTTCGACATCCCGTTTGGCTGCCAGAGCCAGAAATTCGTCGAGTGTCTCTTCGGAAACCGCCAGACTCATCCGTTCCTGCGATTCGCTGACCCAGATTTCCCAAGGTGCCAGACCCGCATATTTGAGAGGACATTTGTCGAGATCGACGCGGATTCCCCCGGACCGCTCCGCCATTTCCCCGAGAGAGGAAGACAGACCGCCGGCTCCGTTGTCGGTAATGCCGCAGAAGAGCGATTTATCGCGTGCTTCCATCAGAAAGTCGTTGAATTTCTTTTGGGTAATCGGATCGCCGATCTGAACCGCCGATGTGGGCGACTCTTCATCGAGTGCCAGAGAAGAAAAAGTGGCTCCGTGGATTCCGTCTTTTCCGATTCGTCCGCCGATCATGACGGCACGTGCTCCCGGTTCGATATGTTTGATCCACGACCCTTCGCCGTTGATTTTGGCCGGCAAAATGCCCCCGGTTCCGCAGAAAACCAGAGGTTTTCCGATATAACTGTCATCAAAAACAAAGGCGCCGCCGACAACGGGAATTCCGGACTGGTTGCCGCCGTCGATAATGCCGCGGTGAACCCCGCTCATCACGCGGCGCGGATGCAGCAGTCCTTCGGGGATTTCTTCGTCTTTTGTATTCGGATCGCCGAAACAGAGCACGTTGGTATTGAAAATCGGACGCGCCGATTTCCCCGAACCCATAATATCGCGGTTAACACCGACAATACCGGTGATAGCGCCGCCGTACGGATCGAGAGCCGACGGAGAATTGTGGGTTTCGACTTTAAAACAGACCAGATGGTTTTCATCGAACTCGATAATTCCGGAGTCATCGACAAAGACCGACCGCAGAAACGGCTTGTCCGGAGTCAGCAAATCGGTTGTTTTTTTAATATACTGTTTAAAAAGAGAGTGAATCTCTTCCGTTTTGCCCTCTTCTTTGTAAGAGACGTCGGCATTGAGAATCTTGTGTTTGCAGTGTTCGCTCCATGTCTGCGCAATCATTTCCAGTTCGACATCGGTCGGCTGTTCCGGCAGACCGTTTTTCCGCCGTTCCGCGCGAATATCTTCGCGGCCGTAGTACGCCTTAACCGCTTTCATTTCTTCGAGGGAAAGCGCCAGTAAGCGTTTGCGCGACAGTTCCGTCAGGCCGCTGTCCGAAAGCGATTCGATATCGACGACCGCCACTTCCGCGGGGCTGGCCGCGACCGTGTGCGGATAGAGCTGCGGAAACCGTTTTCCGGCGGCGTAATCGGCGGCACTCAGAACCGTTGCCCGCTCGATCAGTCCGTTATGCAGATACCGTGTCAGTTTGGAAAGCTCCGCCTCCGAAAGTTCGGCGCTGCGGATGCGGTAACACACCGCGGTTTGCACCACCGTCTCGCGGGGCAAAACCGTGCCGGTAACCGTTTCGATGGCCTTGCGCGCCGTCAGCGCAACCGGGTTGGCCACACCCGCTTTATAGGTCACTTCGACCGCATAAGTCCATCCGGGGAAAAAGCCGCTGTCTGCCGAAGCATCGGTTGCAATTTTCTGAGCAACACGATCGGAAAAAGCGGATTCGGCCTGTTTTGCCGTTAATCCTTCAAAATCGGTCAGATAAATATCGCTGACAGCTGCCTCCTCGATGCGGGGAGAAACCCATTTTTTCAGTTCTTTGCAAAGCTTCAACGCCCGCCCGTCATCGGATGCATTCTTATAAAAAACCTCGATTCTCATGTCCTCATCTTATCATATTTTCCTCCTTTATTCCATTGTTTTCTTTTGAAAACTTCTGTACAATGGCGGGATGAAGACGATGATTTTTTGTCTGATTTTCTGTTCTCTCTCGGCCTGCGGTCCGAAACGGGAAATTTCTCCCGAGGAGGCCTCTGCCCTGCGGGCGGAAGCGCAAAATACGTTTCTCTCCCAAATGGTTCTTCGTCCCGGAGGCGATGAGAAAAAAATCGGTACGCACGGCGGAATCTGGAATACGGCCATGGATTCGGATCCGACCACGTTTAACCTGACACGGATTAACGATTTGCCGACAACAACCGTGATGTCCTATCTCTGTCCCTATCTTCTCGAATACGATATTTACAAAAAAGAGTGGTCGGGAAATCTGGCCGATTTTCGGGTTGCCGTCAACGAAAAAAAGAAGATTACAGAAGTCCACTTTACTCTCCGCACCGGTCTCTCCTGGTTTATTCCGAAAACGGGAGAAACGGTTCCGTTTACGGCCGATGATGCCGTTTTCTGGATCGAGGAAATCATTAAAGATCCGGGCCTGAACATGGCCGAATATTCGGGAATGTTCGTCACCATGCCGGACGGCAGCCGGGAAGAAATCAAAGCCGTCAAAACCGGCGACTCTTCTTTCAAACTGGTTTTCCCGAGAATTGTTGCCGATCCCTTGCTTGCTTCCAATATGCAGATCGGACCCCGCTTTCTTTACGAGGCCGCCAAAAAACGGGGCGGCAGCCGTGAAGTCGTCGATTTTATCACCATCAACACCGACCCGTTGACCATTCCGACAGCCGGACCGTTTTACATCGAACGCTACACCCCCGGGCTGATTCTGGTTTTAAAACGCAATCCCCACTATTTTCTCGAAGATGCCGTCGGTCAGCAGTTGCCCTACCTCGAAGCCATCCGCTTTCAGTTTGTCTCCAACCCGTCGACCCAACTGCTGCTTTTTCAGAACGGCGAACTCGAAACGCTGTCGGTCATGCCTCACGACCTCGACCGGATTCTTTCCGGCCGCTTCAAAGGCGGTTACGAAGTGATTAACGGCGGTCCGGCGCCGACAGCCGCCTTCATTACATGGAACCGGAACCCGGACCGGTCGGCTCTTCCGGAAAAATATTACAGCTGGTTTTCGAAAAAAGAGTTCCGGCAGGCCATGAGCTGCCTGCTCGACCGCGGAAAAATCATTGCCAATGTTTACCGCGGTCTGGCCAAACCGGTCACCCACTTTTTTAATGAGGCTTCTCCGGTTTACGAAGAAAGCATTGTTTTCGAATATTTTTACAATCCCGAAAAAGCGCTTGCGCTTCTCGATTCAATCGGTATTCGCCGGGATTCTGCCGGTATAATGAGGGATTCATCGGGAAATGCGATCCGCTTCGATTTTTGGATTACGGCCGACAATCCGCAACTGACCGATATTGCCAACATTTATGCCGATGACCTGAAAAAACAGGGCATTACGATGACGATTCGGGTGGTCGACTTTGCCAAAATGGTCGATTCCCTGCTTTACACGTTCGACTGGCAGTCTCTTTCGATTGCGCTTTCCGGCAGCAACCTGTTTCCGAGCCAGGGCAGCAACGTGTGGCCGAGCGGCGGCAATCTGCACATGTGGTATCCGAATCAGAAAACGCCGGCAACCGAATGGGAAGCCGAAATCGACCGTCTGTATACGGAAGCCTCCTACACCGCGGATGCCGAAAAGGCGAAAGCGTTGTGGGACCGTTATCAGTCGCTGATCTGGGAGCAGGTGCCGCTGGTTTATCTGGTGCGGCCGTATGCGTTTTTGGCTGTCCGCAACAAATGGGAAAATGTCACTTTTGATGCGCTCGACAGTTTTGACATCAGATACGTTTTCGAAAAAAAAGAATAGGAATCATTTATGAGTGCTCAGGCAGAATGGCGCCGCCTCGATCGGTTTGAAAAGAGAGAATTACCAATCACAATTTTTTCTCCGAGAGCACCTGTCTCTGATACGAAAACAGATTGAAAATCGCGTTCTATACTCATTTTGAACGAGTGAATATCATTAACATATTATTTTTACTCATTTTTAATGAGTAATTGGGTCGGAACTCTATTTAAAACAGGCATCCTTTAAAGGATGCCTGTCTGTTTCCATCTTATTTCCCGATATAATCAATTACCGCGGAACCAATTCGGGAAACTGACCGCCGGTTGAAACAAACTTTAACGCAAAATCCGGACCTAAAGCACTGTTCATTTCATCGACCGCCGTGCTCCAGGTCAGAGATGTTCCGTCTACTTTCAAGCTGCCATCTTCGCCTGTCGCATTACCGCTCCAGTAGCAGGCGGTTATTGGTGATTCTGCCCGTTCGGCACTGATTCCCTTCTGATATGTCAGTTCTTCCGAAGATTGCATCTCTGCGTGGGCACAATTGGCGGTAAAATGACAACCGTATCCGTAACCGCTAATTCCTCCGATATATTTTCCGCCGGTTATCTTTCCGGAAAATAAACACCCTTTCAAATTGTGTTGACCTAAATCATCCGTTTTTCCCACGATGCCTCCCACACGGGAACTGTTTGGTGCATTAATCTCCCCGATAAAAGAGCAACCTTCAATATCTGCCCCATAGCTATTTCCGACAATTCCGCCGACATTTTGTGAAGAGTTGTTACTGCCTGACAGGGTACCCGTAACGTGACAGTTGCTGATTTTGCCGTATGAGAAATAACCGGCAATACCTCCTATGGAGGAGTTTATCCAGTAGGTGGTATCGCCTGTTGATGAATACGAACTGCGTATATCGACATCTTTTAAAATCAGGTTTTCGATTACTCCTTCTACGTCAGAAAACATTCCGACGTATTTATCGGTTTCGGTTCCGACAATCGTCATATTTGCAATCGTGTGACCGTTCCCGTTAAAAGTAAAAGATTCTCGTTCGGAAACCGGTGTCCAGTTTGATTCTTCTGCAGTCGGTTTTGCCAAAACAATATCCGATACCAGAACGCATCCTTCGCCGTTGGTAGCCATAGCAGCCCAAAAGCGTAATCCTTCCTCGTTAAAAACAGTATAAGTGTTCGTTTCTTTGTCGTAAGTATAACCGGATGCAGGTACAACGGCCACCGTACATTGAGCCGTATACCCGCCTTCGGCAGCTGTTGCCGTAATCGTTGCCAAACCAGGTCCGACAGGTGTAATGTGACAGCTGTCCTTTCCGTTTTCACTGATGGCAATAATCCCCGTTTCCGGTTCGACCGACCACGTCAACTGCTTGTTTTCGGCATAATCCGGGAAAAAGGCAATCGTCAATACGGCTTCCTCTCCCGTTTTCATATCGATCCGTTTTTGATCCGGTTCGATCTTTTCGAGCCGCATTCCGGGAATCATCGCAAAGACATTCTTATTTTCCGCAATTGGCTTCCACCGAGTCCATTGTTCCGTCTGCCGATTGTTAATGGTCAAAGTCAGTTCCGTCTCTTTTCCGGATTCATCTGTCTGCATTCCGCAGTATAATTCGGTTAAGGATTCCAATTCACTCACCGAAAGTGAGTTTAATCGGTTTGAAAAACATTTTAAAGTGTGTAAATTCGTCAAGTTACTCACTTTAAGTGAGGATAATTGATTGTTTTCACATTCCAATCGGATTAATGTTTCCGGAAGCGTTTCGGGCAATTCTGTCAAATTATTATCGGCACAGAAGAGTTCTTCCAGCCCGCCGAAATAACGAATCGCGGACAGATCGGTCAGACCGGCTCCGATCATAAATAGAGAACGAACGGCCTCCATTTTCCGGCGGTTTTCGGCTGTCAGCGGAACGGTTCCGTCTTCGTTTTTCTGCCAGTTAACCGGCGGTTCGGCACCGGATTCGACGGCCGCAATCAGGTTTTTATCTTTGATAGACGATTCGACGGTTACCGTACAGTTTCCGCTTTTTTCGCTGCCGGTACCGGCAGCCGTGACCACGGCACGACCGTCTTTTAACGCAGTCACTTTGCCGTTTTCGTCGACAGAGACCACTCCGCTTCCTTCCGTAACACTCCAGCGAACCGTTTTGATACTTGCCTGCTCCGGTAAAACTATCGCTTTTAAAACCGCAGATTCGCCGACCGCCATCAATAATGATGACGGTTCGACGGTAACCGATTCAATCGGAATTGTTTCTTTGCAGGCAAACAGAAACATAACAGACAAAGCGGCTACAATCTGTTTCACCATAGAATTCTTCATACTCATTACTCCTGAACCTGAACCTCGACACCGCGGTTAAATTCCTGAAAGACACTTTTCCATGCACTATTTTGAACGGCTGTCACCCGCAGAACAGTATTTAAACCTCCTATATCCTGCCCGCCGCAACGGAAAAAAGAAGAAGCGGTTAATTTGGTCAGTGGCGTGATATCCAGCTCTTTGATCTTGTTCTTCTCGCAATCCAGATCGGTCAGTCCTGTTAATTTCGATACATCCAGTGAAGCCAGACGGTTTTTCGCACAGGCCAGTTTTTTCAATGCGGTACCGATTCCGTTCATGTCCAAAACCGACAGCTGATTATCGTAACAGCTCAGCACCTGTAAAGAGGACAGTCCGGTCACTTTCAAAGAAGTCAGACGGTTGGAATGGCAATAGAGTTTTTGCAGCTTTTGTAAAGCGGTTACATCCAATGCGGTAAACCGGTTAAAGCTGCAGTCCAAATCAGTCAGATTTGTCAGGGAAGCAACCGACAGAGAGGACAGCTGCGTTGCGGCGCATCCCAGTTTTGTCAAAGTTTCATTCAAAAAATCCACATTCAGAACCGTCAGCGGGTTGTCGCTGCAGTCGAGCTCTGTCAGTGTTGCCGGAAGAACGGTTTCATCAAGGCGTTCCAACCGGTTGTTGCTGCAGTCCAATGTTTTCAGATACGCTGAAGGTAATTTCAGATTTTCGGAAGAAATCTGATTACCGCTGCAGTCCAATGTTTCCAGGTTATGCAGATTGCTAACATCCAAAGCCGTCAGCCGGTTGTTCGGGCAGGTTAAAGATGTCAGACCGGTAAAGTATTCGATGCCGTCAAACGAAGACAGGTTTGTTCCGACAATCATTAAAGTCTCTACTTTTTTGACGATTTCCGTATTGGAGAGATTCATCCGTACGGTTCCGTCTGCTTCTTTTTGCCATTTCGGGCTCCAAGAAGGAAACGCATTTTCAACCGCGGCAATAAAAGCCAGATCGGCAATGACACCCTCCCGAATGACCGTAACCTGACAGGTGGCCGTTTCACCGCCGGCTTCGACAGCCACAATTGCCGTACCGGTTGCTTTTGCCGTAATACGTCCTTTCTGATCGACTGTCACAATACTGTCACCGGATGCCAGACTCCAGACCACCGCAGCGGCCGCCGTCGCCGGTTCGACCGTTGCCTGCAACGTAACCGAGTTGCCGACCCCCAGCGTCACCGACGAACGGTCGAGCGTGACGGACTCGACCGCCGTCGACCCGTCTGTTCCGCCGCTGATACTGCCGACCGTCACCGTACACGAAGCCGTTTTCCCGCCGTCGACCGTTTCCGCCGTGACGGTTGCCGTGCCGGCCGCCATCGCCGTCACTTTGCCGTAACCGTCCACCGTGACGGCCGTTCCCTGCGTAACGCTCCAAAGCACCGCGTTCACGGAGGCGTCTGCCGGTTCCACTTCCGCTTTTAAAACCGCCGTTTCGCCGATGCCCAGCGACAGTGCCGTCGGCGTGACTTTGATATTTTCAACAGCTGTGACTCCGCCGCACGACATGGCCGTTAAGACGGCTGCTGCTGTCAACGCTTTTAATACAGAAAAACAAACGAACTGTTTCCGTTTCCGAACAGAAAAATCTTTCATAAATTCCTCCTCGTTATTTAACGAAAATTTTTTGAATGAGCATTATACTCACTGTAAGTATAATTTATCTTCGTTTCTCTGTCAACAAAAAAAGCGAACGTTCATATTCCGTCCGCTTTTTTCTCTTTTTTCGGATATAACCCGGTTATCTGTTACCGGGCAAAATCCCCGACATCATTGATAACAATTTTCGGTCTGTAAGCATAGGTGTCGATTTCTTCGGGCGATGTGACGCCGGATAAGACGAGAACGGTATCCATTTCGGTTTCGACGCCGGCCAGAATATCGGTATCCATGCGGTCGCCGATGATGGCGGTTTCTTCGCGGACGCAGCCGAGTTTTTTCAAAGCGGTTCGCATCATCAACGGATTCGGTTTGCCGACAAAGTAGCATTTTTTCCCCGTTGCCAGCTCGATCGGTTTGACCAGTGCTCCCGTCGCCGGCATAATTCCTTTCTCAACCGGTCCCGTAATATCGGGGTTGGTGCCGACCAGACGCGCTCCGCGTCGAACCAGATTGACGGAATGAGTCAGAACTTCCAGGTTATAAGTCCGGGCCTCTCCGACCACCACATAATCGGGATTGACATCATTGATTGTATATCCGACATTGTAAAGAGCATTAATCAGTCCTGCTTCCCCGATAATATAGGCACTGCCGCCCGGTTTCTGGGATGCCAGAAATTCGGCCGTTGCCAGAGCACTGGTATAAAAATGTTCTTTATCGACATCGATTCCCAACCGGTGCAGTTTGTTCGCCAGTTCCTGCGGTGATCGTTCGGAACTGTTTGTCAGAAACAGAAATTTCTTGTTTTCTTTCTTCAGCCAATCGACAAAATCTTTGGCTCCCGGAATCAGACAGTTCCCGTGATAGAGGACTCCGTCCATATCGCATATAAAAGCATTCTTTTTTCTGATTGTATCAAAAAGTTTTGTATCGACGGCAATTTGTTCCTTCTTTTCTTCCATTCTCTCTCCTGTTAAATCCCGTAAATTTGCCTGAATTTTTCCGTATCAAAATAACGATCGAACATGGTTTTTATTTTTTCGATTTTATCATCATCATATATCTGAATTTTGGTATTCTCTCCGGCTTTGGTCACAATTTCGCCGATTTCGCTGGTAATTTGAGGTACAAAGAAAAACGGTAAACCGTGTTTCAGTAAAAGATCGGCTTTTTCTTCGATAACACTCTGTTTCTGTTTGCCGCTGCAGGAAAGAATGATGCCGCCGATTTTGTTTTCGAGTGTTTCGTTGTAGTCGAGAATTTTCTTCAAACGGCGGGTCGATGAAGCGTTCAGAATAACGATATCTCCTGAATTCAGATATTCCTGCGGTTCCAGAATTTGATAAGGCAGTGTGATGATTTTGATCGACCGGGACGGTTTTTCCCAAGCCTTTGCTGTAATATCACCTTTAAAATAGGCTTCTGAAAATTTTCGAAGCAGCAGCGCCATGGACGGTCTGTTAAGAATATCGTCTTCGGGAAAATAGCCCAACACCGACAGCGGTTTCCGGCGACGGTAAATTTCGTTGATGTTTTTTTCGCTGAGATATTCTTTCATTTCATCCAGTTTTTGCGGAAAAAGTTTGTTAAAAACCACACCGCGAACTTCGGCTTTATTGGTCGTAAAATAATTCAAATCGGGAGTCAGCATATCGAGACTCTTTCCCAATCCGCCGCCGGCCAGATAAAGAACGGGAGCTTTCAGCATTTTGCTGACATCGGCATTCGACAGACCGATCAGACTGCCGACTCCGGGATGACCGGTTCCCTCGGCTATAATGATTTTCTTGTCCTGCATTCGGGTAATCGAATCATAAATCGAACAGGCATATTCTTTTGTAATTGCTTTTTTGTTCTTTGCTGTCAGATACTGTTTGGTGACGCCGGACGCAATCTGAACAGGCGAAACATACTGTAATTCGAGATTAGGCAGACAGAATTTTTTGATAACTGCCGCATCTTTGTCGATTTTTTTTCCGTTTTCGATTTCTACCGTTTCCTGTCCGACCGGTTTAATGTAGCCGATATCATCGGGACTGAAGATTTTACTCAGTGTGTAAATCATACCGATAGAGGTTGTGGTTTTACCCGCATGCTGTCGAAAGCCGGCAATATAAACAATTTTCTGTTTCATTCTTTCCCTCTTGCCGATATAATAAACAAAAGCCGGAATTTTTTCCATATTTTTTTCCGGTTCGGAGTTTTTTTATGAAATCTGCGGAAAAGACCAGCTCTTCTGCCCGGCTGCCTCATTCGGGAAGAAGAAAGAACGCTGCCCCGAAAACGGTTTATCATTCTTACTCGAAAGAACAATATATTTCTCTGTCGGATATAACGGAAATTCCGGATTTTCCCGAAACGGATAATCTGTGGATTCACTGTTACAACGGAATCACACCGGAGCTCTGCAACCGGTTCGGACAACGGTTTAAATTTAATAAACTGATGGTTGAGGATGCGGCAGTAGCCCCCCAGCCTCCCAAACTCGACGAATACGACGACAGCTGTTTTTTAACACTCAGCCTGCTGGAATGGAATGTTGCGGCCTCGCAAATCGAAGAACACCAGATTTCTTTTTTATGGAAAAAGAATCTCCTGATTTCAATGACCGAATCCGAAAAGGATGAATTCGAATTTCTGTCGGCACGATTGTCCGATCCTTCTTCCAATGTCCGTTCTTTCGGTATCGACTATCTTCTTTTTTCACTTCTCAATTTTCTGATTGATAATTCCTACAAAACAGCCAAGAGTATGCTCGATTACTATGATGATTTGGAAGAACGTCTTTTTTTCTCCGATTTCGACGATATCTCGACTTTGCATTCTTATCGCAGGCAGGTGACTCTTTTATCCCGCTCTCTGATGCCTTTACTGAATATTTTCAATAAAATCAGTCTTCCCGAATTTTCTTTGGCAACCCCGAAAATGAAGCGTCTCTTTGCCAATCTGAACAATAACGTGACTCAGGTGATCAATCTTTCGGAAAAACTGAGAGATTCTTTTTCTTTTCTGATTGACTCGGTTAACTCCAAGAATGCCCAATCGGTCAATAAGGTGATGAAAGTTCTGACTATTGTCTCGACTATCTTCATGCCGCTTTCGTTTATTGCCGGTGTTTACGGAATGAATTTTGCAATGATGCCCGAATTGGGTTGGCGCTACGGATATCCGGCCGTTCTTCTTCTGATGGCTGCCGTTACGGGCGGTATGATTTTTTACTTTAAAAAGAAAAATTGGTGGTAAAAGATGACGGTTTCGACTCATTCCCGCATTATTAATTATATGAAAACCAGAAATCTTTTTCCCGTCTTTATTTTAATTTTAATCCTGTCCTGCAGCTGCTTTGTGCCTGCGGATTCTCTTTCGATTCTCTCTTACAATGTTCAGAATCTTTTCGATGATGTTCGTGACGGCGGTGAATATTACAATTACAATCCGTCTTCCGGAAAATGGGGATCCGAGATGTTTCAGAACAAACTGAACAATCTGGCCGAGGTCATCCGGGAAACAGATGCGGATATTATCATTTTGCTTGAAGTCGAAAACCAGAATTGCGTCGATTCTCTTGTCCGTTTTTATTTACCGACCCGGGGTTACCGCTATAATTACTGTCTCGATCAGGATCATTCCAATATCAGTACGGCGGTGGTTTCCCGAATTCCGGTAGACCGCCTTCAGTCTCACCGTTTGGAATTCGGCCGCAGTGTACTCCGTGATATTTCGGAACTTTTTTTCGAATACCGGGGAACGGAATTCGTGATTATTGCCAACCATTGGAAGAGTAAACTCGGCGGTGCGGAAGAAACCGAGCAGAAGAGGCGTCTGTCGGCTCAAACGGTCAGGCGGCTGCTTCGGGACAGGCCGGTTCCGGTTATCGTTGTCGGTGACCTGAACGAGGATCTGTACGAATTCGAAAAGCAGCAGTACCGTTATCCGACAGCTTTAATTCCGCTGAGGGAAGCGCACCGCGTTACGGAAACGGACCGCGGCAGTGCCCTGATTTTTTCCGAAAGAAAAGCCGATATCCGCGGTGATATATTATACTCAATCTGGAGTGAGCTGCCGCCCGAAAAGGGAAGTTATTTTTACAATTCGGAATGGCAGAAAATCGACCACATTTTCGTGAACGAAGCGATTATCGATCCGAAGCGAAAACCGAACATTCTTCGTTGCGAAATGCCGGTTTATGATTTTATGATTAATCGTAACGGAAAACCCCGGTCTTTTTCGACAAAAACATTCACCGGGGTTTCCGACCACTTTCCGTTATTAATTGAATTGGAATTTTAAACTTATTCGATTCCGCCCAAAAATTCGTAAAATCGGTTTAAATCGTCCATCGAGTAATAATCAATAATTATTTTCCCTTTCTTTTCTGTGCCGTTAATCACAACGCGGGTACCGAGTTTTTCCATCAGCATAGTTTCCAAATCAACGAGTTCCCCCGCTTTCTTTTTTGCTGTTGAAGAAATCGTCATATCCGGATCGTTGGCCGATGTTTTTTTCCCGTTACTGTCGGAAATCATTTTTTCGATATTCCGCACGCTGAGCCCTTTATCGAGAATCATCCGGTAATATTTTTTCATGTCGGATTCTTTCTTTAATCCGGCAAGAGCTCTGGCATGTCCGGCGGAAATTTTATTATCTGCCAGACCTGTTAATATTTCTTCCGGTAATTTTAAAAGCCGGAGAGCATTAGTAATTGTCGATCTTTTTTTGCCGACTTTTTCGGAAACCTGTTCCTGCGTATAACCGTAACGGCGCATCAGAGCCTGATAAGCACCGGCTTCTTCCAGCGGAGACAAATCCTCTCGCTGAATGTTTTCGATTATGGCAATTTCATCTATTTTCTCATCTGTCAGCGACATCTCGACTGCCGGAATTGTTTTTAGTCCGGCTTTTCGGGCCGCCCGATAACGTCTTTCGCCGGAAACAATCATATATCCCGAATCCCGTCGGACAACCAGAATCGGCTGTATAACGCCCACCTGTCGAATCGATTCGGCCAGTTCTTCGAGTGCCTCTTCGTCAAAATATTTGCGCGGCTGATCTTCGTGTGCCGTTATTTCGCTGACGGCAATTTCGTGCACATTCCCGCTTTTTTTGGCTTCTTCTTCCCACACTTTGACGGAGGGTACCGCAGAGGACGGAGCCAGCGACTCGATTCCTTTTCCCAGACCGGGACGTTTCATACGTGCGGGTTTTTTTTCATTCATCATACGTCATATACTCCCTTGCCAGATTTTCGTAACTTTTTGCCCCGATACAAAGACTGTCATACAAATTAATGGGAACGCCGTGAGACGGTGCTTCCGCAAGCCGCACGTTGCGGGGAATAATTGTTTTAAAAAGCTGTTGCGGATAATTCCTGTTCAAATTATCGACAACATCACGGGATAAAATCGTACGTGAATCATACATCGTAAAAAGAATTCTCGGCTGTTTCAAATCGGGATTTGTCGTTCCGCGAACCATCTCTATCGTTCTCAGAAGTTGGGACAGTCCTTCCAATGCAAAATATTCGCACTGAAGAGGAACTACGACTTCATCCGATGCTGTCAGCGCATTAATTGTTAATACACCTAAGGCCGGGGGACAGTCTATAAATATATAATCGAATTTTCCTCTGACCTCCTCAAGCGCCTCTTTCAAAACATACTCCCGTTTCTCGACCGAAATCAATTCGACAGCTCCGCCGGCCAGATTGATGTTCGTCGGACAAACAAAGAGGTTTTCAACCGGTGTTTCGTAAATACAATTTTCCGCTTCTTTCTGTTGCGCCATCAGTTCGTAAATACCGTCGGAAATATCGGAGATTCCGACATTCGACGATAAATTCCCCTGAGGATCGAAATCGACAAGAAGGACTTTTTTTCCGGCATCCGCCAAATAGGCACCGAGGTTAACAGTCGTTGTTGTCTTTCCGACTCCGCCTTTCTGATTGACAAATGATGTTATTTTCGTTTTCATCTCTGTTTATAATAATATTGAAAAGTATCGAATTTATCAACATAATCGAAAAAATTTCAAATTTTCTTGTTTCTCACAGCAAAAAATGTTACATTGACATTAAGGAGATTCGCATGGAAGAACAGGTAAAAGAATATATCGAACACGTCCGTCCCTCCCTGCAGGCAGACGGCGGAGATGTCGAGTTTGTTAAAATGGAAGGCAATGTTGCCTATGTCAGACTTCAGGGCAGTTGCCACGGTTGTCCGATGGCCCAAATGACCCTGAAAAACGGTATCGAAAAATACCTGAAAGACAACATTCCCGGTCTGGAAGCGGTCGAATCCGTATAATAAACCGGGCAATGTATTTTAATTATTTGTTAAAATGCATTGCCTGTATTTTTTCCGATTTCTTCGGAAATTTCATACCCCGGTTCTTCTTCAAAGATTTCTGTCGGAATCCGTGAGTCAAAAGAAAGAAAATCGGGGTTTTTTATTATTTCTTTTCTTCCGTCGTTTTCTCTCAAAATTTTTTTCAGCTCTTCCGTCCGATCACGCCGGAAAATCAGACAGATATATTCACCCGGACTTCCTTTCTGATCTGCGGGAAAAATAAAATCATAGATTTCACCGTTATAAAGATAACTTTTTCTTTTTACTTCTCCGCTTTTTTTTGAGAAAGAAACGGGAAAGAAAAATTTGTACTTCCGGGTTCTCAGGCTTCCGACACCGAGATCTTTCCCCTTTATTTCCCGGAATCCGATACGGTAAGAAAGCGTCTGTGCCGGCAGACTTTTGGAGACCGCCGTAAAATTTTCTTTATATTCGTTTTCGTCTGTCACGAGACTAATAAACAGATTTGTATCAAACCGAAAAGAAATATTCGATTCAGACAAAAACAATTCTGTTCCGCTTCCGGTGTAATCGGCTTTTATTTCCCGAA
Organism: uncultured Spirochaetales bacterium; assembly: GCA_949289575.1. GTDB lineage: Bacteria > Spirochaetota > Spirochaetia > JAFGXN01 > JAFGXN01 > CALXOJ01. The sequence goes on along the minus strand of CASEOG010000003.1, from coordinate 440,734 downwards.
GAACCGGCTTGCGACTATCTTTTTCCTGCGAAAAAGAATAAAGAATCTTTTTTTCGGGAACCTCCGAAAAAACAATTCTTGTACGAATAACGGAATTTTCTATATCACGCAAAGAAAGCTTCAGGCCGTCGAACGAACCGGTACCGAGACCGTATTTTGTTGTTACTCTTTTTCTTGCATTTTCTTCCGGAGAACATGCCGAATCGGAAAGCTCCCCTTGCGGAAAAAACTTTTCTTTTTCTGTTTTTATTTCGGAGACACAAAGCTCGTCCAATTCTTTCAACCGGTTTTCCAGTGCAGATATTTCGTTTTCTTTCCGGGAATCTTCGGGCTGACGGTTCCGGGCATCGAGAGCTTTTTGTACAGGCTCTTTTTTCCGCCGGTAAATTTCTTGCAGTCGGGAAACTTCCTTTAAAAATTTCTCTTCCGTTTTTTTCTGTTGTTTTTTTCGAATCTCTTCTTCCTGTCGAAATGCCGTCAAATCATTGCTGACGGATTTATATATCAGCCAACCGTTAATTGCTTTTTCGATGTCCGGTTTTTCTCCGAAAAGATTACATTGCTTGCGGTAAAAAAAAACCTCCGCTTCTGTTTCATACAAAACCCTCGAAACAATTGTTTCGGCATTTTGTGTTTTCGGAAAAAAAGGAATTTTCCCCGATTCTGTCTCCGAATATCCCGAAACAGAGCAAAATATTAAAACATATTTTACGGCATTTGAAAAACGCATCATTCCTCACCCTCTGCCTTGTAACATAATTTTGTTCCACGTGGAACATCCCCGTTTACGAAAATAATATCATTGTTCCACGTGGAACAATAAAAAGCCGGATTTACATCCGGCTTTCGGTTATTCTTCTTTCTCTGCTTCCGTTTCATTGACCACACGGGCAACGCCCACCAGACAGTCCGGTTCCTTGACCCTGATAGCCCGAACACCCGCCGCTGACCGTCCCATTGTGGGAATCTGCCTGACCTGTAATTTTAATGTCATTCCCTGCGATGTTATACAAACCAGCTCATCCTGCTCGTGAACACACAAGGCCCCGATTAGTTCTCCCGTTTTTTCGCTTGTTTTGTAATAAGTAATTCCTTTTGTACCGCGATTATGCGAAGTACTGTTTTCAAGGTCGGTTCTTTTTGCAAATCCGAATTCGGAAAGCAGAAAAAGCTGTTCGTTCTCTTTAAAGACCAAAACAGCAACAACTTCATCGCCTTTTGTCAATTTAATACCTCTGACTCCGGAGGCGGCTCTTCCCATCACGCGAACCGTTTCTTCTCTAAAGTGCAAAGCCAATCCTTTTCTCGTAACAAGAAAAAGCTCCTGTGTCCCGTCTGTCGGAACGGCGCTGACAAGCCGGTCTCCCTGCTGTAAACGAAGTGCGATTTTTCCTCTGGTTTTTGCATTGGCCAGCTCCGATGTCGGAAGTCTTTTTACATTTCCGCTCCTGGATGCCATAAAAAGAAAAGTATTTTCACTGAATTCTTTAAGTGCAACAACAGCCGATATTTCTTCATTTGCCGTAATGGAAAGCAGTTGTTTTATATGAGTTCCTTTTGCCGTCTTACTGCTTTCCGGAATTTCGTGAACTTTGAGATAATAAGCCCGACCCTCATTTGTCAAAAAGACAATATATTCGTGCGTCGATGCGATAAACAGATGTTCCAGGAAATCATCCAGGTGGAATTTTGTAGAAGAAGATCCGGCTCCCCCTCTGTTTTGTGTTCTGTAAGAAGAAACGGGTTGTCTCTTTATAAACCCTTTGTTGGAAAGAAGAACAACAACTTTTTCTTCCGCAATAATATCCTCTTCTTCAATGTTTTCCGCTTCCTGAATCAGAATTTCCGTCTGTCGTTGCGATTTATGGGTGCCGGAAACCTCTTCGATTTCGGTTTTCACAACTCCCATCAGCTTATCTTCGTGGCTCAATAAGTCTTCGTAATAAGCAATCATTTTTTGTATTTCAAGCAATTCATCGAGAATTTTCTGAGATTCCAGATTAGTCAGTTTCTGTAATCTCATTTCAAGGATGGAATTAGCCTGTATCTCGGAAAAAGAAAACCTCTCTATTAATCGCTTTCTGGCTTCATCGACTGTTTTTGAAGATTTGATGATAGCAATAACTTCATCGATATTTGCCAGAGCTATTTTAAGACCTTCCAATATATGACAGCGGGCTTTTGCTTTGTTCAGATCATAAACGGTTCGTCTCGTTACAACTTCTTTTCTGTGTTCGACATAATGAAAAATAAGCTGTTTTAAATTTAGAGTTTCCGGCTTTCCTTTTACCAGAGCAAGATTATTGATATTAAAATTTTTCTGTAAATCGGAAAGAAGATAAAGCTTATTGAGAATCAGTTTGACATTGGCATCTTTTTTTAATTCGATAACAATGCGGACTCCGACACGGTCCGATGATTCGTCACGAAGTGCCGAAATATCCTCTATTTTTTTCTCTTTTACCAAATCGGCAATTCTTTCGAGCAGAGCTTTTTTGTTAACCATGTATGGAATTTCAGTAACAACAATGCACATCTTTCCCGATTTCATTGTTTCCACGGCACACTTTGCGCGAATTATAACTTTTCCTTTTCCCGTTCGGTATGCCTTGCGAATACCATCCATTCCGCAGATAATACCTCCGGTCGGAAAGTCGGGCCCTTTTACGTAACTCATTAATTCGTCTACGGAAATATCGGGATTCGAAATGTATGCCGATATGGCATTACAGACTTCATTGATGTTATGAGGCGCCATATTGGTTGCCATTCCGACAGCAATACCGTTAGATCCGTTAACCAAAAGATTCGGAAAAGCGGAAGGAAGAACAACCGGTTCCTGTGTCGATTCATCGTAGTTCGGTGTCCAGTCGACAGTTTCTTTCCCGATATCGGTCATCATCAGTTCGGCAAATTTTTCCATTTTGGCTTCCGTATAACGCATAGCCGCTGCGGAATCGCCGTCCAGGTTTCCGAAGTTCCCCTGTCCGTAAACAAGCGGATACTTGAGGGAAAACCATTGTGCCATTCGAACCAGAGCATCATAAACAGACTGGTCTCCGTGAGGGTGGTATTTTCCGAGCACCTCTCCGACAATACGGGCACATTTTTTTGTTTCTTTATTCGATGCCAGACCGAGTTCATTCATTGCATATAATATGCGTCTGTGAACCGGTTTTAATCCGTCACGAACATCGGGAAGAGCACGGCTGACAATAACCGACATTGCATAATTTAAATAGGATTGTTTAACTTCGTCTTCTATGGAGACAGGAATAATATTTCCGGTTTGATTTTGTTCCACATCCTTCTCCTAAATATCCAGATTTGTAACCAGCAGAGCATTTTCTTCTATGAATTTTTTTCTCGGTTCGACTTCGCTGCCCATCAAAATAGTAAAGATCCGATCAGCCTCTACTGCATCTTCCATTGTTACTTTCATCATTTGTCTGGTTTCCGGATTCATAGTCGTGTCCCACAACTGTTCCGGATTCATCTCACCGAGACCTTTATAGCGCTGAATTTTTACGGAACTTTCTTCTTCGGAGACCCCGATTTCTTTCAGTATTCTTTCCTTTTCGCTGTCATCATAGGCATAATGAGACTGTTTTTTATATTCTATTTTATAGAGCGGCGGCATAGCCAAATAGACATGTCCCGTTTCGATCAGTTGCGTCATATAACGGAAAAAGAAAGCCAACAACAAAGTTCTGATATGAGATCCGTCAACATCGGCATCGGCCATGATGATAACTTTATCGTATCTTAATTTTTCCAAATTGAAATTCTTGCCGACATTGGTACCCAAAGCCTGAATAACCGGTTTTAATTTGTCGTTATCGACGACCTGTTCGATTCTGGCTTTTTCGACATTCAGCATTTTACCCCAAAGCGGTAAAATAGCCTGGTGTTTACTGTCACGGCCTCCTTTGGCACTTCCTCCGGCAGAATCTCCCTCCACAATATAAATCTCGCAAAGAGACGGATCCTTTTCCGAACAGTCGGCCAGTTTTCCGGGAAGAGAGCCGCTTTCCAAACTGCTTTTTCGCAAAACGTTTGCTCTGGCTTTTTGAGCGGCAATCCTGGCCATGGAAGATTCAATCGCTTTCGAAAGAATAATTTCGGCGGTGTCCGGATTTTGTTCAAAGTACAAAAAAAGATTATCGAACACAATTGTCTCGACAATTTTCTTGATTTCCGTATTTCCGAGTTTAGCCTTTGTCTGTCCTTCAAATTGAGGATCGGGAACTTTTACAGAAACAACTGCCGTTAAACCGAATCGTGTATCCTCACTTGTCAACGGTTCGTTTAATTTTGCCTTTTTACCGGCCTTTGAATTTTTTAATTTTTCGTTAAAAACGCGTGTCAGTGCCGCTTTAAACCCGCTGAGATGAGTTCCTCCCTCTCTCGTATTAATATTATTGACAAAAGATAAAACCAGTTCGTTGTAACTTTCACTGTATTCCATCGACACTTCGACTTTAACCAAACCTTTATCGGTCTCTTTTTCCGATTCGAAATAAATCGGTTCGGCCTGAAGTGCTTTTTTATTTTCATTTAAAAATGAAACAAATGATTTAACACCGCCTTCGAACAAAAATTTGTTTTCCTTGGGAACAGGCGGACGAAAATCGGTGATATTGATTTTTATTCCTTTATTTAAAAAAGAAAGCTCCCGCAGACGTGCGGAAAGAATTTCGAATTTAAAAATCTGTGTATCCTGAAAAATTTCGGCATCGGGTTTAAAACGAACCGTTGTCCCCGTTTTTTCCGTTGTACCCAAAACGGTCACCGGTTTTTCGGGAATTCCCCTTTTGTAACGCTGATAAAAAATTTCTCCGTTTCTGTGAACGGTCACTTCCAGCCACTCGGATAAAGCATTGACAACAGAAACTCCGACACCGTGTAAACCGCCGGAAACTTTATAAGAATTTTTATCGAATTTACCGCCGGCATGGAGTTTTGTCAAAACTACTTCCAATGCACTGATTCCCTCTTCGGGATGAATATCAGTCGGAATACCGCGTCCGTTATCTTCGACGCGAATAATATTTCCCTGCTCGATAAAAACATCGATTTGATTACAGTATCCGGCCAATGCTTCGTCTATACTGTTATCAACAATTTCGTAAACAAGATGATGGAGTCCTTCCTCTCCCGTTGTTCCTATATACATACCGGGACGTTTTCGGACGGCTTCCAGACCTTTTAAAATCTGTATATTACTTGCAGAATAATCTTTTTGCATATATTATTATACCTTTTTTCAAATAAAAAGTAAACATTCTCTTTTTTACCTTGCACTTTTTAACAACCTTATGATATGATAATAAACGGAACTGTTATGGATGATTCTGAATTAAAAGAAAATATCCTGTCTTATATCAGACAGACAAAAAAGAAACAAATTTTGCCTTTTTTTGACTCTGTTTTCTTTCGTTTGAAAGAGAATACTCTTTTTATAACATGTTCTTCTTTCGTGGAATCGAAAATTCGCAAATCATACCAGAAAGAAATCGAAGAATATTTATGTCATACATATAATGACAAAATTTCCGTTTTTTACAATACAAATGAAAATTGCTCAGATTTTTCCGACGGAGAAACCGTAAAAAAAACGAAAAGCGCCGAGACAAAAAAAGCTGAAAAAGAAGATAAAAAAACAAACAAAACAAATGAATTTTGCAAACTGAATCCTTTTTTTACATTCGATAATTTTATAGAGGGACAAAACAACAGTTATGCAAAAAAAATGGCTATGCTCGCATCTTCCCATCTCGGTTCGGAAGCCTGTAATCCTCTTTTGATTTTGGGACAGGTCGGAATGGGAAAAACCCATTTGATGCAGGCAATTGCCAATCAGATTTTAAACGACGATCCCAATCTGAATGTTGTCTGTATCGGATCTCAAGATTTGATAGATACTCTTTATAACAATATCCAGGACAAAATCAATAAAACCAACAGCAATAATATCTATACATCTTTTGAAAATGCCGATGCCTTTCTGATCGATGATATTCATCTCTTTAAAGGAAAAGACGGACTCCAGCATGAGCTTTTTGTCCTTTTCAACAAACTGAAGGAAAATAAAAAACAGATCTGTTTTACCTGCGACCGTCCTATTTCGGAAATTCACAATTTTCAGGAAAGAATCGCATCACGTATTAAAAGCGGAATTACTGTCGATCTTTCGGAACCGACGGCTGATGTCAAATACAAAATTTTAAAGCAAAAAACGAAACAGCTGAAAGAAGAAGGAATTTTCAAACACCCCGATCTCGAATTGGAAGAAGATGTCTATTTTTATATGTCCGAGAATATTCATGATAATATAAGAGATATGGAAGGTATTCTGAAATCTTTCTTATTTAACATCGATTTTCAAAAAAATACCGGCACACTGAAAGATGCCGAAGAATTTTTAAAAGAAAACAACAATATATCCAAAAACAAAAAAGAAATCAAAATCACAACGGATATGGTTCTCAGAAAAGTCGCCGATTTTTATAATGTTTCGACAGCCGATATAAAATCGAAAGGCAAAAAAAAGAAATTCACTCTTTGCAGACAAATAGCAATTTATATTGCTTATGAAATGACAGCCCAATCAACGACAGAAATCGGAGATTATTTCGAAAAAGATCATACGACAATTTTATATTCAAGAGATAAAATAGCCGGAAAAATAAAACACGAAGAGAATCTTAAAAAGGAAATAGACAAAATCAAAAAAGAAATAATAAAAAGCTGTCAATAAATCGGCTTCCGCCTGTGTATAAACAGAATTAAAACGGAAAAATTTTTGATTGTACGGCACAAACAGAAAAAAAGAGTTAATTTATTAACATGTAATATTATTGTAAAGTTATTTATGATAAATACTTAGATGAGTTATTAACAAATTGACAGCATAATAATAATATAAATTAATATATAATTACATATTAATTTATTATATAGGAGGAAAACCCGTGAAATTTACATGCAATAAAGAAACTGTTTTAAAAGAAATTGCCATTGCTTACGAAATAGCATCTTCCAGAAATCTGACATCTTTTCTTTCAAGCGTTTATCTGGAAACAACGGGAAATTCACTGATTATAAAAGCAACGGATACAAACTTCAGTTACGAAACATCTATTGAAGTCAATGTTCTTTCCGAAGGCAGCGTAAATGTTTACTGTGATAAACTTCTGACAATTTTAAAGAGCTGTCCCGATGAAGAGCTTCTTTTCGAATCTGTCAATTATGATTTTAACATTTCTTTAAACAACAATCGTGACAGTCTGTTTTTTACATTAAAACTGACAATATCGGAAAGCTTTCCGGAAATTGTAATGGATGACAATATTATTTCTTTCCGGTTTTCTCAAAAAGAATTTTTAAAAATGATAAATCACACATTATTTTCGGTATCCAATGATGAAAGCAGAATATATCTGACAGGTGTTCTCTTTTGTAAAAAAGAGGGTCATCTGAGAATGGTATCGACAGATATGAAACAGATGTCTATAATCGACTCGCCGGCAGAAGATATACCCGATTTCAAAGAAATAATCATTCCGAAAAAAGCTTTAAATCTGTTTAAAAGACTGACTGTCAATGACGGTGACTTCGAAATTATGATAGGAGAAAGAAAAATAATATTCAAATTCGGAAATACCTATTTTTATTCCTATATCATCAATAATACTTATCCCGATTATGAGAGAATTATTCCCAAAGATGACGATAAATCAATCGTTATCAATAAAAACGATCTTGTCAGTACTATCAACAGAATTTCCGTTATGATTGAAAATAAAACAAACAGAATTAATCTGAAAGTAAAAAACAACGAAATGAATATACAGACTGATGATAATACTTTAGGAAAAGCTTCCGGCAAGATTCCGTGTATTTATACGGGAAACGAAGAAGTAACAATTGCCTTGAATTATTATTTTCTTCTCGATCCTTTAAAAATTATAAATACAGAAAATATAGAAATTCGTTTTTCGCATCCCGAAAAAGCGATCAGTATTTACAGTGTTCCCCAGGAAAAATTTATTCATATAGTTATGCCGATGACACAGTCGTCATGAGTTTTCAATCAGTAACTTATTTTAATTACCGCAATATCGAAAACGGAACAATCCGGTTTCCGACAAGAGAGATTTTTCTTGTCGGAAAAAACGGTCAGGGAAAAACAAATATTCTCGAATCGATTTATATTCTCGCCTACGGAGCCTCTTTTAAAAAAAAGAGTGAACAGATTTTTAAAAAATACGGCAGTAATCAATGTTCTCTTATCGGAAAATTTAATATAGAAAATGATGAAAACAATGAAATACGGTTTACGGAAGAAAAGAGCAGACAAATTTTTTTAAACAAACATCTTCTTAAAGACAGAAAAGATTTAATTAACCTGAATCCGGTTATTCTTTTTTCCCATGAAGATTTTAATATTATTACAGGAGAACCGGAATTAAGAAGAAAATATATGGACCAGATTATCTGTTTTAAAAATTACGAATACATAGATTTAAAAAGAAATTATAAAATTCTTTTGGGACACAGAAATGCTCTTTTGAAAGAAAGGAATACCAAACTGCTGAATATTTATGACAGACAATTGGGACAGACAGCCTACCGTATTTATCATTACAGAAAAACTCTTACGGAAGAAATCAACAAAGTTTTTTCCGAATTATACAGTTATGTTGCCGGTCAGAATTTTCCGATTCGTTTTTATTATCATTCTTCATTAAAAGGAATTTCGGAAGAAGAACAGATCAGAGAAATAGAAGAAAACAGAAATTTCGATTTAAAAATGTGTACTACAACAAAAGGACCACACAGGGATAACTTTGTTTTTGTTATGGACAATAAAGATTTTTCCAAAACGGCATCAACCGGACAGAAAAGAATATTATCTTTAATTCTGAAACTTTTGCAGGCAAAGTATGTCGAAAAATACGGAAAAAAGCCTATTATATTATTGGATGATGTCATTCTTGAAGTCGACGGTGAAAAAAGAAGCCGTTTTCTTAATCAGCTGAATTTTTACGAGCAGATTTTTTATGCTTTTCTGCCGGAAGAAAATTACAAAGATTATATGAAAGAAGAAACGACAGTTTTCTTTGTCGACCGGGGAAAAATACATGAAAGATAATTATTTTTACGGAGAAACGGTAAAAAAATACGGCAGTGTCAAAAAAATATCTTCTCTTTCTTCACTGACGGAAGAATATCAATATGTCAAAAAATCACCTTTTTATAATTGGAAAGAAATTGTCGGAGACGGTCTTGCCGAAAACAGCTACCCTCTTTATACGGATAAAGAGGGAAAAAGACTGGTAGTTGCGATTGCACATTCTTCTTTTCAAATTTCGATGAGGTTTTTAAATAAAAAAATTACGGAAAGCTTAAGAAAAAACAACGGCTGCGAAAAAATAAATGAGGTATTTTATATTACAAGGCCCGATCTTTTTAAAGATAAATATAAACAGGATTTTTCTGTCAGAACGGAAGAAGAACAGAAAAGAATGGCAACTATCATTAAAGAAATAAAAAAAATTATCTCGGACGTTTAAACTATTGACAATTGCCATTTAAAAATTTATACTTGGAAACCTATTGGTAGAATCATAACCTATTTATAAAATAATATAGAGCGGAATTGGAGAAACGAAGATGAAAATGACTTATCAGCCGAGCCGGGTAAAAAGAAACAGAAAATTCGGTTTTCGCGCCAGAATGGCGACAAAAGGCGGCCGTTTGGTTTTAGCCAGAAGACGAAAAAAAGGAAGAAAAAATCTGACTGTTTCCGATGAGAAAAAACCTTACTAAGAAGGAAATTATCCGCTTCCGGAAAGATATAAAAGTTTTATTTTCGGAAGCGAAAAAAATTTCTTCGGAAGGAATGACCGTAAAATACAAAGAAAACCACTTGGATTACAGTCGTATTCTGATTTGTCCTGTGAAAAAATTCGGTCATTCCGTGAAAAGAAACAAAATCAGAAGACAAATAAAAGAAATTTTTAGGTTAAACAAAGAAAATATCAAAAGCGGCTTTGATTTTGTTTTTATCGTTTATCCGGGTCGATATGAATACGAAGAACGAGAAAAACAATTTAGAGAGATTCTCAAAAAAAAGAATTTTTTTCTTGCGGAAAATTAATTCTTTCTTTTCCGGACTGCTTATAATTCCGATTCGTTTTTATCAAATTTGTATTTCTCCTCTTTTTCCTCCGACGTGTCGTTTTTATCCGACCTGTTCTTCGTATGCAATTCAGGCTATAAAAAAGTACGGACCGGTAAAAGGTTTGTTTCTGGCGGTAAAACGAATATTAAAATGCCATCCGTTTCATCCGGGCGGTTATGATCCTTTAAAGTAATTTTGTTGTAAGGAGTCGATGTGGTCAACTTTTTGAAAAATTTTGCGTTTTTTTTAATTCTGGGGACATTGTCCTTTTTTATTATTTTCGGATTTAATAATTTCTTTAAACAGGACAGTATTTCGGAGACGGAAACAGATTTCGTACAGACAGAAACAGAAAACGAATCTTTTAATAATAATCCTGTTTTACCTTTGGGAGAGGATAATCCGAACAGAGGCGAATTTGAAGTTACAACGGGTCATTATAAAATCTTGTTTTCCCCCGAAGGCGGAACTGTTTCCCATATTTTTATTAAAGCAAATGAAAATTCCGAAGATTATATCGATCTGATTCACGGTAACGGAACGGAAAAAGCATTTGATTTAAAATTCGGAAATTATACAGGTTTTGATATTCAATCTGTTTTTAATTACGAGATAGAGAAAAAAAATAAAGAGACAAAAGTTATCTTTTCACGGGATTTTGCGGACAAAAATAATGTCCCGTTTACGTTAAAAAAGATATACCGTCTCAACGACGATGAATACATGATTGAACTGACAATCGAAATCGCAAACAGTCACAAAAAAATACCGTTTCTTTCCAATGATCAGCCTTCTTATACATTGAAATTTTTACCCCAGTTGGGGCCGGCTTTTGTCGAAACTTCCAAGAAAAACAAATCCGGATCCGCTAATTACAGAGACTTCCTGATTTATAAAGACGAAAAACTGAAAAAATATTCAAAATACGAGAGAGTTTTAATTACAACCCGTGTCGATTGGGTCGGTATCGAGAGCCGGTATTTTACGGCAATCGGAATCGAACCGAAACTGACAACGCACCGGATTGTCATGGATAAATATTCCGACAGAGGTTTTGTTTCAAACGAAATTTTCTTCGAGAGAAAAAAAATAAACGAAACGGAAGTCAAAGATATTTACCGTTTCTATGTCGGACCCCGCGTCAAAAAAAATCTTGCCGTTTATAACAGTGAAAAAGACAACGCTTTCGGATACAGTCATTTGTCTTTGGATAAAGCCGGCTCCGGACGCGGAATCATTTCGCTGGCAATCAAAGGAGTCATGAATTTTATTCATAATGTCCTTCATGTATCGAACTGGGGCTGGGTTATTATTATTCTTACGGTTTTGATAAAACTGATTCTCATTCCTTTTTCGATGGCACAAATGAAATCATCGGCAGCTATGCAAAAACTTCAGCCGAAAATAAAAGAAATTCAGGATAAATATAAAAATAATCCTCAAAAATTGCAGGCAGAGATGGCCGCCTTCTATAAAGAAAATAAAATCAATCCTCTGAAAGGTTGTCTTCCGATGATTTTGCAGATGTTTATTCTGATTCCTCTGTTCAATTTGCTGCGATCCGATTACGATCTTTTTCAGGAGCCTTTTATTTGGTGGATTACCGATCTTTCTTCTCCGGAAGCGGTTTTCACATGGGAAAAGAATATTCCTCTGATTTCCGGTTTTACACAGAACAGTATTCGTATTCTGCCTGTCCTGTTTATTATTACTCAACTTTTTTCAATGAAAATTATGCAGACAGGAGCCGAACAGGCCGGCAATAAACAAATGAAGATCATGATGTATCTTCTTCCGATTATCTTTTTCTTCACATTATACAATATGCCGTCGGGACTGTTTATTTACTGGGTAGTTATGAATATTTTATCCGTTATACAGCAGCTTATTTACAATGCTGTCAAAAAGAACAGACAGTATAAAGAAAATCCGCCGTCTTCCGGTAAAAAGATTGCGGGAAAGAAAAAATCTTTGGCAAGATAAACCAAATAAGGAGAAAAATATGACGTACGAATTTACGGGAAAAACAGAAGAAGAAGCTATCGAAACCGCAATTAATGAACTGGGTTTGGAAAGAGATGCTTTTGACGTAGAGATTCTCGAAAAAAGCAAAGGAATTTTCAGAAAAGGACCGGTAAAAATCAAAGTTTACATTGACGAAGATATGCCGGAAAAAGAAGAATCGGGATCGGATACATACGAAATTACCGAACCGGAAATCGAAATGGTTGATTTTCTGAAAAATATCATCGAAAAAATGGGGATTGCGGCCACACTTGAAATCAACAAGGCGGAAGAAAATAAAGTCTGTATCAATATCGAAAGCGATATGACGAATCTTTTAATCGGTCGAAAAGGTGCAACCCTGGATGCTCTTCAGCTTCTGGCAAATGTTTTTATTTCGAAAAAGAAAGAGGACTTAAAAGTCGTTGTCGATATCGAAAACTACAGAGGCCGCCGGGAACAGTCTTTGCAGGATTTGGCGCTCAAAACAGCCCGGTATGTCCGCAAAACCAAAACATCGCAGCTTCTCGAACCGATGAATCCGTTTGAAAGACGGATCATTCACCTGACTCTGGCGGAATTGAATGATATTGAAACAATCAGCGAAGGCGAAGGTTTGTACAAAAAGGTCCGGGTCATCTTCAAAAAGAATTTTAACGGATAATCCGATAAATGAGACAACAAAAAGGGGCTGTATACAGCCCCTTTTTTGCTTTTCGGGGATATCGTTAGAAAGAATATCCCTCTTTCGGAGTCACTTCTCCGTTTCTCCCGCCTTTGATTTCGGAAATTAATTTTTTTACTTCGCAGACGGCTTTTTCTCTGTCTTCGTTCTTCGGTGATCCCTGGAATTCGACAGGGTTCAAAAAAGTCCAGTTCAGCTTTGAAGTGATTTCGTCGAGTTGTTTTTGAGCACCACCCGACCATCCGTAAGAGCCGAAACGGAAAACAAGTCTGTTTTTAATATGACTGCGATCAATCAGGTCAAGCACATGTGCCATCGGCGGGAACATTCTGTACTCGTAAGTCGGCATTCCCAAAATGATTCCTTCGGATCGCCAGCAGTCGGCAAGAAGATAGGAAATTTGGGGTTCGTTCGGAACTTTATAAACCGAATAAGGGATTTGTTCTTCATCCAACGTTTTTAAAACCGTTTCCAGCATCGACTCGGTATTTCCGTACATACTGCTCCAGATAACCGTGATACGGCAGTCTCCTCTGGTTGCCAGACCGCATAACTTCGTATACCAGCCGACAATCGTTTCGGGGTGTTCTCTCCAGATAATTCCGTGAGAAGGGGCGATTATGCGAATTTCGAGAGAGGAGAGTTTTTTTAATCCGTTTAAAACAAACGGTGTAAAAGTCGATACAATATTGGCGTAATAACGCAATGTTTCGGCCTGAAAGGCTTTCATTTCTTCTTCCGATATTTCATCATCGAAAGCTTTTCCGTCGGGAAGAGCCTTGTACGAACCGAAAGCATCGCAGGAAAAAAGGATTTTTTCCCTGTTGTCGTAAGTCATCATTGTTTCCGGCCAGTGAATATTCGGTGTTTCGAAAAAAGTTAAAACACGACCGTTTCCCAAATCAAGGGTTTCGCCGTCGGAAACGGTTGTTACATTTTCTTCGATACCGTAAAAAGCTTTCAGCATAGGCGCCGCTTTTTTTGTGCAGAAAATACGAAGCGAAGGATTCAGTTTAAAAAGTTCGCCCATCGCTCCGGTATGGTCGGGCTCCATGTGATTGAGAATCAGATAATCGATATTTTTTAGAGAAACACCGACGGCATTCAGTTCCGCTTCGTAGCAGTCGATAAACTGCCGGCCTTTTTTGACCAAATCAATCAGAACGGTTTTTTCTTCTTTAATCAAATAGGCATTGATGGAGACTCCGTCCGGAGTCGGCCAAATTCCTTCGAAAAGTTCTTCATTTCCCAAATTAGTACCGATTTTCCATGTGTTTTCGGCTATTTGAAATTGTTTCATTTTTTTCTCCGAGAATTTTTCTTCAATATACTATAAAACCGGACTTTTGAAAAGATAAAATAAAAAAGTATCCATTTTTTCCGTTCTGTGCTATACTTGAGAAGGAGACGAGTATGGCAAAAAAAACAGTACCTTTTATTCCGGCAAATCGGACGGCTGTCGGACGCTACCGTTTGGAGAGTTTCGAATTGTCTCCGGAAACATATATCAACATCAAATCGGCAACGGTGTCCAGACAAATTGCTTTTGCATTAAACAGCCGCTCGGAAAAATCTTTTGCCGGGCCGGCTGAAATCAGTGCCGTTGCACTTATAAATGCCGTATTTTTATCGATAATCCGACAGTATGCAAAAACCGTTCAGCCGGATTTGGCGTTCCGGTTGGAAAAATCGTTGAACGAGGCGCTTTCCGAAGACGAAAGGAAAGATCTGAAAAAAGAATTTTTTTCCCGATTTCCCGAAAAAAGAGAAAATTTCGATTTTTTTGAGGGTTTCTTTGTCAAATCTTTAATTATTGACATAAATAACGAAAATCCGGCTTTGTTGAAATACAAAACACTTTTCGATAACTCCGAATTGTTAAAAAACAGACTGTACCGGGAAAAAATAAAAACGGAAACGGCAGTTTTCAAAAATTCCGCTAAAATCAGAGAATATTCTTTGGATGATTTTTTAAGAGAACCGTTTCGCCGTTTTCCCGATTCGATTTTCGATCAATTGGCTTTTATAGCGGAAAACTGGGCCGATCTGATACCCGACTTTCTTTTTGATTTGCAGCTTGCATTAAACATGTTGAAAGAAGACTACAAACTGCCCTGGTCCGGCGGTGAAGAAGGCTCTTCGGATATTCCCGATTACGGTCTCGGATTGGACGAATTCGAGGCGTACAGCGAAGACCGGGACTGGATGCCGAAAGTGATTATGATTGCCAAGAGTACGCTGGTTTGGTTATCGCAACTTTCCCGAAAATACGAAAAAAAGATTACCCGATTGGATCAGATTCCCGATATCGAATTGGATACGTTCCGCGATCGGGGAATCACCGCTTTATGGCTGATCGGTTTATGGGAAAGAAGCAGTGCATCAAAGCGAATCAAACAGATTTGCGGTAATCCCGATGCCGAGGCCTCCGCCTACTCCCTTTACGATTACGACATTGCCGCATCATTGGGCGGCTGGCCCGCGCTGACCCGATTGAAAGAAAAATGTGCCAAACGCGGTATCCGCCTGTCGGCGGACATGGTACCCAATCATACGGCCATCGATTCGCGGTGGGTCAGCGAACACCCGGACTGGTTTCTTCAACTTCCGGAAAACCCCTACCCGCAATATTCCTTCAACGGACCCGATTTAAGCCGCGACCCGAATATCGTCATTCAAATCGAAGACAAATACTACAGCAAAGAAGATTGCGCCGTTGTCTTTCGCCGCTACGACAAAAACAAAAACGAGAACCGTTATTTGTATCACGGAAACGACGGAACCGGTTTACCCTGGAACGATACGGCCCAAATCAACTTTTTAAATCCGGAAGCAAAAGAGGCCATTATTCAGGTGATTCTCCACGTTGCCCGCAATTTTTCGATTATCCGGTTTGATGCGGCGATGACACTGGCTAAAAGACATATTCAGCGGTTGTGGTTTCCGGCACCCGGACAGGGCGGAGATATTCCGACGCGGGCCGAACACGGTATGCTGACCGTTGATTTCAATAAGGCAATGCCGCAGGAGTTTTGGCGGGAAGTTGTCGATCGGGTTGCCGCCGAGGTTCCCGATACACTTCTGCTCGCCGAAGCGTTCTGGATGATGGAAGGCTACTTTGTACGGACACTCGGAATGCACCGGGTCTATAACAGTGCCTTCATGAATATGCTGAAAAAAGAAGAAAATGCGAAATACCGTTATCTGATTCGCGAAACATTGGAATTCGATCCCGATATCTTAAAACGGTATGTCAATTTCATGAATAATCCGGATGAAAAAACGGCTGCGGAACAGTTCGGCAAAGGCGACAAATATTTCGGTGTCTGCCTTCTGCTGGCAACCATGCCCGGTCTACCGATGATCGGACACGGACAAATTGAGGGTTACTATGAAAAATACGGAATGGAGTTTTCCCGTCCGCAATGGGATGAAAAACCGGATTATTATTTAATCGAACGGCACGAAAGAGAAATTTTCCCGGTATTCCGGAAAAGATACCTCTTTTCGGAAGTCACCCATTTCCGTCTTTATAACTTTAACGATACGAACGGATGCCTGAATGAAAACGTTTTTGCCTACTCCAATATGTGCGGAAACGAACGCGCACTGGTTGTTTATAACAATAAATTCGAATCGACAGCAGGAACCATTAAATACAGCGTTTCATATAAAGACAAAACAACCGGAGAAATGAAATATTCCGTTCTTGCTGATTTTATCGGCATTAACGAAACCGAAAAACGGTTTGTCATCTTTACCGATAATATCAAGAATCTCTCCTATATCCGGAAAGCGGAAGAAATCGTATCGGAAGGACTTTTCTGTATGCTGGCGGGCTACGAATATCAGCTGTTTACCGGTTTCCGCATTGCGGAAGATACGGACGGCCGGTACGGGCGTTTGTGGGAAAAACTGAAAGGAGCCGGCTGCGAAGATGTCGATTTCGAAGCCAAAATGTCCGAATTTGAACCTGTTTTCGGTGCTTTTAAGCCTTTTTTCGATGAAAACAGAGAAAAAGTCCTCAAAATCGGAGATTTGATTTTCGGAAAAAAACCAACCGGAACAGTCGCCCCGAAAGAATTTCCGGCAGCCTTTTCGGCAGCGGAAAACGGATTTGAAAAACTGAAAGACAACAGCCGTTTCCGTCCCGTTTATCTGAAAAGAAAGACAATAATGAAACAACTCGCGAAAAATAACGAACGTTTGAACAGATTAATCGAAACCTTTTCGTCCTCTTCGGAAAAAACAGGGTGGCTGGCTTCTTCGATCAGCTATCATGACGAATGGCCGATTGCCACAGCTGTGCTTCCGTTTATCGGAATTCCCGAACTGGAAGAAATAATGAAAGAAGAAATTTTCTTTGAGACGGCTTTTGAAAGTCTCCGTGAAAGGCGATCCGTTAAACAGGAACGGGAAATTCTCTTTCCGTCTTTATCGGTTATTGCCGGATTATCGGAGAGCAGAATCGGGACTATCGAAGAAGCGTTAAAAAATCCGATGATTCTCGATTTCCTGAAAGTTAATTTTTACGGAGAGAAATACTGGTTTAAAGGCGAACAGATGCTTCATTTCATTACACTGTTTGCTTTTTACCGCGTTTTACACGGCGTCGATCCGGAAAAGGCCGGAAAAGAATTGTTCTTCCATTTATCGGCTTACGAAGCATCGAAATACAGAATGGATCTCTTTATCCAAAAGCTGCGTATATCAATTTAAAACTCGATTCGCCCGCGAAAAGAACGCGAAATGGTCATTTTATCGATATACTCCAAATCACCGCCGACCGGTAAACCCGAAGCCAGACGGGAAACTTTGATGTTTTTTTCTTTCAAAAGAGAGATGAGATAGAGGGCAGTCGTATCGCCTTCTACAGTCGCATTGGTGGCAATGATAACTTCTTTGACCGTTCCGTCGCAGCGGTTCAGTAAACTGTTAATCGATAAATCCTGAGGTCCGATGCCGTCCAGAGGAGAAATTGTTCCGTGGAGCACATGATACAGTCCGTGAAATTCTCCCGTATTTTCTATGGAAATCGAATCGGACGAGTGTTCGACAACACAAATTTGAGAACGGTCGCGCCGGGGATTGTCGCAAATAGGACAAATTTCTCCTTCACAATATGTACCGCAAATCCGGCATTCGCGAATTTTTTCTTTAAGAGAAGAAATCTGAGAAGCAAGCAGTTCGTTATAGCGATTGTCTGTTTTTAAAAGATAAAAAGCAATTCTGCGGGCGCTTTTTCGTCCTATTCCGGGGAGTTTTGACAGACTGAGCGTTAAAGCTTCCAAAGCATCCATTGTCAGTTTCCGAAACCGGGAAAACCGGAAAGTCCGGTTCCTTCCGTCAGCGTTTGAGCCTGTTCCTGTAACATCTTTCTGACCTTTTCGACCGCATCGGCATGAGCGGCCTTAATTAAGGCCGGTAACAGGTCAAGATCTTCCGGATTAAGAGAATCGGGATTGATTTTAATATCCGTCATTTCGAATTTTCCGTTCAATGTGATCGAAACGCTGTCGCCGCAGGCCGATCCCGTTGCCGTCAGCCGGTCGATTTTGTCCTGCATTTCTTTCAACTGAGTCTGAATCTTTCCGATATTTTTAAACATTTCAAACGGGTTCATACGGATATATTAAAAGAATTTTCTTTAAAAATTCAACCCCTGTTACGATTCGGAAAAAGGATTTGTATTAACCAGTTCCGCATTAAATACTTTCCTGAAAAGAGACAATTCGTCGGAGTCAGCATCTTGTTTTGTTTTGGAAAGATCGGGAATCAATTCCGGGTTCAATTTGTAACCGATTCCCGTTTTGAGAGCCAGTTCCTGTTCCAGAAGGGGAATGTTCTGCCTGATGATATCGAGACCGTATTCGTCTTTGCAGTAAAGCGTTATGCGGGTACCTTCCAAAGCCGTCTTTCTGATTTCCGAAAGTCCGTTTTTCAGAAACGTTTTTTTGTTTTCGGTCGCTATGCCGGAAAGCATCGGAATAATTTCGTTTGCGGTCAGCGGTTTCTCTTTCACTTCTGACGCAAAGGTTGTATCGACGGTACGGTTTTCGGATTCCGAAGAAGAAAAAGAGGAAGCAGGACTTTGCGAAGCGGCAGGTTTCCTGAACGCGGTGTCCGTGCCGAAACGGTTTATTTCTTCCGGAGAAGCCGTCAGCAGATCCGCAGGCGGCGGAGAGAGAGCTGCTTTTTTTGAAGGAGAATTGTCCCCCGCAACGGAGACAGTAATCTGCGACCCCTGTAAAGAAATCTGCTTCATCAGCTGCTGCTTTAAAATATAAAGCTCTTCGAGAATCTCGGCTTTGGTCAGAAAGCGGTTCAGTTGCGATAAACGGCTGAGTGCCAATTCCAATTCGAAACGCGGATTCAGAGAAAAGCGGATATCCCTGTATAAAGAAAACAGAATACTTAAAGCAGATTCTATTGCAGACACGGAAAAGGTTTCGAGAACGGCAGCATCGTAACGGTCTTTTCTGACACCGATTAATGCTTCTTTCTCGATTCCGTTTTTTACCAAAAGAAGACCCCGAAAGTATTCGGCCATATCACAAATAAACTGTTCGATCGAAACACCGGCGGAAAGAACGGAAGCGGCCGCTTCCAGCACTTCCTTTTCTTTTCCGGCAGCCAGCAATGCAGCAAGTTCGTTAATTCTGTCAAAACCGATCAGACCGAGGTTCTCTCTGATTTTTCGAAGAGAAACCGTTCCGTCGGAAAAAGTGACAATCTGGTCAAAAAGCATGTAGGCATCGCGCATCGAACCGGCTGCTTCCTTGGCAATCCAAAGCAAAGCATCTTCCTCGAATCCGATTGCTTTTTCCAGGCAACGGTCTTTGAGAAGATTTTTGATGACACCGGTATCGATCAGGCGGAAATTAAACTGCTGGCAACGGCTGCGGATTGTGGCAGGAACTTTATGAATTTCCGTTGTCGCAAAAATAAAGATGACATGTTCGGGAGGTTCTTCGATTGTTTTCAGCAATGCATTGAAAGCACTGTTGGAAAGCATGTGAACTTCGTCGATAATATAAATTTTATACCGTGAAGCGTTCGGGGGAAAAAGAATTTCATCTTTAATCACACGGACATCGCTGACAGAGGTATTTGATGCTCCGTCGATTTCGATGACATCAAGCGAATTGCCCGCTATAATTTCTTTACAGGATGTACATTCGCAGCAGGGGTGCGCGGTCGGTCCGTGTTCGCAGTTCAGTGCCGCTGCCAGAATCCGGGCAACGGAAGTCTTTCCGACACCGTGCGGACCGGAAAAAAGATAGGCATGAGCGAAATTTCTGTTGATAAGGGAGTTGGTCAGTGTGGAAACAACAAATTCCTGTCCCACGAGAGACTCGAAAGTATGAGGACGCTTCCTTATGGCAGTGACTTCGTAGGACATAATAACTTCCAAAGAAAACCCTTGAATAAAACAACATAAACACAGGCGAAATCAGCCGACTGCTGCTTCCTTCCGGACCTGACAGGGTTGAGCTGTTTCGACTTGCTTACCGTCTTACCCAAGGGAAACGGAAAGAGGGGGATTCGAACCCCCGGTACGTATTACCGTACACACGCTTTCCAAGCGTGCACCTTAAACCACTCGGACATCTCTCCAATGATTTTTCATTATAAAGATAGAATTGTTCTTTGTCAACGAAAAACCGTAAATGTTTTTAAAACGGCAGACACTTTCACAAAGAAAGTGTTTCGACCATATACCGGATAGCCGTTTCGCCGTTCACATTCATTTTTTTGGCAACGACGAAAACAATATATTGTCCGTTGGGAGAAATAACAATCTGGCGGATAAAATACCCCTCCACATCGGGCCGCTCGAAATCGGGTAATCCGGCCATTTTGGCTGTCTGTTTACCGTCGGCATCCGTTACCTTTACCGAAATGAAGAAAGACGACTTCAAAGGATTTTCTTTTTTAATCTGATTTAACTCGATTTCGTAATTCTTCTTGGTAAAAAAATCTCTGTAGGAAAGAGTGTTTTTCGGCTCGCTGCCGGGCTCCAAAGAATAAACCGGTCTTCCGGTATTAATATGATTGATTGAATACGGTTTTAAAAATCCGTTCCATTCCGAAAGCAGATTAAAAAGAACGCCCGCGTCGGTATATCCGGCCTGAACGGCTCCCCGGTAGGTGACTTTCCTGATTCCGTTTTTGACGAAACGGTTTGCGGCCACATCGACAAGATATCCGTTGGCATAAACCTGATTTTTTTCGGGAATCTGTCCCGATTCGGCAAAAAGAAACCAGCGTGAATCATCGGAAAATCCGAGGTTGTTGAAATTTGTGACATCATTAGCCGGAACCGAAAAAGACAGGAAAATAACGCCGATTGCAAAAAGCAGATTTTTCATGAAACCTCCCGTTTTAATATTAATATCGAACCGAAAGAAAAAATCCTTGAATGATTTTTATTTTTTTATAGAATAGAAATATGACATTACGAATACGAAACCGCCTGCTGAAATCGATTCTTTTTGCGGGAATTCTTTTGCCTGCTTTCTCCGTTTATAATTTTGTGATTTTTCTGATGAACAGAGAAAGTTACGAATATCGGTTTACGGCTTTTCCCGATACCGGCGCCGTTATTTTATTTTATATTTTTCTGTTTGTGCTGTCGGCGCTGATTTACGTATTTGTGGGTCTGACCTATTATCGTTTCCGGTCGATTATGTCGAATGAAATCTTTTTTCATATTCTTTCGCTGTATGTTCTGCTGTTTATTAATCTGAAGTCCTTTTTTCTGAATTATTCCGTTTTGAATTTGCCCGATTCTTTTTTTGCCTACGGAATGAGGATTTTTTATGCGGTTATACTGCTTGTACCGCTTTATTCTTTTTGCGGCGCCTTTTTTTCTCTGGGAGTCGAAAATAACCGCTTCGATATTATTTTTTATGTTTTGCTTGTCGGATTCGCCTTTCTTTCCGTGTTAATTCCCATAGATTCTCTGACGGTCGGACGCGGTCTCTATTACAGATCGTATGTTTTGCTGTACATTTATATGATTTTTATTTTTCTGGAACTGCTGACGATGATTATTTATCTGGCAGACAGAAAGATCAATACATTCAAAGATAATCTGGTTTTAATGCTGAACGAACTGATTTTTTCTTTTTCTTTCTTACTTTTGTATATTGTCAATCAGATATATATGCTTCTGCTTTTTACACTTCTTTATTTTACGACATATTATTTCTATTCGAGAAAATTATATAAGATTTATCTCTGGCGGTAATTAAAGCAGCGTTCCCATAATCAACAGAAATTGAGCCGGAACATAAGTAAAAATAATCAGGGGTGTATGCGGCGGCAGCTTCTTGGCAATCGAGCGCAGAGCCAGAAGAGAGTCCGAAACCAGAAATAAAAGGCTTCCGAGAATGGCTACCGTAAAAGCTATATTATGAAAACGGTGATAACAGCAGGCAATTGTAAAGTTCAGAAAGATAACGACAGAGTAATAAATCAGTCCCGGAACAATCATTATTTTTTTATAACGCAGAACAATTAAATAAGCCAGCAGCAGTAAAATAAAACCGACAGCTAAAATCATCCATGCAAAAACCGGAACTGTTTCGTAATAACCGGAAATTTTGGCAAAAGTCATGATGTAAAAAATATGTCCTATAAGAAAAGCGACCAGACCGGAAAGAAAACAGGCGGTAATGTCTTTTTTAAGAAGAAAAAGGTCGCCGATCCATCCGAAAAACAGCGCCGCCAGAATATAGGGGTTAATGACCGGCGCATTGTAACAGTAAAAGAAAGCCAGAATCGGCATCAGTTCGGTTTTACCCAATACCCATCTCAAAAACGGTTTGTGAAACGAGATGGCGAAAACATCGGCCAGTAAAAAGGCGTAAAGGGTAAAAAGAATCAGAATATTGGCGACCGAAAGCGTCATAAATCGAAACTCCTTCAGTTATTTTTTCAAAACTTCCAGCATCAGTGCGGGATCGTCGGTAAACAGACCGTCGACACCCATTGCCAGCAGACGGCGCATCTCTTCGGCATCATTAATTGTCCAAATTTGGATTTTCAGACCGCGTTTGTGACAGTAGCGGATCAGCCGTTTTGTCAAAAGACGGATACCGTGTTCTTTTTCGGGCATCTGAAAAACCGAAGAGGGAAATTGTTTCCAAAGAAAACCGAGTCCCAGATTGATCGAGAAAACATATTTGACGACTTCCTTTAAAGTAAAGGAGGTTAAAGCTTCCGGCATAATTTTGCGAAGAAGGAAGATATTGTCCGAGTGGAAAGAGGCCACGCAAACGCGGTGCGCTGCCCCGTATTGCCGCAGCAGATTCGCCAACGCATGCACCAGCTCCGGTTTCGGGTCCTTCATATCGACGTTAATCCGTTGCCGGTCATCCAGACTCAGCAATTCGTCAAAGCGGGCG
Organism: uncultured Spirochaetales bacterium; assembly: GCA_949289575.1. Classification (GTDB taxonomy): domain Bacteria; phylum Spirochaetota; class Spirochaetia; order JAFGXN01; family JAFGXN01; genus CALXOJ01. The sequence goes on along the minus strand of CASEOG010000003.1, from coordinate 417,444 downwards.
ATCGTAATCCCCTTCCCTTCGAACGGCTTATTTCCGTTTTCATCCGTAAAAAAACAGCCCGCATCGTAAGTCAGCAGTTCTTCGTACGTTTTTTCGTATACGGGGACTTTTTCCCCGCAAAGACGGGTCAAATCATCGTCGTGCCAGATAACAACAACGCCGTCTTTGGTAATGTGAACATCCGTTTCGATCACATCGACCCTCATTTTTAATGCCGATTCGAATGCCGGAAGCGTATTTTCGGGAAATCGTTTCGAATCGCCTCTGTGCGCCAAAACAACCGGATTGGGATTAAAAAACTCGTGCATGGTAAAACCCTCTCTCCCGAATTATAACATAATAAAACCGAAAAACAAGGAAAAATTTTAATCGGGTTGACTTTTTGAATAAAATCGGGCAAAATTCGATTCATTTACGACGGAATAAGGTAAAATGCAGGATAACCGGTTGGAAATTTTGGAAAAAAATCCGCTTTCTCTTTTTTTGAAATTCAGTATTGCCAATACCGTATCGTTGCTGGCGCTCTCTTCGGCCAGCTTTATCGATGCCGTTTTTGTCGGTCAGTTTTGCGGAACGGAATCACTGGCAGCCGTCAATCTGATTTCTCCTGTTTTTTCTCTGATGTCGGGATTGCAGCTGATTTTCGGAAGCGGAGGATCCGTTCGGGCCGGTAAATATTTGGGAGAAGGCCGTTTTGAAAAAGCACGACAGATATTTTCAAAAACGGTCATTGCGGTCAGTCTGATTTTAATTTCTTTTTCGATTCTTTTTATTCTTTTTGCCGAGGAGATTACCCGTTTTCTGGGAGCCGACGAGCCGGGAATCAATGCGCTTTCTTCGCAATATTTGCGGACACTGAGTCCCTTTTTCCTGACATGGGGAATTGTTTATACGTTTTCCCTGTTTGTCCGGGTCGACGGGAAACCGAAACTGGCAACTTTGGGACTGCTTCTGACTGCCGTTATCAATACAATCGGTGACTACCTTTTTATTGTTGTTTTCCGTTGGGGAATTTTCGGAGCGGCTCTGGCGACAGGAATGTCGTCCGTTTTGCCGACACTCCTGTTTTTGTTCTATTTTCTGTTTTTTTCCGAAAACATCAGGCTGAGACGGCCCGGGAAAAAATGGCACGAACTGCTGCTGGCCGGTTTCAACGGATTTTCCGAATTTCTGTCGGAAATTTCGGCGGGAGTTGTTGTCTTTCTGTTTAACCGGATTATGATGAGACATTTCGGAACGGACGGTGTTGCCGCTTTTACCGCTATCAATTATGTTTTATGGTTCGGACAGATGACTCTGTATGCAATCAGTGATTCCGTAACTCCGCTGATTTCCGTTAATTACGGCGGCAGGAGAGAAGACAGAATCCGATCGTTTTTGACAATTGCCCGGATTGCCGGGTTGATTGTTTCCGCCGGATGTTTTCTTTTATTGACATTCTTTGCGGAAGAACTGGTCTTTCTGTTCCTCCGGGACAGAGCCTCGCAGGCATTCGAAATCGGATGCGAATTTGCCGGATACATCCGGTTCGGATTTTTCTTTTTCGGGTTTAATATGATTAACTCGGCATGGATGACGGCCGTGCACCGACCGGTCGAGTCGCTGCTGATTTCGGGGGCCCGGGCATTGGTTTTTCCCGTTCTCTTTTTAATGATTTTGCCTGTTTTTTTCGATATGTACGGTATGTATACGGCCGTTCCGGTTGCCGAAGCGGCGACTCTGCTGATATCGGGAATCATGATTTTTTATTTGCGGGCCAAAAAACGCAATCGGGCAAAAATAGGGTAAGGCAACGGTATGGAAAAAAGATATGCATTGGTGTTATCGGGCGGCGGAACGCGCGGTGTTTATCAGATCGGAGTCTGGAAAGCTCTTCGGGAATTGAAAATCGAATACGATCTGATTATCGGCTCCAGTATCGGAGCACTGAATGCCGCTTTGATGGCCCAGGGGGATTGGGAAGAAGCTCACCGACTGTGGATGAATATCACATTGGAAAATGTGGTTGATTTGCCGAAAAAAGGAAACGATTTTTTTCAATGGATACAGAATCAGGCCGAATTCTTGCAGCAGCTTTTCGGGTTGCCGGGAGTCAGTACGGATCCGCTGAAGAAAATGATCGATCGGTATATCGATGAAGAAAAAGTCAGAAACAGCGGAATTCGTCTCGGATTGACAACCTTTAATCTTTCTTCCCTGAAACAGGAAGAACTGATGATAGACGATCTCCCGTCAGGACAGCTGGCTCAATACCTGATGGCGGCAACGGCCTTCCCGGGCCTTCAAACGCAGCGCATCAACGGCAAACGCTATCTCGACGGCGGCATGGCGGATAATATCCCCTACCGCCTCATTCGCGACAGCGGCTACAAAAATATTATTGTCGTCGATATTTCCGGACTGGGGCGAAACAAGGCACCCGATTACGTCGGTGTGAATCTTGTTTACATCAAAAATTCGATGGATTTCGGAAAATTATCGACTGTTTTCGGCGTTTTCGATTTCAGCCGCGAATTTTTGGAAAAATTCGAACAGTTGGGTTATCTCGATACGCTGAAAGTTTTCGGAAATTGCTTCGGCATCGATTATTTTATCGAAGAAGACACTTTTTCCCGAAAAATCGCCGAAAAACTCAAAAAAGAAGAATTAATCAAAGAATTCCGTTCTGTTGTCCCGAACGGATTGCGATATTATTACAAACCCGAAATGGCTCTGGCCGATTTGCTGGCACGGGAAGCGGGTCTGGAACGGATCAAAAAATACCGGTACGAAGAAATTTGCGGCGAAACGGATGCGTTTTTTCGCAAAAACCCGGAAAAACAAAATCCGATTTACCGTTTTTTCGGAAAATTAAAAACAGATATATGAAAAGAGCCCGTAATTGCGAAAAAATCGAGTTATTAATCGAGAAATCGCGCTTTATAGCCGAAAACTTTTCCGTTAAAAATCCGGCGGAAGTGAAAGAACGCCTTAAAGAACAAAAAATCCGTTATGCCGATGCGACCCATGTTTGTCACGCCTTTTTTTGCGGACCGAACCGGGAAACGGCCGGGTGCTCCGATGACAGAGAGCCGTCCGGAACGGCAGGACGGCCGATGTTGGAGGTCTTGAAAGGCAGCGGCATCACCGATATTCTGGTCACCGTTGTCCGCTATTTCGGCGGCACCAAATTGGGAACGGGCGGTTTGGTGCGTGCCTATTCCGGTGCCGTTAAAGAGCTGCTGGCCCGCCTGGAAACGGAAGAAGCGGTCGATAAAGAAATCATCGGCATGGAAATGAGTTACGGTGATTACGAAAAAGTCAGGCAGTTCGCCGAAAAACAAAAAGCGGCCCTCCTTTCCGAACAGTTTGCGGAAACCGTCCTGATGACTGTCGAAGTGGCTTCGGCAGAAGCGGATCGGTTTCGCAGCAGCGTATCGGAAATGACGGCCGCCCGTATCCGTTTTTCCGGTGATTAGAAACCGAAGAAACGGTTCAGTTTGGCTTTTTCGGACTCGGGCAACGAACCGAACGGTTTGCGGCACTCGCCCATCGGAAAGCCGTATTTTTTCTCGATAATATATTTAATCGAATTGTACAGACCTGTTTCCAGAATCAGCGTAATGGCCTCGTTCAGTTTTTTCTGCAGCGGAAGACCGGCCGCAAAATCATTCTTCTGAAGAGTCCGGTAAAGATCAACGGTCTCTTTGCACTGGAAGTTAAAGGTCGATCCGATCGCTCCGTCGGCACCCATCGAAAGACCGGCAATCATCTGCTCGTCGCTTCCGAAATAGAGTTTCAGTTTCGGATTCAGTTCTCTGAACATCGACATCTGATACAGATCGGTTGTCGTATGTTTGACACCGTAAACGCGTTCGTCTTTAAAAAGGTTGGGGCATTGCGAGAACATATTGACACCTGTCAGAGCCGGAATATTGTAAACGATCATCGGAAGATCCGCGGCGTCCATAATGGTTTTGTAATAGGTTTCGAGTTCCGCTCCCGAAAATTTGTAGTAAAAAGGAGGTAAAGAAGAAATGGCATCGGCTCCGGCCTGTTTGGCATGTTTGGCCAGCTCGACCGCCTGATGAGTGGCAATACAGCCGACCTGAGTAATAACGGGAACCCGGCCGTCGACCGCTTCCGCAACCGTATCGAGAATCAGTTTTCTTTCATCCAACGACAGCAGCAGAGATTCTCCGGTACTGCCGCAAATATAAAATCCGTCGGCATTTTCGTCGATTAAAACATTAACCAGTTTCTTAATCGAATCCGTGTTAACGGCTCCGTTTTTGTCAAACGGCGTTACCATAGCGGGAATAATCCCTTTAATTTCTTTCATAGCAAAGAGCCTCCATATATCTATTATCTTTAATCCCCGGAATTTTTCAATAAAAATATTCTGAATTTATTAAAAATCTGTTATAATGCGGCTATGAAAACAACTGTCGGATTAAGCGGAGGAGTCGACTCCGCCGTCTGTGCCTATCTGCTTCGGGAACAGGGAGATGAAGTTATCGGTGTTACCATGAAGCTGCTTCCGGGAGAAAATACCGATGCACGAAAAGTGGCCGAATTTCTTCGAATTCCGTTTTATGAAATCGATTTGACCCGGGAATACAACGAAAAGATCATCGAATATGTGAAAGACGATTACCGGAACGGAAGGACGCCGAATCCGTGTGTCCGCTGTAACCGTGATGTTAAATTCGGGTTTTTTTGGGAGAAAATCAAAGAAGCCGGAATCGAATTCGATCGTTTTGCGACCGGTCACTATGCGGTTATCGATTTCAACGAAAAGACGAAAAGATGGCAGTTAAAAAAGGGAACTTACGCCGAAAAAGATCAGGCCTATTTTTTGGCGATGCTGACACAGGAACAGCTTTCAAAAACGGTGTTTCCTTTGGGAACAATGAGCAAACAGCAGGTTCGGGAAATCGCCGCCCGGGCCGGCCTTCCCGTTGCGGAAAAAAAAGAGAGCCAGGATCTGTGTGTCGGGGATTATAAGCAGTTTTTTCCCGAAGACGGCAGCGGTCCGTTTATCGAACTGCCGTCCGGAAAAGAGGTCGGCCGTCACCGCGGAATTTTCCGATACACCGTCGGCCAGCGCCGCGGACTGAATATCGGCATCGGTTATCCGCTGTTCGTATTGAAAATCGAACCGGAAACGAATACGGTTTATGTCGGAAAAGAAGAGCTGCTGATGCGCCATACAGTGAGGATACGGGATGTCTGTTTCGGGACAACGGGAGAGTGTCTGCCGGGAACGGAAGGAACAATAAAAATCAGGTATCGGGATGAAGGCCGGCCGGGTCGTGTTCGCGAAACGGGTCCGGACGGAACCGTTGTTCTCGAGTGGGATGAGGCGGCGCGGGCGGTAACGCCGGGTCAGTTGTGTGTATTTTATGAAGGAGACTATGTTGGATTTGCGGGTTTTATCTGTTAAGAAATTATGGGCGGTAGTGACTGTCGGAGCCGTTTTGTTGACGGCGTCATGCAAAAAAGAAGATGCGGGAAAACTGCCCGAAGTGCCCCGGGGAAATCCGCAGCAGGTGATCCTGACTGTCAACGGGATTTCCGTAACGGAGGATCAGACGGACGGCAAACTGGGCGCTTATCTGTTGTACAATCCGTATGCGGACGAAGAGCAGATTCGCGGAGCACGAAAATCGATTGCCCATTCGATTGCCGAATCGATTTTAATCGATGAAATGCTGAAAAAACAGGGCCTGGCTCCCGATGAAAAAGAAATCGAACAGGCCGGGCGGTACCTGGAGTTTTTTTATAAAGATACCGGATGGGTGAAAAAAAATGCGGAATATAAAAATATTTCCGAAGAAGAAATGTACCGCGACAATCTTCTCGAGTATAAAAAAATGAAACTGCTGGCGGCACAAAAAGATACCGATAAACCTTCGGCGGAAGAACTGAACCGCTTTCTGTCGGAAAACCGCGAACTTTATGCCGAAAAGCCGGAGCGGAAAACGACATATCAGATTCTGGTCCGCTACGGGAACGGCAATTCCTCGTCGTCGGAAAAGGCAAAAAAAACAGCGGACAAAGCCCGTGACGAACTTCGTGAAGGAAAAGATTTTCGGTCGGTTGCCCGAAAATATTCGGATTTGGATCCCGACGAATCGGCGGCCTTTTTGGGTGCTCTCTGGGAAGAGTGTCCGTATTACGGAGATCGGGTTGCCGAAATGGTTTGGGCGTTGAACCCGGGGGAAAGTTCCGATGTTTATGACGGGGAATTCGGCTCTTATTCCGTTTTTTATGTAAAAGAGCTTTTGCCGGAAGAAGAACTGACAGAAGAAGAATGGAAACAATGGGGCGAACTGCTTCTGATTCTTCAGAAAAACGAGATTCGCTATCATCTTCTCTTCGAGGATGTATTTAAAGATTCCGATATCGTTTATTCTTTGGAATACGATGCCGTTCCGGAGGTCTGATGAATATCATTCTCTTCGAAAAGGATTCGTTTGTCATTCCGCGTGATGATTCCCGATACGCTCATTTAAAGCAGATTCTGAAAAAACAGGAGGGAGAGAGCTTTTCGGCGGGCATTATTAACGGGAAAAAGGGAATTGCATACATCGAGTCGTTTTCCGAGAAGGAATGTGTCTGCCGTTTCGAGCCGCAAAAAGAGTCCGAATCTTTATATCCGCTGACGATGATTGTCGGAATGGTTCGGCCGATAACGGCCCGCCGTCTTCTTAAAGATTTGACGGCGCTGGGTGTCGGTCGGATTCTGTTTACTCAAACCGAACTGACAGATAAAAGCTACCGATGCGGTTCTTTATGGAACCCGGAGGAGTACCGCAAATATTTAATCGAGGGGGCGGTTCAGGCCGGCGAAACCCGACTGCCGGCGGTGGAAACACCCTACTCGCTGAAACAAGCTCTCGGGCTGATTTCGGACGTCGAAGCCTGCCGGTTTGTGTTCGACAACCGCGCGGAGCTTTCGGGAATCGGCCGGCAACCGGATTTTTCGATGCCGGCGGTTGCGGCTGTCGGCAGCGAACGCGGCTGGACGGACGGAGAAAGGCAGCTGTTCGCCGAAAACGGGTTTACCTTTTGCTCGATGGGCCGGCGGATTCTGCGTACGGAAACGGCTGCCGCTGTTGCGGCAGCGCTGCTTTTGGACCGCAGCGGCGAATGGTAAAGAAGTGCTTGACGGTGCCAAAAATTCGGTTTATAATTTAAAAAATCAAGATAAGGAGCAATCTTTTATGAAAAGATTTTCGACAGCGGTTTTATCCGCGTTTTTTGTTTTGGCCTTTGCCGCCTGCGGTTCCCGTCCTTATATGACAATTAACGGGGAAGTGATTACGGTAAAGGAATTCAACGAGGCGATGAAAAAAAACATGCCTCCCAAAGAAGAACAGTTCCCGGGAATCGAGGAACAGGTAAAGGTTTATACCGAGACTCAGCTGGTTCGAAAGACAATTATCGGACAGTTGGAAAAAGAGTACAATGTCAAATTGACCGATGCAGAAATCGATCAGATTTACAACTATTTTGTTCTGAGCTATCGGAGATATCCGACTCTGCAGATTGCCGAAGAACTGTTTCCTTATTACGAAAACGGCAATACGAAAGAAGATATCCGCAAAATGACAGCCGAAACGCTTTTACAGAACAAAATTGTGGAAGCCGTTTATGCCGAATCTTTTCAGAAACCGACCGAAGATCAGATTCGCAAATGGTATGACGATAAAAAAGAAGATTATTTTACCGTTCCGAAGAGTTATTACGTAAGCCAGATTTATATCGAAAAGCCTGTCGAAGAAACGAAAGAAGAGGAACAGACGGCTCCGTCCGAAGAAACAGCCGCCGAACAGGAAGCCGATCGGCAGCCGGAAACCGATACGGCGATCACCAAGGAAACAGCGGCGCAAAAACTGTATGCCGAATTACAGGAACTTCTTCCCAAACTGACAAGCGAAAAGGCATTCATGAAAAGTGCGGCAAAATACATGAAAGAGAATCCTTACTTTAACAAAAAGGATTATAAAGCCAATCGCGGATTCATTTATGTTACCGAAGAGACAAAGGAAATCGACGATCTTCTGAAGGATGTTCCCGAAAACGGAGTCAGTGCTGTTTTTGATTACGCCGACTATAATGCATACATGATTTTTTATGTATATGCCGTTATCCCCGAACACACGGTCGAATTGGACCAGATCCGATCTTTTGCCGAAATCGAAGCGGCTGTGGAGCTGAATCGGGAGCTGTTTGAAAAATTTTACAACGAAAAAATTCAGGCTGCCGAAATTGTTTACAATGAAGCCGACCGGCTGGCAGCCAAAGAGGAAATTCAGCTTGAAGGCGAAGAAATCGATTTGCCCGTTGACGATGCACCGGTTGTCGAAGACGGAATTAATGATTCGGTTATGGATGCCGAAAAGACGGTAAAAGAAAACACAACCGAAGAAAATACGGTTGCGGAATAAAAACGAAACCGAACATAAAAACGAAAGCATCAGTTGGGACTCCCGGTTTCGATTGGTGCTTTTTTTTGTGAAATGAAGAATTTTTGGTTTGTTTTATTTCTTCTGTTGCTCTCTTTTGCCGTTAGCGGGGCGGAAAAAGAATTTCCGGTTGTTTTGTCGGAAAATACGGAGACCGATACCGACGGGGACCGCTTTATCTGCACGGGCAAAGTCCTTTCCTTTTTGGCAAAGGCACAGGCCGGATTGGAAAGTTCTTTGCCGTTGGATGAAGATTTGCTGACGGAGTTTCAGGAACTGATCGGAACGTTCGACAAAATAGCCGCAGAAGAGACGGAGGAAACAACGGCGCTTTTTTTCGAAATCTCCGGAAAAATTGTGGATCGGGAAAAAGCAGCCGCTGCGGAAACGGCGGCGGTCTACAGAAAAAGAAGAGAGGCCGACCGGCTGTCCGGGAAACTGGTCTGTGCGGCTGTCGGCAGCGCAGCTGCCGGGGCTCTTTTTTTCGGGGCGGCGACAGTACCGTATGCGGAATATGTCAACGCTTACGAGACGGCGGCGGCGGTTGAGGCCCGCAAAAAAACGGTTGCCGTGTTAATCCCTGCCGGGATTTTGACGGCGACGGCCGGCAGTCTGCTGATTTCCTCGGCCGTCGTTTTGGGAGCCGGTGAGCGACCCGAAAAAAACTTCGCATTACTGCGGGTGACGGAAGAACGGTATAAAGGTTCTTTCCTGCGGAGGGGCGGATTTTGAAAAAAAAGACATTATTATGTTTCATTTCCTTTCTTCTCTTTTCCTGTTTTCCGTTCGAAAATCCGGTCGATCCGAACAGTCCGAATTATGTCGGGTTTCCCGTAGAGACCGGTGTGACCTTATCCGAATTTTCGCTCAACGATTACGGTGAACTGTTTTATCCGACATTGTCCTGGACACAAATCCCCGGTTCCGTTTACTATCTCCAAATATCCAAAAACCGCGACTTTTCGTATGCGCCCGACGATTATCAGGGTGTTTTTTCTTATCATCAGTTAATGAAGGGATCCGGATTTACCCTTTCACAGGGTTGGTTTACGCTTTATGCGTCGCAATACCTGGATCGTCTGGGTGCCGGAACATATTATGTCCGTGTTTCCGTTTCCAACAGTGCAACCGGAAACCGTTTTTGTACCTGGTCCCGACCGTCGGTTTTTAATCAGAAACTGAAACAGATTCAGGCCGGATGGGAAGACGATTCCCGTTTTTCCGTTTACAGTTATACCAATGACGGTCTTTATAAAAAAGAAGATTCCTATTTTCTTTTTTCGTCGACAGGAAATGACACCGAAGTCCGTTATTTGGAAACAATCGTTTACGGTTATCGTGAAGACGGTTCGCGTCAATTTGAATTTGTTTACCGGGATCCGAAAGCACTCTCTTCCCAGTACAGTTTCCATTATTATTACGATGTACAAAGCTATACGGGATCGGATTCCGTAAAATATGTAAGAACGGACAGCTATTATCTCAGTAATATATCCTCTCCCGAAACCGACGACCGGACAGCGATGAAAGAATCGGAGTTGAGATGTTATCGTGACGGAAAGATTACAAATATCGAATATTATTCGCTGATTCCGAACAGTCTGCCGATTGATGATCCGGCTGTCGATGACTCCGAATTTATCAGCCGTTATTTTTATCTTGCCAAAGAACGGATATACAATTACGATGCTTCCGGAAAAGCCGTTTCTATCAGAGAAAACAGGTACCGGTATAATCAGACCGATCCGACTCAAAAAGAAATAACAAGTTATTTTATTTTCAAAGTCAAAAATAACACGATTTATCGCGGCGAATACTATTCACCCCCGGACTCGACCGATTATGTTTATGCTTACGATGTTCTTTATCACGACGAAAACAATCAATACCCGGCGAAAGCCGTTTATACATACAGCGACGGCAGCGAAGGGGTTCCTTATATTTACAAATATAATTTTACGACAACAGACCAGACAGAAAATGACAACGGGGACCTGGAAATCGGATTCTCGGGAAAACAGGCAGCCGGAAAGAACGGTCATCGGGAAATGTATCCGATGCCGGAAAGTCCGCCGACCGGATTTGTTTTTTAAAAATGAAGTGACAAACATCCCGCTATATATTATAATAAAACAATAAAGGTGGAGAATTTTATGGCGCATTGTATTGTTCCCGAAGCAGAAGCGATTTTGGACCGGTCGTTTCCCGTTCTTGATAAAGGATTTGTCCGTCTGGTTGATTATCTGGGAAGCGACTCCCGAATCGTACAGGCAGCAAGGGTTTCTTACGGAGACGGTACAAAAACAGTCAGAGAAGATAAAGGTTTGATCAACTATCTGCTGAGGAACGAACACACCTCGCCGTTCGAGCAGGTCGTTTTTACCTTTCATGTCAAATTGCCGATTTTTGTTGCGAGACAGTGGATTCGTCATCGGACAGCCCGTTTGAATGAAATATCGGGCCGTTATTCCGTCATGAAAAACGAATTTTATGTTCCCTCCGATGAAGATATTGCTTTTCAGAGTACCGACAATAAGCAGGGGCGATCCTCGGGAGATGTACCTGCCGAATTGCGGAAAGCGGTTTTGGAAGAAATAACGGTGGGGCAGTCAAAAGCGTACGAATCGTATAAAAAACTGATTGACAGCGGAATTGCCAGAGAACTCTCCCGGGTCAATCTTCCGCTCAGTCTCTATACGGAATGGTATTGGCAAATCGATCTGCATAATCTTTTTCATTTTCTGAAATTGCGGCTGGACGGACATGCGCAAAAGGAAATCCGGGATTATGCTGCCGTCATGTATGAAATTGCTTCCAAAGTCTGTCCCCTTGCCTGTGAGGCATTCGATAATCATGTTCTGAAAAGTGTAAAATTATCCGAAAAAGAGAAATTGGCCGTGAAAGCCCTTTTGGAAGGACAAAAGCCGGATTTATCCGACCGGGAAAAAGAAATACTGTCCGCAAAAGTGGGCGTAACCGTTTAAGCAAAGGAGGATGCTTATGGAGGAGAAAGAAGAGTTCGGTGATTTGAGCGACATGCTGGATCAGTTCGAGGGGCGAATCGATGCCGAAGCGGAAACATCCGATGTCATCGGCGGATCGGAAGTCGAAAAAGAGAATCTGCCGCAGGATGAGAAAAAAACACGGCTTTCCGTCGATTTAACGCAAACCGAATTCAAAAAAATAACCTCTTTTTTTCTTTCGGAACCGAATCTCCTTTTTCAGGATACCAATTATTACCGCAATCTTTTGGAAAACGGCGGACCGGAAGCGGCCAATCTTCATAAAAATCTGAATGCTTTCGTTAAAGCAACCGACTCTCAGGAAAAAACGATGTATCGCGGAAAGGTGATTTCCGCATTTTGGAATTTTCTGGAAACCAACATTCGGGAAATGATTTTGCAGCCGACACCCGAACGGGAGGGACTGGTTCGTTTCGGCGTCCTGAACCTGGCTTTAATGAACAGCGATGCCAAACTGCTGCTGTCACATGTCATTTTGGAAAAAGAAGACGACAGTCCGGTCTATTATGTCGACGAGTGGCTGAAATGTGTCGCTCAGAATCAGATCGGGGCCTCTGCCGGAGACGAGACAAAGACAGCCTCGATCGGAAACAAGAACCGTCATCTGGAATCGCAAATTCAACGGGTCGAAGCCAGTATTCAGGCAACCGTCGACCATGCCAAAACCAAATCGGCACAGAGACGAGAGCTGGAAGCCAATCTCGAGCGTCTGGTGACCTGTTTTCTTCAGAAAAAAGAGTCGCAATCCTATCCCGGAGTGCTCTTCCCGTATGATGCCCAGCAGAAGCAGCTTTTTAATCAGTTCGGAATGATGATGCAGAAGGCCAAATCGATTGATGCGGAACTGACTGCCGATATGAACAGCCTGGAACGGTACAAAGAGAATCTGAAACAGGCAAAAGGCACCCTGATGGAAGCCGGAGGAAGTTCTTCCGCTTTCGATGAAGATGTCATGAAAGAAGAGTTCGGCGCCATCCGGCAGATGACGAAGATGTGCGTCGGTCGACAGGGAAACCATTTCCCGATTTTCTTTTCGGCTTATTTTGTGGCCGATAAAAACAATCTGGGAACACGGGAAAATATTTTGCGCATTCTGGCCAAAATCGAAGATATCGAGCCCGGCGTTTTTAAACGGCCGTATAAACGGGAAGAATACCGGATTCCGCCCTATGTTATTGCCGTTCCCTGTTACGGAGATTACGGCATTTGCTGGGAGCCGTTTGAAAAATATAATCGCGCCACCAGCCGCGGACGCATTGCCGTTCCGATGTATCCGAAGAACCTCGAATTCGCGGTGCTGACCGCCGTCGCCGACCTTCGCTGGCAGACAGCCAAAGAGAAAGCGGCTCAATATTGGATGGAAGAAGGCATCACCGGAAATTATTATCAGTGGGCTTACGACAACAAACTGAAAGGAAACCTGAAAGACTACTTCGTCCGCGATTACGTCATCTGGATTACGAAAGAAAGCCACGGCATTCAGAAGCTGGATAAAGAAGTCCGGCAGATTTTCTGGCGTTACATGCCGTTCAAGCAGGAAATCAAAGACGATTTGCGCAACCGCGGCTTTGCCTACAACGAACTGTACAAAAAAGATATTAACCGAAGCCAGTCGGACGGTTATTGAGAAAGATGCCGTTCGTGTATATTCTCGAATGCGGGGACGGCTCTTTTTACACGGGAGCGGCAATCGACTGGGAAAAACGGTTACGGGAACATCGTGCCGGTAAAGGCGCCAAATATACCCGCGGCCGTCAACCGCTCTCGGTCGCCTTTTTGCGCGAAACGGCGACCTGGCCGGAGGCGCTGGCCGAAGAAGCCCGCATAAAAAAACTGCGGCGGCCGCAAAAGGAAAAACTGATCGCTTCCTTCGACAGCCGCCGCACCGTCAACCCGGCCGAAGCCTCAAACCGGAATTAATTCTTTTTCCGTTTTTTAGCCTGTACCTCTTCGACAATCATTCCGACCAGCAGAATCGCCACCGCCACGACAACGCAGGCATCGGCAATATTCCAGGTCGGCCACCGCTCGAACGACAACAGCTTGAGAATCGGAACGTTGCGCAGCGCATCGATGCCGAACCAAATCGTATCGACAAAATCAACCACATTGTCCGGTCGGAAAATGCGGTCAATCAGATTGCCGGTTCCGCCGCCGATAATCAGCGCGAACGCCACCCGTTGGTAAATCGGCTGGTCGTTTTTGTAAAGCGAATAGACGATCAGCGAAATGACAATCACCAGCGGCAGCAGGATAAAAAGAACCGCCTTCAGTTCGTCGGCGAATCCGTGGCCGAGACCGAAAGCAATGGCGGTATTGCGTACGTGAATAATCCGGAAAAGACCTTCGTACGGAGCCCCCCACAACGATCCGTAAAGCGGAATGAAATGAACAACCAGCGATTTGGTAATCTGGTCGACAATCACCGCAATCGGGGCAATCAGAAGAATCAGCAGTTTGGTTTTGCGGTCTTTTCTGACTTCGGCAGGAAATTCCTTCAGAATCGTTTTCAGACTCTTTTTCTCTTTCTTTTTTGTATTGATGATACCCATAACAGCTCCTAAAGTCCGGTCGGACAGTCTATAAATACGGTTTTCAGATTCAGGTCTTTTTCGGTTTGGGTAGCGACGGCTTTGACGCCGAAAGTTTCGCTGGCGTAATGACCGATACTCAGCATATTGATTTTCGATTCTTTACAGAAATGATATACTTCGTGACCCGCATCGCCGGTAATGTAGAGATCGAGATTTTCGTCGACCGCCTGCGACAGTTCGTCGACGGCACCGCCCGAGACGACAGCCGCCGAAGCGATTTTTTCTTTTCCGAAGTCGTAGACTTTCAGACAGTCGGAACGGGACAGAGAAAGCGAAGCGAGGATGTCGTCAATCGTACGGGGTTGGGGAAAAACGCCTTTGTATCCGATTTTCAGACCTTTGTATTCGCCGAACGGCTCCCGGGAGGTCAGTCCCAGTTGCGAGGCAATTTGTGCATTGTTTCCGAGTGTCGGATGCAGGTCGAGCGGCAGATGTGCGGCAAAAAGAGCCATCGGCCGGCGGATCAGCGTTTCGAAGCGGCGGTAAACGGAACCGGTCACCGCATAAGCCTTTCCCCAAAAAATGCCGTGGTGAACAAAGAGCAGATCGGCATCGGCGTCCGCTGCCTTTTCAATCGTTTCGAAAGCCGCATCGACGGCAAAAGCGACCGTCCGGATTTCGGCTTCCGTATTGCCGACCTGCAATCCGTTGAGACTGATGTCGGGAATCGCGGAGATGCCGAGAAGTGTTTCGTAGTAAGCGCACAACTCTTTTAAAATCATAATCAGATTATAGACGGAACAGCCCGATTTTTCAAGTTTATTTTCGGGGCAAAAAAAAACCGGCATAAAGCCGGTTGTTCAGATTTTGAAGATCTCCATCAATTTATCCGCAACGGCAGATAAAACCGTGTCATTAATGAAATCCGGATTTTTCATTTGATTCATTACTTCTTCGACTTTATCCTGACGGATATCGGGAGCCTGAGCCACTTTTTCGCGTAAAGCAAGCAGCTGACTCATTTTTTCTGCATCGGAGGAGATGGAAACGGAATCCGATCCGATCACGGTCTTGGTTTTTACCGTTTCTTCAATCCGATTCATATTCGAAATAGGACTTATTCCGTTAATTTTTCCCAACATTTTTTACCTCTTACTCTCTTATCGGTTTCTTTGATTCCCGACTTTAATCTTTTTTTCCATTAATTAAAATAACCGATTCGCCTTTCACCGCATCGCGGGAGCGGAAGATTTCCAGCACGACGGAAGCTGTTCCTTCCGCGATCTCTTCATGCTGTTTTGTCAGTTCCCGTCCGACGGTAACGAACCGTTCGCTATCTATATCGGTAATGTTCTGTAAAAGTTTAACAAGTCGAAAGGGAGATTCGTATAAAATGAAAGGAACATCGCCTTCCATCAGCTCTTCGAGACGTCGTTTGCGGCGCCCCTCTTTCGGACTGAGAAAGCCTTCGAAGCGGAATCCCTTTCCTTCCGCTCCGGCGACACTGACCAGTGTCGTCACCGCCGAAACTCCCGGAATCGGAACTACCCGGAAGCCGTTTTCGCGGACAATACGGGCCAGACGGGTTCCCGGATCGCTGACTCCCGGTGTTCCCGCATCGCTGCAGTAAGCAACCGACTGCCCTTTTTCCAGATAACGGCAAACGGTTTGTGCGGCTGCCTCTTCGTTTTGGGCACGGCAGCTGATCAGTTTTTTGGAAATCGCAAAACGGTTCAGCAGCTGCAGGGTGTGACGCGTGTCTTCGCAGGCAATCAGATCGACTGCTTTCAGCGTTTCCAGCGCCCGCAGTGTGATGTCACCCAAATTTCCGATCGGCGTAGCGACCATGTACAATTCGCTCATGACTCATTATAGCGCGGAAACGAATTTCCTGCAAGACGCTTTCTCAGCTTGCCGAAGAGGGAAAAAAACAATATACTGAAACCATGAATTGGAAAGAACGGTTTCTCGAAATTACGAAAATTCCGCGACCGTCGGGAAAAGAGGATGCGGTTTGCGCTTATCTGATCGATTTTGCGGAAAAAAACGGGTTTGCGTGGCAGACGGATGACGCGGGCAATCTGATGATAGACGTGCCGGCAACCGCCGGGTATGAGAATCATCCCGGAGTGGTGATTCAGGGGCATACCGATATGGTCTGTGTCAAAACGGCCGATTCGCCGGTGAATTTCGAGACCGATCCGATTCCGGTTGTCGAAAAAGAGGGCTGGTTGTGTGCCGACGGTACCTCTTTGGGAGCCGATAACGGCGTCGCGCTTGCCTATGCGGCGGCTCTTTGCGAAGATCCGACCGCCGTTCACCCGGCGCTCCGGCTGCTGCTGACCCGCTGCGAAGAGGAAGGCCTGTGCGGGGCAGCCGCTTTGCATCCGGAAGCGTTCCGTTACAACCGGCTGATTAATCTGGACTCAGAAGAAGACTCCGTTATTTATGCCGGGTGCGCCGGGGGGCTTACTTTGTGCGGTAGACGGCAGCGCACCGCGGCGGCAGCGGGCAAACGAGGCGGCGGCCGCTTTTATAAAATGTCACTGAGCGGGTTGCCGGGCGGTCATTCCGGCTCCGACATTCATCAAAACCGGCCGAACGCGATTGTCGAAGCGGCAAAAATCATACGGGATTTGGGCGGCCGGGCTCCGTTGCAACTCTGTTCGCTGACCGGGGGCGAAAAACACAACGTGATTCCGTCGCAGGCCGAAGCCGTTTTTGCTTCCGAATTGAGCGGCAGCGAAATCGAAGCCGTTCTTTCCGGTGTCCGGGACGGGCTGCCGGCCGGTGCCGCACTGACACTTTCCGGGACGGGTGAAGAACACGGCTTGGACGAATCGACGGCGGCCGCTCTGGTAGCGGTGCTGACGGAGCTGCCGTGCGGGGTGATCGAATTCAGCCGGGAATTCGAAGAGACGGTGGAAACATCGGCCAATCCGGCAATCGTGCGGTGCGGCAGCGACGGGAACAGCGAAGTGATCATCTCCGTTCGCTCTCTGGCGGCAGAGAAACTGGCCTCGGCGGCCGAAACGGTGCGCGCCGTTTTTCGAAAACACGGCTTCGCAACGGAAGAAAGCGACGGTTATCCGGCGTGGACACCGAATCCGCAGTCGCCTCTGATTGCCCTCGCCCGCCGCGCCTACCGCGAAAACGGAACGGAGGCTGCCGTGAAAGTGATTCATGCCGGGTTGGAATGCGGTCTGTTTGCGGATCGGAAACCGGGAATCGATATGGTCTCGTTCGGGCCGCGGATGGAAAATGTCCACTCGGTTCGCGAACGGCTCGACATCGCCTCCGGGGACAGAACCTACGCTGTCCTGAAAACTTTGCTTTCGTTATGCTGAACTGGAAACGCCTTCGTTTATATGAAGATTTTTTCTATTCCGAAACAGCTCTTCCCGACGACACCCGCGACTGCCTGAGAGAAAGCGGAAGTTCGACTCTCCGTTTCCGATCGGTTACCGGCGAGAAGTCTTTACCGAAAGGAATGTACGTCTTTTTGCAGACACGATTTCCCGCAGACGAGGCTTTTCTGGAAGAGAATCGGGCAGATCTGAACAGTTTTCTTTTGCATAAAAAAATCGTCGAAACAACAGACTCCGTTTTTTTCCGAACGCTGAATGAGGACGGTCAGACCGCTTATCAAATCTGGATTCCGGTTCGGAATAAAGAAATTTTAAGTTAAGATTAAATTTTCATTATCTCTTTCCGCTCAATCTGTACAAAAGAAATGTTTCATGATACCTTTTAATAGATGAAAAAAACCGTATTGTCACTGCTGTTTATTGCCGTTTCTTTTTGCCTGTATGCGGATGATATCGAAGATCTGCTGCGGGTCGGAACGGCAGCCGAAATCAGAGAGGCTTATGAAAGAGGAGCCAATCTGACGTTACGCTTTGACGATATGGAAACAGCCCTGATGATTGCCGCCGAGCGGAATCAGAATCCGGATGTCATCCGTTATCTTCTGGAACTCGGAATCGATGTCAATGCACGGGAGGAGGATCAGAAAACGGCTCTGATGTTTGCGGCCGAAAAAAACAGAAATATCGAAATTCTGAAAGTGCTGATTGAGGCCGGTGCCGATGTCAATGCGGCGGATGAGGACGGCGAAACGGCGCTGATGTATGCCGCCGAAGAAAACCGCAATCCGGCAGTAATCGTCACGCTTCTCGAGGCCGGCGCCGATCCCGATTTGCGGGATGAGGACGGCCGGACGGCGCTGATGATTGCCGCCGACGAGAGTTACAATCCGCAGGTGATAACGGCTCTTTTGAACGGCGGTGCCGATGTTTTTTTAACCGATTACGCCGGACGGAGTGCCTGCGACTATGCCAAAAATAACCCGGTTCTGCAAACCAATCAGGCGATTATGAGTCTGTTGAAGAAGAATTGATTATTGCGGAGGCGGTTGACAGCTTTTTGTTTCTGTGTTTAATTAATAACAGGAAAAAAAATGATGCCTGTTGCCGAATCTCGAAAAAGAAATACTTTTTATAATTTTCTGATACCGACTCTGATTACTTTTGCAACAATATTTCTAAAGCTTTTTGAGGTACGACTCTTCCTGTCCGTTTTGGGAGATTCTTATAACGGGTTACAGAGCATGGCAACGCAGGTATTATCATACCTGAATATTATCGAATTGGGAGTCGGAGCCGCATTTATTTTTCATTTTTACAAACCGTTGGCCGAACACAACGAACTGAGAGTTTGTGCCGTGTTTAACGGTGCCAAAATCATTATGCGCCGTATCGGGTATGTGTTTACGATTCTTTTATTCATTGCGGCAAGCTGTTATCCGTTTTTTGTCAAAGATGTCCGCAACGGGAATTTTTCTTTTGTGATGGTTTCCGTTACGATTATCATGTTGGGACTTTCTTCTCTTTACGGGTATTTTTTATCTGCCCCCGAGTCACTGTTTCTGACAGCCAGTCAGAAGGGTTATATTCAAAGACTTTTGGGATTGTTTTCGACATTGGGAATTCCGTTTGTATCGATTATTCTTTTTTATTCCGTCCGGTTATACGGAGAAATCGATCGGAATATTCTGTATACGGTTATTTTATTCTGTAAAGCCGGAATTTCATTTATATCATCTGCCATAACGGTTATTTATGTCCGGAAGAAATATCCGTATTTATACAGGCATAAAGAAGAGAAAGATACTTCGATTTTCGGTATGACAAAAGATTTATTGCCGCATAAAATAGCCGGATTACTGGTTTTCAATACAACACCGATTTTACTGTCTTTCTTTTCCACTTTAAAAGTCGTTTCGATTTATAACATTTACTATCTGTTAATATCATATGCCAGTATGATATTAAGTTTGGTTCTATCGGCCCCGCAAACCTCACTGGGAAATTTATTACACAGTGATAAGTCAAGATTTTCAAAAGTGCATAAGACATATGAAAATTTGTCATTCTTTTTAGTCACAGTTGCAACTGTTTTTATGTTGCTGTTTTTTTATCCGTTTATGAAGTGGTATTTATATGACAAGCCCGATTATTCGATCGTTCTTTTAATGATTTTATTTTCTCTGAATTTTTATTTTCGCAATATCAGAATGCCGTTTCTTGTTTTAGTCGATATTACGGGAAATTATAAAAAAACAAAATGGATTTCGATTGTGGAAGCTGTGGTGATTTTCAGTATTTGTATTAGTGGACTGATGATTTTTAAAGAATGGGAAAAACAATTAATCGTTGTCAGTATTGCTCCGGTGATTTCTTATATTGTTTATGATATTTTACAAATGTTCACGGTAAATAAGGTAGTTTTAAATAGAAGGTTTTCTATTCTTTTTGTTAAATGGATTTTGTCTTTTGCAGTTCTGATAAGTGTCTTAATCGTTTTTATTTTTGTTCTGCCTGTTTTAAAAACAGTACAATGGACATTTTTGAATTTATTTCTTTATGGTTGTCTGTTGGTATTTTGTATTGGGCTACCATCCGGTGGGTATTATTTATACTATCGAACAAAAAAGCGGGCAAAAGGTTGATTGCCCGCTTTTTTCTTTCGGTTCTCAGTCTCTGTTTCGTTTGAATATGCCGAGAACTTTGAAGAATTCGGTGTGGGTTTTAACGCTGTCGAAAACGGTGGCGGTGTCGGTTTTATCGTCGAGGTCGAGGCTGACGTAAAACAGGTATTCCCACGGTTTTCCGAAGAGCGGCCGCGACTCCAGTTTGGAAAGGTTGAGTCCGTTGTCGGCAAAGACGGTGAGAATTTTCAGCAGCGCACCGGGTTCGTCTTTTGTCGAGAAAACGAGAGAGACTTTGTCGGGTGTGCCGATGTCGGGTTTGTTTTCTTTACGGCAAATGATGTAGAACCGGGTGAAATTTTTCGGGTCGGACTCGATGCCCGGTTTGAGAATCTTCATGTTCCAGTATTCGGCCGCCGCTTCGCCGGCGATGGCGGCCGCTTCGGGGTCGTTCATCTCTTTCACCATGGCGACCGAACCGGACGTATCGACTACCGCAAAGGTCTGATAACCGTTTTCTTCGATAAACCGGGCGCACTGGCTTAACGCCTGCGGGTGCGAGTAAACCCGTTTGATATTCTTCAATTCGGTCGACGGCATTCCGATCAGATTGTGCGAAACCCGAATTTTGGTCTCTCCGCAAATTGTCAGATCCGGATACTGCAGCAGCAGGTCGTAGTTGGTGTGAATCGATCCGGCCAGCGAGTTCTCGATGGGAATGATGCCGTATTTCGACTCCCCTTTCAGCACCGATTCGAAGACATCGTGAAAATTTTTGCACGGAAGAGAACGGTATTTCTCGGTATCGAAAAACTTTTTCAAAGCGATTTCGCTGAAAGCACCGTGTTCGCCCTGGAAGGCCACCAGATGGGAATCGGTTCCGGTTCCGGCAGCAACAGCCGTTTCGGCGGCCGGTTTCGGAATGCGGGCCACTTCTTTGTTGAGGATGGCGGTCACGGAGCGCAGGTCGCAGACCATTTTTTCGAACTGTTCGGGATAGAGTGACTGGGCCCCGTCAGAGAGAGCTCTTTCGGGATTCGGATGCATTTCGACGATGACACCGTCGGCACCGGCGGCGGCCGCGGCCATCGCCATCGGTATCACGCTGTCGCGCCGTCCCGTTCCGTGGCTCGGGTCGACGACAATCGGCAGGTGGGTCACTTTCTTCAGAATCGGAATCATCGACAAATCGAGGGTGTTACGCGTTTCGGTTTCGAAGGTGCGGATACCCCGCTCGCACAGGATGACATCGTCGGTGCCGTTGGAAAGCAGGTATTCGGCCGCCATCAGCCATTCCATCATCGTAGCCGACAGTCCCCGCTTGAGCATGACCGGCTTGCCCAGTTTGCCGACTGCTTTCAGCAGTTCGAAGTTCTGCATGTTGCGGGCGCCGATCTGATAAATATCGACATACGGTTCCATAATCGGAATGTGTTTTTCGGAAACAATTTCGGTGGCAATCGGCAGCCCGTATTTATTGCCGGCCGCCTTCATCAGCTTCAGTCCCTCCTCACCAAGTCCCTGAAACGCATACGGCGATGTTCGGGGTTTGAAAGCGCCGCCTCGTAAAATCACTCCGCCGCTTTCGGAAACAATTCTTGCCGCGGTGTCGATTTGCTCGGCATTTTCCACCGCGCAGGGTCCGCCCATTACGCAAAAACGGTTGCCGCCGATTTTCACACCGCCGATATTGATAACGGTGTCGGTTTTTTTGAATTCGCGTGAGGCGAGCTTGTACGGTTTGGAAATCGGAATGACCTCCGCCACGCCCGGCAGCACCCGAATCTCGTTGTGGTCGACCGCCGCCGATCCGACGGCGCCCAAAACGGTGTCCGATTCGCCCTGAATCTCGCGGATCCGAAACCCCTTTTCTTTCAAATAGCCGACAATCCGTTCCTTGTCGCCCGGTTCAATCTGTTTATTGAGAACGATAATCATGATTTCCTCTTTATTTCATTATAAACAAAAAAGAAAACGGGGTAAAGAGGAAAAGCGCCGCCCGAAGTTGAAATTTCCGGAAGAATGTGGTATGGTAAGTTATCGTTTACAGATATTGCGGCGGGAAGACAGAAAGAAAGAAAGAAAGGATACGAGTTTTTATCCGGAGGGTTATTAATAAAATCCGAAAAGAAATTTCCGTAAAAAACATGGAGCCGGTTAAAATAAAAATGCGGGAAAATTTAAAAAATAAGGATTTTTCCGTCATTTCCAATAATTGTACGGGCGGTATTATTTATCATGATTTGGGTTTGCGGTTTTTAAGTCCGACTGTCAATCTTGTGATTCCCATGAAGGAATATGTGGTGTTTTTGTCGGACTTAAAGCACAATTTACAAAAACCGTTGAAAGACTGCCGTTGTGTTTATAACGGAATGCGGAAAAATTGTCCCGTAGCCGAAATAGAAGGAACCGGAATTCATTTGATCGGCGTTCATTATCATTCGTTTGATGAACTGAACCGGTCATGGACGGAACGGGCAAAACGGGTTCGGTATGATAATTTATTTGTTATCGGCCAGTATATCGACGGATGTGACGATGAAACGGAAGATCTGTTTTGCGCCCTTCCGTTTGAACATAAAGTGTTTTTTACAAGAAATTCTCGGAATCAGGATAAGGGAGCGGTTACGATTAATGTCAGTTCTTTTTTGTACCCCGGAAAAGACGTTGCCGGAGCCGACGTTTTTGCCGATACAAAAGGAACAAGACTATTGTATAAGTATTTTGACTTTGTGAAATGGTTTAATAAAGGAGAATCGTCATGAAAAGAGTACTGTTTTTAAGACGGCAGATGGACGGTTTCGGCGGAATGCAAAGAATTTCTGTTGATATTGCCGGATTGTTCAAAAAAAAAGGATACGATGTTTATTTTCTCGCTTATTATAAAAATATGAACAAAGAGGAGTCGTTTGACTATTCGGAATTTAAAGTTTTTTATTTGAATGAAAAACCATTTGCTCTCCGCTATTCCTTTCTGAAAGCCGATCACCTGAAAAAAACAGTCAATGAAATCAATCCTGATTTTATTATTTACATTGATTCGGTTCTTTATCTGCCTCTTCATCCGTTTATTCCGAAAAAATACAAACAAATCGTGTGGGAGCATTTTAATTATACGACGACTTCCGGAACGCGTTTCCGCACTTGGTCAAGAAAATATGCGGCCGCAACGGCGGACGCCTGCGTTCTTCTGTCGGAAGCCGACGCCGCGATGTGGAGGAAGAACTGCCGGTGCAGAGCCGAAATCAAAGTCATTCCGAATCTCGTGCGGGAGGACGTTTTGGCTGCGTCGAGAGAGAGAGAGAGAGAGGATAGTTTATTAAAAAGGAAGAAGCAGGTTCTGTTTGTCGGGCGGTTGGCGCGGCAAAAACAAGTGCCTGAGTTGATTGAAATTTGGAGTTTAGTAGAGAAAAATCACCCGCAATGGGAGTTGGTGATTGTCGGAGACGGCAATGAGAAGTCGTTAGTTGAGCAAAAGATAAAGGAATATCGATTACAACGAGTAAAATTGATTGGAAAGACGGCAAATGTTTCGGAATATTACAAAGATTCTCAGATTTTTGTATTTACATCGGCGTTTGAGGGATTTGGATTGGTGCTGATAGAAGGGCTTTGTTTCGGACTGGCGGAAGTATCATTTAACTGTCCGTGCGGACCGGACGAGATTATAGAGGACGGAAAAAACGGGTTTATTATAAAGGATTTTAATAAAATTCGATTTGCGGAAAAGTTATCGGAATTGATGGGAAATGACAAAATGCGGGAAGAGTTTTCGGTTTATTCGAAAGAACTTTCAAAGAAATACTTACCTGAAAATATTCTTTCGCAGTGGGAAAAGCTGTTTAAGGAGTTGTAGTCATTTTATCCCCACAAAAGGTATTTAAAAACGACATAAATTTTATTTTTGTTTGCTGAAAAGTATCGGAATCGTTTGATGAAGAAGCCTAAATGGATGAAACGGTACAGGAAGTATTTTTTGTATTTATAATAGGAATATGCTTTTTCGATCTCCCGAGTATACTTTTTATCAATCTTATAATTGAAATTTCTTTTTAAAAGTTCCTGTATATGATAAATTCTTTCTGAGATTTCCCGTTTTTTGAAAAAAAGGTGCAAGTGTTCTTTTTTTAAAGAAATTTTATTTAGTTGATTACCAGATGTACTTTGTGAATGTTGCCTATATTGTGATAAAATTTCAGGGGTGTAATGAAAAGAATCAGTATAAGCAGCAACAAAAAAGAACCAAGTATCATGTGCAAAAATTTTTTCCGGAACAGGAAATAAGCAAGAAAAAAAAGATTTATGAATTAGCATACATCCGCCTTGGTAAAGATTGCGACCGTATAAAGAAATTTTTATTTTATCAAGATTAGAAAGATTTGCAATACAGCCGGTAAAATGTTGCGAAAGTTTGTTGTACTTTCTTCCCTTGTGATCTATCAAAATAACATCGCCGCAGGCAACCCCCCCCCCCCGGAGGAGATGGTATTTAACAATACTTCCAAATGATTTTCCGTCCACACATCATCCTGATCGGAAAGCGCCACATACTCGGCTCCGCGGTCAAGGCAAATGCGGATGGCTTTTTCGAAATTCTTCAGAAAGCCGAGGTTTTCTTCGTTGCGGAAAACGTGAACACGGTCATCTTTTTCGGCATAGTCGTTGAGAATGTCCATCGTCGAATCAGAGGAAACATCGTCGCAGACAATCAGTTCGAAATCGCTTACTGTTTGGTTTAAAATCGAGTCGATTTGCTCTTTTAAATACTTTTCACCGTTATAGGTGGTCATTGCTATGCCGGTCATAAAAATTCCTTTTACTAAGTTTGGTTAATTATACATATTAAAGTGAAAATAGACAAGCTGTGAATCAGTTGACAACGGCAGGTTTCCTTGTTAGAATAATTTGATTATGAAGGGAATTATTTTAGCCGGCGGATCCGGGACGCGATTGTGGCCGTCAACGAAAGCGATGTGTAAGCAGCTGATTCCGATTTATGATAAACCGATGATTTATTACCCGTTGTCGGTTTTGATGTTGGCGGGCATTCGGGAAATTTTGATTATTTCGACTCCGCAGGACACACCCCGTATCGAAGGACTTTTGGGTGACGGTGAGTCACTCGGGTTAACAATCTCCTACGCGGTCCAGGCGCACCCGAACGGTTTGGCGGAAGCCTTCATCCTCGGTGCGGAGTTTATCGGAAACGATTCGGTCGCTCTCGTTCTCGGCGACAATATTTTTTACGGAAATCAGCTGTCGGCATTGGTGCAAAACGCGGCAAAGAAACAAACCGGTGCGACGGTGTTCGGTTACTATGTCACCGATCCCGAACGGTACGGCGTGATTGAGTTCGATAAAGATCGGAAAGTGCTTTCCATTGAAGAAAAACCGCAAAAACCGAAGTCCAATTGGGCGGCCGTCGGACTTTATTTTTACGATAACCGGGTGGTTGAATGGGCCCGGAATTTAAAACCTTCGGCACGCGGCGAGCTGGAAATTACGGATATCAACAACCTCTATTTGCGGGACGGATCGCTTCATGTCGAGCTGATGAAACGCGGTTTTGCCTGGCTGGATACCGGAACGCAGGATTCACTTCTGGAAGCCTCCAATTTTGTGCAGATTATTCAGAAACGGCAGGGGATCAAAATGTCCTGTCTCGAAGAAATTGCCTACAGAATGAATTATATTTCTCTCGAAAAGCTGGAAGCGTTGGGCAATGAATTGAAGAAATCGGAATACGGACACTATTTACTGGAAATTGTCCGACAGGAGAAAGAGAATGCCGTTTGAATTCGAACACTGTGATATCGAAGGTCTTGTCGTGGTGACGCCGAAAGTGTTCGGCGATAACCGCGGATTTTTTCTGGAAACCTATTCAAAGAAGGCGTTTGCGGAAGGCGGCATCACGGCCGAATTTGTTCAGGATAACCATTCCAAGTCCAAACGCGGTGTTCTGCGCGGTTTGCATTTTCAAAAGCGGAAAGCGCAGGGCAAGCTGGTGCGCGTTACCGCCGGGCGGGTGCTTGATGTCGCCGTCGACTTGCGCAGAGACAGTCCGACATTCGGCAAATGGAAAAGTGTCGAGCTGTCGGCGGAAAACAAAAAAATGTTTTACATTCCGGAAGGATTTGCCCACGGATTTTTAACGCTGGAAGACAATACCGAGTTTCAGTACAAATGTACCGATGATTACGCACCCGAGTACGATTCCGGGATTCTTTGGAACGATCCGGATGTAAATATCGACTGGAAGTTTGCGGAATACGGACTGACGGAAGCCGATTTGGATTTTTCGGAAAAGGATAAAAAGCAGCAGACTTTTCGCTGTTTTGTCGAAAGCGGGGAGGAAATCCGCAAATGATTCTGATTACGGGTGCCGACGGGCAGCTGGGTTACAGTCTGCAGAAGATTCTGAAAAAGCAAAACCGCCCCTTTGCGGCGACCGATGTCGGCGAATTGAATCTTCTCGATTTTCCGGCGGTTGAAAAGTATATTGCCGATCATGAAATTTCCTGTATTATCAACTGTGCCGCTTACAATGATGTCGATAAGGCGGAATCGGAACCGGATCTTTGTTTTCGTTTGAATGCGGAAGTGCCGGCTTTTCTGGCAAAAACCGCCCGAAAATACGGTTGTCGGTATGTAACCTATTCGACCGATTTTGTTTTCGACGGTAAAAAAGGAGCTCCCTACACGGAAGAAGACGAGCCGCATCCGCTGTCGGTTTATTCCAAAGCGAAACGGGCCGGAGAGATTGCGGTTCTCGATCAAAATGACAACGCTCTGGTGATCAGGACTTCCTGGGTGTTCGGTGTCGCCAACCGGAATTTCAACAAACAGGTGCTCGGCTGGGCGGAAAAGAACTCCGTTTTAAAGATTGTCGATGATCAGATATCCTCGCCGACTTACTCCGAAGATTTGGCTCTTTTTTCCCTCGATCTTCTCGATCGGAACGGGAGCGGTCTTTACCACATGAGCAATGACGGAGAAGCCTCGAAATTCGATCAGGCTGCCTATCTTTTGAACCGGGTCGGTTGGAAAGGAGAACTTCTGCGGGCAAAATCATCCGATTTTCCTCTGGCTGCCGAGCGTCCCGCTTATTCCAAACTGAATTCCGAAAAACTGGAAGCAGCTGTCGGGAAAAAAATCCCGTCATGGCAGTCCGGAATCGACCGCTATCTGGAGGAGATGAACGAACCATGAAAACCTATCTGGTGACCGGGGGTGCCGGTTTTATCGGCGGTAATTTTGTCAAATATATTTTGAAAAAACACGATGATATTCGGGTCGTGATTCTCGACAAGCTGACTTATGCGGGGAATTTGGGAACGATCCGCGAGGAATTGAACGATTCACGTACGGAATTTGTGAAAGGCGATATCGGAAACCGCGAACTGGTCGAAAATCTTTTTACCCGACACGATATCGATGTTGTCGTTCATTTTGCGGCCGAATCTCATGTTGACCGATCGATCGAGAATCCGCAGATTTTTCTTCAAACCAATGTTCTCGGGACTCAGAATTTACTCGATGTTGCCAAAAAATTCTGGACGGCGGGAAAGGACGGAGACGGATATCCGGTTTATCGTCCCGGAAAAAAGTTTCATCATGTTTCGACGGATGAGGTTTACGGTTCGCTGAAGCGGGATTTCGGGCAGCCGCAGCCGTTGAAACTTTACGGTGTTGCTCAAAAATTGGGAGAGAACCGCCGACCTCCGCAAACATTCGGCGAGAAGATGTTCGACGAAAAAACGCCGCTCGATCCCCGGTCGCCCTACTCGGCTTCCAAAACCGCATCCGATATGATTGTGGCCGCTTACGGCGAAACATACCATTTTCCGTACAATATTACCCGCTGTTCCAACAATTACGGACCGTATCATTTCCCCGAAAAGCTGATTCCGTTGATGATAAAAAACGTTTTGGAAGGGAAAAAACTGCCGGTTTACGGCAAAGGCGAAAATGTCCGCGACTGGCTTTATGTCGAGGATCACTGCAAAGCGATCGATCTGGTTATCGAAAAAGGCCGCCCCGGTGAGGTGTACAATATCGGCGGCTTTAACGAGGCACAAAATATCGATATTGTCAAACTGGTGATTGCGGTGATTGCCCGTTTTATGAAAGAACAGCCGCAGTACCGGTCTTATTTAAAGATACCGGTCGAGGAGATTAATGACAATTTGATTGCGTTTGTCGCCGACCGGTTGGGGCACGACGCCCGCTACGCCATCAACCCGCAGAAAATCGTCACCGAACTGGGCTGGTACCCCGAAACCGCGTTTGACGTCGGCATCGAAAAAACCGTCGAATGGTACCTTCAAAATCAAGATTGGGTCAACGAAGTCACATCCGGCGATTATCTGAAGTATTATGAAAGAATGTATGGGGGGAGAGGATGAAAATACTTTTTCTGACCGGAAGAATCAATCAAATCGGGGGGATCGAACGGGTGACGCTCGATTTGGCACATATTTTTAAAGAAAGCGGCAATGAAGTTTTTATTATCTCCTATTCCAAAGGAAATCAGGAAAAAGAATTTGATCTTCTTTCCGAATTTGACATCTGTTATCTTAATGAAAAACCGGTCTCAATACGGTATGCTTTTTTGAAAGGAAAATTACTGAGACAGCAGCTTCGGTCGATTCAACCGGATGCTGTCATTTATGTCGATTCGCTTCTGTATTTGTTTTTTCGTCCTTTCATTTCCCAAAAATATAAACAAATCGTATGGGAGCATTTTAATTATACGGTGACGTTCGGAATGCGATTCAGAACAATATCCCGAAAATTGGCCGCCCGGTTTGCCGATGCCTGTGTTCTTTTGACAAAAGCCGATGCCGAATTATGGAAAAAGAACTGCCGTTGCCGGGCTAAAATGACCGTTATTCCGAATCCGGTAAGAGGGGATGTTTTAAAGCGTTCGAAAAATTTAATTCCGTTGTCAAAGCGAAAAAAACAGGTTTTATGCATCGGGCGGTTGGAATATCAGAAAAATATTCCCGAATTAATTGATATCTGGGCGGAAATCGAACACGATTTTCCCGATTGGACATTGAAGATTGTCGGAGAAGGCTCGGAACGACCTCTTATCGAGGATAAAATAAAGAATGACGGATTAAAAAATGTCAAGTTAACCGGGCGGATTTCCGATGTTTCCCCTTTTTATGCCGAATCGCAAATTTTGGTGATGACTTCCCGGTTTGAGGGTTTACCATTAGCTTTGATCGAAGGATTGTTTTTCGGATTACCGGAAATTTCGTTTAATTGTCCGATGGGGCCATCCGAAATCATCGATGATAAAAAAACAGGATATGTTATTGATTACGGAAACCGACAATCTTTTGTAACATATTTAAAAAATTTATTGGAAACAGAAAAACTGAGGGAAATCTTCGGAAAAAATGCAGTTTTTTCATCTGACGATTATACCCCTCAATCTGTTGAAAAAAAATGGAATTGTTTATTTAAAGAAATTTTATGAGTATCTATATTATTATATATATAATACTTTTTATATTTTCATTATTGGAAAGAATAGATGATCAGCAGGAAATATCGGGAGTATTGATAAGAAAAAATATTTATTTTCTTTCCGCAGCAATTCTTCTTTTTTTCGGGGCTCTCAGATATGATGTCGGATTTGATTATGATATTTACGATTCTCTTTATCAGGTTTTCGGTAAAGATTTAGATGTCGGTCGATTTGAACCCGGATATGCGGTTTTTGTATATATCTGTAAGAATTGGTTCCATTTTTCGTATCCCTATTTTTTGTTTCTTTTTGCGGGATCCAGTATTCTGATTAAAGCGTCCTTTTTTTATAAGTATTTTAGGTATCCGATTTTTCTGCTGATGCTTTATTTTCCGGCTATTTTTTTATATGCCGATTTCGGACAAATCAGACAGGGGATGGCTGTCGGTATTTTTTTATGGTGCATACCGGCCATTAAAGACAGGAAATTGCTGAAATATATTATCATTTGGCTGTTGGCTGTTGCGTTTCATTACAGTGCTTTTATTTTTTTTCCTGTTTATTGGTTTTATAAGGTAGCGGTTAACCGTAAAATATTTCTTTCGGTGTTTCTGGCAGGGTTTTTATTTAATACTGTATCCGGTGTCATACTTATTTTTTCTTTGGCGCAAAGTCTGCTCGGAACTTCGTTTTTCGGAAAATTGTTGGAATATATGACTTTGTATGGAACGTCTACAGATCCTCTGTCATATTTCCTGGAAATCAATACATTGCTGGCAATAGTATTGATTATAATGTATCAGATCGGGTATTCCGATGAAATAAAAAACAGAGACGAGACCGTATTGGAATATTCTGCATATAATATATATACTATTTCATTTTTGTTGATTAAGTTCTTTGACTCGATTATGGTCATCGGATATCGGGGAGCCTATTTCTATAAAATGATGGAAGGTATCTTGTTTTACTATTTAATGTTCAGATTGAAAGAAAAAGAATTAAAAGCTCTGCTTATGGTCTTTTTGTTTCTTTACGGATTAATTCGGCTAATATTCATTATTCAAAGACAGGCTTGGCAGTTTGTGCCGTATCAAATATATGGGGAGTTTTTCGGTTTATGAAAAATAGAATAAAGGTATTGCATATCGGTTCCGGCTATAATAAAAGCGGTGGTGGTAGCAAAGTTTTAAAAGAAACTTTTAGAATATTACAAAGCGATACAATCAACTATTTGGTGGCAGTAGATTGTGCAGATACCAATTTTTCAAAAAAAATAAAAAGTTGGAGCGAATGTAAAGGAATTTCTAAATTGGTCAATTTATTGTTTTCACGATATCAATATCAGGAAATCAAATATTGGACAGTAAACAAAGACATTAAGGTCATACATGTACAAAACTATTTAACCTCTTTATCTCCTTCGGTTTTATATTTTTTAAAAAAACAAAAGAAAAAAGGAGTCAGGCTGATTTATACTGTTCACGAATACGGCGGAATTTGTGCCAATTCCTGTTTATACAATTACAGCAAACAGGAAGTTTGCGAGAAGTGTATTGGATCTTCGTTTAAATTAAGGGCAGCGTTTGTCAATTGCGACAGACGCGGCCGGATTTATTCGGTTCTTAAAGGGGTTCGGGCTTTTATTTATTACAATTTACTGGGGATAAAAGACTTATTTGATAAAGTGATCTGTGTCAGTGAATTTCAAAAAGATTTGTATCTTAAAGACGGATATTCGCCCGAGAAACTGACTGTTGTCCAAAACCCGATATCGGAAGATTTCTTCCTGGATCAGATACCGGAAAAGAAAAAACAGATTCTTTTTTACGGACGCATCAGCCCCGAAAAAAATATCGAATTACTGTTGCGGGCTTTTTTCGAATTGATTCGGGACGAAAAACTTTCGGATTACAAACTGATCATTGTCGGAGACGGAGAATCATCCTATAAAAAAATCTTAGAAAAATTGACCGAGGACTTGGGGGTTGAAGACAATGTTGTTTGGAAGAAATCAATGCCGCAAAACGAAATTGCACAATTAATTTCCGAGTCGATGCTGACTGTTCAGCCGGCAAAATGGTATGAAACATTCGGACTGACTGTTGTGGAATCGTTATTGGCGGGAACACCGTGTCTGGCTTCGGATATCGGGGCTGTCGGTGCAACGGCAAAACAGTTCGGAGGCTACGTTTTTACTGCAAACAACCGGGACAGTCTGATTGAAGCAGCAAAAACGATATTAAATAATTATCCGGAAGAATTGAATCGGTTTTTTGAAAAGCGTCAATATATTTTAGCAGATATACGGAAGGTAAACAGCACTTATAAAGACAGGCTGATGGAAATATACGGAAATTCGAAATAGTTAATGTTTGTTTCGTAATAAGAATTTCCGACGATTTAAGGAGTTGAAATAATGAATGATCTTCGTTCTTTACAGATGGTATGTTTGGATATATTAAAGGAAATCGATCGAATCTGCAAAAAACATAATATTCTCTACTGGATGGAAGGCGGCTCTATGTTGGGAGCGGTTCGTCATCACGGGTTTATTCCTTGGGATGATGATTTGGATATCGCTATGTTTCGGGAAGATTACAATCGTTTCCTGAAAATTGCCCCGCAGGAATTAAAAAGCGATTATTTTCTTCAGACGGAAGAAACCGATCCCGATTATCCTCTCTTTTTTGCCAAGGTAAGAAAAAACAATACCTTTCTTGATGAAAAACAACTAAGTCAGTTTCAAATTCACAAGGGAATTTTTGTTGATATTTTTCCGGTTGACAGAATGCCGATGACAGAGTCGCAAATCAAACGGCATAGAATTTATTTATGGCTGCTGTTTCGTTTGTATTTTCAGACTGGTAAGAGAGTTCTTCCCGTTTCTTCTGTTTTATCAAAACCGGGAATTTCATCTTTTTTAAAACATATTCGATTTAATAAGATAAAATTGCGAAATTATATTAATAAGATTTATACAAAATATAACTCCCGGGAACAGTATCGGTATACTTCATCCTGGACAATGTCACAAAAAATGAGTTGGCTGTATAAAAAAGAATGGCATGATTCATTTATAGAAGTAGAATTTGAAGATATGACAGCGAGAATTCCCGGCGGATATCATGAGTTGTTAACCCATGCATACGGAGATTACATGACTCCTCCCCCGAAAGAAAAACAGGTTCCGGGACACGGGTTATCATTTTCGACAGATGTAAGGAGAGATCGAAATGAACAATGAATTCGGTATTATTTTAGCCGGCGGCATCGGCGCCCGCTTCGGCAGTTCCGTGCCGAAACAGTATATGAAACTGAACGGACGCGAAATTATTTCCTATTCGATTGAGTCTTTTCGGGAATCGAGATTAGGAGAAAATTTTATTCTGGTTTGTAATGAAGCGGAATATAAAGCGCAAAATATCGCAAAGAAATACGGAGTGACATGCATACAGGGCGGGACGACCAGAAATGAGTCAATCTACAACGGATTAAAATATGTGCAAAAATATTATCCTAAAACGGAAAAGGTTGTTATTCATGACGGGGTGCGTCCTTTTTTTCAATCCCGTCATATTGCGACTTATTTTGACCTGCTTGATGAATATGAAGCTGTCATTACCGCTGTTAAAATTACCGATTCGCTCGGTTATAAAAACAACACGCCGGTCAACCGGGAAGAGTATTATCTGATTCAGGCGCCCGAAGCCTTTCGGTTTTCGCTTTTAATGAAATATTTTAATAAAGATTCCGCGGCAACAACGCCTTTGCATCAGTTGCCGGAAACAGCCAAAATATATAAATATTTTGATTTCAAATACAATTTGAAGATTACTTATCCGGAAGATTTATTTATTGCCGAACAGTATACTCGGGTTGTCTTTAACAACAGTCAGAATTGTTATACTGTTGATACTTTGGAAAAAAACAAAAAAGTTCTGATTCTGGGCGGTTCCGGCGGATTGGGACAGGAAGTTGTCCGGCATCTGAAAGAAGCAGAAGTGCCGTTTCGGGCACCGGCACATAAAGAATTGGATTTGGAAAGACTTTCCGTGGATGCGTTAAACGCTTACTTAAAAGACTTTATTCCCGATATCATCATTAATTGTGCGGCAGCGACAACGGTTGATTCTGATGGTCTTTCCAAACAGTTTGATAGAATTTTCTCTATCAATTTAAAGGCAGATTTTGTTTTGACCGAATATGCGGAATCTGTCGGAAAAGAGATGAATATTGTTTTGATATCTTCGTCTTCCGCAACAAGAGGAAGAGAAAATATTGCACTGTATTCGGCCTCCAAAGCGGGAGTAAACAGTCTTGTCGAAAGTCTTTCAAAAAAACTGTCAAAGAAAAATATATATTTAAATGCCGTTGTACCGGAAAAAATCAATACACCGATGATTCAAAAACTGCACGGGGATATCAGTACGCATGATCTGCTGGATGTCCGGGAAGTTTTGAGCCCGATTTGGTACTTGGCGTCTCATAAAGTCTATGGAAAACTGATTCAGGTAAGGAAGGGATTATGATTAAATTCTCTGTTTTAATGTCAATTTATACAAAAGAGTCTCCCGAATTTTTTAGTCAGGCTTTAGACAGTTTGGCGGAACAGACAGTCCCGGCAGACGAAATTGTTATTGTGAAAGATGGAGTTGTGGGTGAAAAGCTGGAATCGGTTTTGGTCCAATATGTAGCGAAACTGCCGTTGAAGGTTGTCGGTTATGAGCAGAATCGCGGTTTGGGTTACGCTTTGGCATTTGGTTTGCAGCATTGCCGGTATGATTGGGTTGCCCGCATGGATGCGGATGATATTGCCGTAAAAGACCGTTTTGAAAAGCAGATTGCGTATTTGGAACAGCATCCGGAAATCGGATTATTGGGAAGCTCGACATTGGAATTTGATAAATCGATTGATGATGCCGTCAGAGGTCGAATTGTTCCTTGCACGCATAAGAAAATTATTGCTTATTTGAAAAAAAGAAGTGCATTTAACCATATGACTGTTTTTTTCCGGAAGAAGGATGTCCTCGATGCCGGAAATTACAGGGAATGTTCCGATTTCGAAGATTATTATTTATGGGTGAGAATGGCTTTAAATGGAGTACTTATGGCCAATATGCCTGATCCTTTGGTTTATGCCCGTATCGGGAATGATTTGATCGGTCGCCGTATCGGGATTCGATATGCCCGTCATGAATATCGTTTTTATAAAAAAATAAGAAAGTTGGGTTTTCTTAATTGTGTTGAATTTGTTAAAATTATTTGTATACGAATTCCGTTACGTTTGCTTCCGAAATCGGTATTGGCGTTTATATATAAAAAAATGCTCCGTAACCATTAATTTTATGATATAATCGGACAAGGGTTATTGTAATGAACATTACCGTTGTCGGAGGTTCCGGATTTGTCGGAACCCGTTTAATCAAAAGACTTTTGTCGGCCGGTCACACGGTCAGAATTGCCGATAAAAATGACAGCAAAACCTATCCCGAACTGCGGGTTTATGCCGACGTGCGCAAGCCCCAAACGCTGTCGGCCGCCCTCAAAGGCTCCGATGTCGTCATCAACCTGGCGTCCGAACGCCGCGATGATGTGACCCCGAAATCGCTTTACGATGATGTCAATGTGACGGGAGCCGAAAACGTCTGCAACGTCTGCCGCGAGCTCGGCATCAAAAAAATTATCTTTACCTCCTCGGTGGCCGTTTACGGATTTGCTCCGCTGGGAACGACCGAAACCGGAGAAATTCATTATTTCAACGATTACGGCCGCACCAAATGGCTGGCCGAGGGAAAATACCGCGAATGGCTGGCCAAGGACAGCGAAAACAGTCTGACAATCGTCCGCCCCACCGTTATTTTCGGCGAACAGAACCGCGGAAATGTTTACAACCTGTTGCGTCAGATTGCCGGGGGAAAATTTCCGATGGTCGGCAACGGTAAAAACAAAAAGTCGATGGCCTATGTCGAGAATGCAGCGGCCTTCCTGGAGTATGCGCTTACCTTCGGACCGGGCGAGCATCTCTTTAATTACATCGATAAGCCCGATTTCGATATGAATCAGCTGGTTTTCGAAATTTATTCGATTCTCGGCAAACCGAAAAAACATCTTTTCCACTGGCCCTACTTCATCGGTTACTGTGGCGGACTCTGTTTCGATTTACTGGCAAAAATTCTGCGCAAGAAACTGCCGATCAGCTCGATTCGTGTGAAAAAGTTCTGCTCGAACACCATGTTTGATTCCGAGAACATCAAAAAAACCGGCTTTCGTCCTCCGGTCACACTTTCGGAAGGGCTTAAAAATACAGTCGAATACGAATTTGTCCGCAAAGAAGAAGGACACGTTTTTTATACGGAATAATAAAAAGACCGCCGGACGGCGGTCTTTTCAATATCGGGACTCTGTCGAATTCGGCCGGCTCACAACACCTGCCGGTTTTTCCACTGATATCCGACACCTTTGATTTTGCGGTCGAGTGAGTAGATAAAAACGTAGCCCATCATCGCAAAGGTGACAACGGGGAAAAGAAAGCGCCAGTCGAACCGGAATCCCCGCTGATAAACATTGAAGTTCCACTCGACAATAAAAAGCAGATAAAAGAAAAGAAGAATCCATTTGTCCCAGTCGTTAAAAAGAAATGCGGAGGCAACGGTTACCGGAAACATCAGAAAATAAATAAAAATAAAACCGAGAGTCAGAAGCAAAATTAAAGTCCGGTCGTGAAAAAAATTCACGATGACGCGGCCGTATCCCTGAATGGCGGCCGTCGGCGTGGCGTACCAGTCACCGCTGATGCGGTTTTTGGCATCAATGAAATAAACCGAGTACTTTTTTTCCGTTAACAGCCGGGCAATAAAAACATCTTCGTTAATTTCTGCTTTAACGATTTCGTAACCGCCGACCGCGTCGAGTGCTTCGCGACGAAAACAGATGAACTGACCGATGGCAAATGCCAGATGCCGGTTTTTCAGCTTGGGTATCAAACCGATCGGAAGCAGAAAAAAGGAAATCAGATAAACAATTGGTAAAATGAAAAGCGTATTTTTGTTTTTCGTAAAATGGCGCGGCCAGCCGGAAATCATATCGGCTTTTAAATGAATCATACGGGAAACGGCAAATCGGACAAAATCGGGTTCGAAACGCATGTCGGAGTCACAGCAGAGCGTATATTCGCTGTGACAAAGTTGTGTCAGCTGATGAAGCGCATGCTGTTTTCCTTTCCATCCTTTCGGCAGCGGCTTCGACTGTACGGCTGTCAGTTTCGGATGGTCTTTATATTTTTGAATCCGTTCCCAGGTTGTATCCTCGGAATTGTCGTCGATAATGTAGACGTGATAATTGCCGTAGTTCTGATTCAGGATCGATTCCAGACACTGTTCGACATTCTTTTCTTCGTTTCGGGCCGGAATCAGCACATCGACAGACGGCTCCTCTTTTATGTCTTCCGGAAGATCGCCGTACCGCTTAAAAGTCAGATAATTCAGAATCGTCACAAGCCCGAAATACAAAGTAACGCCGATAACCAGACACAGGTATAAATAATTAAGAGTTTCCATGAATAACCCTCGGTTGTCAGAGAGAGGCTCTGATAAATTCAAGAAAGCGGGAATGTTCGGTAAAAACCGGAATGTCCGGATTTTCCGCCGTAATCGATTCGGGGGGGCGGAAAAAAGCGCCGACATCCGCGGTACGAATCATCGTTAAGTCATTATAGGAATCACCGGCGGCAATGACCTTCAGATTGATCGAACGCAGGGCCTCGACCGCTTTCCGCTTGCCGTCGCGGATACGCAGGCGGTAGTCTTCGATCATCCCGTCGGAACCGATAATCAGATCGTTGCAGAAAAGTGTCGGATAACCGAGTTGTGCCATCAGCGGGGCGGCAAACTGCGTAAAGGTGTCGCTGAGGATAATCAGTTGTGCCTCTTTTTTGACCGCTTCGACAAATTCGCGTGCTCCTTCGAGCGGACTCATCCCGGCAATCACGGTCTGAATATCGTTCAGTTTTAAATTGTGTTCCTTTAAAATAGCGATGCGTTGTTTCATTAAAACATCGTAGTCGGGGACATCACGGGTTGTCAGTTTTAATTTTTCGATTCCCGTTTTCCGGGCAAACTCAATCCAAATTTCGGGAACCAGTACCCCTTCCAAATCGAGACAAACGACGGTCATTTTTTCTCCTTCGTGCGGCTGTTCAGCCAGTTTAAAATATCGTTAAAGACTTCTTCTTTATTGGTTTCGTTGAGAAGTTCGTGGCGCGCCTCCGGATAAAGTTTGTATTCCAAATCTTTGATACCGGCTTCCGCAAACAGTTTATAAACTCGGGACACTCCTTTTCCGAAATTGCCGACCGGATCGCCGTCGCCGGCAATGAGAAGTACGGGCAAATCGGTTCTCATTTTCGCAATGTTTTTCTTTTTATTTGTAAAGCGTGTCCCGTAAAGGAGATTTTCGAAGAGAGAGAGAGTCGGAATAAACCCGCACAGTTCGTCCCGACTGTATTCGTCGACAACAGTTTTATCCCGGGTCAGCCAGCCGAGTCCGCCGTAAGCTTTTTCGTATCCTCCCAACGACAGCTTATTCATCAGGCGACCTGTTTTCAGGCCGCCCCAAAAGCGCTTTTGGAGTTTGGCGAGATTATGTCCGACAAACGAAAGGAGCGGCATCGGACCTCCGGTTGCACAAACGATGAGCCCGTCGAGGAGATTGCTGTTTTGAATGGCATAGGTTCTGACCAGAAACGATCCCATACTGTGCCCGAACAGGAAAAACGGAAGATTCGGGTTTTCCGTTTTGATGATATCGGATAAAATACGAATTTCGTCGACCATCAATTGCCAGCCGTTGTTTTCCGCCGTATAGCCGACCGCTTTTCCGATGCTGCCGCCGTGACCGCGATGGTCGTGGATATAAACGGAATATCCGTTATTCCGAAGGTATTCGCAAAACGGAATATAACGTTCTTTGTGTTCGGCAATACCGTGCACAATCTGAAAAACCGCTTTCGGTTTTTCGGCGATGAATTTTGCCGCCGACAGCATCTGACCCTCTTTTCCGTTAAACGTAAATGTTTCCATACAAACTCCTTCATTTGACCGAATCGTAATATTGTTTCATAAACAAAGACATCCGTTCATGAGTGACTGCCGATAAATGATCCGCAAGCTGTTTGGTCCGCGGGAATCGGGAACGGACCTCTTCCGTCACAACCGGATCGAGAAAATGGAGCGTAATTTTCGGATAAAATCTGTGAGAGAAAAAACGGCGTTCCCGAAATGTAAAAACAGCGGGAATCAGAGTCCGGTTTTGCAGTGCGGCCAGAAAAAAACTTCCGTTGACAAAGGGGCGCAGTGCCTGCGAGTAAGGTCTCATCGACCCTTCGGGGTAAAAGAGCATATAATGATTCATTTTAAAAATCTGTTCCGCCTCGTCGTTCAGCTGTTTAAACGATTCGGCCGTCGTGTCGATCGGCAGAACCCGTACCGCTTTCAGAAAAAAACGGGCCCACCGGTTGCGCAGCGTATGTTCCCAGGCGGTAATATAGGGAGAGTGAGGAAAAAGCGCGATATGCATCAGCGGTCCGTCAAGCAGGAAACAGTGATTGGCAACAAAACAAAGACCCTGCTTTTTGAAACGACGGAGAACTTTCCTGTTTTTAACGGAAAATCCGTAGACGATTTTAACAAAGGGAAAAAGCAGGAAATAGATCGGAGTAATCAAAGACATTTGAAAAAACCGGTAGAGAAAGGAAAAGTTCATTTTCCGCTGTTTTGCCGTCAGCGGAACGGAAGCGCAATTGCCGGTTTCGCGTAAATGTTGTTGCAATTCTTCCCGGGAGAGCGGTTCGATCGTAATTTCGGTCAGCGGAATTTTCATCGATTCGGCCAATTCTCTGATTTCGGCGGAAAAAGCGAACGGAGGACAGAGAAAAAGGCGGGCACATCCGGCAATTTCGTCCCTTAATGCCGGCAGATTGTCGATACGGTGAAATTTTCGGGAGAGCCGGAAAAACCCGGGACGTTCGCAGTTAAAGTAACGGTGAACGGCCGGCGACAGGTGGTCGGTATTTTCCGAAGTGAAAAAGAAGAAAATGTTTTTTTTCCGCGGTAAATTCGTATAGTCATAAGAGGACTTCATAAGATCGGAACGGGAGAGAATTCTGTCGGAAAAAAGTCCGCAAATCATCAGAATTCCTCCGACTCGAGAAGTTCTTTGACCGCATTGGCATAATAATTGGACGGAAAAATGAGGAGGGCACTCTTAATCGCATCGAGGCCTTCTTCGTAACGATTGAGTCGGCCGAAAGCGAATGCTTTGGCACACAGAAAATCGAATTTTTCCGAATCCGATAACGATTCGTATTGAGGTTCCAGCCGGTCCAGATAATCGAGCGCTTCTTCGGGGTCGCCGCCGTAAATTCCCGGCGGGTAGGCTTTGGAGCAGATGTGCTGAAGCAGTGTCTGCGGGTGTTGCGGAGCTTTTCTGAGAACGGTTCCGACATACGAAAGTAGCCTCGGACCGTTAACCAGAATAAAACCGACACTTCCGACCAGGCATAAGTCGGACAGAACAGCCGCTTTCAGACAATAGACATCGTTGATAAACGAGGCTGTTTTTTCCAGTCTGTCGACAATTTCGAGAGCCCGGTTGTATTTGTCGCGAATGATATCCGCCTCGGTGTAAAATTCCCTGAGTTTGAGAAACGATCCTTTTTTCTGCAAAACGTTATGTTCGAAAATTGTTTCTTTGTTATCAAAAAAGAGGTAGTTTTTTCCCAAAAAGTAGTAGACGCGGGCAGCGGCAAACTCCCGATTGAGCGGGTCAAGTTCGGAATCCTCTGCCAGAGATTTCAGCAGAGCCGCGGCCTGCTTCTCGATTTCGGCATCCGGCGTCTGCTGCATATAAACGGAACGGATAAACGGCTCCAGACGGCTGTCGGTGGCCCGGTAGGTTTGAGAAAAGCCTGCCGTCGCCGCAAAGATCAAAAATAGGAATCCCGAAAAATATTTCATCGTTTTTGAATTATATTCCATATTAAAGGCGAGGTCAAGTTTGTTTTTTCCTGTCGACAGGCGAAAAATTTCGGATGATGATATAGTGAAAATAAAATAAAAAATATTTACAGCCCCGAAATTTTAAGATATAATATTGTAAATCGGATTCTTCGGAGGATAGAAAGAATGAAAAAATTCGGCCTGCTTTTGCTGGTGCTTCTGATTTCCGCCGGCGCATTTGCCCGGGGACAGAAAGATGCTCCCGTTATTTTGGAAAGCGACGGACCGCAGTATGTTTCTCCCAATAATGACGGTATTAAGGATACCGCCGTGTTGGGGTTTACTGTCAAAGTCAAATTACGAAGTCTTGCCGGATATATTCCGAAGTACGGAATTCAGGTCATCGATAAAGACGGAAATGTAGTGAATGAAATCGAAGGAAAAGAGAAACGCGATATTTCTGGAATCGAAGCCCTCGGTCGCGAATATGAATATTTCGAAATGCGCCGGGAAATTATGTGGGATTTGCGCGGACCCGACGGCAATATTGTTCCCGACGGTGATTACACCGTTCGCGTCTGGGTTCAGGATGCCAACCGGAACCGTTCCGAGCTGGATATCGAAAAATTTATTGTCGATACGGCAGCACCGAAAGTTGATTTGGCGTTCGGGAACGGAGCCGAAACGGTATGGTTTTCACCGAAAGGTGACCGCAAAACCGTGACGATTTTGGTCAACGGCGGAACGGAAGCTTTTTGGGTGATGCAGATTGTCGATAAAGACGACGAACCGGTGGTGACCAAACAGCTGAAAGACGAAGCTCTGGACGAATTCGTTTGGGACGGCTGTGATGATAACGGAAATGCGGTTGCCGACGGCAACTATGCGTTTAA
Source organism: uncultured Spirochaetales bacterium (assembly GCA_949289575.1). Lineage (GTDB taxonomy): Bacteria > Spirochaetota > Spirochaetia > JAFGXN01 > JAFGXN01 > CALXOJ01. The sequence goes on along the minus strand of CASEOG010000003.1, from coordinate 376,077 downwards.
AGTTATGGGCGAAGATTATGCCGGAAACAAATCCGAACCGGTGATTCTTTCCGGGATTACGGTCGACAACCGTCCGACCGGGATAACGCTTTCGGCCGATTACGAAGGTTTTTCTCCGAACGGAGACGGAAAAAGAGATACGCTCGATATCACACCGAAATACCGGCTCGACACCGATTTTGTTTCCTGGAGCTGGAGAATCGAAAAAGCGGAAGCTCCTGCCGAAGAGGCTGAAGCGGCACCCGAAGAATCCGGACCGCAGCCGACAATGAAAAGCGGTGATGTAGTCAAAATAGAGGAAGCCGACGAAGAACCGACAGCCGATGCGGCGGATGAAGAAACCTCTTTACAGGAAGAAAAGACCGTTGAGGATGAATCTGTTTCTGCCGAAGCCGGTACGGACGAAACCCTGACGGCCGACGAAGCGGTCGTGGTTGATGCCCCCGTTGCGATCGAAAGCGATGCGGATATCGTCGAAGAAGAGGAAGAAGAAGTTGTCGAAGGGGCCGAGGTCGAAGAAGTCGCGGCTTCCGATTTCGAAGAATCTCCTTCTGCCGATGTGCTTCCCTCCGTGATTACGCTGAACGGTAAAGACGAAAAGGGAAATCTTCTTGAAGACGGTTATTACCGGTTTGTCTTATCCGTCGAATATAAAAACGGAAATCAGGAAGAGGCTTCCCTGCCCTTCCTGATTGATACAAAAGCGCCTGTTGTCGATTTGAAATCGGTTGCCAATCCGTTCATTAAAGTCAAGAGCGATGCCGCCAAAGGAGAATATTTCATCACGCTCGATGCAAAAGATGAAATGAAGCTCGAAGGCTGGGATATGGAGATTATCGACAACAAAGATTCCGTTCTCAAAATGTTTGCCGGCGAAGGCGATCCTTCCCGCATGATCACATGGAACGGCGAAGTTTCCGACATTACGGAAGAATCGGAAGTTTATTATATCGATTTCACGGTTACGGATAAAGGCGGAAACGAAACCGTTATCCGACGGCCGGTGGTTCTGGATATTCTGCTGATCGAAAGAGACGGAAAATATTATCTGATGGTTCCGAACATCATTTTCGGTGCCTATCAGTTCAAGCTCGATTCGTACAGTCCCGAATATTACAAACGGAATTTGGCGTCGATTGATCGTGTTCTCGATATTTACAAAAGATACCCGACTTATAATTTGGTTCTGGAAGGACATGCGCTGAATGTTTACGATCCGTTTACGAACGCTTCCGAGAACAGAGAAGAAGAAAAGATTTTGGAACCGCTGACGGTCAACCGGGCCGAAGAGGTCAAAGATGCGCTGATTGAAAAAGGATTTAATCCCGACAAGGTGATTGTTCATACTTTCGGCGGAAAAAACCCGATTTTCAGCATCTCCGATGAGAACGAGAACTGGAAAAACAGACGTGTCGAATTTGTTATGGAACTGAAACCGTTTGAAGAGCTGATTAAAATTGCCGAAGAACAGGCTGCGGTTGCCGAAGCGGAAGAAGCGGCGCAGACAGAGGCTGCCGCCCCGGTAGTCGAAGAGTCTGCGGAAAACAGCGATGAAGCCGCCGCCGAAGAATCGATCGACACGGTCGAAGAGGTGACGGAAGAGACGGCGGAACCGGCAGATGACGGGGATCTTTTCTGATACGATTCTAAAATTAAAAAAGGAACTGACGAATCGCGGCTGTCCCCGGGCGGAAACGGCTGTGGTTCTCGGTTCCGGATTGGGCGCATTGACAGACGAACTGACGGAAAAAACGGTTCTGAAATATTCCGAGATTCCGGGATTTCCCGTTTCGACTGTACCCGGTCATGCGGGAACTCTGTCGGTCGGCCGACTGGGAGGGAAAACGGTTGCCTTATTCGGCGGCCGTTTTCATATTTATGAGGGGTATTCGGCAAAGACGGCCGGATTTCCCGCGCTGGCCGCCGCCGCGTTGGGTGCCGAAACGCTACTGCTGACCAATGCGGCCGGGGCTGTCAATCCGCAATGGAAGCCGGGCGATATTATGGTTTTCGAAGACCATATCGCTTTTCTGGCTCCCAATCCGCTGATCGGGGCACCCGATTTTATCGATATGACCGACGCTTACAGTCGGGAATTGCGGCAGAAAGCGTTTGAGGCCGCAGCCGCCGTCGGGACGGAGTTAAGAAGCGGTGTTTACTTTTTTACCACCGGACCGTCGTATGAAACGCCGGCCGAGGTCAGGGCGGCGGCGCGGTTGGGGGCCGATGCGGTCGGAATGTCGACCGTTCCCGAAGCGATTCTGGCGGCCCGGCTCGGACTGAAAACGGCGGCCTTTTCCTGTTTAACCAATATGGCTGCCGGCATAACGGGAGAAAAACTGAATCATAAAGAGGTCACCGAAACGGCCGCCCGGCAGAAGGCTGTTTTTATTGCCTTCATGAAAGAATTAATTTCGCGCATTTAAGATGATATCGGCTCTTTTTTTCGATATGGACGGCGTTCTCTTTGATACCGAAACGGAAGCGGCTCAAATTCTGCAAAACGACTGTACCGGGCGGTTCGGCTACCGTTTTTCCGATGATTTGCTGAACCGCTGTACCGGCCGCGACTACAACGGATGCCGGACGCTTTATTTCGAAGAGTTCGGCGAAGGTTTTCCGTTTGCCGAGGTTTGGGACTACTGTGCAGAGCGGATCCGCGAAAAAGCCGAAAGCGGGACACTGGCGCAGAAACCGGGTGTCCGCACCCTGCTTTCCCTGTTGCGGGAAAAGAGAATTCCGTGTATACTGGTGACATCGACCGAAAGCCGGCAGGCGCGGTTTTTATTGGAACGATCCGGGCTGTTGCCTTTTTTTCAAAAGATCATCGGCGGTGAAAGTGTGACAGCAGGAAAACCGGCACCCGATATCTATCTGAAAGCGTTGCACGAGTGCGGATACAGTCCGGGGTCGGTTGTTGTTATCGAAGATTCGATACAGGGTGTCAACGCGGCACTGGGAGCGGGTATTCCCGTTATAATGATTCCCGATCGCATACAGCCCGATGCCGCTCTGGCACGACGGTGTCTGGCTGTCGCCGCATCGCTCGAGCAGGTACCGGCAGTTTTGAAGGAGAAAGGATTATGGACTTAAAAAAGATAGTCGGCGTTTTACGTTTTCCGCAGCAGGTGAAACTGGTGGAAATGTTTATGCTCGGATTTTTGCTGCAGTTTGCCGATCTGGTGCTGACGGTTTACCTTGTTCACCGCTTTAACCCGTATCTGATTCTCGGGATGCTGTTTTTGACCGCGTTTTTCGGCTTTGTTTTCTCGAAATGGGCTTATACTTTCGTTTCCAAAGAAACCCGCCATGCTTTCCGCGAGCTGGGAGACGTTCCCTACCGTCAGTTCGATAAAACCGTCGGTACCGGCGTCTGCGCCTTTCTGATGGTGATGCCCGGTTTTATCACCTTCACCATCGGTCTGATCTGCCTCCAGGAAAATCTCCGCCGCCTACTCGGCACCGCTGTCCGCAAACTCTTTGCCTTCAATCTCGAAGAGCTGTATAACTACATGCGGCTGTATGATGTTGAGGTGTGAAATAAATTTCAATGAATAAATAAGAAAAAAACCGCCTTCAAACGAAAGCGGTTGTCTCGGACGGAAAGAGGGGGATTCGAACCCCCGGTAAGCCGAAGCCTACAACAGATTTCGAGTCTGTCCGATTCAACCACTCTCGCATCTTTCCTAATTGTACCCAAGAGGACTCGAACCTCCGACCTTTGGTTCCGCAAACCAATGCTCTATCCAACTGAGCTATAGGTACATTAAACACGGAAAGGGGGGGATTCGAACCCCCGGTACCCTTGAGGGGTACAACTCCTTAGCAGGGAGACCGATTCGGCCACTCTCGCACCTTTCCATTTCGGAGAAACGGGGATTCGAACCCCGGGATGCTTGCGCATCAACGGTTTTCAAGACCGTCTCCTTAAACCACTCGGACATCTCTCCCCGGTTCCTGTCTATATTACATAAGAAAGGAAAAGATGTCAAGAGGAATGTATGACTTAATTCTCATATGAATAATTAGATGCTTATTAAATTTCTTACATAAATATAACAAATACTAAGATAATGATGAGCGAATAAAAGATAAGGAATCCTTTCGAGCTTGTGTTAATTTGGTATTTATGGTTTCATAATTAATAGACTTTAAATCAAAAATATCAATTTCATTTGTTTTAATCACACGATCTTCTAAACCAAATTGTTTTACAATGCTTTCCATACGAATATTATATTTATTTGGGGATATCGTAATAAAATCCTTATTAAAATTTATTGCAAAAGCAGTTCCGTGAAACGAGCTTGCAATAATAAATTTAGCATCGGCAATTAACCGTAAAAATACAGGAACATTAGCCATTGCATAAATTTTATCAACACCGTATTTCTTCGCTTTCACAGGATATGTTGTACATACAACGTATACCTTTAAATTTAATTTGTCTGCTATACGACGCGCCTGAGAAAAAATAAAATCATTATTAAAACGCTCAACAGAATATACCAGTAAATATTCTTGCATTGCAGCTCGTTTTGAGGTATTTTTTTGATATCCGATTGAGACTTTCCATTCTTCTGCTGTCAGTAGCAGTGAAGGATCTAAAACGTGCTGTACTTCAGGGAATCCTAAATTATGTAAGTATTCACATGTTTGACTTTCCCGAACAGAAATAGATTTGAAATTAGCAAGTAAATGTTTAATTTCCGGCAATTCATTATTTTCAAATGATTCTAATCCGGAAGATGCTGCATATGCAATATGCGGGAATGAACCAAAATCTCCCCAAAATATTCTGTCAATTCCTCCGTTATATGAGCTATTCCATATTTGGTCGCTTCCGAATATACCGATATCAATATTTGGAGGATTATTTTTTATATCGTTGAAAGAAGTATATTTACGAGTGAATTTAAATTTTTTTGTGACAAAATGACGTACACGAATTCGAATAGGAGCATAAAATAACAAAGCAGCCAATGCAAAGAGACATCTTTTTGCAACATTTCCTAAAGTTTTATCTTTGAGGAAAGTTCGAACTTTATTTTTTGTTGTATAATCTTGTCGCCAATAATTTACAAATTCAACTTCATAGTTTAATCGCTGAATGATCGTTCCTAATGCATAAGCCTGCAACATACTTCCAAAATTAGCAACATCAAGAATTGTAACAATTCCTATTTTTTTTCTTTTGTTACTCATTATTTTGAATTTTCCTTTTTACAGTTGATTTTATACAAAGTAAATCTCATTTTTTTAAATATAAAAACCAGTAAACGCAGTCTCTTTATTTTTTCTTTAATAAGTAGTCGAAAATAATTAGATTTTGAAATACTTGCATTACAGGCTTTTTTCAAATTTCTATGTCGCTTGTATTCTTGAATAAAGATATCCTTGCCTGCAGGACGTCGGGACGGAGAATGAAGATTACCGTTCCCGTTTATTGCTTCTGTTAAACTGTGTTGTTCAAATTTTACATAAGGCAATATGTTTTGCCATAATTTAAGCCCCTTCTCGGTATTGACTAAGACCAATGAAACACCGTCTTTTATTTTGAATTGCGTATGTGACTGAGCTCCTAATCCCCAAAAGTCTCCGACTGTAATATCTCCGACACGGGCGACTTGACTATACGGACAACTATGGCAGTTTTCCCGAAAAGAAAGTCCGGTAAAAAATGCTAAAATATAAGGGTCATGAGGCAAACAAATCTTTTTTCCTTCTCCAAACTGGATACCAAACTGGATACCATACTGGGTTTTCCACCTGAATAGAACTCTACTATCCATCTCTTTTGTTTGAGAAGACATTTGCAAATCAATATCATCAATAAGCATTTGCTGCGAAGGAACACCGTGGCATATTAAATCAAGTGTATACAAATTTTCGTAATCTTTTCTTAAATAATTCTTTAATCCTGCTATTTGACAAGGAGTGCCGGAAAATAATACTGCACAACCGGAATTCAGATCTTCTTTTACATTGCGATAAATAGTATTAATTTCGCTTTGAACATATTTACTGCCTTTAAGTAATGGCAGTTGTGAGGAGGAGTTCACTCGGATATGTCGAATATCACAGTATGATATTTGAGCACACCCATAGACAATACCATCTTGTTCCAGTATTTTTTGTGAAATAATAGAAGCCATTCCACCGGAAGAACAAGATTTTCGAAGGTTTTCATCTATTGCTGCAACTGCATACGAATGTTCTGCTTTATAAAGAGAAACAGGATGTAGAACAGGGCACGTTTTTTCACATAAACTGCAATCTGTACATTGTTTCAAATTTATCTTCGGATATTTATATCCGCATTCATCGGAAATCATATGCACAGCATTAGACGGACAAATATTTATACAGGCTGCACATCCTGTACAGGCGGAATAATCACATATTGTTGTTTTCGATCTCATAAAACCTCAGATGATCCGTTAAAAGATGTCAAGAGGAATTTCTTCTCAATAATACTGCCGGATCATGGCGTTTTCGAAACCTTTGATGGCACGGACGGTCGGTTTGAACTGTTCCGCTTCGTCTTTGGAGGCGTAGGCGCCGATGAGGACGCGGTACCAGGTTTTGTCGTTAATTTTGCGGGTTTCGATTATCGAGTTGATGTTTTTGTCGGCGAGCATCTGCCGGGCTTTTTCGGCGTTGGCAAGAGTGCTGAATGAACCGGCCTGGATGTAGAAACGGGGCGCCGGTTTTTCGGCTTTCGGTGCGGCGGGAGCTGCCGGTTTGGAGACCGGTTTCGGGGTTTCCGTCACGCGGGGCTTCGCCGGTGCCGGCGTTGTTTCGGCTTTTACCGGCGGTGCGGGTCGGGTGACGGGCGCCGGTTTTGCCGTTTCGGGAATTTCGATACGGGAATAATCGGTCTGAGCCGTTTCAACCGGCTTCGTTTCGACAAGCGACGGTTCTTCGGTGACCGTGATTTTCGGTTTGGAGGCATCGGCCGGCGCAGCGTCGTTTGCGGTCAAATCTCCCGCGGCCGGATTTTGCGGCATTGTTTCGGGGAATTCGACTGCGGCGATATCGTTGACGGCGACGGTCACTTTATCCGGTTTCGGAGCCGGAGAAAAATAGAGGTAGCCGATTCCGGAAAGAACGGCGGCAGCCAGCGAAACACCGAGAACGGGAATCAGATAGCGTTTGACGTTGGCAATCGTTGCGGCCTTGTCGTCGGATCTGTTATTTTCATTCTGATAATCTTCCATCTTCAAAATCCCTCTTCAGCAGACGGTCGAGTTTTTTCTCGAAACGCGCTTTTGTCGTGATATTCGATACAGTATAAATATCGGCTTTCGCAAAAAAGTCTTGAACGGAAAAAAAACGCTGATAGCGAAATCTTTTGAGGATTTTCCGGAGAGAAGAACGGTCGCGCCGCATTGCCCGCAGAAGTCTCAACAGGAAAGGCGCCCGGACAATCAGAACGGCATCGCAGAGCCGGCACAGTTCGGGAGAGCCGGTGAGATTGGCGCCGTTGATGAGAAAACGGGATCCGTCGGGAGAGGAGGTCACGGTACGGGTAATCTCCGCTTCGATTTCGGGATAGAGCAGCGATTCGAGCGTTTTCATTTTTTCGGCATCGGAAAAGACAATGGCCCCCAAACGCCGGCGGTCGACTTCACCCGAATCGGTCAGGATTGCCGGCCCGAAAACCGCGGCCGCCTCCGCCGCCTTCCGCCGCAAAACCGCATGCGCCATCCGGTCGGTGTCGAAATGCACCCAGCCGCGCCCGGCGAAAAAATCGGCAGCCGCGTTTTTCCCCGTGGCGCTTTTGCCCGTCAGCCCCAAAACGAAGCGGCCGCCTTTTAAGGAAGAACGGTCGGCATGACCCGGTGCGCCGCCGGCAGAAACGGCAATCAATGAATCTCTCCCCAGCTGAGGCCGGTCTCCACCGAAGCCCGCAGCGGCACCGGCAGAGTCACGGCGGTCTCCATTTCCCGTTTCAGCCGGTCGCAGAAAAGAGAGGCTTCGCTTTCGGGCACCTCGAAAAGCAGCTCGTCGTGGATTTGCAGCAGCAGCCGCGCGCCCGACCCGCTTTCGCGAATCATCCGGTCGACATTCAGCATCGCCGTTTTGACCACATCGGCCGCGCTCCCTTGAATCAGCGTGTTGAGTGCTACCCGCTCCGCCTGATTCCGCTCGGTTTTATTGCGCGAAGCAATCCCGAAAATCCGCCGCCGGCGGCCGCTGATCATCCTCACCTCACCCGTTGCCTCCGCCTCCCCGATGACCTTGGCCAGAAACGCTTTCACGCCGCCGAACGTGGTGAAATACGATCTGATGAAATCGTTGGCACGGCCGAACGGAATTTCCAGCTCGTTGGAGAGCCGAAAAGCACTCATTCCGTACATAATCCCGAAATTGATTGTCTTGGCAATCCGCCGCTGGTCGGGCGAAACCTGCTCGAGAGGAGTCCCGAAAAGAAGCGAAGCCGTGCGGGCGTGAACATCGATTCCGTTGCGAAACGCCTCGCACAGACCAGGGTCGCCGGAAAGTGCCGCCAGCATCACCAGCTCGATCTGCGAGTAATCGGCGCTGACAAAGACAAACCCCTTCTCCGGCTTGAACGCGGAACGGATACGGCGGCCCGCCTCATCGCGAATCGGAATATTCTGAAGATTCGGATTGCGGCAGGAAAGACGGCCCGTTGCCGTTCCGGTCTGCTGAAACGTCGGATAAATGCGACCCGTTTCCGGATTGACCAGCTTCGGCAGTGCCTGAGCATACGTGTCGTTGAGTTTGATGCAGGCGCGGTAATCGAGCAGCAGCTTCGGCACCCGATGAATGTGTGCCAGCTCCTGCAAGACCGCCGAATCGGTCGAATAAGCGCCGCCGGAAGTCTTTTTGGTCGGCTTCAGACCGAGTGTTTCGAAAAGCACCGACTGCAGCTGCTTCACCGATTTCAGATTAAATTCGAACCCGACCTCTTTGAAAATCTCCTTTTCGAGACGGTCGGCCTCTGCCGTCAGTTCGTCGCCGTAACGGTCCAATTCGTCGCAGTCAATCCCGATCCCGCGCATTTCCGTTTCGGCCAGCAGAACGGCAATTTTCATCTCCGTTTCGTAAAAAGATTTTGTCAGACCGGACTCATCGAGTTTCGGCTTCAGAAATTCGTAAAAACGGTAGGCGATAAAAGCATCTTCGCCCGCGTAATCGGCACAGACGGAGAGCGGAATCTCCCCGATATGACGCTCTTTCGGCACAATCTCTTTGTAGGAAATCGGCTGATAATTGAGCAGGCGCAGAGCGAGAAAATCCATCTGAAAGCGGTCGAGCATGCTGTCGTAAAGCCACGCCGCAATCATCGTATCGAATCCCGGTTTCAGGGTGATGCCCCACCGTTTCAAAACCTGATAGTCGTATTTCAGATTGTGACCGATGATGAGATGATTCTCGTTTTCCAGCAGCGGCTTCAGAAGGTCGCGGATCCGGTTTTCGTCCTGAACGGGAACACCGTCGGCGATAAGCGGAATATAAACGGCACTGCCGCCGTCCACCGCCAGCGAAAAGCCGACCGGGCGGGCAAAAAAAGTGTCGAGACCGGTCGTTTCCGAATCGAAAGCAAAAACACCGGCGTCGGCCGCTTTGCGAATCCAGGCGGCTGCCTTTTCCGGCGTATCGGCGATTGTCACCGAGCCGGGGGCAAAGGTTTCCGGCGGTGCGTTGCCGGCAACCGCATCGGATGAACCGGCGGCGGAGCCGGCCGTGCCGGCGGAGCCGTTGCCGGGGCTGTCCGCCGCCGCTGCGGCGGAAGAGCGGCTGTGCGCGGCGGGGACGTCGACGGCGGCTGCCGGGGCGGCGGAAAAAAGATTGGGTTCGGCAGCGGGCGCGGCCTTCGGCGAACCGAATTTGCGGATCTCTTCCCGGCGGAAAATCACCAGAGCCGCCTCCATGTTCGGCGAAGAGGTATCGAGCGCCTCGATATCGAGCGGAATCTCCAAATCATCTTTCAATGTGACCAGCCGGCGGCTGAGCAGCGCCTTCTCCCGATCGTTTTCCAGATTCTCCCGCGCCTTTCCCTTAATCTCGTCGAGATGTTCGTAAAGCGCATCCATCGTGCCGTAGGCCTCCAGCCATTTGGCGGCTGTCACCTTTCCCACCTTCGTGACACCGGGAATGTTGTCGGCCGTATCTCCCATCAGCGACAGATAATCGAGAATCTGTTCGGGATAAACGCCGTAATGTTCCTTCACCTTTTCCCGCGTCATCTCCTCGTAATCGCCGGCGGAAGAAGGGCGCAGAAGCGTAATCCCCTCCCCGATCAGCTGACAAAGATCCTTATCTCCCGAAAGAATTCGGCAGGGACGCCCCTCTTTTTTGCAGCGGTTTGCCAGCGAAGCAATGAGATCGTCCGCCTCGTAGCCGTCCATTCTTAAAATCGGAATTCCGAGAGCCGACAGAATCTCTTCCACGATCGGAATCTGCTCGTGAAGATCTTCGGGCGCCTTTTCGCGGGTCGCTTTGTATTCGGGATAAAATTCGTGACGAAACGTTTTGGTGCGCGAATCCATTGCCACAACCGTTTTTTCGCACTCGAATTTCTTGATAAACGAAAAGAGAGAATTAAAAAATCCGAAAACCACGTTCCGGTTTTTTCCCTGCGATGTCATCAGCGGAGATCGTATCAATGCAAAGTAGGTGCGGTAAATCAGACTGTAGCCGTCGATTAAATAAAGCGGTTTTTTCATGAAAAAATTATACACGAAACGGCCGAAATAAGATATAAAATTCTTATGAAAAAGAGAATTGTTCCTTCCGCGGTTCGGGGCGAAATCGAGATTCCCGGATCGAAGTCACATACAATACGGGCGCTGCTGATAGCGGCGCTGGCCGACGGCGAATCGGTTTTGAGGCAGCCGCTTTTTTCGGAAGACACCCGTGCGTGTATCGCGGTCTGTCGGGCGTTCGGTGCCGAAGTGGTCGAAAAAGAGGGCGCACTGCGGGTGCGCGGCGTCGGCAGGCGGTTCGAGGCGGCTGCCGGCGGTGCCGATGTCATGAACTCCGGTACGACCCTTTTTTTTGCGGCGGCACTGGCGGCGCTGCAAAACCGTCCGTTTCGGCTAAGCGGCGACGCTTCGATCGAAAACCGCAGTGCGGCGCCCTTACTCGATGCCCTGCGGGCACTCGGAGCCGCGGTGAGCTGCGAAAAAAAAGAAGGTTGTGCGCCGTTTACCGTGTGCGGACCGCTGCGGTCGGGGCGGATCAAAATCGACTGCCCGACCAGCCAGTACCTGTCGGCACTGCTGATTGCGTTGCCGGCGGCCGACGGGAATTTCGAAATCGAAACCGGCATTCTGAAAGAAAAACCGTATGTCGACATGACCAAAAAATGGCTCGATGATCGGATGATAGCGTACAGTGCCGATGAAGAATACAAAAACATCTTCATTCCCGGCGGACAAATCTACCGCCCGTTCGACATTGCCGTTCCCGCCGACTTTTCCTCGGCCTGCTTTTTCCTGTGCGCGGCAGCTGTCACCCGCAGCCGCCTTACCTTTACCAATCTCGACATGTGCGATGTCCAGGGTGACAAAGAAGTGGTTTTTCTGCTCGAAAAAATGGGCTGTCGGCTGACTTTCGAAGGAAAAAAAGTGACTGTCGAAGGAAATCGGCTGAAGGGAATCGAAATCGATATGACCGCCATTCCCGATGCGCTGCCGGTTTTGGCCGTGACCGCCTGCTATGCCGAAGGCGAAACCCGGCTGTTCAACGCGGCGCACACCCGGCTTAAAGAAACCGACCGCATCCGCTGCATGACAGCCGAACTGACGAAGCTCGGCGCCGATATCACCGAGCTGCCCGACGGCATGGTGATTCGCGGCTGCGGCCGCCTCAAAGGCGGTGCGGTGCTGTCATACGGAGACCACCGGATAGCGATGGCGCTGGCTGTCGGCGGCTTGGCGGCGGAGGCGCCCGTCACCGTCGATGGCGCCGAAGCGGCGGCGGTCACCTTTCCCGGCTTTTACCGGCTGCTGGCGGCCGTCAGCGAAAACCCGCAGCCCGATCTGCTTTAAACGGAAACATTGATAATCTGCGGCAGTTCGCCTTCAATCGGCAGCGGTGTGCGCTTACGGGGTACGGAAAAGACCAGCTGCGGCCGTTTTTGCGTTTTGCGTTTTTCCAACGCGTTCTGATTGTCGATGTTGTTGCGAATAGCCGACTCTTTCAGCCGTTCCAATTCCGACTGCCGGTCGAGAATTCCGTACGATTCCGGAATTTCTTTCAGTTTCAGATCGTAAATATGATTTTCGATAATTTTTGACAGACGGACAATTTTCGACAAAATCCGCTGCTCGACATCGAGGTGTATCTGCAGATCGTCATAATGCTCATTTTCCAAATCGAACCGTTCCAGCTGCTGAACCCGCAGATATTCGAGAAAATATTCCTTCTGCCGTTCCTGCTGCGATGTAATTAAAGCAATCAGTTTGGTATTCATCTTTATCCGTTAACGCTGAAACCTTCGTAGCGGTCGCCCGGCCGGGAAGCCGTTTCGGATGCAATTACTTTCCAGGCGCGGCGCAAATCTTCCAGCATTTCGATGATATTCGGAATCGAACCGATTTTTTTCCCGACATTGGCGGCGACAATCTCGCTGTTGAAAAAACAGTAGAGATTAAAAAGATGTGTCGCCACTTCACCACCCTGCGTGAAGTCGAGAGAGGCACTCAGTTCCGTAATGATGTTTGATGCTTTGTTGAAGGCATTATTGACCACATCCAGTTTCGGCTTTTCGGTTTTCAGTTCTTCGACAGCCGTTTCCAAATTGCGGATAGCTCCGTCGTACAGCATCACAATCAGTTCGCTTTGACTGGCTGTTTTGATGCGGTTTTGATGATAAGTGTTTTGGGGAGAAAAACCGGTCATGAGTGCTCCTTATGAAATCAGATATAAAACTATCGTTATAAAAGGCCGATAATTTAACAGAAAAAATAAATTTTTACAAAGTTTTTACCGAATCCGACACAAATGATAATTTTCATGCTATAATTATAATGAAGACAAAGGAGCATTCGGAAAATTTGCGGAGGAGTTGCCAATCCGGCAGAAAAGAAAGGCGGGCAGAGAACAAACGGGTCATCGCCCGATTGCAATCTCTTATTGAAGAAATGGAAAAAAACCGGGCTTCTTCGGGTGACGGGTGGAAAAATATGACCCTCGGAAAAGAAATGGTTCTTGTTATGAAAGATTTTCCCGATGCGCTGTCGGGAGGATGGAGGGATCGTGTCCGAAAGGCGTTTTTTTTGGAAAAAATGCTGGATCTGATAGACGAATGCTATGAAACGGATATTCCCCGTTTTTGTCTTTGTGCGAGAGAATACCTGCAATGTTTAAACAGATGGAACAGAGAGAACAAACGGAAAATAATAAAATTACGGGATTATCTGAATCCGGAATTATCCGTCAGAGAATACTGTGAAAAGTACCGATTGTATCGTAAATTTGATCCGGTTGAACGGACGGAAAAGTGGGAAGCCTGCATCGAAGAGGTGGAACGGGTGTGTGCCGAACAGTTGAAAGATTATACAAGAGGTAGGGGGTTTTGTCATTTTTATTGGTACGTGAAGAAAGATGTTTTGAGGAAGTGCGGAATCGAATGGAAAACCCCCTCGGAAATGAACCCGGAAATTGATTTTGATTAAGAAAAACGGAAAGAAGGAGAGAGATATGCTTAAGTCATTAATCGGGAACGCAAAAGGACGATGCGGTTCGACGGAGAGTCGGACGGACGGCGGAGTGTCGACGGTTCTTAACCGGAAACGTTGCGCGGGTTCTGTGTCGGTATTTCGTCCGATAATCAAAAATTCAGCGCTCATTTCTTTGATTGCATTTTCTCTTTTTTCCTGTAATTTCGGAAAGGGAAAGATTTCCGTAGAAATTATTTATCCCGAAAAAACATTGGTCAATCCTTCGCTTTCGGTGACGGCTCAGCCGGCCGGGGGAAAGGCGGAAGAATATAAAAATAAAGACGGAAAAGAGTTGCTCATTTCACCCGTCGAAGCCGGGAATTATTCTCTGATCATCCGACTGAAAGACGGAGAGACGGTTGTTTGGGAAAAGACGGTCTCCTGTGTTGTCGACGGGGCCATTACAACCAGAATCCGATATACGATTACGGAAGCCGATTTCACCGGATTTGCACTCTATCCGCCCGAAATCATTGTCACCGAATTGGGGGACGGTCGTTATAAAATCGAAATTCTCTCTGTCAATTACAAAGGGGATATCTGTTATACCGTTACGCAGCCGGCCGAAGATCCGACAGCTTCTTCTCCGAAATACACGACACCTTTCGAAATCGATTATGCAACCGAACAGGGAAAAGTTCTGACAGCCCGTGTTTTTTATAAAGATTTCGATCCGTCGGAACCGGCTGTTCTTTATTTGACAAAAGTCGAAACCCCGGCATTGCAGGATACGACGGCACACCGGCTGAACGATAAGCTGACATTCAGTGTCACCTCTTCCGATACGCAGGCCAAATATTATTACACGCTGGACGGAACCGTTCCGAATGCGGTTTCTTCGCAGACCAACGGCGTCATTGCACTGACGAAACCGGGAACGATTACCGTGAAAGGATTTAAAGAAAGTTATCTGATGTCCGATTCCGTCGTTCTTCCGGTCGAACGGCTGCCGAAACCGGTTTTCGGTCCCGTAACCGAAAATACGGGCGGGCTGACTTATACGGTGACGATCGATTACGGAAACGAAGCGGAAGCGATGTTTCTGACAAGAGACAGAACGCCCGTGACATCGGAGAACTGCCTGATAGGGACCGAAATCGGATTGACGGGAAATCCGAAATATACCGTTTCCGATCTGACACCGGAGCAGACGCTCAAAACGCGTTCGATTGCCGTCAACTTTTTCGCTTCGGAAGAAGCGGTGCTTGAATCGAGAGCGGCCGAAAAGCCGGTCATTACCGATGCCCGTGCCGGAAACGCAACGTGGGCCGATCCTCTGGCGGTTGTGTTTACCTCTCCCGAACCGGGCGCCGTCCTTCGCTATACGTTTGACGGCTCCATGCCGACGCAGGATTCTCCGTCGGCAGTTAGCGGAGAAGCGGTTTTGGTGACCGTTCCGGCCGGCGATGAAACGGACGTGACTGTCCGCTCCTATGTCGACGGTAAATATCCGTCGTCGCCTGTTTCCGTTAAAACGGTCAAAGCGACAGCACCGAAGGCGGTCGCTTTGAACTATTGGAATCGGGTTGAAATTGAAGAAAGTGATGTCATTGATGTTGCCGAGAAAGCGACAAGGCGGCTCTTTTACCGGATAGAAGGATCGGAAGACTGGCTGCCTTTCGAGGGTGAGGTTTACCTGAATGCGACGGCGCAGACGACTGTCGAAGCGGTCGGCGGGTCCGAATTTTATTTTCCGTCCGAACCGGTAACGGACAGAACTTTTACCGTTTTGGCTAAACCGGCTGCGAATGATGCCCGGACGGGCGGTACGGCCTATCTGGATCCGCTTCGGGTTACGCTCTCGTCGAACGGAGTCGCGGCGGATGCCGTCAAATATTATTACACGGTCGACGGTACCGAACCGACGCGGATCTCTTCGACAGAAGCCGCCGAATCGGGGGTCGTTTCCGTTGGCAGAACGGAGACATTGAAAGCCGTTGCCACCGGTTTGAACCGGATAACTTCGGAAGTGTCCGATTCGGTCGACGGCACACCGTTGAATCCGCCGAAACTGAGTGTCGACGATACCGGAACCGTCACAATCACCGCTGCCGATGCCGATCAGAGCGTTACGGGCATTGTTTTCTATTATAAAACCGCCGATACGGCTTTTTCATCGGCCGAATCGGGGATCCCGTACGACGGCTCTACACCGCCGCAACTGAATCCCGGAGAGACGTTGTATGCGGTTGCGGCCGCAGAGATGCGCAATCCGTCGGAAAAGGCAACGCTGACGTTGGCTCAAACCGACCCGCCGTTGTTTACCGATACCCGCGCCAATCTGTTTTACAAACCGCTTTCCGTTGCCATTTCCGGAAATAATGTGCTTTATGCGGAAGGAGCAACAGAGGCTGATGTCAAAACCCCGGCTGTTTCCTATACCGGTCCGGTGAATCCCGCCGGCACGTCTCTGTGGCTCGGCGCGACGGCAAAAGATGACGAAAAACTGAGATCGGATTTGGCAACCCGTGAGCTTTATCGGTTTGCGGGTGCGGCTTCCGTGACGGTGACTCATTCGGCAGCGGCATTAAACCTGGTAACAATTACGGGACCGACAGCACCGGCCGGTTTTACCGGGGCGGTCGCCGTTTATTACATTCTCGACGGAACCGATTTTGCCGACAGCACAACGGTACAGTCCTATACGAACCCGTTTACTGTTCCGCAGCCACTTGTCGAGGATGCTTGGGTAAAAGGTAATTTTTCCGTAAAAATCAGGGCCGGAGGCGAGTTCTGTCATCCGTCATCCGATCAATCGGAAAACATACCTCTTACCGCAACCCCGTCGGTTACCGATGCCCGAACGGAAATCTACAAAACCTTGAAGGTCACGGCAGCGGCAACCGCTCCGGATGATACGGCAACTGTCTATTCGTCCGCAGACGGAACAACGTGGAGTGACGTTACCGGCGAGGTAACGGTTACGCCGGGAGACACGCTCCGATTTATAGCGGCTGTCGACGGAAAACTGACTTCGCAAATAGAAGAAGTCGACGGAACGCCGTTAAATCCGCCGACACTGAAATACGAAAACGACGGTTCGGTCTCGGTAACGGCTGCAGCCGAAAACGGCGGAAGTACATTTTATTACATTGTGACGGCAGGCGATACGGCCGATTTCGAAACCGGAACGGCAACAGAAGTGAGGAGCAACTCAATTTCGTCAACCGCAATTCCTGACGGACAAACCGTTTTTGTTGTTGCGGCCGAAGCAGGAAAAAATCCGTCGGAGCCGGCCAAACTGACCTCAAAAGTCAGTCAGAAACCGGTCATTACCGATAATCGCGGCGGCGACTTTTCCAAACCGCTGGAAATGGCCGTGACGGCCGGCCCGGGAGCCGAGATATATGTGACGGAAGGGACTCCGGCAGCAGATCCGAACGGTTCCGAAACACCTTACAGCGGTCCGATAACGCCCGCTCCGGCATCGACAAGTGTCAAGGCGGCGGCACGCGAGCCGGAAAGTAAGATGTCCGATGTGGTCGAACAGAAGCTCTATGCCTTGCAGGGAGAACCGGTCATAAGCGTTGAACATAAAGAGGGTCAGTGGAACCGGTTAACGATTACCTATTCGGATACCGGATACACTTTCGGAAAAGAGATTAAAATTTATTATTCGACAGACGGGTCCGATCCGACAACGCTTTATTCGGCACCGGTGGCACTTCCCGCCGACACAGTCGGTCCGGTAACGGTTAAAGCGGTTGCGGGTGCCGAGTTCTGTCATTCGACGGGTGTTGCCGAAAAAACTTTCACTCGTTCGACACAACCGGACTTTACCGATGCACGCGGCGGTAATTTCTTTGAAGTGCTGTCAATGACAAGTTCGGATACGAATGTATATTATGCCGTTACCGATTCGGATTCTCAACCGGCCGCGGCGGATTTTCAGACTTATACACAAAATGATCCGGTGGAAATTCAGCCCGGGAAACATCTGCATGCGGTCTGCGCGGAAACAGATTTTCTGGTTTCCGCTCCGCATCACACGGACGGAACGCCGCTTCCGACACCGACGCCCAAAATCGACGGAACGAATTTCTCTTATGCGGAATACATTTCGGCGAATAGCGGAGTCACGGTTTATTACGCTTTTGACGGAGACGAACCCGACAGTTCGTCGGATTCGGTTGCCGACGGAACAGCGATTCCTTTGGGCACCCATACTTCAATCAAGTCGATTGCCGTTCGGGAAAGCCGCAATAAGTCGTCGGTCGACGAATACAGTCAGAGCAAGTCGACGTCACCGGTAATCGAGGATGCCCGTGCGGGAAGCTGGAATTTACCCTTATCGGTCGCATTTAAATCGACACAAACGGCGGAAAATTTTTATTACGAATTGGGTTCGCCGGCAGCCGTTCCGACGGAAGGTTCCGCAACGAATGACGGAACGGCGGTAACGGTAGCGGCCGGAAATACGTCCGTTCAGGTTGCGGCAAAGGAGGCCGGCAAAACACTTTCGGATCCGGTTTCGCAGGAATTTTTTACGATTTCGAAGGCGCCCGAAATTACGATTTCGCATTCGCCGTCACCGAACACGGTCACATTGTCCGTTCCCGCCGATGCGGTTTCGGCCGGATACACGGGAACACCGGCAATCTGGTATACAACGGACGGCAGTGAACCGACAGCCGGCACGGCGGTAAAATATACCGTTCCTTTTACACTTCCGGCGGACGGAAGTGTTGTTACCGTCCGTGCCGTTATCGGCGGTGAATTCTGCCATCAGTCGGCGCAGGAGCTTAACACGACAATCGATGCCGCGGCCGAACCCGGAATTGAAGATGCCCGCGGAGGAAATTATTTCGATCCGTTGTCGGTGAAAAAGAAAGATACGGAAACACGAACGGTCTACAGTTCGGTAGACGGAGGAACCTCATGGCAGGAAATGACGGCTCCGGTTTCTGTCGGTACAAGCGAAACCCGTCTGTTCATTGCCGTCGAAGAGGGAAAAGCGGCATCCGCACCTGCGGAAATTACCGGTGCCCCGTTATCCGAACCGCAGGCCCGTTTCGTAAAAACGGCAGCCGGGCAGCCGGGCTTTACCTACACGTATGATTTTTCTGTCGACGGAGTAAAGATTTACTATGACAACACCACACCGACAATGGCGTCTGCCGGTATCGACGCGGTGCCCGCGGATGCCATTGCGCTGAACGATTGGACAACAGTATTCTCGGCAGCGGCCGCACCTTTGCGCAATTCGTCGTCGATTCATCAGTTGACTGTCAACAAAGCGGAAATAACGGTACAGGATGCCCGGGGCGGTAACTATTATCAACCGCTTTCGGTTACTTTTAACGGTGTCGATGCGGGAGAATCGGTTAATGTCACGGACGGAGTTTCGACGCTGACGTGGTCGGCCGGAGATGCCGCGCTGGATATTTCTTCGCTGAACGCCGAGGTCACGTATGTGCTGGTTTCCGATTCCCGCTATTCGGATGAAAAGTCGTTCGATCCGACAGGATTAACCGCACCTGTCATTGAGCTTGACGGCGGTCAAATCAGGATGTCCCATTCCAATTCCGCAGGCGATATTTGGTATGCGGTCGGCGAATCGACGGCAACGGCAGCCGATGTCAAACCATACACGGTCCCCTTCACTCCGACCGGAGCTGATCAAATTTTCGGTGCTGTCGGGGCGGAATTGAAACATCCGGCCGAAACGGAATTCACGCCGACCCTTCCCAAGGCGGAAACTCCGATCGTGACGGACAGTCGGACCGCAACAGGACCTTCAGACTATCTGACACCGGCATTCACAGAGAATCCGAAATCAATTAATTTGATCATTCAACCGCCGACGGACGGGTCGACCGTATACGTGACCGATCCCTTCGGAGCAGAGACCCCGGTCACAGGCGGCAGTGTGAAGGCAGAGAATGAAGGAACGTATACGTTTGTTGCCAAAGGAACGGGATTATCGGATTCCGACTCGATTACGATAGAAGTCAAACAGCTGAACAGTCCGACTATGGATTTCAAAAACGGAAAAGTGACGCTGATTTCCGACGGAGATACGATTTTGTACAATTGCGGATCGGATCCCGTAGCCGATGTAGCGGACGGTTCAACCGTGTACGGCGGGCCTTTTGATGCCGTCGGAGGAGAGATTGTCAAGGCCGTTGCGGTTAAAGAGTTCTGTTTTGCTTCCGAACAGATGACGGAGACGATTCCCAATAACGAACCGCTTTCACTTTGGTTTGAAAGAGACGGAAAAGCGATTAACAGTCAGTATCTTTCCGAAGCCATTGATGTGACTGTCTGCGTTCCGGCCGAGTATCAGACACGGACAATCCGGTATGCGCTGAAAACGAAAAACGAACCGGCTCCTGCCGAATCGGAATATGTTCTTTATACGGTCGGAACACCGATTTCGATCGATGTCAGCAGCGATCTCTATGCACAGGTTTTGAATACGGACGGAACGGCTGTCGAGCAAAGTGCAACGTTGAAAATCAGGCTTAAGTGTCCTCATCCGAATCCGATACTCGAAGTCAGTGAAGACAAAACAGAATATCATCTCTCGTTTACATCACTCAATGATCCGCTGTTTGAGATTAAGGTTGCGGTTAATAACGGGAGTGAGATTTCCTATATCGAGGGGCAGAATCCGATTTCTATAAATCCCGGTGATACATACAGTGCCAAAACTTCGAAAGTCGGATGGGAAGATTCCGGGACTGTCGGAGGAACCGTTCCCGAAATTCTGAAAAAAAAGGGGTTGAATAACTGATGCACCGAAAGATTTTACTCTGCCTGTTTTTGTTGCTGTCGGCAACTTTCGGATTTTCGCAGGAAGCGGATGCAAAAAAAATCGAAAACCCGTTTGCGGAGGGCTCGGCACCGTGGATTTATCTGCTCGGGTCCGATTTGACATCGACTTTTATGCCGATTCGCAACGGTTCGGTTCTTTCCTCTCTAATGAATCCTTCGCTCGCGATTCTGAACACCTCCCGTACGTACGAGGGTAATTTTATGCTTCTGCCGGGAGAAGGCAATTCGATTCTGGTGCCGGAAGATGTCGAACCGTTCAGAGAGCTTTTCGGCTTTTCCGTCAACGGCGGTGCGTCGATTCCGACCGAATTCGGTGTCTTTAATGCCTCGGCACATTTTCTTTACAGTCAGGCCCGCAGTCTGACAATCCGGCCGATGTTCGGCTTTTCGTTTGCCTATGCCGATGTCATCCCGGGAACCCCGGTAGCCGTCGGCGGCGGAATGAAGGCGTTCTTTTCAAAAAATCTTTCCGATAAAACAGACTATGCGGTTTTGGGAGATTTCGGAGTTACTGCGTTAATCGAATCGGAACATGTGGAAGATTTTTATGTAGCGGCATCATTAATCAATATGGGTTACGGTTCGCTTTTAAAGAAGGATTCCGAACAAAGTTTTATGGCGCCTTTCGATTTGAATTTCGGTCTTTCGTTTTCTTATTTTCGGGAAGAGAATGTCGATCTGAAATTTGGTCTCAATGTTTTTGCACCGACTTTTCTGAATGTTCTGGTGACGCCGGAATTCGATTTTTACTTTTTGAATTTATTCGGCTTTAGAGTTGCGACAACCGCGGATTGTCTGGCGTTGGCGGGAAAAGCCTCTTATTCCGAAACAAACCGCTACGGCGCACTGCTGCCTTCCGTCGGCATTTATTTCAGGCCGACGCGGGCGGGGAATGTAACCGGAACCGCCGGTTTGGTCGGCAGGGCCGTTTCCAAACAGATGGGGGTTGCCGGCGGCAGCTTCAGCGTTACGGAAGGTCCGGAATACGAAGGACTGACGATTCCCTCGGAGGAAGGCGACAGTGAACCGAAGGAAGAAGAGCCGCCATTAATCGAGGCCAATTTTTATATCGATGAAGAAACAATGCTGCGGCAAAAAATGTCGGCAACCTACGAACAGATTCCGGCTTTGACGGCAGTCAAAGAAATTCACGCGATTGTCATTCCCGACTCCGATTGCGAACTGGAAAATCTTTCCGTTCCTCTTTTTGTGGAAGACTTCAGCGATTTGACTTCGGCCTCGTTGGATATTTACGCACAGAATGCGGGCGAACCGCTCGTCTCCGTACAGGTCAATCTTGCGTCCTTAAAACCGGTTGATTATAAACCGGGTTGGAAAAGCATCGACGTCATCTGGAAATCTTCCGACCGCTTTTTGCCCACAGGATTTTATACGGCGAAGGTTAACGGTATTCGAAAAAACGGGGCGGGAGCCGAAAGCAACAGTGTTGTTTTCTATCTCGATCCGACGCTCGGGTTTATCAAAATCTTTTTTGATTCCGTATACGAGACGGTTTTGCAGCCGAATAAGAACGGCAGGAACAGAACAATGGAACTGCGTCAAATCGGTTCCTATTCGGAAAAATGGGAGTATGAAATTCGGAATGAATTTTTTCCGGAAGCACTGAAAGGAGCCATTGAGAAAGGAAGACCGAAAACTTTTGTTTGGGACGGAAAAAACAGTGAAAATTTTCTGCTGCCGGACGGCATTTACCGGTATAAAATCAGGACGGTAACACCGCGGGGGTATAAACTCGAAGCCGAATACAACAACATTATTATCGAGAATAATTTCCGTGAAATGGCGCTGGTTTTCTGGAACAGTACATATTCGAAACGAAGTCCGTCGTTCAAAATCAAGGCTGAATTGATTAATACTTCCCCGAGACCTTTGAAGTGGATGACGACAGATGTGATCGATGAGAATCTGAAAACGGTTTATCACACTTCCGAGAAAGAGGCGTTGAAAACCGGCATTATTTTCTTTGACGGAAAAGATAATGACGGAAAGGATTTGCCTCCGGGCCGTTACCGTTTGCGATCGGTGATGTCCGATGATCAGGGGAATATCAAAACCGTGATTTCCGATCCGTTCCTGGTGATTCGCTGATAGCGGAATTCCGGGTATAACAAAAAAGCCCTCGTGAGAGGGCTTTTTATTTTATTTTGTTTTAAGCGTTATTCGAAACAATCTCCGGATTGGCCGCGTTTATCAATCCGTATATTCGGAACTGTAATCGGGAAATCCGGGAAGACGGATTGCGCTCAGCAGCATGTGCATATAGGCTTGGTGTCCGTATTCGTTCGGGTGCAGGGTTCCGTTTGTCGAAAATGTCGATGCTTTTTTTCGATTGACGCCGCCGCCCTGAACGATGACCGATTCTTCTTCCGTTCGGAACCAGCGCACATCCCGCGGCAGGATATATTTGCGGAAATCGGCATAAGAGGTCGGAAAGAATCCTTCACGAATCCATTCGTTGCCTTTGTAATCTTCCGGTCTGTTGGGAATCCGGCGTTCCGATGCGTGCTCGGCAAATTCGGGAAAGCCCGCCGATTCGATGTACTGCCAGCCGAGTTTGTCGGCCGCCCGTCTCATAACAGCCCGGAACGGAACAGCCAGACTGTCGATGATTGATTTTGACTCGATCGGATCGATCATCAGCCCCGGGAAAATTTTGTCGAGGGTCACCGTGCTGCCGGCAATCGGAAAAAGATAATCCAACAGACAGACTTCGCGGACCGTTACGGTCTCTTTCAGTGCGGCGTCGAATTCCGTCAGAGCTGCTTCGAGATTATCGGAACCGGGACGGACATCTTCGGGATAACCGAGCATCGAAATCAGCTTATTGCCCTCTTCCCATTTTCCCGTTTTAATGGCTTCGATAGCACGGTTTAAATAGTCGTAATATTTTTTGTCTTTTTTGCTGGAAGAAACAACAAGAACGGTTGCCACATTGGCAAAGTGCAGATCGTTGCCGCCGATCGAGAGCCACAGCTGATCGACCGGGCGGTCTCCGACCAGCTCTTTCAGAACTTCCAGTTGAGGTTTCATTTTGTGTGAGCCGAACGTTTCGTCTATCGGATCGCATTCTCCCAAAAGACCTTCATGAACGGTGGCTCCGGATATGGCCAGAAAAAGAAAAGTGATCGACGAACGGGGGTCGTAGTTTTCGAGAAACATGGCGGCCTGAGGACCCCATGCCAGTGCCGAACGGTGTGCCCGAATGTGTTCGACCGATTGGGCTCCGTTGAAACTGCCGTCGGCCCATACAGACGGATTCTTTCGGGTATACACTGTTTCCGGCGTTCCTTCTCCCGAGGCAAAAGAATCTCCCATACAAACAATCAGATAATCGCGGACCGTTACGATTCCTTCCGCCGTTCCCCCGTTGAATGAAACGGAAACGGAATAGTCGCCCTGACGGGGCAAAGCCGCATTCAGGGAGGGGATCCGTGTCTCTGTTTCAATGACAGCCGTACCGTCGTCGCTTTTAACGGTCCACCGGTATTCCCGCGGTTCGGACAAAAGATTTTTCAGGTCGTTTCCGGGACCCGTCAGAAAGATTCTCAGACGAAACGATTCCGGATGAACATATTCGTAAGAATTGGGAATATCGATTTTCCCGTTTCCGTTCAGATCGTTTCCGAAACGTTTTTCCGCTTCCCAATCAACAGAAAATTGCGCAAACACGATGTTTGCGCAACCGAGAAAAAAAAGAGTCCAAAAAAACCGTTTGGGCATCACGGCCTCCGTGATAAAAATTTAGTTAAATGTAACTTCCAAATTAATCGGCTCTTCCAGAAGAATGAAATCCATCAGAGGAATTTCAAAAATAACCGTATTGGCATTTTCGATCCGTCCTCCCTTTTGGGAAAGGATTTTTCCTTCGGTGTTGACCCGTAATGTCATTTTCGCCTGATCCACCATTTTCTTTATCCGGTCGGGAGTTTCGTAGGCGGAGAACGCTTCATTCAGGAATTCGTAATAATCTTCCCGGGTTACGGGGTTGTTTTCATCGAGAGAGGGTCCGAACATGGTGACCAGAGGGGTCGCTTCTTCGGGGAGAAGGGAAACCAGTTTGGCAAAGTTGGAGCGGTCCAGGTAAAAGATAAATTTGTATTTTCCCGTTGTGTTTGTGAAATTAACAATATTCTCCAGTTCGTCGCGGGAAATTGTGCCTTTTTCACGGACACCCGTCTGGGCTTCCTCGATAACCGAGTTAATGTCGGAAAAACCGACCGTTAAATTCGTATCGGTCTGATCAACCGTTTTGAAAGATGTCAGTTTGACTGTTTGGGATTTCTCCAATCCTTTGCGAACCATCTCCTCGGTAATCATGGCGCCACGTTCGACCGGTTCGGCAGCCATTGTGGACTGCAAGTCGTAAATGAAGTCGAGAAGCATTTTATCGACTGTAATCGTAGCATTTGCCGATCCGGAAGCATCTTTTTTAATGTTGATTGCTGCTTTCAGATTACAGGAAGACAATAAAACGAGCAAAGATAACAGACCTAAAAATAAATTCCTTTTCATATATATAAGTTTATCAAAACTTATGAAATTGTCAAGAAAAAGAGTCGGAATTCTTGAAATTCATCAAAAGTTAAGTGGTGTTTCCGAAAAATTTCATGTATAATCGAAACAGGAGAAAAATATGAAAGGATTGATTATAGCGGCCGGTTACGGAACCCGTTTTCTTCCCGCAACCAAGACCGTGCCCAAAGAAATGCTGCCCTTGCTGGATAAACCGTCGATTGCGTTTATTGTCGAGGAATTTATCAAATCGGGGATTCGGGATATTGTGATTATTACATCGCGAAGAAAAAAGTGCATGGACGATTTTTTCGACAGGGAAGTCGAGCTCGAACAGGAGCTTTCGAAAAAAAACAAGACAGATTTGCTGGAAAAGATTCGTCCTTACGAGGGTGTCAGTTTCAGCTTTATCCGTCAGCAGGAAATGAAAGGGGTCGGACATGCGATGCTGCAGGCGGAGAAAGTCATCGGCAACGAACCGTTTGTGGTGGCGTATCCCGACGATCTCCATTTCGGAGAGGTGCCTCTGGCGCAACAGCTGATTGACGTTTACAACGAAACCGGGTGCACGGTGTTGGCAACACTGTATGATCCGCCGGAATTATACGCCTACGCTTCTTTAAAGCTGGCGTCCGACGGTCTGCACGTCGAGGATATTGTCGAGAAACCGGCGCCGGGAACGGCTCCGAGCCGCGAGGCTTCCATCGGACGGTATCTGTATACACCCGAGATTTTTACTGTTTTACGCGAAGCATGGGCCAGACACACCGGTCCGGGGGAATTTTACCATGTCGACGGTTTGAAAAAGCTGTGCGATGAAGGAAAGGTGGTTTACAAACGGCTTGAGGGCGACCGCTACGATATCGGCAACCCGGAAGGCTTCTTGAAGGCTACGATTGCTTACGCTGCCCGTTTTCCGGAATTGAAAAAAGTGCTGAAAGAAGAAGCGGGTAAACTGTGATCAATTTTCCGGTCAAAAAAAAGGGGTGCTGCGGCACCCCCTTTTTTTACTGTCCGGTTTCTTTTTCGGCAAGAATCAGTCCCAAATCGCGTAATTGCGATTCATCCACAACGGAAGGGGATTCGTCCATCGGAGAAGCCATCACGTTGTTTTTCGGGAAGGCAATGACATCTTTGATCGAATCGACACCCGACATAATCATCACGAGACGGTCGAGCCCGGGAGCGATTCCTCCGTGAGGCGGTGCTCCGAACCGGAATGCTTTCAGCAGGAAGCCGAACTTCTCTTCGGCCTGTTCGGCGGAGAAACCGACGATGTCGAAAATCCGTTTCTGGATTTCCGGATCGTGAATACGAATCGAGCCGGAAGCCAGCTCGTAGCCGTTGCAGACCAGATCGTAGAGATCGCCGATGACTTCGCCCGGGTTCTGTTCCATTGTCGCCAAATATTTTTCTTTCGGCATGGTGAACATGTGGTGAGCCGGATCCCATTTGTTCTCTTCCTCATTCCACTCGAAAAGCGGAAAGTCGTTAATCCAGCAGAAGGCAAAGCGGGTCGGGTCAATGAGATTCAATTCCTTTCCGAGCCGGGAACGGACGGCCCCCAACGCGGTGCAGGCCACCTTATGCGAATCGGCCACAAACAGCAGCAGATCGCCGGGTTTCGCGCCGTACTGCCCGGCCAGCGCGGCCGCTTCGGATTCGAAAAACTTCGAAACGCCGCCCTCCGGCCCCGCTTCGGTCATTTTCATCCACGCCAAACCTTTGGCGCCGTAAATTTTGGCCGTCTCTTCGAGCTCGGTGATTTTTTTCCGCGAATAAGCCTCGGCCGCGCCCGGAACCACCAGCAGTTTGACCGTTCCGCCCTCTTCGGCCGTGGTGCGGAAAACGGAAAAAGAGCAGCCGCGGGCGGATTCCGTAAAATCCTGCATTTTCATGTCGAACCGCAGCTCCGGCTTGTCGCTGCCGTAAAGGTTCATGGCGTCCGCGTAGGCGATGCGCGGAAACGGAATCGGCAAATCGATATTCATCGTTTTGCGGAAAACGTGCTGCATCATTCTTTCTGTCATGGCGTAAATATCTTCCGCCGAGACAAAACTCATTTCCATATCGATTTGCGTGAATTCCGGCTGGCGGTCGCCGCGGGCATCTTCGTCGCGGTAGCAGCGGGCAATCTGAAAATATTTATCGAAGCCGGAGACCATCAGCAGCTGCTTGTAGAGCTGCGGACTTTGCGGCAAGGCGTAGAATTTTCCTTTATGTATCCGGGACGGAACCAGAAAGTCACGGGCCCCTTCCGGTGTCGATTTGATAAAGGTCGGCGTTTCGATTTCGTAAAACCCTTCTCCGTTAAGAAACTCGCGGACGGCAAAAGTGACCTGATGGCGCAGAGCGATGCGTTTCTGCATTCCGCCGCTTCTTAAGTCGAGAAAACGGTAGCGCAGACGCAAATCTTCTTTTGCCTGAGTTTCCGATTCGTCGATCATGAACGGCAAAGTGGCGCAGCCGTTGAGCAGAACAATTCGGTCGGCAACCACTTCGATGTCTCCCGTTGTCATTTGCGGATTGACCATGTCGGCAGGGCGGTTACGTACCGTCCCGCAGACCGCAATACAGGATTCGAATTTCAGCCCGGCTGCCGTCGATTGGAGTTCCGGCGACGCCTTTTCGTCGATAATAACCTGAGTGATGCCGTAACGGTCCCGCAGGTTTACAAAAAAAACTCCTCCGTGGTTGCGCAGTTTAAACACCCAACCGTTCAGAATGACTTGCCGGCCGGCAAAAGCGGCGTTCAATTCTCCGCATGAATGCGTTCTCTGATAACTGTCCATAAAAACAGATTATCATAACAAGGGAAATTTGTACAGTGGAGAGATGACGATATTGCCGGCTGTTTCTGTTGGCGGAAGAGGCTGAATTTTTAAAATTTGCGGGAGAGAGCCGTGCATTCGTTCCCGATCCGGGGCGGAAATATTCTCCGGGAAAAGGGGAATTTACTTCAAAGAGGTCAGCAAAAGTTCTTCGAACGGAATAATTTCCGGCATTTTACGTTTTGTTTTGTTCCGCATTTGGTGACTTTCGATATTGAAGGAACAGAGCGGACAGACGGTGGCAATAATCGGGCATTGCTGTTCGACTGCTTCTTCCGAAACAGCCGCCGACAGAGCCTGCGAAACGGACGGGGCCGTGATTTCGCCGTGAAAGCCGCAGCATGTGTACGGATCGCGCATCGGACGGACCAGATAACCGCAGAGAGTCAGCAGTTTTTCCATATTGCCGTCGGGATTTTCCGGCAGAATCGAAGAAGGGCGTTTGATGTGACAGCCGTAGAACGGCAGGACATTGACAGGGCGCGGAGAAGATGTCTGTTCTTCGAGAAGAGAGAAGATTTCGGGAGATGCCAGAAAATTGAGCATGTGTCGGATACGGATTTTTCCCTGGTATTCGGGGGCGCCCACTGCGTCGAGCCGGGCATTGACGGCCGTCCGAAGCCGTTCGTTTTGAAGACGGAAAGCCGTCTCTGCCATATTCCTGTAACAGGTCGAACATCCTGTAACCAGAACATCACCGTGCTGTTCGGCATAAGCCAGATTGCGGGCATTGAGTGCGAGAAATTTGATATCGTCGGCATCCTGCAGGTGACCTCCGCCGCAACAGGAGAATTCGGGGCATTCGTGATAAGGAATATCCAGTTTCTTCAGAATTTTCTGTTCGGCCCGATACTGATGACGGGCAATCGATGCGGGCATACAGCCCGGAAAAAAGACAATCGGATCAATCATTTTCCATCTCCAGCAGTCGTCGGATTTCTTTCAGGTTGGCGGCTTTGACGGGGCGCAACCGGACGCGTCTTTTGAAAAGAAAAGGCAGTCCGGACAGAATCAGAGGAAGCGAACCCCAGAATCCGAAGAGATAGCGTGCGGTGAAGGTTTCATTAATCTTTCCGTAGTGGTAAATCGAATCGAAAAGAGCTTTCGTATGAAAGGTTCCGATAGTCTCTTCCTTTCGGGTCAGACAGCGTGTTCTGATATTTTCGATTGCTTTTTCGGGATCGAGAGAGCGGGGACAGTATTCCGTACAGCGGTAACATTTCACACACCGGTACACTTCGCCGACAGCCTCTTCGAGTCGGGATTCGGTTATTGTATCTGCCGGGTCCGAGAGAAACCGATCCTGTTTCAGGGCGGCCGCCGGACCCGAGAATTCTTTATCGTATGATACGGAAGGACAGCTGTAGTAACAGATTCCGCATTGAATACAGCGGGTTGCTTCCGGCAGGAAATTTTCCTTTGTCGGCCGGCCGTTCGGTTCAAGGAAGTCGGGAAAAGAAGAAAAGGAACGGTAAAAGCCGTCAAAATCGGAGAGCAGGTCGATTTTGGGTGATTCGCTGTTTAAAGGTTCGATACGCAGAACGCCGGAGCGGAAACTGCCGATTTCCGTTTTACAGGCCAAAACCGGTTTTCCGTTGACTTTTACGGCGCAACTGCCGCAGATTCCGTGACGGCAACCGGAAGAAAAAGCAAAGGTCGGATCGATGCCGGTCCGGATTTGTTCGAACAGAGTCAGAAGTTTGGTTTCCGGTTTAATATCGAGCTGATGAACATCGTAATGTCCGTCGCGGCGGTATATGCGAAGAATAATCACAACGGTCTCCTTTCGGCGGAAAAGCGGCCTTTGCGGTATTCGGTCAGCGTATGATAGAGAGAGCCGCCGGCATAAATCTGATCTTCACGGTAAAAAGCACCCGCGGATTCCGAGCGTTCCTCGGCGGCTGTCAGCAGGGCGGCGCCCAACAGCAGCAGATTGTCCGTTTCCAGCCAGTCTTTCAGTTCGGTATTGCAGGCACGTTCGGGCGGCAGGCGGAATCTGTATTTGCGGAAGCGGCGTTCCAACAGAGAAAGTCGGGTCGCACCCTGTTTATGCCGAATAGTGGTATGAACGGCACCGCATGAAGTCGAGAGAATTTCTTTCAGTTCGCGCCGGCATTCGAGCGGCGAGGGAATTTTGCCGGTTTCTTCGGCCTCGGAAGCCGATGCGGGAGGTTCGAGGCGGCCGTTCAGAGTCCGAAGAGCCTCATTCGGATCGGGAGATGCCGGTACGGTTTCGGCTGCCGCCGCTTTTCCGGCGCGCCGGCCGAAAACGGTCGCTTCCAGAAGAGAATTGCCTCCGACGCGGTTGGCTCCGTGCACGCCTGTCCAGCTGCACTCTCCGGCCGCAAACAGCCCGGGAACGGCAAATCCGATGGCGTCAAGAACATGCCCCTCCGTGTCGGTAGGTACACCTCCCATAAAATAGTGGGCGGTCGGAAGCACCGGTATCAGGTGTGTTGACGGGTGAATATGAAGCATGGTTTCCGTTAAATCGCATATCTCCGGAAGACGTTCGGTCAGCCGTTCGGGAGAGAGAGCCCGACAGTCTAAAAGAACAAAATCGCCTCTTCGTCCGAAGCCGCGGCCGCATTTGATTTCGGTTAAAATGGCCCGGGTGACGGCATCGCGCGGTGCCAGATCTCCTTTTTCGTGGTAGCGCGGCATAAAGGCTTCCATTTCTTTGTTCCGTAAAACGGCTCCTTCGCCCCGCGCCGCTTCCGAAATCAGCAGACCGGAAGGGTAAAGGCCTGTCGGATGGAACTGCACCAATTCCCAGTTTTTGAGCGGGAGTCCGGCCCGCAAGGCCATTGCACAGCCGTCACCTGTCGAGCCGATGCCGTTGGAATTAACGGCAAAAAGGGCGCCCGCTCCTCCGGTTGCCAGGATCACGGCACCGGCCGAGAAGAGTTCGGCCGTTCCCGACCGGAAGCGGATGCCGCAGGCTCCGGCAATGCGGCTGCCGTCTTTAATCAGATCGGTCAGAAAAACATCGTATTCGAACCGGACTCCGGCCTTTTCGGCCTGTTCGAATGCTGTCTGCATTAAAGCCGCACCCGTATAATCGCCGACAAAGCGTGTTCTCGGAGTGCTCATGGCCCCGAAGGGGCGCCCTTCCGGCTCACCGTTTTCGTTTAAACGGAACGGGGTTCCGTATTTCCGAAATTTTCCGAGAATATCCGCTGCCGAGTTGCATAAAATTTCGACTGCCTGCCGGTCGCACAATCCGCATCCGGCCGTTATTGTTTCCTCGCAGTGTAACACGGCATCTTCGGGAGTCATTGCGGCATTGATACCGCCGGCAGCCGCTGCGGAATGACTTTTCAGAGGATGATTTTTCGATACAACGATTGTTTTTTTCCCGGCCCGGGCCGCTTCCGCGGCAGCCGACAAACCGGCCAGTCCGGCTCCGATTACCAGCACATCGCAGGAAATCGGATTCAAATTCGTAAACATTAAGACAATTATAAGAAAAAAAAGGAAAAAAACAAGCTCTTTACTGCCGGTACATTCGGGCGTAAAGTCCGTCGGCTTTCATCAGTCTTTCATGTGTTCCCTGCTCGACCACATTGCCTTTGTCCATTACAAGAATAAAATCGGCATTTCGAATTGTCGAGAGCCGGTGGGCAATGACAAAACAGGTTTTATTTTTCATCAGTCTGAGAAAAGCTTCCTGAATTTTGATTTCGGTTCGGGTGTCGACATTGCTGGTCGCTTCGTCGAGAATCAGCAGCGGTGCCGGTTTCAGCATTGCCCGGGCAATAGTCAGCATCTGACGCTGGCCCTGGGAGAGGTTGCTGCCTCCTTCGTCGATGACAGTCCCGTATCCTTGCGGAAGACAACGGATAAACGAATCGGCGTTGGCGGCAATCGCCGCTTTTTCGATTTCGGCATCGGAGACACCGGGATTGCCGTAAGCGAGATTTTCTTTAACGGTTCCTTTAAACAGCCAGGTATCCTGGAGAACCATGGCAAAAGAAGACCGGAGGGAGCTTCTTGTACAGTCGGAAATCGGAATTCCGTCGATACAAATACGGCCTTTGTCGGTTTCGTAAAAGCGCATCAGAAGATTGATCAATGTTGTTTTTCCCGCACCTGTCGGACCGACAACGGCAACCGTTTGCCCCGGATGGACCGAAAACCGAAGATTCCCGATCAGCGGGCGGTCGGGAGAATAAGAAAAAGAGACATCTTCCGCCGAAACGGAACCGCGGACCCGGGAAAGAGTCACCGCCCGAGGTCCGTCGGGTTCTTCGGCAGCTGTTTCCGTTAAATCGAAAATCCGATCGGCCGCGGCTTTGGCTGCCTGCAGCTGATAAAGGACGGATGTCATTTCGTTAATCGGTTTCGAAAATTGAATGGCATAAGTCAGAAAACCGGCAATCTGTCCGACCGACAGAGACCCGCGCAAGGCAAGAAGTCCTCCGAGAATGCCGATTGACGCATAGGCAATGTTGTTAATCAGTCGTGTCGAGGGGTTGGTTAACGAACTGTAAAATTGGGCATCGCGACCGCAAAGATAGAGTTGTGTGTTGATGTCCCGAAAACGCCGGATCAGATTTTCTTCCTGCCCGTACTGTTTGACTGTTTGCAGCCCGGAAACGGCTTCTTCGGCCAGAGCGTTCAGACGGCCGTTGCAGAGAGCCTGTTCCCGAAACTGTCTTCCGGAATTTTTGGCAATAAAAGCGGCTGTCAGAACCGAAAGCGGCGTCAGTATGACAATAATCAATGTGATCATCGGATTGAGAAAAAGCATAAAAACAAGACTCCCGACGAGAGTCAGCGAACCGCCGAGAAGCTGAGAAGTCCCCTGCAAAAGACCGTCTGTCAGTGTATCGACATCATTGGTCATACGGGAAAGAATTTCACCGTGAGGTTTTGTGTCAAAAAATGAAAGCGGAAGATGCTGCAGCTTTTCGAAAGCTTTGTTGCGCAGACGGCGGGCTGTTGCATTTGACAGACGAACCGTGAAGAAGGACAGAAGCCATTGGGAAAGAGCCGATATCAGAAAAACGGCGCCCAAAACCGCCAAAAGAGAAAAAAGTGCCGACAAATCCGAGCTTCCGTCATCGCGAATCAGATCGATGGCATATCCGGAGAGAAAAGGCGAAACCACTGTCGCGGCCGAAGTGATCAGTGCCGATACAAAAAGCGCGATAACCGTTTTTTTCCCCGCAAAGAGATAAGGAAGCAGTCCCGATCGGTTTTGACATTTCATTCCCGCACCTCCTGCGAGGCGGTGATTTCTTTGTATACGGAACAGCTTTTCATCAGTTCCGCGTGCGTTCCGATTCCCGCTGTTTTTCCGTTTTCGAGAACCAGAATCAGATCGGCATCCCGTATCATCTTGGCCCGTTGGGAAACAATCACAACAGTCCGGTTTTTTCTTCCCGATTCGATTTCGGCCCGTATGGCGGATGCGGTGACGGCGTCCAACGCGCTGAAGGCGTCATCGAGAATCAGCAGGGGAGCCGGTTTCAGAAAGGCGCGGGCAATGGTAAGTCTCTGACGCTGTCCTCCCGAAAAGTTGACGCCGCCCCGTTCGACAAACGTATCGTAACCGTTCGGCAGGGCGTTGATGAACTCTTCCGCACGTGCGGCGCGGCAGGCAGCCGCAATTTCTTCGTCGGTTGCGGTCGGGTTTCCCCATCGTAAATTTTCGGAAACGGTTCCGACAAAAAGGGTTTTCTGCTGCGGCACCGTTGCAAAAAATTGTCGGACGGCGGCCGGCGGCAGTGTGCGGATATCGGTTCCGCACAGAAGAATCCGGCCCTCGGTGACATCGTCGAAGCGCTGCATCAGATCGGCGAGTGTCGACTTGCCGCTTCCGGTTCCTCCGATGATTCCGATGAAATTGCCGGGGAATATTTTAAAGGAAATTCGTTCGAGTGCCGGCGCCGCCTCCGGTGTGTATCGGAACGTCACATTTTCGAACTCCAAAAGCGGCTGTCCCGGTTTCGGTTCCGGTAACGGACCGGCCGGCAGTTCGGGAAGTGCCGGTTCGAATTCCAAAATTTCTTTAACGCGGGCAGTCGAGGCGGCTGTTTTCGAAAAAAGAACCGCAAGGTTGGAAACGACGATAAAAGCGTTCAGAATCATAATAAAATAGTTGACGAGTGCAACGATTTCTCCGCGCGACATCGTTCCCTGCCGGACCTGCCATCCTCCGAAACCGATCACCCCGATAATGCCGAGATTCAGAAGAAGCGTTGTTGCCGGTCCGGTTATTCCGGTCAGATATCCGGTGAGAGAGGCCATGCGGGCATGCGCCGCGGTATTTTCCTCAAAGGCTTCCGTTTCGCGCTCCTCGGCGGAAAAAGCCCGAATCACCCGAACTCCGGACAGATTCTGCCGCAGCCTGACTGTCAGCCCGTCAAGTTTCTGCTGCGTTTTTTGTGCCGGCGAAACCGAAGCGGCAATGATTGCCCCGAGGAGTAGGGCCGTCAGCAAAATCAGTCCGATAAAAAGTAACGAAAGTTTCGGATTTAAGACAACCGCCATAACAATTCCGCCGATACACAGAAAAGGAGCCCGAATCAGCAGACGAATCACCATAGCGGCACCGGCCTGAATTTGTCCGGTATCGACAATAATCCGGTTTGTCAGCGAGGCCGGGGAGAGTTTTTGTGTCTCGCGGTAGGAAAACGACATGATTTTTTCGAACAGGGCATTGCGCAAATCGGTTCCCAGCCCCTGCGACGCCCGCGAAGCGTAAAACTGACAGATAATCGCCGAGCCGAATCCGGTTGCAGCGGAAAAGAGCATGATAACGCCCCATTTTAAAATTTCATTCCGGTTGCCGGGAACGATGCCTTTGTCGATAATGAAAGCCGTCATTGTCGGAAGCATCAGCTCGAGAACAGCTTCTATCAGCTTAAAAAACGGACCGAGAATAAATTCCTTTTTGTAGGGCAGAAGAAATCGGAACATCCTTCCTTTTTATAAATCGTAAACAGGGAAAATTCAATCCGAAACGGAAGAATTGCGCCGAAATCTTTTATGAAATAAAAGAGAAAAAAAATAAACATTTATTTTTGTTTTTGTTGTCATTTTAAAAATTAAGTGTATAATTAAATTATAACAATTATCAAAAGAGGTCTATATGAAAAACTTTGTTTATATGATTCTTTTTTCAACGGTCTTAATTTTTTCGTGCAAGGAAGCGGCCGAAATTCGTTTCGATGCCAACGGCGGAAACGGAACAATGAATCCGA
The DNA here is from genome assembly GCA_949289575.1 of uncultured Spirochaetales bacterium. GTDB lineage: Bacteria > Spirochaetota > Spirochaetia > JAFGXN01 > JAFGXN01 > CALXOJ01. Next base: position 341,025 of record CASEOG010000003.1, on the reverse strand, counting down.
TTGTCTGTTCGGTCGGAGACTCCGTGAAAATTCCGGAGAACGGATTCTCCAAAGAAGGGTTTGCCTTTGCGGAATGGAACACGAAAAAGGACGGCAGCGGGGCAAGTGCGAAAGACCGGTCTTCGATTCGGGTTACGCAGCCGCATACGGTTCTTTATGCTCAATGGACGGATGTCAGAAAAATTTCCGTCAGCGATTTAACCGCCGATGTGTCGGCACCGGAATCGGTTCTTTTGACATGGACGCTTTCGGGAGCGCCTTCTGCCGTTTATCGGGTCTCTTATAAAACAGGGGAGACCGAAACGGTTGTTGATTTGGCGGCGGCGGGATTCGATACTCCGGAGAAGGGGGTTCGGATTAACGGACTGACAGCCGGAACGGAGTACACCTTTACGGTGACGGCCGCTTTTGATACTCTCGAGGGAACCGCATCGGTTAAGGCCTTTCCGACACCGCAACCGGTAACCGAACTGAAAGCTGAGATTAACGAAAACCCGGGGGAAGTTATTCTTTCCTGGTCGCCTTCGGCAACCGCCGGCGTGACGTATAAAATTTATTACGGGAAAACGGCGGCCGATACGGTTTACGGAGATCCGGTTTCCGCAAGCACATTGACGCTGACCGGATTGGATTGCGGCAGCGAATACCGGTTTGCGGTGCGCGCGGTGAAAGAGGGGGTCGAAGGCCCCGCCGCGGAAGCAACGGCCGCAACGAAAAAGCTGCTGAAAGCAAACGGGTTTTTCAAGACAGAGAAGCGGGATGTCACCCTTAAGTTGTCCGAAGTTGTGAATTTCGAAGCGGGTACAGTCATTTCGGCAAAAATGTATATTACATTGGGTGATGCTGATATTACGGCCAATTTCTATATTACGGAGCACGTGATTGATAATACTTTTACAACGTTCGTGGACTCCGATTCCGGAAAAGATGTCGGCGGAGATTTTCTTCTGATGATTTACGATGGTTCGGACACCTTATCCGGCAACTGCACGTTCAGACTGGAATTCAAAGACAGCAATTATTATGATTCGGTTTGCGAATGGACAGCACCGGTTTCTTCACCGTAAAAAGATTATGATTTGCCAGGCCGGCTCCGTTCGGGGCTGGTTTTTTTTTGAAAACGGGGTATAATCCGGTTATGAGATTTTCCACGCTTCACTGTCATACCGTTTATTCGGACGGAAAAAATACAATCGACGAAATGATTCGGGCGGCCGTCGAAAAAAATTTTCGGACAATCGGGTTTTCCGACCACGGTCCGATTACGATTCCGTGCAGCTGCAATATGAAGTCCGAAGATTTTCCCGCCTACCGCGATGAAATACGGACGGCAGCCGAACGTTACCGCTCTCTTATCGATGTCCGCTTCGGGTTGGAGTGCGACTGGTTGAAAGAGTGTCAGCCGATCGAATATTACGACGCGTATCCGACCGATTACCGTATCGGCAGCGTTCATTTCGTGAAATGCGGTGAAGAATGGCTCCCGATAGACAAAAGTGCGGAGCTGCAGATTGAAATTGCCGAACGGTATTATAACGGCGACCGGTACGCGATGGTGCTTGATTATTACAGTCATGTCGGGGAAATGACGGCGGCCGGCGGGTTCGATATTCTCGGCCATATCGATCTGGTTTGTAAATTCAACGAAAATAACGCTCTTTTCGATGAAGAATCGGATCTGTTTGAAAAACCGGTTTCCCGTATTTTGGAAGCCGCCGCCGACAACCGGATTGCGGTCGAAATCAATACCGGAGCAATCGGCCGCGGCTACCGCACGCGGCCTTACCCTTCCCCGCGGATTTTGCGTTTGTGTGCCGCACACCGCCTGCCGATATATCTCAACTCCGATGCCCACACAACAGCCGCGTTGGATGCCGGGTACCTCGACGCGGTGCGTTACCTTCGGGAAAACGGCTGCGAAAAAAATCTGATCACCCTTTGCTGATTCCGGATTCCGGTTCAAATAAATTTTTCGGATCGGCTCTTATAACATTATGAATTTTATCCGAAATAAAAATTATAACAGATAAATTTTAACTTGCAAATTCGCAGAATCTGTGAGAGAATAATAAAAAGGGGTGTTTGAGAAAGGCCTTTTATTCTGAAATAAACAGTTTAATAAAATCGGCAGACAGAATTATCTGCCGAATATATATCAGAAAAAAGGAGATTATTATGAAAAAGGGAATGTTGATTTTATTGGCAGTATTCGGGTTGCTGGTGTCAGGCTGTACGGAAACGACAAAAACATCGGTAACAGTCAGCTTTGATTCCAACGGCGGTCAGGGAAGTATGAAAGAAATCGTCGTTGAGAGCGGCAGTGAAGCGACTTTGCCGGCAAACACGTTTACCCGTGACGGCTACACCTTCAAGGGGTGGAACGAAGCCAAAGACGGCACAGGAAAGGCTTATGCCGACAAGGCCGGAGTCAAACCGACAGCAAACATGACCTTGTATGCACAATGGGAAGTATTGAAGGTCGACATCACTTTTCACAGCAATCCGCCGGCGGGCAGCGGCGCTGTTGATACGGAAACAAAACAGACGGTAGCGGTCGGTCAGGAAGTGACATTGGAGGCTCCGGATGTGCGGATTGACGGTTACACTCTGTCGGGTTGGGCAAAAGATAAGACAGCCGAAAAGATCGAGTACAGCAATGGCGATAAAATCACGGTGAGCGGCGCTTTAACGCTTTACGCGGTTTGGGAGGCAAATAGTGAAGGAGGAGAGTCGGGTACAGATCCGACAAGTAGCGTATTTGAGATTAATAATGAGAGTAACACTACGGGCACATACGAAAACGAAACTGTGACATTACCGTTTACCAAGGTCGGCGATTGGACATGGCCTGATAACGTAACAGTTTCCGCTGCAAAAGATGGTGCGCCTATCGAGGGTGCTTCTCTGAATCAAGATACGAACACAGTAACTATTACCGACACATTGACCGCCGGAAATTACACTTACACTGTTACTTTTTCTGCCGACGGATATGAGGACTTACTCTTAACCTGGACAGTGGCCGTCGCCGATTCAAGGCCTGTTATTGAGGGTGTTACTGTGACACTGATGCCATCGGACCGGTTGATTAGCGGAGAAACGGTAACGGTTGCTCTGACCGGCACCGGTACAGACGGAGTGGCGATTGAAAACACCGTTCAAGTAACGGGTGGCAGTTCTGCCGAGCTGACGCTTTCGGGTTCCGCGTTTACCGTACCGGCAGTTTCCGGAAAGACAACATTAACTCTTCAATTTACTCTGACAAAAGCGGATTATCAGAATGCGATTCAAACAATCTCTGTGACCGTCTACCCGGCAGGTCATGTCCGTTATGACAATAAAATCTTCTCTTTGGCAAAAGGGTTTGATTTTACTCAGACAGCAGAAGTGCAGGGAACCAAAGTGGCGACCAGTGATAACTACAATAACAGAGCGGCAATTACCGGTGCCGAAGGCGGCTATCATTTTGATAATACCGAGGATACCCGAATTTATCTGGAGCTTCAAGGTGTTTCGTTTGATTTAATGACGGTCAATCTGAAATGGGCAAACAGCGGACAACCCAATTTTGTTGTTCACGGTGCCGATGCCGGAGCTTACGGATATCAGTTTTATAAGGCCAGTAATGGCAACAAAGGGTGGTTCTTAAACGGCGGCTGGTTTGACAGCACAGAAAATTCTGTGACTTACAGTCCGGCACCCGCAGCCGATACCTTCCATACATTCCGTGTTTTTGACCGGGGTGACGGCAACCGTTCCAGTCAGCTGAATGACGAGGCAATTGTCGGTTACAGCTTTACGAATAGTTGGACACTGTCAAATTACACGGCTACACGGGATAACGGCAACGGAATGTTTCTTCAGTTCGGCAATGATAAAGGCAACAGAAATTTTACGGTAAAATCGATCAACTTTTACAGTGAAGTGACGGAATAAGTCACGCGACAGAATTTCAGCCCGCTTCGGCGGGCTGTTTTGTCTTGGCTGCAGAAAGGTTTCGAAAAGATTTTCGATTTTCACAAAAAAATTGCCGTTCACCGAACGGCAATTTTTTTGTGACCGGTTAGTCCTGTTTTTCGACGGCGGCAACCACTTTTTTAACCCAGCTGTCGAATGTTTTTTCGTTGCGGGGAAAAGAGGTGAATTTGGCGATCACTTTACTGTCTTTATAGGCAACGATATAAGGAATCGCCGTAATTTTAAACGCAGCGGACAGCTTCGGAGAAGCATCGGTATCGACCTTAACAAAGAAAAGATCGGGATTGGCAGCGGCAACCGCTTCGAAAACCGGTGCAAACTGGCGGCAGGGGCCGCACCAGTCGGCGTAAAAATCGACGAAGACCAGTTTCCCTTTTGTCTCGGCAACAAAGTTGCTGTCGTCGAGCAGCTTGTACGGGGCGTCGTCGGCGGCAAAAAGGGCGGCCGGCAGGCAAAAAAGAACGGCTAAAATCAGAAAGACTCCTTTTTTCATTTTAAACTCCTTTTTTGGGATCAATCGCAAAAAGATTGCTCAGTAAAAACAATGTATATACGGGAATCACTGTTGCCAGTGTTAAACGGCTCGATTGTCCGACGATATCCGATGTTTGCAAAATCAGCAGGATTAAAGCCGAAAGCAGGCATAAAAACCATCCGAAAGCGCAAACCATCCGGGCATTTTTCTTTCCGGCGGCATAAAAACAGGAGGCAACTGTCAGAATCAGTGTGATCGGTCCGATCGCCAAAAGATTCCAGTTTCCGTATGTGCAGTCGAATTCGGTAAAAGCCATAAAATGGATGAGAATCAGTGAACAGCCGAAAAGAAGGGTTGCGACAATGGCCGTGTAAATGCCTCCGACAATTCTCAGGGCGGGATGCAGAGCTCCCAGAAGCAGAAAAATGCCGCCGACGGCGCCGACCAGAATTCCGAGCAGTAACGACGGAATTTCGGTGCGTGCCGGTTTTTCCCGAATCACCGGCATATTTTCGCCCGCATCGGCCATTTTTTCGCGGTCTCTGACCAGCGAAACGGTTTCTCCGTTGCGGGAATAGGTGACGGTCGGTAAAACGCGGGCCATTTCCATCGGCATAAAAAGCGTTTCCCAACGGGTCGCCTTATGATCCATCGGAGGACCGAGAACATAGTCAAATCCCCATTCCGTCCAGAAGTGGCGGTCGAGATACAGAAATGTCCATTCCCGCATCGTGTAGGCGGTTCGATCCGCTGTCTGCCGGTAAAGTTCGCCGTCGAGAGCCATATCCAGAATATCGCGGAGAATGGTTGCACAGTTATTCTTGAAAAAATTGTAGCGGTAGACGGAGTTTTCCGGTTTGACATTTTCCCGCAAATATTTGACAACCCGCATTTTCCCTTCCGGGGGCAGGTTCAGATCGAGGATTTCCACGGAGCGTTTTTGAGCCTGATACGGGTAGCGGAGGCTGTAATCGGGATTGGAAGCGATAACGGCATAATTCATGATGCCGAAAGCAAAGTCCTTAAAAAATCCTTCGCGGCTCATATCGAAAATGCCGTAGTCGTACATTCGGCGTGAAGATTTGTTCATGTCGAGCAGATCGTTACGGTTTTCCGGAGAGGGAATTTCGGTTACGATCATGGCGCAATGGCCCCAATTGGAGTAGAGCGGCCAGTCGGGACCGACAACCGCCATCGAAACGGAAAAGCGGCCGGCATCGGCGATTTCCTCCGGAGTCACGGGGGGGTAGTCCTGCGGAGCGATTTGGGCAACGGCATTTAAAGAGAGAAAAACCGTAAGCAGAAAAGAAATCATTTTTTTCATAATGTCAGTTTAGCACGGAATCAGAATCTCTTCAATATCCTTTTTTTCGAGGAGAAGCATCAGCAGGCGGTCGACGCCGAGGGCATTGCCGGAACAGTGTCCCAGGCGGCCGCAGGCGTCGATGAACTCTTCGTCGGCGGGCGCGCCTTGGAGGGCGGCCTCTTCGGTCAGCAGCGGGCGCAGGCGGTCGAGGTCGGTGCCTTCGGTGTAGCAGTTGCAAAGCTCGCAGCCGTTGAAATAGAGTTCCCACCGCTGTGAATAGAGGCCGTCGCGGCGCAGCGCGGCGGTTGTGGCGATAACGGCCGGGTATTCGAGTATGGCGACCGGTTCGCCTTTCGGGAGGTGAGGCTCGATGCGGGAAACAAACAGCAGATTGAACAGGTCGGCGGCCGTATCGTTCGCGGCGGTGCGCAGCCCGTGCCGCCGGCAGATTTCGGCCAAGCGGCGGTGCGTGCCTTCACCGCCTTCGGCAAGGATGGGGTCTAAAGGCTCCCGGAAGGCGGCGGCAAACAGTTCCGCCATGGTCAGCTGCCGGAAGGGGCGGCGGAGCTCACAGGGGCCGAACGGCAGTTCCGAAAAAAGGGTTTCGGTCAGCCGCAGTGAGTCGTACATGTCGGCATTGCGGGTGTAGTATTCGAGCATGGTAAATTCGCGGTTGTGAATGCCGGTTTTGACTTCGCCGTTGCGGAACGATTTCCCTATTTGAAAAATCGACTGTTCGGGCCACCGGGCCAGAATTTTTTTCATGGTCACTTCGGGCGACGGAATCAGGTATAACGGCTGCCGATTGCCGAAGCCGTCGTCGCTTTCGGTTCGAAACAGGGCGATGGAGCTTTCGGGAACGACACGGTCGGTCAGCAACGGTGTTTCGGTTTCGATGTAGCCGCGGTCGTTAAAAAAACGGCGGAGAAACGCATAGAGTTCGTTTCTCCGTCTGACGGTTTCGATATCAATCATTTTTTCTTAAACAGCGACAGAAAGGATTTTTTTTCTTTCTTTTTGTCGGGATCGGGAATCGTAAAGTGTTCGACCGGTGCGCCGTATTTCTTTTCGTAAAGGAAACAGCCGACAACCAGAGCGGTACCTCCGAGAATCATCAGAAAGCAGAGCAGTTGTCCCATCGAAAAGTTGAACCAGCTTTCCAGAATTTCGGTGTGGGCGTTGCCGGGGCCGCGTCCCGGTCCGATGATGAAACCGAGCGAGGCGTCCGGTTCGCGGAAATATTCGATAAAAAAACGGAAGAAGCCGTATCCGATAAAATAGAATCCGGCAATCTGGCCTTCCGCTTTTTTGAAGCGGCGGACGACAAACCACAGAAAAAGGAAGAGAACGATACCTTCAAAAATCATTTCATAGATTTGGGAAGGGTGGCGCGGCAGGTTGATCATGCCGTTTCTCAAATATTCGGCTGTGTATTGGGGTCCCAGTTCGTTGACGGCCTCTTTTACCCATTCGCGGTTCATGCTCAAACGCGGTGCGTTGGGGAAAACCATGCCCCACGGCATCAGGGTCACGCGGCCCCACAATTCGCCGTTGATGAAGTTTCCGACGCGGCCGAAGGTGTATCCGAGGGGAACCGAAAGCGCCAGCATATCGGCCCATTTCCGGAACGACAGTTTCTTGACGCGGCAGTAAACGGCAATGGCAATCACCAGTCCGACGGCACCGCCGTGATAACTCATACCCTGAAGGCCGACAAAGCGGCCGTTTTCGAAGGGCCAGAAAATCAGCCACGGCTGCAGCCAATAGTTGGGTCCGTATCCGGAGAAATTATCGTGATAAATCAGTGTCGATCCGATACGGGCGCCGAGCAGCAGTCCGATAATACCGGCGTAAAAAAGTCCGTCGACCAGTTCTTTCGGATATTGGGTTTTGTCTCTTTTCACCTGATACATCAGAATCAGATAGGCAATCGTAAAGGCAACGATGTACATCAGTCCGTACCAGCGGACAGGCAGGCCGGGAATGATTTCCGGTTTCATCCATTCGGGAAAGGGAATGTAAGCGAGCATAAACTCTCCTTAAAATAGTTATAATTTAAACCCCTGTTTGAGGGCGTTTGCCAATTTAATGCGTAACAAATTGTTTTCTTTACGCAGACTTTTCAGTTCGTACTGCTGCTGCCGGATCAGTTCGAGAAAATCGGTGTTGGTGAGCACCCCGCTGTGAATCATTTTCCCGATTTCCGCGGATCGAAACTCGAAGTCGGTTTCGGCTTCTTTATCGGCGGTGAGGTAATTTTCTTCGATTTCCGGTTCCAGTTCGAAATCGGCGGCCGACTGCGGCGGTGTCTGTTCGATTTTTTCGGCAATTCGATAAATTGCCTGCGAAATCAGACTGTCCCTTTTATAACGGATAATCGGCAAACGGGATGCCAGTGCGATATCCTGCAGGTGATCTCTGTAAATGACGCCGTAATGATCGAGGTCCAATCCCAGATATTGTTTGCAGGAAACTTTGATTTTCTGTGCTTTGAGATTGTCTTTCGGGTTTTCGACCATGTTCATAATCAGTTTCGGACGAAACAGCGAATAGAGTCTGTGAAATCGGGAAAAATTTTCGGGATCGGCTTCTTTCAATTTATCGAACAGCGTCGGCAGATAAATTTTCTGCAATGCTCCCGGGTCGGATGAGATTTCTTCGAGGGGTGTGCGTCCTGCCGATTTGCGCGGAAACGACTGCCATAAGATGCGGAAAATGGCGTTTTTCAGAAAAAGATAAGCGTTGAGTATGGCGGTCAGATTCGGTGTCGTGACGATGATGCCTTCCGATGACAGAAGAAAAAAGTCGATTGTCAGCGATGATGTGCCGGCGCCGAGGTCGAGAATCAGGTAATCGGCGTTTTGTTTTCTTAACTGGCGGATCAGGCGGTTTTTTTGCGAGGCGCGGATGTTGGCCAGTCCGGGAATTTCTCCTTCGCCGGAAAGAAAGCGGAGGTTCGGGTATTCGGTGTCGGTAATCAGTTCGTCGACCGTTGTGTTCGGGTCGGTAAAAAAGCAGCCGATGCCTTTGGTGACGGCGCGCAGACCGAGAACCGTGTGCGCGTTGGAGGCGCCTAAATCCAAGTCGGCCAGCAGAACGCGGTTGCCGGCTTCGGCCAGAGCAATAGACAGATTGACGGAGAAGAGCGATTTTCCGACTCCTCCTTTTCCGCTTGCGACCGGAATGATTCTCATAAACCTCTCCCAAAAAAAATCGAAAAAGTCGGTCAAAAAGTTTGACAAATCTTTATTATTTGATAGTATATAATAAAAAGGCGGAATAGTCACTCATTTTTTGTATCGGAGCGTTATTTCCTTATGAAAGCGAAAAATAAAATAATAACGATTATAAGTGCTTTTGTTTTTTTGGCCGCCCTCGGCGTTTTTTCGTTCGTGACGGTTCGTAATGTCAGAGCCCAATCTTTGCGGGATGAGAAACAGGAGCATCTTCTCCTTTTGTCCTACGTCTATGATTTTATTTTGGGCAATTATGTCGAGGAGGTCGACAGCCGGAAACTTTACGAAGGGGCGATGAAGGGAATGCTCGAAGCCTTGGGAGATCCCTATTCGGCCTATCTTTCGGCGGCCGATGTCAAGGATTTGAGCAAAACAACGGCGGTCGGCGAGTTCGGCGGAATCGGTGTGACCATTCAGAAACTGCCGCCGCAGTGGCTTAACGAGAAATCGGAATTGACCGACGGCTATGTGACCATTATCTCTCCGATAGCGGGAACGCCGGGGTACAAGGCCGGTCTTCATGCGGGTGATTACATCACTCATGTGGACGGGGAGTCGGTTGTGCCCTGGACGGCCAACGAGGCGGTCGAACGGATGACGGGAAAGCCGGGGACGAAAGTCAGGCTGACCATTTTGCGTAACAAGACAACGGTTTTCGATGTCGAAATTATCCGCGCCATGATTAAGACGCCGACTGTCGAATCGGCCAAACTGTTCGATTACGGTTATATCCGTATGATGCAGTGGACGCCGATGCTGCTGAATGATTTCAAAAAAGCGGCCCGTGAACAGCTTGACGCCGGCGTGAAAGGTTTGGTTTTGGATGTGCGTGATAATCCCGGCGGGCTGCTGGATTCCGTCTGTGATGTGACCGATCTTTTTCTTTCCGAAGGTGTGATTGTTTCGACAAAGGGACGTGTGGCGCGTGCCGAGACGGTCTACACGGCTTCTTCGGAAGACGATCTGATTCCGGCCGGTTTGCCGATTGTCGTTCTGATTAATAAAGGTTCGGCCTCCGCTTCCGAGATTTTTGCCGGTGCCATGAAGGATTCCGGACGGGCGGTTCTGGTCGGAGAAACCAGTTTCGGGAAAGGGAGTGTTCAGGAAGCTCTTTCTTTGGGTGCCGACGGGTTTAAACTGACGACTGCCAAATATTTTACGCCGTCCGGCGCCAGTATCGATAAAACGGGGGTGGTTCCCGATTACGAAGTGGTCGAGCCGGAGATGAGCGATGAAGAGCTGGAAGCTCTCGGAAAGCTCTTGAAAGAAAATCTGGTTTATTCGTTTGTCGAGAAGAATCCCGAAGCGAAAGAGGCCGAGATTGATGCTTATGTCAAAACGCTGCAAACGGAACACACGATCGGTTTGTCCGACCGTGTCTTAAAGCGGCTGATTCGCAATGCGCTGTTCCGCCGCATGGATTTTCCGCCGGCCTACGACTACGACTACGATTTACAGCTTCAGAAAGCGGTCGAAATTCTGAACGAAAAGGTCCGATGAAACAGTTTGTCATCGATTCCGGTCCGGTCCGTGACGGAAAGATTGTTGTCAGAGGAAGGGATTTTCATTATCTGATTCGTGTCCGCCGCTATCGTGTCGGATCGGAATTTCCGGTGATAGACCGGGAAGGGCGGCACGGGGTGGCAACGGTCACGGTCGTTGCCGACGGCGAATGCGTGCTTTCGCTGGCGGCGGCAGCGGCTGAAACGCCGACCGGCGCACAGCCGCCTTCAACGGAGTTGCGGCTGGTTCAATGCCTGCCGAAAGCGAAAAAAATGGATACGATTGTCAGGCAGGCGGCCGAAGCGGGCGTGGCGCGTGTGATGCCGGCGGTCAGCCGGTACTGCGTTTCGAGGCCGGAAGAGGAGGCGGCCGCCTCCAAAGTGCAGCGGTGGCGGCAGATTGCGCGCGAGGCTGTACAGCAGAGCGGCAGTGCGACGGCAACGGAAGTCGACGAAGCGCGGCCTTTGGCGGCAGTCGTCGGGGCAGCGGCCGATTGCGATTGCCGGCTTTTCTTTCACCATTTACCGTTGCCTGAACGGGTGCGACTTCATGAGGCGGTTCCGGGGGCATCGAAAATCGCGTTTTTAATCGGTCCCGAAGGCGGTCTGTCCGAAGATGAAACGGATATGCTTCTGCAAAACGGCTGGCGTCCTGTCTATCTCGGAAAGAATATCTTACGATGCGAGACGGCGCCTTTGTATGCGGCAGCAGCGATTAATATTATTCTGGAGGAATGTCGGAAATGAGTGTGAACGGAATCAGAAGGGAGAGCCTGTTGGGAGTTCCCGTGGACTATGTCGAGGAAGGTCAGCTGAAAGAAATTATCTGGTCGCTATCCGATAATAAAGAAAGAAATCTGATTGTCTTTTTGACATTTCGCGATTTTATGCGGGTGCGCCGCAACAAAAAATATCGGGAGATGGTGGAGAAAGCGGCGCTGGTGATTCCCGTTTCCCGTCTGATTACGGAAGGTTTCCGTTACTGCGGAATGGACGAGCCGCCCCGTTTTCTGCCGTTCTCGTTCATGATTCGGACATTCAGGATTTTGGAGGATCGAGGACAGTCGGTTTCTTTTCTGGGCGGGACATTGCCCGAAGTCAATGCGGCAGCAGCCAATATGAAAGCCTCTTTTCCTTCTCTGAAAATTGTCGGCCGTTACAAAGGTTCTTTTTCCTGTGCGGAAGAAGAGAACGGTGTTTTGACCGCAGTCAAAAAATCGGCGCCCACCATCTTTCTGGTCGGGGCGCGCATTCGCCGCCGTTGGGAGTGGCTGCTGTCTCATTTAAATGAATTCAGCCCCGGTATTTTTGTTTACGATGAGGACATGATCGATATTATGTCCCGAAAGAAAGAGTCCCCGGATGAAAAACGCTGGCAGAAAAGAAAAGACAAGGGGTGTCTTTTTGTTTATTGGCATTACCGCACTTTATTGAGAAAATTCAGAAAAAAGAGAAAAGCGGAAGCGGCTGCCTCTGTTTCCGAATTGCAGGCAGAAAGCCCCGTCGGGTTCGAAAATTAATTTAACAGCCGGGATGATCGTCGATTGTCAAAACAGTCGTTCCCGGCTGAATGGAAAAGGAGTCTTCCCGAATCACCAGAGAATATTCCTTGTTCGATGAAACCGTAACGGTATTGCCGTCCTTCACAATGTCGGTGACAACAGTTCCGAAACGCAGATTCTCGATTCCGGTTCGACCGTTTTCGACCGGGTACCAGCGGACGCAATTTTCTTGCGCATCAATATCGTAAAATCCGAGAACATTTTCGATCAATAACGAAATCGGTCCGAGTGCCGACCAGCCGCAGAAATCTTCACGCGAGTCGGTTTTTCCGTCTCCGTTTTTTCCGGGGGCTGCCTGTGTCGGGCTGTAGCATTCCCAAATGGTGTGCGGTGTGTAAATTCTGTAAGTTTCGGCCATGTGTGAGACTGTTTTTACTGCCAGTTCAGCCGCCAGATCGTAATAACCGTATTTTTCGACAGCTTTAATTGTCATATAAGAAGTGGGCAGCCAGAGACTCCCTTTCCGGTAATTTCCCTCTTTGCGAAAGGATTTATTGTTTCGGGCTACGGAGGGAATCGGAATTTCTCCGCCCAAAATTTCAGGATCCTTCAGAAGGCGGACCATTCGCCCGGCCCGGGAAGAATCGGCGACTTCGGCCAGAAGAGGCCAGAATGATGCCGGAGTGATTACTTTTGACGGTTTCCCGTCTGTTTTTCGGATATCGTAGTAGCAGCCCGATTCTTCATCCCGATAATGTTCGTTGATGACCGTTTTCAGGCGGTTGTATTCAGTTTCCCATCTGTCGATTCCGGGAAAAGCTTCCGGGGCATATTTTGTAAACAGCGACATAAAACAGGTGTCCCAAATCCAAATCGTATCATCTCAGAGACCTTCGTCCATGTAGGGAGATTGGGGAATACCGTCCTGTATTTTGACCTTTTGAGAGGCGAGTTCCCATGCCTTGTCGTACAGTTCGATCCATTCCGGATGGTTGTCGATAACCGGATGGGGAATCAGGTCACGATAGTTTCCGGTCAGTGACGGGTCGAACGAAAATGCCGTTATCCGTAATGACAGAAAAAACAGAGGAAAATAAAGAAATTTTTTCATGATATAAATCCGCTATTCTTATTCTAAAGCCGGCGGGTCGGCTTGTCAATGACAATTCTCCCATTCCGTTTTGGCAGTACAGACCTCTTTGCCGTCCGACGTGCGTATGAGAGTGTGAACGGCTTCGGTTTCCCCGAGAATTGTCCGGATTTCGATCTGCTGATGGGCATAAATTTCCGCTTTGAAAACGATATCGAAGCGTTTCAGCGTTTTTTCGGCTCGGAAATTTTCGGGAATCGATTCGATGCAGGAAATAAGATAATTGATGTTATTAATATGACGGTTCAGGTCCTGTTCCGATGTTCGCGGATTCCAAAAGTACGAGCTCTGTCCGAGTCTGTTTTCTTCGGGAATCGGAGAGAATCGTCCGGGGCGAATACCGGGTAAAATCGGGTCTCCCGTAATCAGTTCTTTATCTCCGAACACTTCCTGCGGAACCGGCTGTCTTGTCGACTCGTCGATGACTACCCATGAAGAAGTGCCTTTTGCCAGAATCGTTCCTTTTCCGTCTTTCGCCGTAAAATCCCGAAACAACCGGACGCCGGTTCGGTTTAAGGCCCAGGTCGTCATTTCGACTGTTTCGTTCCATTGCGGAAGAGGGGCCTCGAAAAGAACCGTCATGGCATTCACAACCCAACCCCGGTTGCTTTCGGCCAAATCAAACCCGCTCATTCCGATTTGCCGCAGATACATCGAGGCCGTATCCTGAAAATAGCTGACAATATGATACGGCTGGATTTTTCCGTTAATATCGAGTTCGCTGAGTCTGACAGAAAAGGTGTGTGAAAACATTTTTTCCGATAACCGTTTATTAATCGCTTTTGCGGCTTCCCGTCCCTGTCCCATGGCGGAAATAACGGTCGCGGCTCCCGATACGATATCGCCTCCCGCAAACACGTTTTTCCATGAAGACTCCATCTCGGAAGAAACAATGATGTTTCCTTTCGGGTTGAATTCGATTTCGGCAGTTGTCTGCTGAATCAGCGGATTGGATCGGCTTCCGATTGCGATAATAACGGTATCGAAATCCATCAGCTCTTCGCTTCCGGGAATTTCGACGGGAGAACGGCGGCCGGAGGCGTCGGGTTCTCCCAGTTCGAACGAGACGGTTTCTATCTGTCTGACACGTCCGTTTTCGTCTCCGATAATGCGCCGGATGTTTTTCAGCATGTAAAAGACGATTCCTTCTTCTTTGGCGTGATGAACTTCTTCTTTACGGGCCGGCATTTCGGCTTCGGTTCGGCGGTAAATAACGGCCACTTTTTCGGCGCCCATCCGCACGGCGGTTCTGGCGGCATCCATGGCGACATTGCCGCCGCCGAGGACAGCAACCCGTCGGGATGTAAACATCGGCGTCAGAGCGTGTTCTTTATCATAAGCCTTCATCAGATTGGAGCGGGTCAGATACTCGTTTGCGGCAAAAACTCCGATCAGATTCTCTCCTTCGACACCGGTAAAAACCGGCAGTCCCGCACCGACAGCGATGAATGCCGCATCGAAGTGCTCTTTCTCCATCAGATCTTTTAATTTTTGTGTTTTTCCGACCAGGAAATTGGGCCGGATTTCCACGCCCATCGCCTGCAGGTTTTTGATTTCTTTGTCGACGATCGTTTTGGGAAGCCGGAATTCGGGGATTCCGTAAACGGTCACACCGCCCGGTTTGTTAAAGGCCTCGCAGATGACCACGCGGTGTCCGGCTTTCCGACAGTCGGCAGCGCAGGTAATTCCGGCCGGTCCCGAACCGACGATCAGAACTTTTTTCCCCGTTTCGGCGGCAATTTGAACCGGTTCCGGATCGACATTGTCGGCCAGAAAGCGTTCGACCCGTCCGATTGAGACGGCTTTATCGATACTCTTTAAGGCCTTTCCCATTGTACAGTTTTTCTGACATTGTGATTCCTGAGGGCAGACCCGTCCGCACATTGCCGGCAGAAGAGAATCGCGGCGAATCACTTTCAGCGCTTCGTCGAAATTTTCTTTGGCGGTTTCGGCCAGAAATGCCGGAATATTGATATGAACCGGGCAGTCGGAAATACAGGGCGGATTTTTGCATTGGAGACAGCGGGTCGCCTCGACAACGGCCTGTTCTTTTGTGTATCCGAGAGCCACTTCTTTCATATTCCGGGAACGGACTTTCGGATCCTGATTCGGCATTTCCTGTGCGGGAATTTTCATTTTTTCAACGGGAGACAACTCTTTTCCGGCGTAGAGACGGTAAAGTTCTTCGGCTTCCGTATTTGAAGAGGGTTGATTATTCATGTGATATTCCTATTCTGCATTTATGTTCTTCTTCTTTTTTGAAAGAGTTCAGGCGGAGTAACATATTGTCAAAATCTACCTGATGGGCATCGAATTCGGGGCCGTCAACGCAGACAAAACGGGTTTTTCCGCCGACACTGACACGGCATCCGCCGCACATTCCGGTTCCGTCAATCATAATCGTGTTGAGAGAAGCGACTGTCGGAACACCGAACGGTTTTGTCGTCAGTGCGCAAAATTTCATCATAACGGCCGGACCGATTGTGACAACAAAATCCGGCTTTTCCGTATCCGATTCACAGAGACGTTTTAACGGGCCCGTAACAACACCCTTTCCCCCTTTGCTGCCGTCATCGGTAACAATCAGAACTTCGTCGGCGGCCGCCCTCATTTCCGGTTCGAGAATAATCAAATCGGCGGTGCGTGCACCGATAATCACCGTAACGCGGTTGCCGGCAGCTTTCAGAGCTTTGACAATCGGGTAGAGCGGGGCAACGCCGATACCGCCTCCGACGCAAACCGCATGACCGAAATTTTCGATGTGGGTCGGTTTGCCCAGCGGCCCGAGAATATTGGCAATCGTGTCGCCTTCGTTCATTCCGGATAAGGCCCGTGTCGATGCACCGATTGCGGCGAAAATCAGGCGGATCGTACCGGCCTCATCATCCGCATCGGCAATCGTTAACGGAATCCGCTCCGCAAATTCGTTGTCTGCCTGTACAATGACAAACTGACCGGCTTTTCTTTCCCGCGCAATCAACGGTGCGCGGACAGTGAAATCAAAAACCGTGTCGGACAGTTGGGTCTTTTTCAAAATCTGATACATATTTACTCCCCGGTTTGCACCGCTTGCTGCGGCAGCAGATAAATTGTCTCTCCCCGGACCTTAATCATAATTTTGACAAAAAAGAGGGCCCGGTTTGCGTCAAAGTATGCTCCCGCATAGTAATTCTGGAAATTCGGATCCCGGTTCCAGCTAAGATTATACATTTCATATCCGTTCAGAACCGGTAAATCATACAAAAGAAAGAAGAAGGTCTGACCGACCGGTTCGTCAAACTGAACCGAAATTCTTCCGCCGGAAAAACCGATTTTCAAATTCTCCGCACAGGTGTAGAGGCGGTATTCTTTTCCTCCGGCAACCGCCGTTCTGTATTTCGGGAAATAGCGGTCATCGAAAAGATCGTAAAATTCTTCGAACGGGGTTTGCGGATGCGCTTCCCAGTAGGTGGAGACCATTGTTTTACCCACGTCAATCCAACGTTGATTTTGTTTCCACTTTCCGGCGGCGACCAGAACCTGTCCGCAGAAGACAGAATCCTCGTTTCCGACCGTGTAAACAGGGCCTTCTTTTCGGATTTGCGAAATCAGTCTGTCGGCGGCTCCCGCTGCCGCGTCGAGATTCAGCCGGCGGCAAAGGTCGACAAAGCCCGCCGCCTGCCGCGGTGTGAAAGCGTCAAACCGTTCGTATGCCCGCAAAAGCGGTTCGAGGGTTTCTTTTTCGAAACCGGGAAGCCTGCTGTCGGACAAATCGGCAATCAGACGGCTGTTGTCGAAGATGCGGGCTTCTTTCCGCTGCAGGGCATTGCGGATTTCCGGCGCGGCCGCGGCCAGACTGTTTCTGCGGTTGCGTTCGGCCGTCACAATATCGCCGGCGCCGGCAGCTGCCGCTTCGAGAGAGACGGCGCCGCGGAAGGCGGAGGCCCGGTCGGCAATCTGTTTCGAAGGAAAATCGGTCAGCCCGTTTTGCAGTCGGTAGGCATTCATTGCCGGCAGCCGGCGGTTGAGCGTTTCGATGTCCGAATCCGGTGCGGCGGCAAAACGGTTGTAAGCGGCCTCGATAACGGCGTTCGTTACGGCTTCGTAACGGGAAACGGCCTCCAGAGAGACAGGATTGACGGCGCTGTTTTTTTCTTTTTCGCGGGCGGCTTTTTCCTTCTCTTTCGCTTCCTGTTTTGCCAATTTTGCGGCTGCTTTGGCGGCCGCTCTCGCCTCTTTTTCGGCCCGGCGCTGTGCCGCGACGGCCGGATCGGGTGTCAGCCACTGTTTCAAATCGGGCATCGGCAGCAGACTTTCCGAACCGATATAAGCCGTGAAAAAGAGAATCGAAATAAAAAGATAAAGACCGGGAATGATTCCCCAGAGGGATCTTCGTTTCATTTTCCTATCAGTAAATCATTTTCCGAAAAGGATGTCAAGAGTCGTAAACAGCGAACGCCTTCCGCGGGACGGAAGGCGTGACGAAATTATTTCTTTAACGGATAAATGGCTTCGATGACATCCGGATCGTTCAAACGATCTTTTGTCACAAATAAAACGCCGGTATCGATAATTTTGGGAGGAACTTCTTTTTCCGTGATATACTTGTACAGACTGACAATTCCGTTATATCCCATCAGGAAAGGATTCTGAATAATCAGTCCCTGAATGATGTTTTTCTCGAGGTAAGCGATTTCTTCGGCGGGAGAGTCGAACCCGATAACATAAATATCACCCGCTTTTCCGAGCTCCTGTACGGCCCGTGCCGTACCGATTGCCGATTCGGAATTGGTGCAGAATACGGCGCGGATGTCCGGATTTGCGTCAAAAATATCTTTAAATTTTTCCTGTGCGGTATCGATTTGACCGTTACAGGAGACGGCGTCCAGAACATTGTACCGTGTATATTTCTTCATGTCCGAGACAAAACCTTCGACCCGTTCGGTTGTCGTCTGAGCGGTCAAATCGTTGGCAATAACAGCCACGGTTCCGCCCGAAACGGCCCTGCGGATTTGCGAAGCCGCCATTATTCCCGCATTGATATTGTTGGTTGCGATAAAATTCAAAGCGTCGTCGCTGTTAACACCGCTGTCGAATGTGATTAAGGGGATACCGGCCTCTTTTGCCTTTCCGACGATGGGGGTCAGTTTTTCTTTATCGATAGCCGAGAGCATGATGCCGTCGACATCCATATCGATGGCCCGTTGGACAAGAGCAATCTGATCGATATAGGCTTCCGAAGTGTGTTCCTGCATGCCGTCGAAATAGTAGTCGACATCCAGTTCGAGCGAGGCCAGGTTGCATCCGTAGTTGACTTTTTGCCAGTAGTCGTTTCTGAATGTCATGGCGATAACCGCGAACAGGAGACGGTCGGATTCCTTCGTTTGAGCGGAATCGTTATTTTCTTTTTTTTGACAAGAGAAGAGTGTCAGTACCGTAAAAAAAATCAGAAAAACTTTTTTCATCGTTTTCTCCAGAATCTCCATTTCAGTATTATATCGGCTTTTCTTTTTATAGGATTAACACACAAAAAAATTTTCTTTCGCGCCCGAAATTTGCCGAATACAATAAATAGAGATGTATAAAATTCTGATTTTGGGGAATTGCCGCGGACCGGATCTTTATTTTTCTCTGAAAGACAAAATAAGAATCGTGCATAGAAGGAAAGAAATCGATACGGAATATCTGAAAAATTTTGATGCCGTGATTTTCGATACATCGGATTTTTCTTCGAAATATTCGGACCGGCTGAAAAGGTCGTGTCTCCGCCGCGGAATTCCGTATTTTTCCGATTCGGCCGGTTTTCTTCGAATGGTGATAGAAACGACGGCGCGAAGGGAGCTCCCGAAAAAAAAGGAGAGATCTTCGGTCTGTCCCGGGAAAGAGCTGTTTATCGGGAATTCGGCAAAAATATGCGAACTGAAGGAAAAAATCGGAAAACTGGCATCACAGGATTGCCGGATTTTTATCGTCGGAGAGACGGGCACGGGAAAAGAAATCCTTGCCGAATCCATTTACAGGCAGTCCGGGCGGACCGCACACCCTTTCGTAAAGATCAACTGTGCATCGATACCTCCTTCGCTGGCGGAATCACAAATGTTCGGAACGGAACCGGGGGCTTACACCGATGCCGTCTCCTCTTCGGGATTTTTGGAAAAAGCGCACGGAGGAACCCTGTTCCTGGATGAAATCCCCGATCTGCTGTTTGAGCTGCAGGCTAAGTTTTTGAGAGTCCTGGAGGACAAGGAATTTTTTCGTGTCGGCGGAAAGAAAAGAATCAGATCCGACTTCCGGCTTTTGTCGGCGTCCAACCGGCCCGGTACGGAACTTTTTCGCGGGCATAAATTCCGCAGCGACCTGCTTTACCGAATTTCGGAGTGTGTTCTGGAAATTCCGCCGTTAAGAGAACGGAGCGAAGATATTCCGCTGTTGTGCCGCTTTTTTCTTTCCGAAGAAGGTGTTTGGGATATCAGCGATTCGGCGATGGATAAGCTGATGTCCTACCGTTGGCCCGGAAATGTGAGAGAATTAAAAAATGTATTGAGACGTTCTCTGATTAATGCTTCCGGACGGACGTTATACGCAGACGATATCGTTTTTAATTAAAGCGGAAATCGACCTGCAACAGTGTGCGGTCGGCAACAGTCCGGGATAGAACCGTACGGCCGTCGGCACAGCTGCCGGTAACGGTCAAGCGTGTCGGATCGTTGTCGGGTCGTCATCGGATCGGACAGCATCGATGTCTAAAAGACGGCCGAATGCGGCCGGTTTTCTTAAACGGGCGTTATTCCGTTCCTGCGGCAGTTGCGGAACACCTTGTCGGGAAAAAGAAGCCGTTCGAAAAATCGATTTCGAGCTTGATAAAATTCGATTTTTAACATACAATAATATCAGATATGGCACAAAAAAACCTCAGTAACAATATCTATCCCGATGAATACCCGGCAGCTCAGAAAAGACGGGAGCCGTTAAAAGTCAAAACCAAAGAGATAGATGAAGTTGATGCGTGCCGGATTATTTATGTTTACGGCATGCTGGATGCCAATACGGGGTATATTCTTCAGGAAGAAATCGATAAAGCTCTGGCCGCCGGTGTTGTGAATTTTATTTTCGATTTGGAAGATTTGACCTATATTTCCAGCCAGAGTATCGGTATCTTCGGAAACCTGAAAGATACCGTGAAGCCGTATAAAGGCGATGTTGCCATGTACGGTCTTCGCGGAAAAGTTTTGGAAATGTTTACTCTGCTGGGGTTTACGTCTTATTTCATTGTGACAAACGATATTTATGAAGCTATCGGTGAGCTTCTGACAAAGGATACGGCCGAAGAAGAAGAGATTGTTTATTTCCCGAAGGTTTTTCACTGTCCGATCTGTCAGGCAAAACTGACGGCGCAGAAACAGGGAGTATATAACTGTTCGAAGTGCAAAACCCGCCTTTTTGTTAATCCCAAAGGAGAAATATCCCTTATATAATACGAATGAGGAGAAGCCGTGATAAAAACGATCGCTTCGATTTTTCTGTTCTTTTTTCGTCTTTTCGGAGTGGCGGTTTTGGTGCTGTTGCCCGATCTTCTGGTGTATTCCTCTTTTTCCGTACAGCAGGGGGTTGTGCCGACCGGAAAAATGTTGGTTGAACGGGGTTTGTTCATTCTCTCCGTCACGGCTCCCGTCATTTTCTTTTTTACTCTTACGGCGGGGAATCTCTTTCTCCGGAAGAAAACAGTCGCCGAAAAGGCGGTCGAAACCGGATTGTCGGCAATGTTTGCGGCGGTTTCGCTCGTGCTTTTTCTGCGGTTTGCGGATGCGGCCTCCGGAACGCATCCGTTGCTCTTCTCGGATTACTGTCTTGCCGGAACCGCTGCCGATTTTTCGTTTCCGGAGTCGTTCGGGATTCCTTTTTCTTCCGGTGTCAAAGGGAAATCCGTTCTTTTGTTTCCTTTCGAAGCTTTTTCGCAGACGGGTTTTTATCTGGCCGGTATAAACAGCCTTGTTTTTTCGGTTTACGGAGTGTCGCTTTTTTTTCTGGCAGCTGTTTGCGTTAAGTTCTGCTGCGTCAGCCGGTGGCCGCTTTTCAATTTGTCGCTCCCGCTTTTTGCTCTTTATTTTTTCGCATCGGTGCAGCGGATTTGGTTTTGGGGGGCGGGCCGTCCGGAATTGACGCCGGCTCTGTTTGCCGCGGGTGCAGTCGTTGCGAATTTACTTCCGGCCGCAGGAATGGCTGTTGCGATATGGAGGCGGAGCCGTGATTCGTTATTCTAATGCCAAAAAGGCGCTTTTTACGGGAACTTTTTTTTCCCTGATTCTGTCTGTTGCGGCAGCTTCTCTGTGTGCGCGGTTTCTGTGCGATTTCGATCTTTATCTGGACTGCTATTACAGCCGTGTATTTTTGGCGGAGGCGGCGGTCTTTTTTCCGTTCTGCTTTCTGTTTTTCTATCTTATTTTTCTGCTTGTTTTTTCGTCGGCGATTCTGCCGTTCGATCATTCCGATCCGGCCAAAATGCTGAACCGTGTTTTGTTTTCCGTTTGGCTTTTTCTTGTTTTTTCTCTGGCCGGGTTTTTCTTTCTGATTCCGGCAGGGAATGCGGTGAAAGAACAGGCGGCCTTCCGTTCGTCGGTTGCAGCCGACAGTCTGAATAAGATGACGGAAGCCTTTCGGGCCGGGAGGTACCGGGAGGCCCTGAATTTTTTGTCGATATACGAGTCGGTCGACGATCATACGGATGCCCGTTTTTCATCAGCTGACGAAAACATTTCGTTTGCTTTTGTGCGCAGGAGAAGCAGAGATTTTCCTCATCGGGAGTTTTGGCTGAACTCCGAAAATATCAGAAGCGAACTGGAATCGCGTATTGCCGGGCAGACAGTCCTGCCGGTGAGAACAACCGAAAATGACTATGCCCTGAAAAAGCTGGCGTACGAGAAATATTCTTTCGGAAGAGAGAACGGTTATTACAGGCCGGTCGCCGAAGCGTATAAGATTTTCCGTTATCTCTCCGTGACGGCTCCCGACGACGGGGAGATCGGCCTTCATATGAAACGGGCCGAGACAGAAATTCGCAGGCATGTTCTGGTTAAGGACCGAATCAGAGAAGAGAGCATCTTTCCTCTTTCCCATAATATTTGCTTTGTCAATGTCGACAACGAAGAGGTGAGACAGATTATCTCGGCCAGAAAATTGATTTCTCTGACAGGGCGGAATTTGGTCGAGTCGGTCAGAGTCGAAACAATCTGTAAAGACGGCCGGAAATCGGTTCTCGAAGCCGAATACGGCAAGGTTGAGTCCGACAGAATTTTATTCGATTCCGTTTTTCTGGCGGAGCCGACAACGGTAACGGGAGGCCGTTTTTCGGAAGGCGAGGCGGATGAGTGGGTGAACGGGCATTATGTCCCTCTCGGGCTTGCGGGGAATCTGCTGCCGCTTTTTGATTCGGAGAACCGGAATTTGTCGACAGTCCCGTTTTTTGATTTGATTCGCATACGAGACAGGCTGCCCGAAGAGACAGAGATAAGCGGTATATATGCAAAGGAGATTGTCATACGGTTAATCAGACTCTTTCTGATTGTACTTGCTCCGTTTTTCATGTTGGAATGCGGTTTTCTGATGGCGCCGAAAGAAAAGAAAGAGAATTCCGGGACAGAATATCTGTTTATCCCCGTCGTACCGGCCGTCTGCCTGCTTTTTTATGCGGCCTATCGGGTTGCCAATCTGGCCGCCGCTGCGGGAATGCTCTTCTTTTCTTTCGAAACACTGTTTATCGTATTGCCGCTGCTGGCCGCGGGAGCTCTGGTTCTTCTTGTCGGATTGTTTGTTATATCTTACAGTCGCAGGATGATTTAAAGACCGCTAAACGGGAACCCTTTCGATAGCCGCCCCGATGGATGACAGTTTGGCAACAATGTTTTCGTAGCCCCGTTCAATCTGATAAACATTCTGAATCCGGCTGGTTCCTTCCGCGCATAATGCGGCAATAATCATCGCCATTCCGGCCCGGACATCGGGAGAGCTCAGTTTGGCCCCCTGAAGTTTGGACGGTCCGCTGACGACGGCACGGTGCGGATCGCAGAGAACAATGCGGGCGCCCATGCTGATCAGCTTGTCGACAAAAAACATTCTGGATTCGAACAGTTTTTCGTGAATCAGAACCATTCCTTCCACCTGAGACGCAACCACTGTCATGATACTTGTCAAATCGGCCGGAAAACCGGGCCAGGGTGCATCGTCGATTTTCGGAATGGCTCCGCCGATATCTTCCCTGACTTTCAGTCTCTGTTCGGCGGGAACAATAATATTGTTGCCGTTGGTTTCCCATCGGATTCCCAGTTTTGCAAAGGCCAGTCTTGTCATCATCATGTTTTCGGGACATGCATTTTCGATTTCGAGACGACTGTGCGTAACGGCCGCCAGTCCGATGAACGAACCGACTTCCATAAAATCCGATCCGATGGTAAAGTCGGCGCCGTGCAGCGCTTCGACCCCTTCGATATGCAGAAGATTCGAACCGATTCCGGTGATGCGGGCACCCATCGCGCACAGCATCCGGCAAAGGTCGCCGACATGGGGTTCGCATGCGGCGTTAAAAATTGTCGTTTTTCCTTCGGCGAGGACGGCCGCCATAATCGCATTTTCGGTGGCGGTCACACTGGCTTCATCCAAAAACATATCGGTTCCCGTCAGCCGGTCGGCACTGATGTCGAATTCCGTGTCGATGCGTATAGAGGCGCCGAGAGCTTCGAAGGCCAGGAAATGTGTATCGAGCCGGCGGCGGCCGATGACATCGCCGCCCGGAGGCGGGAGAATGGCACGGCGGCAACGGGCCAGAAGCGGTCCGGCCAGCAAAATGGAGGCCCGCATTTTTTGAGCACCTTCTTTCGGAACGACGGTTGTCCGGATGTTTTTGGCTTCGAACGAAAAAACGCCGTCGCCTGTTTTCTCGACGGTGACACCGAGTTCCCGAACAACATCCGTCATCACACGGACATCTTCGATTTCGGGGATATTTCGTAGAACGACCTTTTCTCCGGTCAGCAGTGTGGCACAGATGCAGGGGAGTGCCGCATTTTTGTTTCCGCTCGCTTTAATCTTTCCCGAAAGGGGACGGTTGCCTTCAATGACGTATTTATACATAAACGCAGTTTACCTGTTCTTGTTTTTTCTGTCAATAAAGAAAGAGCAAAGGATTTTTTTGTAGACTAATTCGGTTGATTATTATATTATTATAAAATGAGTAAGGTTTATTTATTTTCCGATATTTCCGAACCGTTTGCGCTGCAGCTGGCCAGGAAATTTTCCGAAAACGGAGATACGGTGTGGGGCATTTCCTCCGAGCCGCTTCCGACAGACAATCCCGACTCCGTTTCTTTCCGGAATATCCGACCGTTTCCCGGTACGCCGGGATCTCCGCTTTCCGTTGTTTCTTTCTTCAGAAAAGTGCTTAACGAACACGAAAAAATAGATACGATTCTTCTTTTCGGATTGCCTGTGAAGGAAAATTTTTCCGTGACCGATTCGGGGAAACTCTACTTCGAGAATCTGATCGACAGCAAAATAAAAAATATGATGTTTTTTCTGAGCGAAGGAGTTAAACAGATCCGGCAGGGAAAAGCGGGAACACTGGCTTTTGTCGATTATTTCGAAAACGGATTGAAGAATATGGCGAATGCACTGTGGCAAAACAGTTTTTGCGGGATGGCCGACTGGATGTGTATGAAGCCTTCCGTCGAAGAGGTTCCGGCGGAGCTTTACCGTTTGAAAAACGAAAAAACGGATCAGGCGGTCGCTTTTATAGCCGGGCATTTCAAGGAAGAAGGGAAAACGTTTCCGTCCGTATATGTTTCCGAAGACAAAAAATCCCGCGGTTTGTTCGGGTTGAGGTAAAGATGAAAAATTGGATTAAAGTTTTATTGGGTGCGTTTTTGGGTGCCGGTATCGGTGCCGTTTTGCCGGCAAAAGTCGAATTCCTTCACGGACTGACCCGTTTCTTTTTTGATTTGTCGGTTAATTTCGGGAAATATATTTTTATTCCGCTGGTCTTTTTCTCTCTTGTCATAGAAGTATATGAAATGTACCGGCAAAAAACGCTGAAAAAAATTTTTTTGAGGGGACTGGCTTTTACGGGGGGTGTCTCGCTGCTGGCGGTTCTGTTCGGAACGGCTCTGACGCTGCTTCTGTCTCCGCAGAGGCTGTCACATATCATTCCCGAGGCCGAGGTCTACAGAGTTCCCGGTCTCTCCGATTTTCTCCTTTCTTTCGTGCCTTCCGATATGATTCGGGTTTTTTTCAATCCGTACGGAATTCTGTTTCCGGTTGTGGTTCTTGCTTTTCTGATCGGCGTCAATCTTTCGTTCGACCGGCTGGCGACGAAATCGATTTCGAATTTGTTTGATTCGTTTTCGAAGCTTTTTCAGCATATAAATACTTTCGTCGTTGATATTCTCTGGATTATGATTTTCTTTATCTCGCTCCGGTTTTCCTATTCGCTGAAAGCGGGGCCGGCGCTGAATGCCGATATTGTTTATTTTATTTTGTTTCTTGTACTGGAAGCGGTTTTGTTTCTCTTCGTGTTTTGCCCGGCGCTGCTGTTTTTGTTTTTTAAAGAAAAGAATCCTTATAAACTTCTGTTCGGACTGATGACTCCGGCCCTGACAGCGTTTCTTTCGGGAGACGTTCTTTTGTCACATGCCGTACTGATTAAGCATAACGAAAAAAATTCGGGTGTCGATATGACGACCAATTCCTTTCTGACAGGATTTTTTGCGGCCATTTTCCGGCCCGGGACGATCATGATGACGGTCTCCGCTTTTCTGATGATTCTGAAGTCGCAGTCGGGACTGACGATTTCGTTTTCGTCGGTTATGATAGCCGTTCTGCTCTCCCTTGTGCTTTCCCTGTATACCGGAACGATTCCCGTTGTCGGTTCCTTCTTTTCGGTAATTGTCATGTGCGGGCTTTACGGAGTCGTGAAGTCGGATGCCTACAATCTGCTGGTGCCGCTGCTGCCGATTTTGTTCGGGCTGGCGGCCTTTATCGACACGGTCTGTTCCGGCTTGTCTGTTTATCTGATTGCCAGACAGACGGGTTCGGTACGTATTGTCGGTGCAAAAGATTTTTACTGATTTCGGACCGATGAGTTCTGTCCGCTGTTGCCGGAGGTTCTCCGTCTTTCCACGGTGACCCGGACGGCGGCGGCCTCCGGTATGATTCCGGGTTTGCACAGACTGACGGCTGCTTCCGTCACCGGCGGAAAGCGGTCCAGAATCAGATCGGCTGTCCTGCCCGCCAGCGTTTCGAGAAGACGAAAAGAGGAAGCGCGAATCAGTTCGATGGCCGTCTGTGTCAGAGTCGCATAATCGACGGCCGCCGCAACGTCGTCGGACAATTCCGCCGCCGAAGAATCGTAAGAAACAGTCAGCGTCGCCAGCAGCGGAATCGGTTTTGTCCGTTCCCAATCTTCGACGCCGATAACGGCTTCCGTTAAAATATTTTCGACTGTAATGGTGGCCATTCTTCTCTCCCGATTCTTTTTATCAAAAAAATTCAAAAAAAAAAACGAATTTCGGAAATTTTGTGCTATAATATTTTATGATAATCGAAACATTTTACCCTGCTATTGCCGACACGGACGGCTTGAGGCATATGAATAATCTGGCCATACAGTACTGGCTGGAGAAGGCCCGTAATCCGATTTTTAAAATTTGCAATCCGTCGCTTTCCTTCGATACATGGAATCAGATTATGGTCAGAAGTGAGGTGGATTTTCTCCGACAGATTTACTTCGGAACGGAGTGCGAAATCAGAACGGGGCTGTCGAAACTGGGCCGCAGTTCGATGCACATTTACCAGGAACTCTGTCAGAACGGCTGTCTGTGTGCCAAATCGACGGTTGTTACGGTCTTTTTTGACTTTAAAGAGCAGAAAGCCGTTGAGATTCCGCCCGAGGTTCGTGCCGGGCTCGAAAAATTATTGGTTTAAAAATACGGTTTCGTTTACATTTACGGCGAAATGTGTTATTATTTGAAGTTTAGCGAGAGGAATTTGTGTTTAAAAAAGATTTACCTTTAATCCGTTTTTACGATCAGGATTTTGTCGATATTTACGAACAGAGTTGGGATCGGATTGATGCCTCGATGGTCAAAGGCTCGTCCGCAAACGGTTTTGCAAAAGAATTCTTTGTTTACGAGCCGTCCGGTGTTATTAATCAGCTGGAAGCGATTTTCTCGACTTTCTTTCTGGTCTACAGCAACGGCAGTTATAACTCGAGCTCTTGTCTCGACAATTTTTACGGAAAGCAGGAAGAGGACGGGGCAATTCGCGGGGTCTATTCGCTTGCCGACGGAAAGCCGCTGATGACGGCAGAAAATCCGGAAGGGGTACTGCCTCCGCTTTTCTCTTTTGCCGAACTCAATATTTATCACAAGGTCGGCAATAAGAAGAGACTGAAAGACATTATCGAGAATTTATGCCGGTATTACGACTGGCTGGAAGGCAAATTCCGGATGGCAAACGGCCTTTATGCGGTCACGCCGCTGGCGGGCGGACAGAACTGTCCTTTGCGCAAGGAAGCTTTCTATCCCGTCGATTTCAACTGCCAGCAGGCCGTGAATGCGCTCTATCTTTCGGCGATCGGTGATTTACTGAACGACCGCGACATCAGCTTTAAATACAAGAAAAAGTATTTTTCGCTGAAAACACGGATCAACGAGAAGATGTGGGACGAGAGCGACGGTTTTTACTACGATCTGAAAAAGGACGAGTCGTTTCTGAAAGTGAAATCTCTGGCCGGTTATTGGGCCATACTGGCGGAAATACCGGGGGTCGATACGGTCGAAAGAATGGTCGCCCTTCTTTCCGCCGAAGACGGGTTTGCGACAGATCACCCGTTCCCCTCTCTGGCTGTCGGCGAAGAACAGTTTTCTCCCGAAGGGGTTCGGGATATGGGAGATGTCAATCCTTCACTGGTATTCATGATTATCAAAGGACTCGAAAAGTATAAATATTACGAAATGGCCCGCGAATTTGCCATTCGTCATCTCTATTTTATTCTCGAGGTTTTGAATGACGAGGAAGCTCCCAAGCCCGATTTGTACGAGGCCTACAGTCCGACGGAAGCCGGACCGGCGGCACCGGGAGAAAACGGGTTTCCGAGACGCAATTTCCTTCCTTATGTCTGTCTGAGCACTATCGCTCTGATGATTGAAAATGTGGTCGGATTTTATATTTCTCTTCCCAAAAAGACGGTCGAATGGATCATGCCTTCTCTCGAAGAGACCGGAATCGAAAATATGCTGCTGAAGCGTAACAAAGTGACCATTTTCAGTAACCGCAGCGGCCGTGTCGGGGCGTGGGAAATCCGTCTCGAATCCGATAAGCTCTATTATTTTACCATCAATATTCTGAACAGCAAAAAGAAAAAAACATTACCGATTCCTTCCGGAAAATGCTCGATGCTGATCGATAAAATGTAAGAGGTGTTTATGTCCGAAAAAATTACTCCCCGCGAAGAAAACTTTTCCCAATGGTATATCGATATTGTCCTGAATGCCCAGCTGGCCGATTATGCGCCGGTCAAAGGGTGTATGGTCATTCGTCCGCGCGGTTACGCACTCTGGGAAGCGGTTCAGACGGAACTGAACCGGATGTTTAAAGAAACGGGTCACTCCAATGCCTATTTTCCGATGCTGATTCCCGACAGCTTTTTAAGAAAAGAGGCCGAACATGTCGAAGGGTTCTCTCCCGAACTGGCCGTTGTCACACATGCCGGCGGCGAAGAGCTGGAAGAGCCGTACGTTTTGCGGCCGACCTCTGAGACAATCATTTGGAGCACTTACAAAAAATGGATTCAGTCTTACCGGGATCTGCCGTTGCTGATCAATCAGTGGGCCAATGTGATCCGCTGGGAAAAACGGACCCGTCTGTTTCTGCGTACAACCGAATTTCTGTGGCAGGAAGGTCATACGGCACATGAAACGGAAGCGGAAGCGGTCGAAGAGACGCTGAAAATGCTCAACGTTTACAAAACATTTGTCGAGGATTATCTGGCGATTCCGCTGCTGACGGGACCGAAATCGCAGTCGGAGAAATTTGCCGGCGCTATCGACACCTATTCAATCGAAGCTCTGCTGCAGGATAAAAAAGCACTGCAGGCCGGAACCTCTCATTTTCTCGGGCAGAATTTTGCGAAAGCGTTCGATGTCAAATACCAGACACGGGAAAAAACACTCGACTACGTCTGGGCAACCTCGTGGGGCGTTTCGACACGGCTGATCGGGGCGCTGATTATGACTCATTCGGATGATAAAGGTCTGATTGTGCCGCCGAAAGTGGCTCCGCAGGAAGTGGTTCTGATTCCGATTTTCAAAAGCAGCAACAAAGAGGCGGTGCTCGACTACTGCGCCGATCTGGAGAAAGAATTGCGCGGTGCGTTCCGTGTCGCCGTCGATGCCGACGACAAACAGTCGCCGGGGTGGCGCTTTGCGGAATGGGAGATGCGCGGCGTTCCCGTGCGGGTGGAGGTCGGTCCCCGCGATATGGAAAACAAAAAGGCGGTTCTGGTCCGCCGCGACAACGGGGAAAAGAAAGTTGTCGACCGCAATGCGATTGTTTCCGAAATCAAAGAGCTGCTGGACGATATCCAGAAAGCGTTGTTTGACCGGGCACTGAAATTCCGCGAAGACAATACGACTTCCGTTTCTTCTTATGACGAGTTTTTACCCCTTTTCGAAGGGGAGAAAGCGCCCGGCTTTGTCGAGGCGATGTGGTGCGGCGATCCCGAGTGCGAAGCGGAGATCAAAGCCGATACCAAGGCGACTATCCGCTGTCTTCCTTTCGACAGACAGAATCGTGTCGCCGGAACCTGTTTTCACTGCGGACGCGAGGCCGGGCACGTCGCCGTTTTTGCGAAAAGTTATTAGGAGAGAATCATGGCTCTGTTTAACGTGCATGACGAAGCGTTGCTGACGGCGGCAAGAACGGCCGTTCGCGAAAGTCTGAAAATCAAAAAAGACGAGACGGTTCTCATCATTACCAATCCGAATGCGGATGTTGCGGCGATTTCGCAGGCCTTGTACAACGAATGCGGGGCCGTGGGTGCGCGGCCGGTGATGACCGTTCAGCCGGAGAAAACTTCTCTCGATTTTACCGAACCGTCGGTGCTCGGTGCGATTAAAACGGCTCCGGACGTACTGATTTCCGTGAGCAGCGAGAAAATGGGAAAAGATTTCGAAGCGATCCGTCATCCGTACGAATTCGAAGGAAAAAAAATCGATAACACGTTTCATTATCTGATGAAACAGAAAAAAACCCGCTCGTTCTGGTCGCCCGGAGTGACGAAAGATTTGTTCGTGAAAACGGTTCCGGTCGACTATGCCGAAATGAAAGAACGGTGCCGGATTTTGAAATCGTTTCTCGATCGGGCCGAGGGTGTCCGCATTCGGACGGCGGCCGGCACCGATCTGACGATGGGATTGCGCAACCGGATTGCGTTTACCGATGACGGCGACTTTTCCGTTCCCGGAGAAGGCGGCAATCTGCCGGCAGGTGAGGCGTTTATTTCACCCGAGTTGGGAACCGGCGAGGGGATTTTGGTGTTTGACGGCAGCATTGCGGTTCGCAACGGGACTGTCAAAATCGATACGCCGATTCGCTGCACGGTACGCGGCGGTTTTGTGACCGCAATCGAAGGCGGTGAAGAGGCCGAAATCCTGCGGCAGACCATTGAAGCGGGAGAAAGCGACAGTGCGCGAATGGCCGCCGAAGGCACGCTGCCGCCGGAAACGGCAGCGGAGTACCGGAAAAATGCCCGCAATTTGGGAGAATTGGGCATCGGCGTCAATCCGGCCGCTTTTATTTCCGGCAATATGCTGATTGACGAGAAAGCGTTCGAAACCTGCCATATCGCGATCGGCAGCAATTACGACGAAGACGCCCGGGCACTCATTCATCTCGACGGGGTCATGCTTAAACCGACCATTACCGCCTTTTTTGCGGACGGCAGCGAAACCGTCCTTCTGGAGAACGGACGGATTGTCTGCGGCTGAATCAGCCGACCTCCTTGCCCGGATAAATGCCGCTTTTTTTCCGTTCCGAAAGCATTCTTTCCAGGAGCTCGTCATAAACCGCATTACCGCCCAAATAAGTGGCTGTCGCATAAGCGGTCAGTGCCGCAATAATCAGCGGTATCAGATGGTTGAGAGAGGCGGTCATTTCCATAATCAGCACACAGCCGGTAATAGGCGCTTTTGTGACCCCCGAGAAAAAAGCGGTCATGCCCAGTGCAATAAAAAACGAGCCGTAGATATGCGGATAATCAAAAAAATCAACCAGAATCAGTTCGTATGATTTGCCGATAATCGCTCCCAGCATCAGCAGCGGCAGGAAGATCCCTCCGGGACTCCCCGAACCGTAGCAGAGAGACGTAAAAAGCAGTTTGGCAAGAATCAAAATTAAAAGGACAGGAATCGTAAAACTTTCCGCTTTGATTTCCTGAAGCAGATCATGTCCGCTGCCCAGAAGCAGAGGAAAGAAAACAAACAGAACTCCCGACGTCAGAAAAGCGGGGAGCGGCCGAAGAACCGGATTCTTTATAAATGCGTGAATATCCTGGGAAAGAAAGAGCGACTGGTTGAAGATAACGGCAAACGTACCGCAGACAATCCCCAGCGGAATCAGGAGAAAATAGTCGCGGACGGGAATCATGTTCGGAAACGAAAAGGCAAAAACGGGAAGCTGTCCCATAAAGGCTTCCGAAACGATTCCGGCCGAAATACAGGCCAGAATAGCGGTTACCAGCCCCGTTCTTGTCAGCCGGTTTCTCAATTCTTCGAATGTAAACAGAACCCCCGAAAGAGGCGCATTGAAAGCGGCCGTCAGACCGGCTGCGGAGCCGGCTGTCAGCAGATAGTCTTCCTCTTTTTGGGATTTCGCAAATTTTCTGTTGACGGCACAGGCGGTCAGTCCGCCGAGCTGAATCGAAGGACCTTCTCTTCCGAGCGACAGTCCGCATCCCAGTGTCAGCAATCCCCCGAAAAATTTCAGCGGCAGTTCCGGAAACCAGGAAAGTTTAAAAAAACCGCGCAATCCGCCCTTGATTTGGGGGATGCCGCTGCCTTTCAGCAACGGGTATTTGGAAACAATGTATCCGACCAGAAGGGCCGAAACCGTCAATGCCGAAAAAATCGGAACATAAAGAATCGGATTTTTTTCCGCTTCGTTAATCAGTGTCAGCCGTCCGGCTGTCATGCAGACAAGGATAAAGCGGTATCCCGTTACGACACTTCCGGCAAGCATGCCGATGCAGAGGGCTTTGAGATAAAGAAAGAAATGATGAACCTGAAACGGCTGACGCACATCTTATTATATCAGAATAAAAATAAAAAATATACTAATTCCAAAAAAGTGTTGATTTTTATAAAGATTCCAATTATAATATAGTTATGAAAAACGCAAAAACTTTATTGGAAGAAAAAAACATCAGGCCTTCTTTTCAGAGGCTTAAAATCTACAAGCTCTTGTCCGAGACAAAAGAACATCCGTCGGTCGAAACGATTTATAACGAACTCAAAGAAGAAATTCCTTCTCTGTCTAAAATGACAATTTATAATACATTGAAGCTCTTTGTGGAAAACGATCTCGCCCGTCTGATTACCATCGAAGAAAACGAAGCCCGGTTTGACGCCGACACTTCGGTGCACGGGCATTTCAAATGCAACGAATGCGGACGTGTCCTCGATTTTCCCGTCAGCGAAGCCGGTCTGCCGGTTCCCGGAAACGGGTTTAAAGTCGAAAATATCGACTTGTTTGTCCGCGGAATTTGTCCCGGCTGCCGGCAGCAGTAAAGCGGCCGGCAACCGCCGGCTATTTTACGGTAACGGTTCCCGTTATTTTCTGCTGACTCTCTTTTCCGAAAGATTCGACAGCGGTAATTTCAATCCTGTATGAACCCGGTTTCAGCTCTTTCGGAAAGGCAAAAGCCGGATAAGGCGTCATGATATCCGGTCCCGCACAGAAGTCGGAAAAATACGAGTATGTTTTCGATTCATTGCCGGACGAAAATTTCACATTGTAGGAATGGACAAAATCCGGATGAGTCGCCGCCGCAAAACGGAATCCGGCTGTTTCTTTTTCGGAATCATCTTCTTTAATAACCGCAGCCGTGACTCCTTCGCCGACAGCTTCGGCCGTAAAGACGGGAGCGACAGCTTTGTTTACTCTTTTTTCGGTCGTATAGAGAAAATTGTCCGGATTGACGGGCAGGGAAATCATCCAGTCTTCTTTTTCTTCTCTCTCTTTGGCCAGATTGTATCGCGTTATACGGATTTCGTCCGGATGAATCTCCATAATCATGACCATCGGAGAGTCTTCTTCGTGGGGCGGAATCGAGCCGTTTTCTTTTCCCGATTCGAGTTCGACATAAGAGACACATTGGGTGTTGACTGCCGTAAAACGGCCCTGCCAGATCGATCTTTCATCAAAAAGAGAATAATGCGAGTGTCCCGAAAAGGAAATGATCTGCGGATATTCCGAGAAAATTTCGGTCAGATCTTTGTTTCCCCATTCGTCGCTTCCGTAAACCGTCTTTTCGGGATGCTGGTGTGTCACGATAAAAACAGGCTTATCGGGATTTTCTTTAACGGCAGCATCGATTTCGGCCCGGATTTTGTTTTTAATCAGTCCGTAGCTGCCGTCCATATTGCCGTTGGCGGGGCTGATTGCCAAAAAGTGGTATCCGTTGACCACCTTATGGCTCCAGGGATGATCTCCCGTCATCCGGGTAAAACGGTCTCTGAGTTTTGACAGAGTGTCTGCCTTGCCTGTGTCATTCCAGTAATCGTGATTGCCCATGACCTGAACGGTAACGGGACGATCGCTGCCGAAAACCGAATCGAGATAATTTTTGTACGGAGCGTATGCGGAATCGGCCGACAGATCGGTCAGGTCTCCCGCATTAATCAGAACATCGATTTCCCGTGATTTAAAATATTCAAGAGCTTTTTTTGTGTTGATTGCATAAAGATTGTTGTCTTTTGCATCTACCGGCAACTGCAAATCGCTCATAATACCGACCGTAATGACATCTCCGCGGACGGTATATTTTGAAACTCCGTCAAAGTTTCCGCCGCAGGAAAGCAGCAGGAAGAGACAGAGCAGACAGCTGCCGGTAAATTTCATAAAAAACTCCTTATTTCAGAATCAGATTCACAATCCGGTTCGGAATATAAATCAGTTTAACAGGCTGTTTTCCTCCTGTCAACAAATTAATTTTGGAATCCGACGCCAGGAGTTTTCCGACTTCGTCTTCCGATAAATCCCGTGCCACCGTCAGTTTGTGGCGGACCTTTCCGTTGATCTGAACGACAAGCGTTACTTCTTCGTCCAATGTGTGCGCATCGTCGAAGGCAGGGTAGGGAGCGTCCGCAACGGAGGGTTTCTCTCCCAGTTTTTCCCACAGCTCCTCGGCCAGATGCGGGGCATAAGGAGCCAGAATCAGAACAAACGGTTTCCACATTGCCGACGGTACCGAATCGGCGTTGACGAGCGAATTGACAAAAATCATCATTTGGGCGATTGCCGTGTTGAAATCGAGATTGTCCGTGTCGGTTTTCACCTTTTTGATGGTTTTATGCAGTATTTTGAGTTGGTCGCCGGAGAGCTCCGCACCGGTCATCGGTTTTTCGGAGATGCGCCAGATGCGTTCCAAAAAGCGGTGAATTCCGATTAATCCTTCCGTCTGCCACGGTTTCGACACGGGAAGCGGCCCCATGAACATCTCGTAGAGACGCATCGAATCGGCACCGTAATCGCGGATGATGTCATCGGGATTGATAACATTCTTCAGCGATTTGGACATTTTTGCGATCACTTTTTCCAGCGGTTCGCCCGTTCCTTTTTCGATGTAAACGTTCGG
Source organism: uncultured Spirochaetales bacterium (assembly GCA_949289575.1). GTDB lineage: Bacteria > Spirochaetota > Spirochaetia > JAFGXN01 > JAFGXN01 > CALXOJ01. Next base: position 305,999 of record CASEOG010000003.1, on the reverse strand, counting down.
GGAGGTTTCTTCGACGCAGTCGGCCGGGACGAGAGTTTTGTTTTTTCTCTGATAGGCGTAAGAGGTGATCATACCCTGATTGACAAGACGGCGGAACGGTTCCGGGTCTTTGACCAGACCGAGATCATAGAAAACCTTATGCCAGAAACGGGAGTACAGCAGGTGAAGGACGGCATGTTCGGCACCGCCGACGTAGAGATCGACCGGCATCCAGTAATTCAGCTTTTCGAGGTCGGCGAACCGGCGGCTGTTGTGCGGGTCGATATAGCGGAGATAGTACCAGCAGGAACCGGCCCACTGCGGCATGGTGTTTGTTTCCCGTTTGGCGGGCCCGCCGCATTTCGGACAGGTCGTGTTGACCCATTCATCGATGGCGGCCAGCGGCGATTCACCGGTTCCGGTCGGTTCGTATTTTTTGACTTCGGGCAGCGTTAACGGCAGCTGCTCTTCGGGAACGGCGACTGTTCCGCAGCAGGGACAGTGGACCAGAGGAATCGGTTCTCCCCAGTAGCGCTGACGGGAGAAAATCCAGTCACGCAGTTTGTAATTCACCGTGCGCTCGCCGACCCCTTTTTTTTCGAGGAAGCGGATGATTTCGTCGATGGCTGTCGGTTTGTCGAGGCCGTTCAGAAATTCGGAGTTGATGTGGATGCCGTCCTGCGTATAGGCCTCTTGGGTGATATCGCCGCCTTCGAGAACCTGAATCATCGGCAGGTCGAATTTTTTGGCAAATTCCCAGTCGCGCTGGTCGTGCGCCGGAACCGCCATAATGGCGCCCGTTCCGTAAGAAATCAGGATGTAATCGGAAATCCAGATCGGGATTTCCGCGCCGTTGACGGGGTTGACCGCATAGGATCCGGTGAAAACGCCGGTTTTGTCTTTGGCCAGGTCGGTGCGCTCCAAATCCGATTTCAGCGCCGCCTGCCGCCTGTATTCGTCCACGGCGGCCTTCTGTTCCGGTGTGGTGAGGGCGTCCGTCAGCGGGTGTTCGGGAGCGATAACCATGTAGGTGGCACCGAAAAGCGTATCGGGCCGTGTCGTATAGACTTCGAGAACTCCTTCCCGATTGGCAAGCTGAAAGCGGACATTGGCTCCCTGCGACCGTCCGATCCAGTTGCGCTGCATCGTTTTGACCGATTCCGGCCAATCCAGATCGTCCAGACCGGCCAGCAGCTGCTCGGCATAAGCAGTAATTTTCAGTACCCACTGCCGCAGATTTTTTCGTGTGACCTGGGCGCCGCACCGTTCGCAAAAACCGTCTTTCACCTCTTCGTTGGCAAGGCCGGTTTTGCAGTCGGGACACCAGTTAATCGGCATGTCCGATTCGTAGGCAAGTCCTTTTTCGTAAAGCTTCAAAAAAAGCCACTGAGTCCAGCGGTAATATTCCTCTTCGTGGGTCGATACTTCTCTTTCCCAGTCGTAGCAGAAACCGAGACTTTTAATCTGCTCACGGAAACGGGCAATGTTGGCTTCCGTTGTGATTTTCGGATGGGTCCCTGTTTTGATTGCATAGTTTTCCGCCGGCAGACCGAACGAGTCGAATCCCATCGGATGAAGAACATTGAAGCCGTTCATCCTCAGATAACGGCAGTAAATATCGGTGGCAGTGTAGCCTTCCGGATGGCCGACGTGAAGACCGGCTCCCGACGGGTACGGAAACATATCCAGAACGTAGCGCCGTTTTTCTTTCGGAAACGATTCGTCTTCCGTCACGCGGAAGGTTTTATGATCTTCCCAGTATTTTTGCCATTTTTTTTCTATTGCGGAAAAGTCGTATTTACTCATGATCTCATCATAGCGAAAATCGGTCCTCTGTTCAAGCGGTCCGCATCAGCGCAGCGTGTAGATTTGATCGGCTTTGACGGTTTCGACCGACGTCCAGCCGTCATTCAGCAGGTATTTTTTCAGTGCGCTTTGGGCATCCGGTTCTCCGTGAACAAGAAAAATCCCTTTCAGTCGGGAATCGTCGCCTTCATCGAGCCATTCTCCGATTTCCTTGTAGTCGGCATGGGCGCTGAATGCGTTAATTTCTTCGATTTTGGCCCGAACGGGGTGCATCTCGCCGAAAATTTTCACTTCGTCGGCACCGTTTTTAATGCGACGGCCGAGTGTGTTTTCCGCCATATAACCGACAATCAGAATCGTATTTTCTTTGCGGCCGATATTATTGGCCAGATGGTGAAGAATCCGGCCCGCTTCGCACATACCGTCGGCACTGATGATAATCATCGGGCCTTTGCGGTCGTTGAGCGCTTTCGATTCTTCGACGTTTGAAATAAAAGAGAGCATATTGAATCCGAACGGATTTTTGTGATGTTTCAGAAAAGCATCGTAAGTCTCTTTGTCGTAGCATTCGGGGTGAACCTGGAAAATCGATGTGGCGTTGACAGCCATCGGCGAATCGATGAAAATCGGAATTTCGGGGACGGCCCCGGCATCCTGCAGCAGGTGGAAGTAGTAAATCAGTTCCTGTGTGCGTTCGACGGCGAACGACGGAATAATGATTTTGCCGCCTGTTTTAACGATATCGGTTGCGATGCGGCCGAGACCGGCCATAGCTTCGTCGTGCGATTCGTGGAGGCGGTTGCCGTAGGTGCTTTCCAGAACAAGGTAGTCGGCTGCCGGCATCGGATCGGGGTCGCGGATGATCGGTTTGTTTTTCCGTCCCAGGTCGCCGGTAAAAAGGATTCGGACTTCGTTTTCTTTGCCTTCGTAGACGGTGATCAGAGCCATTGCCGAGCCGAGAATGTGTCCGGCATCGAAGAATTCGAGTTTGACATCGGGTCCGATGAAAATCGGTCTGTGATAGGAGATGCCGACCATCTGGTTTGAGGTGACGGTGACATCCGATTCGGTAAATAAAGGTTCCCAGTCGAACTCTTTGCCTTTTTCTTTCGCTTTTTTGCGCAGGAATTCGGCGTCCCGTGCCTGAATGTGGGCACTGTCCATCATAATCAGGTTAGCGAGGCTGCGGGTAGCGGGGGTCGCGTAAATGTTGCCTCTGTATCCGTTTTTAACGAGGTAAGGCAACAGTCCGCAGTGATCATAATGTGCATGGGTCAGAATCACCGCCTCGATTTTGTCGGGTGAAATATCGATTTGTCTGTTCTTTCTGTCGGCAACGGCCCTCTTCCCTTGAAAAGCACCGTAATCAATCAGAAAGGAACGACCGTCCACTTCCAGAACATGTTTGGACCCGGTCACTTCTTCGACAGCTCCCAGCGAATAAAACGATACACTCATAAGTTCCCTCTCTATCGTTATTGTACAACGGCAGAGAGGGGAGTGCAAGTTTTTTTAGGAAAACGCTTTGGCGATTTCGGCCGCCTTGTCGGTTTTTTCCCACGGCAGTCCCGGTTTGCCGAAGTGTCCGTAGAAAGTGGTCTCTTTATAAATCGGTCTGCGTAAATCGAGTGTTTTGATAATGCCGGCGGGGGAGAGATCAAACAGATCCTGAACCAGAGCGGTCAGTTTCGTCTCTTCGACCGAGGCGGTACCGAAGGTGTCGACCATCACCGAAACGGGTTGCGGGTAGCCGATGGCGTAGGCCAGCTGCAGTTCGCACCGCTCGCAAACGCCGGAAGCCACTATATTTTTGGCAATATAGCGTGCCATGTAGGCAGCCGAACGGTCGACTTTGCTCGGATCTTTTCCCGAAAAGGCACCGCCGCCGTGACGCCCCATACCGCCGTAAGTATCGACAATAATTTTTCGTCCGGTCAGTCCGGAATCGCCGTGCGGACCGCCGATGACAAATTTTCCTGTCGGGTTAATCAGATATTTGGTTTCTTTTGTCAGCAGGCCGGTCGGTTCCAGGACCGGTTTAATGATTTCGTTGATAATGGTCCGCTCGATTTCCGCATAAGAAACATCGTCGTCGTGCTGATGGGAAACGATGACCGTGTCGACGGCAACCGGCTTATGTCCTTCGTAAACAATGGAAACCTGGCTTTTCGAATCGGGACGCAGCCAGCGGACCGCCCCCTGTTTGCGCAACGCGGAAGCCCGTTTCAGAATGTTGTGGGAAAACTGAAGCGGTGCGGGCATCAGTTCCGGCGTTTCGTTGCAGGCAAAACCGAACATCATCCCCTGGTCGCCGGCACCCTGTGCCTGAAACAGGCCGGTTCCGGTTACGCCCTGGGCGATATCGGGCGACTGACTGTGGATGCGGTTGTCCCATTTGAATGTTGCCGCATTGAATTTATATTCCTCTTTGTTGTAACCGATGGAAGCGACGGCATCGCGGACAATTTTTTCGATCGGCAGAGCCGCAAATTTTTCCGGATCGAGACTGATTTCTCCGCCCGTCAGAACGAAATCGGTTGTCGTAAATGTTTCGCAGGCCGTCCGGCATTGGGGATCGGCTTCCAGGCAGGCGTCCAGAATCGAATCCGAAATAAAATCGGCCACCTTATCGGGGTGCCCTTCGCTGACGGATTCCGAAGTAAACAGATATTTTTCTTTCATGGTTGCACGTACCTCCTTTCACCCGTGAACTCTCACAATTATAATAAACAAAAAATAAAGGTTTGACCAGACTTTTATTTTGTTATACAATGAATTTATCGGGAATTTTCGGACAACGTTGTTATGGAAATATATATCAGATTATTTTTGATTTCGGTCGGATCCGCCTTTTTTTCGAATATTATTATAACGCCGATACTGATTATACTGGCAAAGAAATATCAGTGGTACGATTCGACAAACGAACGGAAAATTCATATCAGTCCGACTCCGCGTATCGGGGGGGTCGGAGTTTTTATTTCTTTTATTATAGGTATATCGGTTTTTTTCGGTCTTTCCAGTTCGTCCGGGATAGAAATGGGACTGGACGGATATAAGTTTACCGCTCTTTTGATTGCGATTGCCGGTATTTTTACGGTCGGTATATTCGACGATTATCTGAATCTGAGCGCCAAACTGAAATTCGGGATTCAGGCACTGCTGACAATTCTTTTGATTGCTTCCGGATTCCGTTTTAAAGAGCTGTATATTCCGTTTGTTCAGTATACGCTGCCGTTGGGGTTGTTTTCGTATCCGCTGACTTTTATCTGGATAGTCGGAGTCAGCAATGCAATCAACCTGATCGACGGCATGGACGGACTTGCCGGCGGGCTTTCGTGTCTCGGTCTGTTGAGTGTCGGGCTTTATTCTCTGATTCTCAACGATACGGGGTTGTCTGTTCTGGCGTTTACGCTGGCCGGATCGCTGCTGGCATTTCTGGTTTTTAATTTTCCTCCCGCAAAAATTTTTATGGGGGATGCCGGCAGTTATGTCATCGGGCTGACGCTGGCGGTCGTCCCGCTGGCCAATAATCCGCAGTACAATTCCGTGACGCTTTATCTGGCGATTACCGTTTGCATTATTCCGATTTTCGATACCCTCTCTTCGATGATCCGCCGTATGATTTTTTACCGCGTCTCGTTCTTTACTCCCGATAAGGAACATACGCATCACAAGCTGCTGAATCTCGGTTTGTCGACATTGCAGATTCTGGTTATCGTTTATCTGATTTGCTGCTGTCTTTGCGGCGTGACTCTTTTGTGGTCGCTTTATCAGACAGACTGGTCGCTTTTGCTGATTATGGCTGTGTGGGTTGCCGTCGGAATCTTTTTTCTGGCCTTGTCGCATGATTTCAGGAAATATTTTAAAAACGACCCCGAAGCACAGCGTTTTTACGAATTGAAACGACAGCAGCAGATAAAGGCTGTCAGAAAGGAAATGGAAAAAGCGCAGCAACCGGAACAAAAAGTCCCGGAAGGAGTTTTTAATGGGAAATAAAGTCATTACCATCGGTCGCGAGTACGGGTGCGGCGGACGTCTGGTCGCCAAAAAACTGGCCGAAAAACTCGGTTTTGCCTATTACGACTCTGATTTAATTTCTCTGGCAGCGGAGAAAACGGGAATGACAGAGTCGTATGTCAAAGAGATTGAGCAGAAAAAAGTCAGCAATTTTCTTTACAGTCTTTTTCTACCCGGGCAGACGCTGACGCTTCCCGATCAGGTTTTTATCGCACAGGCCGAAGTGATTCGTGCGGCGGCCGCGAAGGAATCGTGCGTTTTTGTCGGCCGGTGTGCCGATTACATTTTAAAAGATTTCGATAACTGCGTGAATCTTTTTCTGCATGCGCCGCTTGAAACACGTATCACGCGTGTCTGCGAAGAGTACAAAGAAATCGGACGAGATCAGGCGGAAGCTTACATTGCCCGTAAAGATAAAGAGCGGGCGTCGTATTATAATTATTTCTCAACCAACATCTGGGGGAATTATAAAAATTACGACCTGTGTATCGACTGCCGGATCGGAATCGATGCGACTGTCGGACTGATCGGAAAATTTCTGGAACTGCGTTTTCCGGAGCAATAAAATTTTTTGAAGAAAGCTTTTTTTCGAAAAGACCTTTTCATTTTTTCGATAACGGTATAGAGTATATATATGAAAGAAATTTTCAGTCAGGTTGTTGAAAAAGAAAAAGATGCCGATTCGAAAATAGAGGATGCCAAAGAACAGGCCTCCGCTTTACTGATGAATGTCGAGGCGGAAAATCGCGAGAAGATTAAACGTTACCGTGAAGAGCTTCAGATAAAATCAAATGACAAAATTCAGCGGTTTACGGAAGAGGTCAAATCGAACGAGGAGCGCGTTCGGCAGGAAACCGAAGAGCGGACAGCCGAAGAATTGAGACGGAAAAGCGGAACCGTCGCCTCCTGTGCCGAAAAGGTCTTTAAAATCCTGACGGGACAGCAAACGGAGTAGATTATGGGGCGTGTTTCCGAGTATGCGTATATCAGCGCCAATCTGCGCGCAAAAATAAGCCGAATTCTTGAGCCCGAGTTTTTACTGAAATGTGCCGAAGCGCAGGATCTGGAAACACTTCTGGTTGCTTTTAAAGATACCGACTTTTCTTTTTTACAGGAACTTTATCACAGGACGGCCGATATTAAGACCTGTGAAAAAGAAGTGCTTGATAACGAAATCGCTTATAACAGCTATCTTTTTAAACACACAAAGGGGGCAGTGCGCCGTTTTTGTGAGGCACTGGCCGTCCGTTACGAGGCCGACATTCTGAAGGATGTTTTAAGATTGTGGTTCGACAGAACAGTGCGGCATCGCAATATCGACGAATATACACCTTATCTCCATCGGGAGCAGATTGTTCATCTTTTACCGATAGACCCGATTCTGAATGCCGAGAAACCCGAAACCGTACTGTCGCTCTTATCGGCGACGCCCTACGGTAAAGTACTGGAGCCGGTTCTTGCGACAGTTGTGGAGCAGGAAACCGTATATGCGGCCGAAACAGCCGTCGACGAATGGGTCTTTCGGCAGTTGAGGGAGGCGGCGGAAGGTTTGGCCAAACCCGATCGCGAAATCGCTATGAATTATGTCTCTCTTCTTGTCGACATAGAAAATCTGAACCGCATAGCCCGGCTGAAACATTATTTCCGTTTCGATTCCCGGCAAATCCGGGAACGCCTGCTTCCCGGCGGCCGCCGCCTGCCTGTCAGAGAGTCGGTGCTTGCCGACGGTTTCGAGAACAATTTCGCCGCATTGGTCGAAAAATATTTTTCGGAACCGGGGGAGACCAAAGTGCCTTCCGATGCCTCTCCTTTCGACCGGCTTTTGCTGGCTGAGGCTGTCTCGGCGGAGATGAGGGAAAAACAGGCGCAGAAAGCGCTCTGCGGAAATCCGTTTTCAATCGGAATGATTATTGCTTTCTTTATCAGAAAACGACTGGAAGTACAGAGAATTATAACTCTGCTGAATGCCAAATATTACCGGTTGGGGAAGGACCGGATTAAGGAGCTGTTATGATCAGAACAGCCAAAATGGTGCAGCTCTCCGCTGTGGTGCTGGAAAAGTATTTCGATCGTGTGACGAGAGAATTGCTGGACTTGGGGCAGATGGATTTTATTTCCGTGAAAGAAGTTTCTCCCTCTCTGGCCCGCTCTCTGCGTGAAGTTAAGGGCGTTGTGTCCGTCTCGGCTCTGAAAGATCTGAGAAAAAAAATCGAGAGTATTATGGCTGTCGGACGCATCGAATTCCCGTCTCTCAAACATGCGGAAATCAAGCCTCTGACCGAGAACGGTCTGGCGGCTTTGTCCGCGGAAGTGGCGTCCGTCGAATCCGAGATGAATCTGTTGCGTCAGCGGCAGCAGAATACACAGGCCGATATTTTAAGGCTCGAAGAAATTCGCAAGCAGGTGGCGGCGGCACTCCGACATAAAGCTCCGGGAAGAGAGAATCCGTATGCGGCTTTCCTTGTAACGCGTTACGGCTCTTTTTCGGGAGACAGGGAAGATCTGATTAACGTTCTTCGCGGTGTACCGTGTGCCGTTTTACCTGTTTCCGATACCTCATTGCACGAATATATTCTGATACATCTGAAAAAAGATATTTTAAAAGTCGAATCGGCTTTGGCAGAAACGGCGTGGAAAGGCGGGGAGCCTGTTACGGGAGACGCGGCTGTCAATCCGGAAATCGGAGAACGGCTGAAAAAAAGACTGGAAGAGGTACAGACCCGCCAGGACGAGCTCAAATACGATGTCGAAACCGTTATCGGTAACGAAAAACAGCATATTAAAGATTTGTGGACGCAGCTGCGGGTTGCCGAGACCTACAGCGCCATTCAGCAGCGTTTTAATAAAACAGAACGGACCTTCGTTTTTTCCGGGTGGATAGCCGAAAAAATGAAAAAGAAAGTTTCCGACGGTATTTTTAAGGCGTGTAACGGAGACTGTTATATCGAGCTGACATCGGCGGCGGAAGCGGTCGAGGAAGAGGGGCTGGTTCCGCCTGTCCTGCTGGAAACGCCGAAACTGCTGAAACCGTTTGAAACGGTGATTACCAATTTTGCCGTTCCCGCTTACGGAACCATCAATCCTTCTTATATCGTGGCATTGACATTCATGCTGATGTTCGGGCTGATGTTCGGTGATGTCGGTCACGGCGCGGTGGTGCTGCTGGCCGGTATTATCGGAACGATTACGGCGCGCAAAAAGCGGAAACCCGATTATATTTACAATCTGATGTGTTACTGCGGACTTTCCGCCGTCTTTTTCGGCGTGATGTTCGGTTCCTATTTCGGATATTCGTGGCTGCCGGCGGTCTGGTTTAATTATCACGGTGCCGTTGTCGGGCATAATGCATCGGGAATGGTGCAGTCTCTGATGCAGATACTGGCACTTTCGGCGTGGCTCGGTGTCGGCATGATTTCTCTCGGAATCTTTTTCTTTTTTTATAACTGCATCTGCTGCAAAAAGTGGCTGGAACTGTTGACCGATAAGTCGGGATTGGCCGGTGCCGTTTTTTACTGGGGCGGTGTGGCCTGTGCTTATTTCTTTATGACGGACGGATCGTTTGCTCGGATGCCGGGCTGGGCTTTGGCACTCTGCTTCGGGTTGCCGACCGTTGCCTTTCTGGTTCGTCTGACTGTTCATTCGGTGAAGGAAGAGGGGCGTTTTAAGATAACGGCTGTTCCGATGCTGATCATGGAACTACTGATTGAAATTCTGGAAGTCTTTTCCGGATATCTGGCCAATACGCTGTCGTTTTTGCGGGTGGCCGGATTGGGAATCGCCCATGTCAGTCTGATGCAGGCCTTTTTTACCCTGGCCGAAATGGTCGGCAGCGATTCGGTGGTGAAGGCGGTTGCTTCGGCATTTCTGATTGTGCTCGGAAACGTTCTGGTCATTGCGTTGGAAGGACTTTCCGCCTGGATTCAGACGGTTCGTTTGCATTACTATGAATTTTTTAACAAATTTCTGATGGGCGGGGGAATCGCGTTCCGTCCGATCAGTCTGGCAGAAAAAAGGGAAGATTAACCCTTAAGAAATAATAGGAGGCTGAGAGTGAAGGCTAAAAAACTGATGATGGTATTGTTTGTTCTGTTGAGCCTGTTTTTGAGCGCCGGCAGTGTGTTTGCGCAGGAAGCGGAAACATCGGAAACGGAAGTGACCGCCGAAGAGGAAGGCATTTCGATGAAAATGCTGGGCGGTCTTCTCGGTGCCGCAGCGGCATTCGGATTGGGTGCTATCGGTGCCGGTTTGGCAATCGGACAGGTCGGATCCGCCGCTATGGGGGCGATTGCCGAAAAACCGAATCTTGCGGGACAGGCTTTGATTTTTGTTGCGTTGGCCGAAGGTATCGTCGTTTTCGGTTTTATCACCGCGCTGATGATTTTGGGTAAAGTCTGACGCATGAATTATTTTGTGATCGGTGATCAGGATACGGTTCTTGGTTTCAGTCTGGCGGGAGTCGAAGGAAAAGCGGTCTCTTGCCGGGAAGAAACCGAAACCGCATTTTCCGAGGTGATTAATAAATCCGATATTGCCATTGTCGTCATTACCGAGAAATGTGCCGGCTGGATACGGGAACGGATTGAGAATTATCTTTTCACAAAAGATTTTCCTCTGATTGTGGAAATTCCCGATCGAACGGGACCGGATCCCGGACGCCCCTCTCTGAAACAGACGATTAATGCCGCTATCGGAATCAGAATATAGGCGGATGCTTGTGGAAGAAAAGGAAAGTTTAGGCTCGATTGATTTTCTGAATGTGATTGTATCCGATGCCGAGGAAACCGCAAAACGCATTCTGAAGGATGCCGAACAGGCGGCGGAGACAAAAAGAAATTCGGCGCGTGAGGAAATGGCGAAATGGGAAGCTTTTTTTGCCGAAAAAACGGAGCAGGAAAAGCAGCGTATCGAAAAGAACAGTCAAAACAATATCGAAATGGAAAGACGAAAAATCGAACTCTCTTTAAGAGAGCAGATTATTTCCGAATCGATACAGGCGGCGATGGAAAAGGTGAAAGAGTTTGCTTCGTCTCCCGGATATGCGGATGTTTTGCGCCATTTGCTGACGGAGGCCGTTTACGGCATCGGAAAGACGGATCTGATTGTCTCAATCAGTGCGGCGGAAACCCCCGTTGTCACACAGGAACTGCTGAACCGTTGGGCCGCCGAACTTTCAAAGGAAATCGGGGTCTCTCTCAAATTGGAATTATCGCCGTTGCGCCTGCGCTCTCAGGGAATTTCCGTTTCCGACCGCGAAGGCCGTGTGGTGTATGACAACCGTTTCGAAACAAGACTGATCCGCTATCAGTCGGCGATCCGGAAAGCGGTATCGCAGGCTGTCGCCGGGAGTTAAAGAATATGGCAGAACGAATTATCGGACAAATTAAACGGGTCAACGGACCTGTTATCGAAGTCAAAAATGTTTCGGATGCACTGAATATGGAGCTGATTCATGTCGGTGAGGCGAAACTGATCGGGGAGGTCATCAAGCTGCACGATGATCGTGCGGTGATTCAGGTATACGAAGATGCGACCGGACTGTCCCCCGAGGATAATGTGTACGGAAGCGGCGGTCCGCTTTCCGTCGAGTTGGGTCCCGGATTAATCGGGACGATTTACGACGGTATTCAACGTCCGCTCGATGTATTGCGCGATATGTCCGGCAGCTACATCGAAAAAGGAATCAACGCTCCGTCGCTTTCCCGTGATAAAAAATGGCATTTTGTCCCGACCGAAGGCCTTGCGGCCGGAGCCGAAGTGAAAGGCGGACAGGTACTCGGTACGGTGCAGGAAACCTCTTCGATTTGTCACAAAATTATGGTGCCGCCCGATGTCAAAGGTGTTTTAAAATCGCTCTCTTCCGAAGGAGACTACACCGTCGACGAAGCGGCTGCCGTTGTCGACTGTGACGGCGTCGAAAAAGAGATTGCATTTTATCAGAAATGGCCGATTCGGGTTCCCCGGCCGGTCGGACAGCGGTTGCCGCTGAACATTCCGCTGATTACCGGACAGCGTGTTATCGATACGCTCTTTCCGCTTGCCAAAGGCGGAACAGTTGCCATCCCCGGCGGTTTCGGTACCGGAAAAACGATGACGCAGCATGCGATTGCCAAGTGGTGCGATGCCGATATTATCGTTTATGTCGGATGCGGCGAACGCGGTAACGAAATGACCGACGTTCTGACCGAGTTCCCCGAACTGATCGACCCGCGAACGGGAAAAAGTCTGATGGAGCGGACGGTGCTGATTGCCAACACCTCCAACATGCCGGTTTCCGCCCGCGAGGCCAGTATTTATACCGGAGTCACAATCGCCGAATATTTCCGCGACATGGGGCTTCATGTGGCGATTATGGCCGATTCGACATCGCGGTGGGCGGAAGCGTTGCGCGAGCTTTCCGGACGTATGGAAGAGATGCCGGCGGAAGAAGGTTTTCCCGCCTATCTGCCGACCCGTATCGCGGAGTTCTACGAAAGAGCCGGTTATATGCAGACGCTTTGCGGTCAGGAAGGATCGGTTTCCATTATCGGGGCGGTCTCCCCTCCGGGCGGCGACTTTTCCGAGCCGGTCACCCAGCACACGAAACGGTTTGTCCGCTGTTTCTGGGGACTCGACAAGCAGCTGGCCAACGCCCGCCACTATCCGGCGATTTCGTGGCTGGACAGCTACAGCGAATACGTTTCCGACTTAAGCGGTTATTTTGCCCGTGTGGCGGGAGAGGATTTTATCAGTGACCGCGAGGAGATGATGGAACTTCTTCAGAAAGAGGTTCGTCTGCAGCAGGTCGTCAAACTGGTCGGGCCCGACGCCCTTCCCGACAGTCAGCGCTTCATTATCGAAATCTGCTCGCTGTTCAAGAACGGCTTCCTCCAGCAGAATGCATTCGATGACATCGATAAATTTTCGACGATGGAGAAACAGAAGGCGATGCTCAATCTGATTCTCCAATATTACAAGAGAGGCGCGGATGCGATCAAAAAAGGCATTCCGCTGTCGAAAATCCGGAAAATGCCGGTTGCATCCGAACTGGTGAAGATGAAGCTGACGATTGCCAACGGCGATGCCGACAGCTTCGATAAACTGGCACTCGCTCTGGAAAAAGGCATTTCGAAACTGGAGGCTCTCTATGCAGAATAACGAAGCATCATTTGCGGATAAAAAATATATCAGCGGCCGGGAATATGTCGGAGTCAACCGCATCGAAGGCTCTCTGGTTGTCGTGAAGAAAACGCACCCGGTCGGTTATCAGGAGCTGGTCGAAGTTCTCGACCGCAACGGCAATATCCGCCGCGGCATCGTTTTGGATACTTCCGATACGGCTGTGACCGTTCAGATTTTCGAAGGAACCACCGGTCTCGATATGCCGCATACGAAAGTGCGGTTTATGGGCGAACCGCTGAAACTGGGTGTTTCGGAAAAAATGCTCGGCCGTGTTTTCAACGGACTCGGCATTCCGAAAGACGGCGGCCCGGTTCCGGTTGCCGAAAAAGAGGAAGACGTCAACGGCCGGCCGATTAACCCGACCTCGCGCATTTACCCCCGCGACTTTATCCAAACCGGTATCAGCGTGATCGACGGCATGAACACCCTCATCCGCGGACAGAAGCTGCCGATTTTCTCCGGCAACGGTATGCCGCACAACGAACTGGCGGCACAGATTGCCCGGCAGGCGCGGATTCTCGGAGAGGAAACCAATTTTGCCGTTGTCTTTGCCGCCATGGGTGTCAAAAACGACGTAGCCCGCTTCTTCATTAAGTCGTTCGAAGAATCCGGCGTTCTTTCCAACGTCGCTCTTTTCCTCTCGCTGGCCGACGAACCGTCAATCGAAAGAATGATTACCCCGCGGACGGCGCTGACGCTGGCCGAGTATCTGGCGTACGACAAAGGCATGCACGTTCTGGTTATCATGACCGATATGGCCAACTACTGCGAATCGCTTCGCGAAATCTCCACACAGCGCGGTGAGATTCCGTCCCGAAAAGGATATCCCGGCTATCTTTATTCCAACCTGGCCGAGATTTACGAACGGTCCGGTATGATCGAAGGCTGCAAAGGATCGATTACCCAGCTGCCGATTCTCACCATGCCCAACGACGACATTACCCACCCGATTCCCGACCTTTCCGGTTACATTACCGAAGGACAGATCGTTTTCGACCGCGAAATGCACGGAAAATCACTCTATCCGCCGGTGGCCGGTCTGCCGTCGCTTTCCCGTCTGATGAAAGACGGTATCGGCGAAGGAATGACCCGCAAAGATCATCCGCACCTTTCCAGCCAGCTCTTTGCGTCCTACAGTTATGTGAAGGACGTCCGCAACCTGGCATCGGTTATCGGCGAAGAAGAGCTGACACCGCTGGATAAACGCTATATGGAATTCGGCGAGAAGTTTGAGCGGGAATTCGTCAATCAGGGAATGACTTCCAACCGCACTATCGAAGAAACACTCGATTTGGGCTGGGACTGTCTGCGCCTGCTGCCGCGTGAAGAACTGCACCGTGTGACGGAAGAAGAGCTGGTCGAGTATTACGACAGCAGAGAGGGAATCGGAGACTGAACCGATGAAAAAAATCGCACCGACGAAATCGAATCTGATGAAAACCCGCGACGAACTGAAATTCGCGAAACTCGGATTCGATCTTCTCGACCAAAAAAGAAGTATTCTCGTCTCGGAACTGGTCAACCTGACGGAGCGGGCCGAAACGCAGCAGCGGTCGCTGGAAACGACACTGGCCGAAGCGTACAAAAGCCTCGAAAACGCCGTTCTGCGGATGGGAAAACTCAAAATTCATTCGCTGTCGGCTGCCGTTCACATCGAATCGGAAATCCGGCTTTCGTCGCGCAAAGTGATGGGCGTCGGGTTACCGATTGTCGATACCGATTTTCACGAGAAGGCACCCTATTTCAGCATGACCGATACCCCGTACTATATCGATGAAGCGGTTTCGCGGTTTAAATCGGCCGTCGAATCGATGGGTCAGTTTGCCGAAATCAAAATTTCGATTATGAGGCTGGCCCGGGAAGTCAAAAAGACGATTCGCAAAGTCAACGCTTTGGAGAAAATCGCCATTCCCGATTTGGAAGAAACCGTCCGGCATATCGCCAACCGTCTCGAAGAGGCGGAACGGGAAAATCTGATTCTGATGAAAACCATCAAAGAACGGCTTGAAAAAGCAGGAGAGGAAGAAGAATGAAACTTGTAAACAAAATTCTGGTTTACATTGACGATTCCGATGCCGCCATTGCGGCCATACAGGCTTCGATTCTGTTGGCGAAACAGTTTGAAGCCGAGCTGTACGGACTTTACGTCATCAATACGAAAGCGTTGGGCGATCTGGTCAAAGCCCGGATTTTTGTCGAAAGCGAGCGGGAAGAATATGCCCGCGAACTGGAAGAAGACGCCGACCGCTATCTGAGACTGGCCCGCCGGCTGGCCGATTCCAAAAAAGTGGCTATCGAGGCGGAAAAAGTACAGGGAACACCCCACAGCGAAATCCGTAAAGCGGTCGAGGAGAAAGGAATCGATCTGCTGGTCGTCGGCGTCGAGAGTAACCGGACCAAAAGTCTGCGCGAAGAACTTCACAGTGACAAAGATATGGCGATGAAGCAGGTCACCTGCGAGGTTTTGTGCGTCAAAAACGAAGAACGGATGGAACGCTGTTTCGAAACGGAAGAGGAGGGAGAAAATCATGGCTTTGGCAAACTTAATTAAGCAGGAAAACATTCAGGTACCTCTGACGGCAAAAACAAAAACGGAAGCCGTCTGCGAAATGATCGGACTTTTAAACAAAAACGGACTGATTCACGATGTAAAAGCCGTTACCGATGCCGTTTTCGAACGGGAAGCGCTTTCTTCGACCGGTCTGGGCGACGGTATTGCCGTTCCGCATGCCAAAACCGAATCGATTCAGGCACCCGTTCTGGCAATCGGTATTTCGAAAGAAGGAATCGATTTTCAGGCGCATGACGGCGAGCCGGTTTATGTCATTTTTCTGATGATTGCTCCCAAAAGTCAGCCGGGACAGCATATCGAAGCACTGTCCGAAATCGCCAAAATGATGCAGGCTCCGATTGTGATGAAAATGCTGAAAAAAGCCGATACATCTCAGGATGTGATCGATGTTTTGTCCGAATAAAACGGACAGATAATGAAAAACCCCTCTTCCACGGGAGAGGGGTTTTATTTTTCCGGAAAAAGCGCTGTTGACTTTTCGCTGTTTCGTGGTATGATTTTTTCAGACGGAGGTCCTGTAAATGAAAAAAAGTATCGGCGGTATTTTTCTCCTGACGGTTTTAGCGGTTTTGTCCTGTGAAGGAAAAACCCTGCTTTCTTCCGAAGACAGCGAACCCAACCTGTATCAGCCCCGCTTAAACGGACTGGAGTTGGAATCGTTTGAGGTGAATGCTCTGACAGCGAAAAGTCTTTCCGAATGGGACCCCGATACCCTGTCGGCGGCCGATTTTTCCCGCCCGTCGGAAACAGATATTTACACCGAAAGCCGTTTCCGAATCCGGTGGCAGACGGGCGAAAGACATACAGACCGTGTCAACCGTTTCTTTCTGTTTCTGGTAGAGGATAATCCCGATTTAATGATTACTCCTCCCGTACCCCGCCCCATGGAACTGACTGTCAAAAAAAACGGGGCATCGCTTAGAGGAGGAAGTCCTGTTGCCGCGGGCGGCTCTCTTTATGCGGATCAAATTTCTTCCGAGGGCGATATTGTGACACTGCGCAATCTGAAACCGGCTGCCTGTTATTATATTTTTCTCGGATCGCCGAAAGAAGACCTCCGATTTTATCCGGAATCGGGCCTTTTGAGAGAGAGAAAGGACGGCGAACCGGATTCGAACGGTGAAGACGGTTTCGGATTTTTAAGCGGAACGGTCACCTTTCCTTCTTTGCGTCATTTTTCCGACCGCATACGGATTTGGACGCCCGCCGCGGTTTTTATTACGGACGTTTATTTTACGCCCGATAATGCGGGTCTGGTCGTCAAAAGCGGCAAACGGATCGATTCGGGAAGCGATTACCGCCTGCATCTCGGAAACGGGGAAATCCACCGCGTCGGGACCGGCTCGACAGAAACGGAAATTTCTCTGAAAGAACCTTTTCGGGGAGAGACTCTCGATTTCGGTATCGAAGTTGTCGATGCTCTCGACAGGGAGCCGAAGAGCGAAGATGAAAAGTGGAATGATGCCGAAGTCTCTCTTGTCCGGTTTAAAAAGAGCGTCCGACCCTATCCGTCGGTACCGGTTATCGGTGAAACAGTCGAAATGCTTCCCGAAGGAGGAGCGCAGTCATGGCCGGCATTCCGTTTTACCGTAACGGTCGACGAAAGCGCTGCCGCTTATTTTCAAACGACGGAAAACGGAATGCTTCCCGGAACGCAAAAATCCGGCAGCGGAGAATCACCGGACCGTTTTCTGAATGTTTTCCGGCAGAGTCCGGATGACTCTTTCTTTAATCCGGTTCGGGTCGAGCACGAAGAGGATGATTACACCAACTCAAAATATTACTATACATATACGCCGGATTCCGGCGATGCGGCCCGTTTTACGGTTACGGTCTTTTATATGCCTCCTCTTGAGAATCTGAACTGGTATGTTACGGTTAAAAATCATTCGAATTTTCAAAACCCGTTTCTGGCCGGAGAAGAAAAGAATCTGCGGGTTCAGGAGTCGGACTATTCGCAGCCGCTGACCGATCCCGTCAGTGCGGAAGGTTGAAATTCCGGTCTTACCGTCACGAAAAAATGAATAATAATTCATTTTTTGAGATCTGTCTTATTTAAAAGTAAATAAAATACAATAATTTGTAAAAATTTCACAAAAAGAATATTGACATCCGGAAATTCTATGTTAAACTTTTTCATGGAAGAAGGAGTTGGTATATGAAAAAGTTGTTTATTGTTTTATGTCTTATCACCTTTTTTTCATGCAGTGATACCGAAACACTGCTGATCGAAAAAAACATTGAGCAGGAAGCGGAATTTAAAAATCCGTTCTCGGAAAAATCGGAGGAAACAGTCCATGTGCCGGATTCGGCGTCGGTTTCGTCCGAATATCCGGCCAGATCAAAACCTGTGTCCATTATAAAACCCCAAGGTAAACTGGAGGATATTCAGTCGTTTCAAATGTCGGTCGAAACATTTGTTCGGGGGGAATTTGTGTCGCACTTTGGGCTTCAAAACAATTCTTTTGCGGCGTACAATTTGGCTTTTTTCAAGATTGACGGGCATTCCTTTGTCAGAATGGATCGGGACGGTTCGCTTTATCCCGATAAAAGAAACCGTATTTTAATATCGAACGGAAAAAAACTGATAACCTATTTTTCGGATACGATGGAAATAGAATCGGCATCTTCGGATTTGAATTTGAATATTCCGGAAACAGAGGATCGGAACATTGTTCCTTTTTATACAGGAATCGTTGCCGATTCTGTTATAACCGGAATCAGAGAGAATCTTCCCGAAGGGAAACTGAGCGAAAACGGGGCAATTATCACGGCCGATTTAACGGATTATTACAGTGACGACCAGATTCCGTCTTTGTTTCCCGATATGAGCTATAATGTTCGTTCGTATTTTGTGAAATATAACACCGAAAAATGCCTGTATTTGGGGTCGCGTCTTCTTTTGGAGGGGGCAGACGGTAAAATAATGAAAATAGAAGAAATACCTGTTTATGAGGAAGAAACAGGATTATATGTTCGCATCGGGAAAGTGACAGAAATAATGTATGATTTTGAGGAAATGTATCGTAAAATAATGGATTCGGTCGGAGGTGTTGCGGAACCGTTTCCCAAAGATTTGAATATGGAAATGAAGATTGTCGAATATTATAATGATATAAAAATTAATATGCTGGATGCCGCCTATTTTCGTCCGGAAAATTTCGGAATTTCCGTTTCACAGGGAGGCCGGTTATGAAAAAAATAATTCCATATTTACTTTTTTTAATTTTGAGTATCGGGATATGGGCAGAAGAAGGCGTTTCTGATGTTGAGAATGTCATTTGGCCGGAAGTTGTCAGACTGGAAAATATCGATAATCAGTTTATGACAGATCCGATAACTAACAAAGTACCTTCGGAATATCAATTTAAAGTCTTATGGAAACCGGCGACCGGTTATTCTGAAGATGTCAACCATATCATTAATTTCTGGGGATATTTTGTGCCCGGGAAAAAAGGGGAAATGCCCGGACTGACCTCTAATATTACATCCGCAAAACTTGAATATAATGGAATTTTAAGAACAAAAGACTCTGTCAGCATTTTCAATGACAATGAGAAAGGAATTGAAGTTTCAGTTTGCGGAATGGATCCGGCCGGATCTTATTTTATGCTTTGGGGGTCGCCCCATGAAGACGAGACTAATACGGAATACTTATATTTTCGATCTTCTTATCGGTTTACAGGGAAGCAAAAGCTGACATTGCGGACTCCGGCAACAAGTCTGATTAAGGATGCTTACTTTATCGATTCGGCAAACCGCAGTCTCTATGTCTGCTTTTCCGGATTAAAAAACGGAATTCCGGCAGACTTTCAATATGTCATTACTGTTGAAGAGGAGAAGGTTTTCGTAGATCCGCAGTTTTCCGATTTTGTATTTCAGGTAAATCTTAAAGACTCTGTTAGAAAAGAGAAGGTTGATTTTTCAGTCGGAATCAAAGAAGAACCGGTCCCGGCAGAGGAAAACGGACTTCAGTGGATTCATCTGCCGGCGCCCGATGCCCGTTTTCCGCAGTCTGTACGCACTTATCCCGAAGCGCCCGAATGTCAAGGGTTGGTCGGCAAGGGGAAAGATACGGTTATGTTTCGTCTTTCCATCGATGATAATTTACAAAAGTATTATGAGGATGTCTTTTGCGGTGATAAGAATTCTGTCTCGGAAACAGATTTGCCAAATCCGTTTTTAAAATTATATATCGAAGATAATAACGGCTATAAAACGGAGGTCACGCATAAAGAGAACCTGTCGGTTAATGAATCCGTCTGTTACGAATGGTGGCCGGAAGAAAAAAAGAAAAGTTTCCTGGTTCGGGTTTCCGGTCTGGAACCGAAAACAGACTACCGGTTCTTTGTGACGGCCATGAATTCCCAACAGTTTCAAAATCCGCTATCCGAATATAAGGCAAAAGCAAGATTACAGGAGTCTGCCTTTTCCGAACCGATTGAAACAGAGACGCTGGCTGAAGATGATTTTCAGATAACGGCAGCCGATTATTGCGGCGTTGATAAAGAACAAAAACGGACAGTTTCCCTTCAGTGGGTTTCACTTGCAGAAAAATTTAAAGAATGTGAAATCGCAGACAGTGACATTAAGAATATTGTTTATATTGCCTATATTATTGATTCCGGTAAGGATAAAAATATTACCAAATGGGAAAGTATTACGGAAAATGATGATATCCGAAAATTATTTCAGGTAGGGGAAGATACCCTTTGGGGACAGTCGGGAGATGTCCGCGACAATATGACGGAAAATTTCTACCGAATTGAGAGTAGCGGCAAAATTCGTTTATACCGAAACGGGAGTCCTGTTTCGGTTGACGATGCTGTTCACCCGTCAGCTTTGGTTAAAATTTGTGCTTATTACCGAACCCGACAGGACGGTAAAGATGTTTTGAAGTTGCTGAATAATACAATGATTCCGGAAATGTCGGGAACTGAGGTGACAGGCGTGAGTGAATACTATGGTTGTCCTTTGCCCTGTGCGCGGGTTAAAAATGCTCGTGTTTTGGCAATCGGTGACTGTCAGTTATTTCTCAAATTCGATAAAGTGACGGGTGCCGACAACGGCTACAGAATCGTCTATAATCAGACTGCGACAGCAAGAAATTATTTAAATGACAGTTATGAAATTGTCGAATCTGCAGATTCTTTTCTCGTTGTAAAATTAACGGATAAGAAACTAAAAAATGAAAAAAACGAAATAGCGGAAGGTACGGTTTTCGTTCAGGGCTTGCGTGAAGGTTATGATTACAGTAATGAAAAAGGCGAAAAACCTGCTTTGCCTAGAGGCAAAGCCGAACCGGTGGATCGGATGACCCAAATTCGAGATTATGATTTTATTTATGCACAGGGTTTCGATTTTGATACTGTTCCGAACGGAAATGCCGTAAGCACTTTTGCGGATTATTATAAGAGCGGTAAGCGAATTCGGAAAGTATGGAAAGGCGATTCCGGTTGGGAAAACAGTGCTTCCCAATCGGCTTCTTCCTTGAATCTTCAGCAGGGAGATATTATCATCGGACATAGTATGGGAGGATTGGCTGCGGCCATGCTGTCTTACGAATGGCATCAACAGGCTGATTCAAACGAACTGTCCGGCGTAATAACGGTAAATTCGCCGATTGAGGGGTTGGATGTTCTCGGCCGGGGCGATTCCGAAGAAGCGGCATGGGAATATGCGAAATTTGTAAATCAAACGAAAGTTTCTCTTTTGGTAAATAGTGTTTTACACAGTCTTCCTGCCGGGTCTATTTTGTCTCAAATTATTAATTTGGGAGATACGGCTACGGTGGTTGAAACGATTGTGACTTGTGCAGTCGTTAGTGCGGATTCAAAAAAAGATGAAGACAGCAGTAATGACCTGACGTTTTATAATGTTTTATTTAAAATAGCGAAACATGGCAGTATATATAAAATGAGAATGGAGGAATTTTCCAAATATTCGGCTGTTTGGGATATGCTGTCGACAGAAAATATTAGACAACCTTCCTATCCAATGATGGATATGAGAAAAGATTCGGAAGTCATTAAAAAATATGTTCGGTGTGAAACACACGGTTTATATGCTTTGACAGAACAAAATGAACGGCCATTTTATATGGGACACATTGTCGGAATCTGGGATATTGATCGGTATTTGAAAACGGATGTATCTCAAACAAATGGTGTTTACATAAAACAAACTGTTAATAACATCTATATTTCAGCATTTGTTCTCCATACAGCTTTAGGTGTAGCATCACTTTCTGTACCTCCTCTTGCTGCTTGTTTTTTTTCAAAAGCGGCTTTGGATATGATATGGTATGAACTTCTTTCCGGTGAGCGCGGCTATGCACAAGTATTGGCATGGCTGTACGGAGGGGTGCAGAATATTAATGAACCGCACGATATTCTTATATTTAAAAAGGATCAGCACCTGTCCGGTTTCGAGAATCGGGATCCTCTTCACGGAAGAACCGTGTTTGTCGAAAACTGTTCTCATATGGCGGCCGATTATAATAGTTCCAATCGATCTGCTGAAATTTGGGACTTGAAAAAAGGTGTGATTTCCGAAATGGTGGAAGAAGCACAGGAGAATTATGCACTTTATAAATTAAAACAGGAATAATCCGGAATTTATCCGGGAGATATATCAAGGAGCGAAAAATATGAAAAACAAAATTTTATTAATATTGATTGCGGTGTTGTTTCTTTTGGTTGGATGTATAAAAGGAGAAATGGATATGACATGTTCCCTGATGCCTTTGCGGCTCTCATATAGGGAAGCTTGTATCGGGACAAAACCGGAAGAACCGGTCGTTTTTCAAAGTACTCATCCGATTCATCAGGATCGGTTTTTGGATATATTCGAAATGAAAAGAGGGTCGGTGGAAACAGGTAAAATTTCAAATGAGGAAAATTCGGACTGGTATAAGATTGAATTTTCCGAAGATGGAAAGAAAATCAGTATTTCCCCCTCGGGAGAAAAAAAATGGGAATTCGGTAAATTTTATACTATCACCTTTAAAAGTCCGTATGTTTGGTCTGCTGATTTGCTTCATTGTTATGCACAGGGTGTAGATATGTGTTTTGTGCCGATGAACAGTTATTATGTTTCTTCCGACGGTACAGGAAAACCGGAAACGGCAACTTCATGGGAAACGGCAACTTCAGACTTGGGAGGCTTGTTTAAATATTTGACAGAAACTTTTGAGAAAATAAGCAAGATAGAGAAAGGCCGATATGTTGCCTGGAGAGACGGAAAAGGTTTTTCCATTTGGATAACAGATGGTCGGTGGACGATAACGCCCGATAACTCGATTGAGAAAATATCTATGGAATTTTGTAAAATTTACGGAGGCATCAAAAAAAATGCAACTTCGATCGAAGAAAAAGAGGGGTACACAACTATTATTTTTGATGAGAATGTTAATTTATCGTTAGGACAGGATTGGCAGATAAGAGAGGGACAGCAAATTCTCAATAATCTTATTCTGAAAGGAATTTTTACTTTTGATTATACCAGTATCATAGATTCAACACTCATTTACGAAGTCGAAGCCAGCATAATGGGATTAACAGATGTCAATGGCAATTACACTTCTCTCCTTGCAGAGAATTCAATATTTTACGGTAGTCAAAGCTCTCCTTACGCTATATGGAAATTACCGTATATTTCGACAGATTTTGTTGCAGCAACAACCCCCGTTAAGGAAGCTGATATATTTTTATCATGGAGAGGCAAAGATACCGATGATGACATACCTTTTATTGTAGGGGGCGATTATACAGGCAAACCTCCCCGTTTTGTCGATCCCGACAACAATGATTTTCGGCTGCGTTCCGATTCGTGTCTGCTGAAAACCGGAAAAGACGGTAAAAATTACGGCGGCTGGCAGGGTGAAGGAATTGCGGTTCCTGCGCCGTAAAAGAGAGTCATGAAAAAGTTTTTCCGGCAGGTCGTATTAATATTATTTTACACAAGTCTTTTCGGATGCGCGGAACCGGTAAAACCGGAAAATCCGCCTTCGGAGCCGGTCTATTTCTATTCGGCCTCGGCATTGTCTCCGCTGGGATTGACCTCAATTTCTGTCAGCGTTCGTGCAGAGGAAGGAATGTCTCCGGTAGTGAAAATATATCCGTGGAAAAAAGGGAATGAAATTGATACGGGGCTTCTGATATTTATATCCAATTCGTTTTGGTCAAGGGAGATTCCTTACCGGCCGGAAAATTCCTGTTATCAGGAATATATCAATGATTATCAGGATTCGCTTTATCGTTTCCGGATAAAAAAGGGAAGTGTTACTCATGAGTTTGAACTGGAATATGGGTTTGTCGATGATTCTCCCCGTATTCTTTATTTTTCGGACGAAACGGGAAGAGATGCCGTGGATCAGCAGTCGCTGAGTTCTGCTTCCGTGATTTACTTATATTGGACGCCTGATTCCGTTGCCAATGCATTCGAAATCGATATTTTTAAAGAAGGAATACGTTATCTGACATTCTCATCAGAACAAAATTCATATGCCTTTCCTGCTCACACATTTGAAACCGGAAAGTATTCCCTGACTGTCAGGGCTGTGTTTGAAGATGGTGACAAAAATTATGAAGCAGTACCTTATTATCTTTTAAGCAGCAAAACCGGAGATTCATTTACTTTTGAGGTAATTCCGTGAAAAATTGTTTTTTTCTGGTACTGTTTATTGTCGGGGCGTTCTCCGGGTATGCCGAAATCCTGTCGGGACGTATTCGTTTTATCAATGAAGGTGAACCCGGTGAATATTTTGTTGCAATTAATGAAGATATCAGAATATCGCCCCGTGAAATAGAGGTGACACCGGCCACGGAAATACAGGTTCGTATTTATCAGACAAGGCTTTTCTCTTCTCCGGTTTTTTATAACGGAAAAGTGAAAGTCGATTCCGGATCGACACTGAATATTCGTTTTACGATTCCGTTTTTAATATCGGAAGAAAAGGAATTTATCGAAAAAAAAGAACAGGCAATTTCTTTTCTTGAAATAAAAAATCCGTTTTCCGGTGAGGTAAAAAAAGAATTAAGTACGTTAATCCGTGTTTTTTCCGACACTCCGTTTTGTCCGGAGTTGCAAATTTATGCCAAGTTTTATCAGGAAAAATTAAATCGTATTTTGGCTGAAGAAAGAAAATTACAGACCTCGACAGTCGCGATTGCGGACTCCGAAGCTGTTCTTTACGATTTTAACGGGAAAGCCTTTTTTTATACGGGAATTTCTTTTTCTGCAATGTGGTATCCGGTGGAAGAGACTTTTGCTGCAAAAATCGGCGGTGGGTTGAATTTGGGGTTTGCCGTCCCTGTAAAGTCATTCTTTTCACTTGGGTACTTTACAAGCGGAGTTTTCGAGCCGGGGCTTTTTATGCTCGTCTTGGGATTGACTCCTTTTTTTTCTTTTTCTGTCGGGGAAAACAAGGATGTCAGTTTGGCGGTTTCGCCATTGGAAGGAATCGGGCGGTTTGATTACCGTGAAATGCCTGTGGTCAGTTGTTTCGGATTGGGCGCAGCCATTCAGGCCGATTTCAGGAATGTTTATTTTCGTTTAATGTGCGGAGGGAGTTTTGAAAAGGAATTTATCGCAACTCTTTCGGCCGGATGCCGGTGGGATTTGAAAATCGGGAACAGGGAGAATGTTTTATGAAAAAAGTGATGCTGATTTTTTTGACTGTTTTTTGGATTTTTTCGTGTGAAGAACGGCCCGAAATCTTTTCTCTGACGGCAATGCCGGAATCGGCCGAAAATGCGGCTTCCGTCGGGTTCTTTTCCGTCGAGCCGACGGAAAAACTGATTCTGACGGCTTCTCTGCCCGTCGACCGGAAGAAGGCCGAAAGAAATATCCGGAAAGCGGTCTGGTCCTACAGGGCGTATAACAGCAGTCGGGATGTGACACCCGAAAAATCGAAAGAGACGGGAACTCTTTTTACGGTTACCTTCTCGGAAGACGGACGCAGAATCGCACTGATTCCCGCATCCGGGGAATGGCCGGCCGGTTACAATTTCATCCGTTTTAAAGATCCGTTTTATCCCGAAGACAACAAAGATTTTTACGAATATACAATGGAGGCCCTCTCATTCTCGGCCGATACGGTTTTTTATGCCGATGCGGCGGCTTCCGATCCGGCAGGAGAAGGAGCGGGTCTTTCTCCCGAGAAGCCGTTTAACGATCTCGAAGATGTGTTTATGGCCGGAAACCGGAGCCGGTATCTGTCGTGCCGGATTGAGTGTGCGCCCGGAGTATACGAAATGCCGAGAGCGGCTTACGGCTGGAGTGTGATTAAAATTGCCGGCAGCAGCAAAGGGCTTACCGTGTTTAAAGGCGATTTTTCGGCAACCAAAACAATAGAATCGGCTGCCGGTTTTTCGGCAAGCCGGGTTGTCTTTTTCGGCGGATTGGATTTGGATTCGGTGTCCGAAGTGAAATACAGTTTTGACAGCTGCACGGTTTATGTACCGGCCGGGAAAGCACTGATTATCGGAAACAGAGCAAAAGGCACGTTTACCGATACGGTTCTCTTTACGGAAAATCCGGCCGGCTCCGGTGCGGCGGTTCTGCCTGTCGGTGTTTCTCTGAAAAACTGCGCCCTTTCGGAGAACCTGTTTGCGGGAGAAGATGCGGCAGTGCTGCTGAGCCGCAGTAACGATGCCGATACGCCCGACGGCGGAAAGGCGCCGCTCTTTTTCGATCCGTCCGCGTACGCCTTTGAACCGAAACCGGGATCGCCGCTTCTGAATTCCGGAAATCCCGAAGAGAATATCGGTGCCTATAAAGGGACGGGGAGAACGGAATGAAAAGGCGTCTGATTGTCCGGTCGGCATTACTGTTTTTGCTGCTGGCGACTGCTGCCTGCAACGATTCGTTGAGAGAGCACGGCGGAGATCTTCCCGTCAGAGAAGTCACTGTCGACCTTGACGGTGCGGTTTTGGATGAAAACGATTTCGCCCTTACCGGCAATCCGTATACGGGAAAAAGTTATGTTCTTTCGGGGTCGACCGTTTACGCTATTACCGAAGATAACCGCCTTGCCGACGAAACGGCGGAGATGACAGCCGGTGTGGATGCCCGTTTTCTGACGTCGAAAATTGTCAAACTCTATTTTGACAGTGACGGGAAAGGGACGGTTCTCGTTTACAAAGAAGCCGCTGCGGATGAGGAAGAAAGCCGGCTGGTTTTTGTCTACAAAAGAGACGGCCGGGTGACTTATTCGTCGATTTCCGAACAGGAAGGCGGCGGTATCGGTTGGGACGATAAAGTGATTTACATCAACGCCCGAATTTTTTACACTTCCGGCGGGAAACTGATTTCCGCGGATTTATCGACACGGGAGTCGCGGATTATCACTGATTTGGAGTCCGAAGATTTGTTTTGTGCCGATGAAGAAAGCGTCTATGTTTACCGGTTGGCCGGTCTCGAGACCGAAAGGCAAAGCGGCCCGCTGAATGTCGGAATCACGGCGATTTCGGCGCCGTATTCGACCGAGCATCCTTATGCCGGCGATCTGGTTGAATACGACTATACGGGTCGGGAGGTATCGGTAACCGATTTTTCTTCCGTATTCTTTTACCGGCAATGCGGGTCGCAGAAAGAGCCGGAAGATCCGTACAGTGATCCGGGAGCTGTTTCGATCCGGAAATTCAATGAATATCTGATTCTCTGGATTGAAGACGGCATTGATTATTTACGTTCGGTCTATTTTGTCAAAGATAACATGTTTTATTATAAGACCGAATCTGCCGGAAAATTTTCTTATATAAAATCGGACAGAGAGCTGTTGCTGTCTGCTGAAATCGGTATACAAGCTCTGTTTTTAAAGTATGCGCTCTATCCGTAAACAGAGTCCGTTAGGGCATAAAAAAAGGACGCCCGAAAGCGTCCTTTTTTTGTCGTGTGCCGGAAAATTATTCGGCAACAACGGCAGCTTCTTCGTCGGCAGCAACAGCATCGGCAGCAGCTTCTTCGACAACGGCAGCAGCTTCGTCGACAACGGCAACGGCAGCTTCATCGGCAACGACTGCTTCTTCGACAGCCGGTTCGACTACTGTTTCTTCCTGGACAACAGTTTCTTCCGTTGCGGCAGCTTCGGATTTTTTGCATCCGATAAAAGCCATGGAAACAAACAGCAGAGCCGTAATGAACAAAATACCGGTTTTTTTCATCTTATTTACCTCCGTAATGCAGAAAAGTTATTTTTCTGCACATCTGAGAATCAGTATAGACTCAGGGGAAAAAAATATCAATAATTTTTTGTACACTTCTTAAATTTTAATGGAAATTTAATCTCTAAATAACGGCAAGAATCCCGAAATCGGGAAACAGAATCTCAAAATTTAATCTGAAAACTTTTCGGCAACATGATTTCGGAAACACAGTCGATAGCGTAATCGTCGGTCATCCCCGCGAGATAGTCGAAAGCAGCTTCATCATCCGGTTTTCCGGTGTAATATTCCGCCATTTTTTGCAAATAGTCGGCAAAGTGGGCGGCAAGCGAATTGGGTTCTTCGGTATACCGGGCAGAGTCCCGTCCGTATTTTTGCATCAGGTTCAGCAGATAATCGTAAATTGTCGTTAAAATCCGTTCGAAATTGTCGTGATAAGCGGTCATTTTCGGATTGCGGTAAATTTGTTCGTAATTGAACCGAACCAGCATCTGCATCGCTTCGTAAACCGGATCGGAGAAGCCGATTTCTCCCGTTTGGAGAGAGGTTTCGATAATGTCGCAAACCATTGTGTTGATCATCTGGGCGTTGGTAGTTCCCAAAACGCGCGCGGCCGCCGGCGGCAGGCTGTCGGCGGTCGTTAACTGCAGATGGCAGGCGTCTTCGAAATCCCGTCCGAGATAGGCGATTTTATCGGAGAATCGGACGGCAATGCCTTCCCATGTGGCCGGCAGACAGCCGCGGTCGGTAATCTCTTCCAATTTACGAACCGTAAAATCGGGTCTCAGCGACTGTTCGAACCGTTCGCCGCAGTGGTTGACAATTCCGTCGCGCACGGCATAAGTCAGATTGAGGCCTTTTCCGTACATCGTCAGGCAGTCGACCGTTTTCAGAGAATAAAGCTCGTGGGAAAATTTCTTCCCCGAAAGCGAAGAGAGAATCCGTTCGCCCAGATGACCGAACGGCGTATGTCCCAAATCGTGTCCCAAACCGATGGCCCACGCCAGGTCGCTGTTCAGATCGAGTGCCCGGCAGATTGTGGAGGCAATCGAAGCCACGTGCATCACATGTTCGATGCGGGTGCAGATGTGATCGTTTTTCGGAGCATAAAAGACCTGTGTTTTGTGCTTGAGACGGCGAAACGGATAAGAGTGAATAATGGCGGTCACGTCGCGGAAATAGTTGCCGCGGGGATCGCTTTTTTCTCCCGGTTTGACCGAGCGGCGCGATTTCAGAAGAGCGGAGTCGAGCGGATTGTGGAAAAAGAGATTGGACGACGCCATATCTTTCCGGATTCCTACTTCTGTTCGGGATTGAGCAGACGGTCCAGTTCTTCCTCCGGAATCCCGGTCATTCTGCGGGCAGCCTCGCGGACGGTAATCCGTTCACGGTAAGCGGCGTAGGCAATCTGAGCCGCTTTGTCGTAGCCGACCTTTAATGCCAGCGGAGTGACCATGGCCAGCGACCATTCGATCTGATTGCGGCACTGTTCCCGGTCGGCTTTGATGCCTTTGACACATTTTTCGGCCATTCCGAGAGAGGCGTTGGTCAGCAGCGAGAGCGATTCCAGAATTTCGTGAGCCATCAGCGGCATCATCATGTTCAGCTGGAGCGGCCCGTTCTGTCCGCCGATGGTGACCGTCAGATGTTTTCCCATGACGGCAGCGCAGACCTGGATCATGCATTCGGGAATGACCGGATTCACTTTTCCGGGCATAATGGAGCTTCCCGGCTGCAGCGACGGCAGTTCGATTTCGGCCAGACCGCAGCGCGGACCGGAGGCCAGCAGCCGCAGGTCGTTGGCGATTTTCATCAGCGAAACGGCGATTCCGTTCAAAACACCCGACAGGGCGACAATCGAATCGCGTGCGGAAATCGCTTCGAAATAGTTGGGGGCCGGTTCGAACGGCAGTCCGGTCCATTCGGCAAGGCGGCCGGCCGCGGCTTTCGGCATGCGCGGGTCGCAGTTCATCCCGGTGCCGATGGCCGTTCCGCCGAGTGCCAGTTTGGTTACGCGGGGCAGAACCGCTTTCAGCGCTTCGACGCCTTCGGCTGTCTGGCAGGCAAACGCGGAGAACTCCTGACCGAGTGTCATCGGCACGGCATCCTGCAAATGAGTGCGGCCGATTTTGTACACATCGGCAAACTCTTCCGATTTGGCACGGAAGGCTGCCGAAAGGGTTTGAAGGGCCTCGATGAGTTTGAGCGTTTCGCAGGCGGCGGCAACGTTCATGGCCGCCGGAATGACGTCGTTCGACGACTGTCCGCGGTTGACGGTGTCGTTCGGGTGAACAGGCGATTTGGCGCCTTTTCCGGCACCCAGTTTTTCGTTGGCCCGGTTGGCAATGACTTCGTTCACATTCATATTCCAGCTGGTTCCGGAACCGGTCTGGTAAACATCGAGCGGAAAATTCCCGTCGAGTTTTCCGTCGACAATTTCGTCGCAGGCAGCGGCAACGGCGGAGACCGTTTCCGCCGGCAGAATGCCCAATTCTCCGTGGACGAGAGCCGCCGCTTTTTTGATTTGCGCCATCGCTTTCAAAAACGGCCGCGGAATGCGTCTGTCGGAAATCTCGAAATTTTCCAAGGCACGGGCTGTCTGGGCACCGTAATATGTTTCGGAAGGGACGTACATGACGCCCATTGAATCTTTTTCTTCTCTCATTTCACTCATATTTTCCATTATATCGATTTTTTCGAAAAAATCCACCGTTTTTGACAGCGAGATTCCGTTTTCGGAAGATTGTCACGGACAAAAAGACGGGGCTGTTTTATAATTCGGAAAAGAAAGAATTGTTCCCGATGCGGAAAAGGCGTACCGGATCGATGCCGGCCGGAAAGCTCTTTTGGGGTATTCCCTCGGCGGCGGGCTCACGTTTTACGCTTTTCAGACCTATAACCGCTTTGGAAATCCACCGCTTTTATCCGCGCAACGACAATCATGCGGCAACAATGACCACCTATTTGCGCAACAGCCTGAAGCTGATTTCCAATGACCGCAACGGCTTTCAGGATTTCGAAGATCCGGACTGTGTCCGGCCGCAGACAGGAGATGCACAATGAAAAAAACCTCATTACTGATATGGATACTGGCGATCGGTTTGACGGGAACGGTCGGAGCACAGAGCCTCTCCGTTCCCGAATTTCTTCATTTTTCGGTCGATGCGGCACCGGCTCTCGGAAACGGTGTCGGACAGGAAGACGGACCTCCCTACTGCGGCGGCTTCTGGATTCATCCGAAAATCGGTTTCGATATTTGGGATGCCGGAAAGGCGTCGGGCGTTCTGGAAACGGGGGTTTTCTTTTCGTATTTCGGGTCGGTCAATATGCTCTGTTCCGTCGTCGACGAGCGCAGCGGGACGGATACGATGCTGACGTTTCTGATTGACAAGCATGTGCCGTCACTGAATTTCAGTATCGGACACCGCTTCGAATTTCCGGAAGACCGTTCCATCTTTTTCGGGATTTACGGACTGTTCGGTTATGCGTGGGCGGCATCGGATACCCGTCTCTCGGAAAACAAAAATACGGGGCTCGATTTTTCGCAAACCGGCGACCGGATACAGGCAACGGCGGGGGCTCCCGTAGCCGCACTGATGGCCGATTTCGGATACCGTTTCAGCCGCTATGCCGGCGTTTTTTTGAGCGGCGCCTACATTTTTAACGACGGCGTCATGGGCAATTTCCTTTTCGGCGGCGGAATCCGGATTTACGCCTTTTAAACCGCCGGAATTTATCCGGTCTCTTCATAAAGAAAATTTTTAGGTTTTAATTAATAAAATTTAATTTGATTTTTTGAGAAAAATGCAGTATTCTTAAGAAAGAAAAGAGAACGGAGGTAACTGTATGATGAAAAAAATTCATTTGGTGACGGTCGCTGCGGTTTTGTCGGGACTGCTGCTTTCTTCCTGCTGGCAAAAGGAGGTTAACGGCTACTATTTCCAGATGAGTAACGGAGAAATAACTTCTATGCTGCCGATGGGGAATGATTGCATTTTGGAGTACGGAGAGAGTCTGGATGCGATTTTAGCCCGCCCGGAGATGAGTTTTAAACTGGTGGCGTCCAATCCGCTCGCGGAACGTTGGGAAGTCGGAGAGGATCAGTTTTTTATCGAATATTATCGGGATTGCAGCTGCGTTTCCAATTATAAAAAAATTGATGACATCAAAATTCCGATTCCCGATTGGGGGAGTTATCAAATCAAATATATTCCCAAAGATATGCCGGAATGGTCTATGACGATTAATTTTTATATAGAAGCGTCCCCAAAACCGCATTACCGGCTGGACAGGCTGTCAAAAACGTCTTGGGCACAGGACGAAGAGCCTCCCGCACCTCCGGCTATCCTCAATTATTCTCCCGAAGAAATTCCGTATGTAGATTATTATTATATCCTCGCCGAAACATGGAATAATGCGACCGAAGAACAAAAGGCCGATCCGGAAGCATGGGTTTCTGAGTCGGAAGAGGTTCTTTTTAAGGCCTGGCCCGATATTTCCTGGCAAATTGACCCGGGAGAATATTATGCGGTCGGATATGTCAGGTATCCGAATGACGGGAAAGATTATCCCGATACCAACTATTACGGCTATACGACTATTTCGGTAACCAATTTGTTTACCGTAAAAGCTCCGGCGGAAACTCCGTAACGGCGGTTACCGGCCCCGGCTGCTGCCGGGGCCGGTATGCCGGCCGGAAAGCCGCCGCCTACGGCCGGTTTTCAGTTGTCTTTTACCGGTTCTTCCGGAGAGTGCCGCTGGACCAGTTGGCGGAGTGCTTCGATTTCGTGGATCGGGTCACTCATCAGTTTTTTCATATCGCTTTCGCCGAAGCCTTTGTAGCGGATCTGACGGCGGCGGTTTTCCACGTCATCATAGATATCGCCGGGAAGCCGGTTTTTTTCGCTCAGGACGGTCAGCCCCTGAGCCGCGGTGAGCAGATTGACGGCATTCTGCTTGCGGATGTGCGTATCGAACAGCGCGATCAGGTTGATGATTTTTTCGCGGTCGGCCGGATCGTACTGTTCGGCAACGGTATATTTTTCGATCTCCTTAAAGGAAGCAATCAGCGGCTCGAGACTCTCTTCGGAAACAACGAAAAAAGTAAATCCGTCCTGAAAGTGAACGAGCGGTTTCAGCTCGGCAACAGTGGGACGGGGTACAACCAGAACAATGATACGGAAAATCAGATTTTCCAGACCGTTCTCTTTGATCTTTTCGACTGTTTTTTCGACCTGTCCCTTGATGTAGGTGTTCGGATTTTTGCCGTCGCTTTTTTTGGCATCGAAAAGAATATACTGGTCGCGGAATTCGACAAGAAAGTCGGGTTTGAATTTGATGAACGCTTCCGGAAGATCGTCGTTGCTCCAGACAGGGTAGGCGTAGGCGGGGTTTTTGCAGATGTCGCGCAGACGTGCCTGAACGATGGTTTCGTGATCTTTCCACAAGCGTGAACGGTTTTCTTCGGCAATGCGCAGACGTTCCCGTTCTTCGGCCTGAAGCCGTTCCTTTTCGTCGTGAAGGACACGGGTAGCGGTTTTCAGTTCGCTGATTTGGGCATCAGTTTGGGCATCGCGTGATTTTTCATCGGCCCGGTATGCCGAAATCTGTTTGTTGAGTTCGGTCATCTGCAGCGAAAGCGCTTCGTTGCGGCTGCGCTCGGCGGCAACCTGCGCACGCAGCTCGAAGGCGGCCGCTTCGGTTTGGGCCTTTTCCTGCTGAAGACGGGAGAGCTCTTCCTGCCGGCGAACCATTTCTGCCTTCAGCATTTCGACCGACTCGGTCAGAATCCGGTCATTTTCTTTCGGTTTGCGGGAAACAATCCACATCACGCCGAACAGAATTGTCGTGACGAAAAACAGCATTAATGCGGCAAATAAAATCCATTCCATAAAAAACCTCTCCGGTATATATATAGTCAAAAAAAAGCGAAATTAGAAAAAAATTAATTTTTTTCTAATTTCGGCAGGAATCGAATTCGGCCAGCATCTGCGGGTCTTTGTTTTTATCGAAGAGACTGACCGCAATCGCGGTCAGAAGACAGACCAAAAATGCCGGCAGAATTTCGTAAACGGCAAAAAGACCGCCATCCAGATTATGCCAGACAATGACGGTGATGCCTCCCGTAATCAGACCGGCAATAGCTCCTTTGGCGGTGGCACCTCTCCAAAAAAGCGACAACAAAATCAGCGGTCCGAAACTGCCGGCAATTGCCGCATCGCCGAAATCTTCGATTTTGACAAAAGCGGCGAAAGGACCGCCCGGTACGACCGTCATGACAACAACGGTAATCACCAGTGCCGCAAACATCAGAAGTCCCTGAACAAAATCGGTGGCGCAAACCGCCAGATAACCGCCCAAAATCGTGTAGGTCAGAATCACCGCCACACCGATGATCAGACCGACATGATAAGAGAGTCCGAAAACAGAAGAAAAGAGTTTGGCACAGGCAACAAATCCGGAGGCCGTATATATTGTAAAGAAAACCAAAATCAGAACCACCGATACCGAAGAGATAATTCGGGAGCGGTCGCGGAAACGGTGCGTCAGGAATTCGGGAATGGTAATCGAATCGCGGTAGGCAACGGTGAAGCGGCGCAGCGGTTTGGCCACGATGAGCCAGTTGAGGTAGGTGCCGATAATCAGACCGAGAGCTGTCCAGAAGGCTTCTTTCATGCCGCCGAGATAGGCGAGTCCCGGCAGTCCCATCAGCAGCCAGCCGGACATATCCGAAGCTTCGGCACTTAATGCCGTCATCCAGGGACCGACTTTTCGTCCGCCGAGGAAGAAGTCTCCGGAACTTTCGTTGTTCTTCATGTAGCGCCAGCCGATAAAAATCATCATCGACAGGTACAACACAAACGCGGCTGCATTTCCGATCAGTTCGAGCGACATAGCAACTCCTTGAGAAAATAAGACAATAGGATTTTTTTTCAGTATATCAGGCATTGTCTGTTGCCGCAAGACGAAAACAGAATTTCGTCGAACTCCTTTGGTACAAATGTGGACAAAGCCGGCGGTGACTGGTATAATCGGGCTATGAAACGGTCGATTCTTTTTTTTCTGACAATGACCGCACTGTTTTTGACAGGCTGCGACGAAACAAAGACACAGGGCGGAATTGCGCGCGACGCCAAATTGTATATTCTTTTCGAAGAAGTCTCTCCTCTGACGATGGAAGCGGTGCGGACAAAAGGGAAGTGTGTGGCCGAGGGTGTGCGTCTCGAAGCGCAGAATCCGTCGGCTTATCATCTTTGTCAGGCGGCAATCAGACAGAACGAACGGCTGCAGATGAAATTCGAGGCGACGGGAACGGGAGCGGTTCTGCGGGCGGTCTGTCTGACCGAAAAGGCTCAACCGAATCACGACTGGTCGGCGGCTTCGGTTGAGGATTATACCGACTGCACCAACGGGAATTTGTGCAAATCGG
This sequence comes from uncultured Spirochaetales bacterium, assembly GCA_949289575.1. Classification (GTDB taxonomy): domain Bacteria; phylum Spirochaetota; class Spirochaetia; order JAFGXN01; family JAFGXN01; genus CALXOJ01. The sequence continues at coordinate 270,868 of CASEOG010000003.1, read as the reverse complement.
GCTGGAACGATTCGTTTTGGGCTTTTTATTATCTGAATGAGAAAGAGGAACCGGTTTTTTCGACAGTCGGACTCGGCTCTTATCCGCTGAAAGACAACAGCGTCATTATTCTGATGCTTACGAAATACAATCCGGAATTGAATCCGTGAAGCGCGGCTTTTTGCCGGTTTTGGTAACGGCACTCTTTTTTTGTGTGCGGCCGCCGCTTTTGCCGGCACAGGCGGCCGACAGCGGCGGTGCGCTGCCGGAATCCGCAAACGGGGAAGACACCGCGGTTGAAGGCTTCGCAACGGAAACGATCGTCATTACCGCGGTTGCCGAAAGTCTGAAAGCGGGGGCGTCGGCCGCCACCGCCCGGGTTGATGCCGACATGATAGCGGCTTCGGGCGCCGAAAGTGCGGCGGACGCCCTGAAACTTTTGCCGGGAGTGCATCTGAACACCAACGGCACCCGCAGCTCCATCGGTTCGGTATCACTGCGCGGGTCGCGGTCGAATCAGGTTCTGATTTTAATCGACGGTGTGCCGATGCTCGATCCGGCCGGCAGCGGCGGTTACGATCTTTCCAAAATTCCGGCCGATACCATCGAATGCATCGAAACGGTGAAAGGCGGCGGCAGTGCTCTTTACGGTGACGGTGCTTATGCCGGTGCGATTAATATCATCACCAAAAGCGGAGAATCCGGCCGCAGCGGTCACGTCCGCTATTTTTTCAATTCGCAGGAAGGGCACGAGCTGAAAGGAGGTTTTTCTCTCGGGTCGAAAACCGTTCCCGGTTTGTCGGGGCATTTTTCCGCTTCGATTCTTTACAATCCTTACGATCTGAAGATTGTCGGCGGCGACACGATCACCGATGCCGTTCTCGGTTACGCGCAGTGGGGTGTTTCCCGTATCACCGGCCGTTACGAAATCCGCTACCGGTCGTTTTTCAACGAAACGTACAATGTCGAACAAATCGGCAACCGTCTTTCTTCTCTGAGTCAAAGCAACACGCTTTCATGGTCAATCGGAAATCCGGGGGAAAAGTGCCGCGATTACACCGGTCAGTTTGCGCTCAACTTTTACAATCTGCAGTGGACACCGGCCGGAGCCGGTTTCACCGACGAGAATTTTTCTTCGGTTCTGCTGCTGAAAAACAGTGCTTCGTTTGCCGCGTCCGGGGAGAGGTGGGCACTGAACGCCTCCGTCGGCGGCGACCTCAAAACCGAGCTGTTGAACGCCTACTTTGCCGGATTTCTGCACCGCACCACCGTTTCGCCGACAGCCGCCGTTTCGGTTGCTTTTTCCGACCGCCGCGGCCGTCCCGTCGGCGTCTTCGATGCGGGCAGCCGTCTCGATGTGATGGCCGGCGACCGCACGCTGGTCTTTCCTTCGGTATGGGGCGGTTTTTCATTTTATTTTGACAGAGAAAAACGGTACGGAGTGAAAACATCGGCCGGCAACGGATTCCGTGCGCCGACGATGAGTGAGCTGTATTATTCTTACGGCAGTGTCACGGCGGCACCCGATCTCAAAGCAGAGAAAGCAGCTCATCTGGATGTTTCGTTCTTTTTCCGGATTCTCGACTCGATGGAACTGTCCGCCGGCTGGTTTTACCGTCACGAAACCGATACCGTCTATTTCGACAACAACACATTCCGCAATCTGCCGGCAGCCGATTTCAACGGAGCCGAAGTATCGTTTTTGGGGGCTTTTCTTCTCGGAAAGGATTCGATAGTCGATTTGAATTTGCAGTACGAACTCAACTACGGCATTTACAGCGACGGAACGCCGTTCGATCTCAACCACCGTCATATTTTCCGCTCGCTGCTCTCTTACCGCTACGGAGAATGGTTTTCCGCTTATGTCCGCACCGATGTCTATTCCGGTTTCGCCGATATCAAACCGTTTACCGATTTAAGCGCCGGACTGATGGGCAGCTATAAAGGATTTTTTCTCGAACTGGGTATTAAAAATATGCTGGATCTCGAGTTGCGTTATCATAACTATACTTCGGTCGTTCCCCGTTCGTGGAGCTGCGGCATCGGCTATCGGGCGGAATAATTGAACGACAGCAGCAACAATTGCTTGCTTTTTTCGATAACAGGATTTATAATAAAATCGGATGGGAAACACAAAACCCGCAAAAACAGAAATAACCTGTAACCGTCTCACAGCACATTCTTTACATAATCACAATTTCGGGTAATGCAGAGAAAAATCACAACAGTTCGTTGAAAAACGGGCACCGGGGGTTTGCGTCAAAACGGCATCAGACGCAGCCTTGTATGGTAAAGCGGTTTTCCCCGTAGGGGGAAGCTATATCAAAAAACGCGGTAAAAGCCGCAAAGGAGGGTTCTTATGAACAAAAAGAAAAGGATTTCCTTAACGGGAATCGCAGTGACAACGGTTTTGGTACTGTTTTCGGCAGTCGCCTGCGGTCCGGATCCGATTGATGTTTTGGCCGTAAAGCTCGACCAAACGGAACTGACGCTGACAGCCGGCAAAACAGCCGTCTTGAAGGCAACGGTGGAGCCGGCAAACGCGACAGTGCAGACGGTCACGTGGAGTGTCGAACCGGAAGGCGTGGTGACACTGAAAGCCGACGGAAACAGCTGTACGGTGACGCCGGTCAAAAACGGCACGGCAACAGTGACGGCGACGGTCGGCGCGGTGAAAGCCGTCTGCACGGTGACTTCCGGAATTTCCATCGATGATTTGAACTTTATTGAATTGGTGGAAAACGGAAAAACGGGTGATATATTGGAAAGTAGCGGTGAACCTGTTTCCATCGGCTGGGAGAAAAACGGAGACGGAACCGTACCGCTGACGGCAGCCAATCTGGAAAAGATAGAGGCATTGACTTCGCTGGCGTTGCCGACAGAGCTTTATCCCCAAGCTGATTCTCTTGATGGTTTGAAATGGTTTACCGGATTGGATCAGCTGGTTCTCGGATTCAAAAGTGCTTCCGGTGTCCTCTCTCCTGTAAAAGAGGCGGATTTATCGTCTCTGACCCGTTTAAACTTTTTGAGTGTCTCCGGTCTTTCTCTAACCGATCTCGATTTAAGTGCAAACGCATTATTGGAAACAGTAATGGTAATACTAAATCCGTCACTGACCGCTCTCGTTTTGCCGGAAAGTACAACTTTATCGACGGTGTCCTGTGGAGAGTGTCCTTTGACATCATTGACGGTTTCCCAAGCGCCGAATCTTATGGCATTGATGCTGACGAATACCCGTCTGAGCGAACTGGACATTACCGGCTGCCCGAATTTGATAATGTTAATGTGCGGAAATCAGACTTCCGACGGCACAACACCGCAGACGCTGACACTGACGCTGACGGCAGCCCAGAAGACAAAATGGGACAGCGAGTGGAGTACTTCTGAAGACAATAAATATGTCGAAGTAAAGGTTAAATAATCTCCGTTTTCGCGGACACTGACAGCCTCCGTGCGGTTTGTGCGGGGGCTGTTTTTTGCGAATCGCCGTTGAATTTTAAAAAATTTGTCGGAAAAAACACCGTTTCGCCATTAATAACAGCGGAGGTATTCCGATGAAATCGTGGCAGGACTTAAAACTGACCGACGACTACCTGTTCAGTCAGATTATGCGGGAGGAAGATTTCTGTAAGCTTTTTCTTGAAATGCTTATGGGAATTAAAATTCAAAAGGTGGTCTATCTCGAAGCGCAGAAAGAGGTCAATCTTTTTCCGCAGGCAAAGGGCATCCGCATGGATGTTTACCTCGAAGGCGACGGAGAGATTTACAATATCGAAATGCAGACGGTTCGAAAGACGAATCTGGTCAAGCGGATGCGCTATTACCATTCCGCTATCGATGTCGATTCGCTGCTGCGTGGCAATCCGTACGACCAGCTCAAAAAATCGTTTGTGATTTTCATCTGCAACTTCGACTTATGCGGCGACGGCTTTCCGGTGTATGAGAGTCAAACGGTTTGGAAACAGAACGGAAAAGAAACAGGTGACGAACAGACGAAAATCGTTTATAATGTAAGTGCGTTTGAAAAAGCTCAAGACCCGCGCCTGAAAGCTCTGCTGCGATATTTGTCCACCGAAACCGTTACCGATGAGGCCCGTACCGTTACCGATGAGGCCCGTACTCTTGCCGAAAAGGTAGCCGCCTTCAAACGACACTTTCCCGACGGGAGGCCTCACATGAAATACGAATTGGATTTATATGACAAATGGTGCGAAGGAAAAGAAGAGGGAATCAAAGAAGGTCGTAGAGAAGGCATGCAGGTAGGTCGTAAAGAAGGTTTGTCGGAAGGTTTGCAAAAAGGTCGGGAAGAAGGCATCAAAGAGGGGTGTGATAAGGGGATTCTCCAAACCGCCTCCAAACCGCGGCGGCCGCTTTAAAACAAGGTGTACCGCTCGAAACGGTGGCGGCTTTCACCGGACTGCCCCGAACGCGGCTGGAAGAACTTCAACGCTCCGTTTAAAATAAAAGGCGGTAACGGCGGTTGCCGGTATTTTTACGAAAAACGAAAGCTGCGGCACGGAATCAACAACGCCTATCACACGGTAACTGCATTTCTTTTCTGCGGAAAAATACAACTTTTCCATTACTTAAATCGGGGAAAAGATGTTCTTTATAGAGCGAAATAAGAATACAGTAGAAAATTTTATAAAAATCAGGTATAATTGCAACGTTATGCTGGCAAAGCCGTTTATAAAATGGGTTGGCGGGAAAGGCCAATTACTTGAAGAAATCAGAAAAAAATATCCCTCAAAAATAGAAAAGTATTGCGAACCTTTCGTAGGTGGCGGAGCTGTACTTTTTGATGTACTAAGCCGATATCATCCCGAGACAGTCCTAATCAATGATATCAATAAAGAACTTATAAATACTTACACCCAGATAAAGAATAATTGTTCCGAGATGATTGATCTAAAACAAAAATTTTTTTTATGAAAAACGGAATCGTTATAACGAATTAAAAGTGAGTGGAAATAAAGCTGAGAATCTTGAAAAAGCTGTTTTATTTATTTTCCTGAATAAAACATGCTTCAATGGTTTATACAGAGTTAATTCTAAAGGGATGTTTAACGTTCCGTTTAATAACGCAAAAAATCCTCTTTTATGTGATAAAGACAATCTTCTTGCATGTTCGGAACTTTTAAAAAATGTTGAAATGCAAAGCGGGGATTATAAGGAATGTAAAAGTTTTATAGACAAAGGAACTTTCGTTTATATAGATCCGCCGTATCGTCCGATTACACAAACATCAGCTTTCACATCTTATTCCGAAAACGGATTTTCCGATAAAGAACAAATTGAACTCGGAGAATTTATTACAGAAATTTCAAATAAAGGCGCATTTGTCTTAGCCAGCAATTCAGATCCTAAAAATACAGATGAACATGATAACTTCTTTGATAGCTTGTATTCTCATTTTGAAATTAAAAGAGTTTCAGCTTCCAGAATGATAAATTCAAATGCAAAAAAACGTGGTGCAATTAACGAACTTTTAATAAGTAATATTGTAAGTGTATTCTAAGGAGAAAAAAGTGGAAAGGGACTTTGACTTATTTATTTCCCGGTTAAGCGAAACCAATGCCACGCTTGATTATTTTACAGACTTTGAAAAAGTAATTAAAAACACAAATAAAATAGCAATCAAACTCAATCAACTCAATTACTTGATCGGTAAAGCTGATTTAACAAAGGCTGTAAAAGAGCTTTACGAAGAAAATCCAAAAGTCTTTGAAGTTCTCGATATTCTTGTTGCCGTGAGAACAAAAGACAAAAAGAAAACTCTCAATGCAAACGGAGAATTTGTCCTTCTTGAGAGTTATTTTACGTCTCTGCAAGGTGTAATCAATTATATTGAACAAACCGGACTTGCAGAAGTTTTTAAGAATAAAAATATAACGAATCTTGTAGATTATGTTTTCGGTGTGGAAGTCGGACTCGATACAAATGCCCGAAAAAATCGTGGCGGTGAAAATATGGCAAAAGCCGTTGCTTTAAAATTCAAAGGAGCAAATATTCCATATCGAGTAGAAGTGAATAGTACAGAATTTGAAGAAATAAAATCACTGGGACAGGATCTAAAACGTTTTGATTTTGTCATTCAAACAAATAAGAAAATTTATCTTATTGAAGCCAATTTTTATAACAGTGGCGGTTCAAAATTAAATGAAGTCGCAAGAGCTTATACAGATATTGCTCCTAAAATTAATCAGTATGATAAATTTGAATTTGTTTGGATAACTGATGGTCAAGGTTGGCTTTCGGCAAGAAACAAACTGGGAGAAGCCTATTCTCTTATTCCCAGTGTTTATAATTTAGCAACTTTGGAAGATTTTATTTCAAAGATAAAAGAGGAGTTGTAAAATTTCTATCAAAGCATGGTATCGATCTGAAAATTTAGATTTCACGCTTTCCAAAGGGAATTGTTTGGAATTGCTTCCGAATATCAATTTTAAATTTGATATGATTTTTGCAGATCCGCCATATTTTCTTTCTAACGGAGGATTTTCTGTTCAGTCGGGGAAGCAAGTTTCCGTAAACAAAGGCGATTGGGATAAGTCTCAAGGCTTTGAAAAAGATAATGATTTTAATAAACAATGGCTTTCTCTGTGTCGTGAAAAGTTAACAGATGATGGTACAATTTGGGTTTCCGGAACATTTCACAATATTTTTTCTGTTGCTCAATCCATGACGGAATCAGGATATAAAATTCTTAATTGCATTACATGGCAAAAAAACAATCCTCCGCCCAATTTGTCATGCAGATTTTTTACACATTCGACAGAGTTTATTCTGTGGGCGAAAAAATCCAATAAATCAAAACATTATTTTAATTATGAACTGATGAAAGAAATAAATGGCGGAACTCAGATGCGTGATGTATGGACGCTTCCGGCAATAGCAAAATGGGAAAAATCATGCGGCAAACATCCTACACAAAAACCCTTACCGTTGCTGGCAAGAATAATTCTTGCTTCCACAAAAGAAAATGATTGGATTCTGGATCCTTTTTCCGGAAGTTCCACTACAGGAATAGCAGCCACAATTCTCGGCCGTCGATTTTTAGGCATAGAGCGTGAGACAGAATTTCTTGAAATGTCAAGGAATCGCAGAGAAGAATTGAACGATAAAAAAATTAAACATGATTACTATCAACGAATAGCAAAATACAGTGATACAAAATGTTCGGATATTCCGGAAGTCAGAGAATCAAATCCCTATTACGGCAAGGATCTTGATATAGATTAATAACAAAGCACTGCTGCAATATCTTTCGACCGAAACCGTTACTGACGAAGCCCGCACTCTTGCCGGTATTTTTAACCGTCAATCATGATGTTTACGAAAAGCCGAAGCTGCGGAACGGGCAATCCGTCCGCAGCTTTTTGAATTTTTACAGTCTGAAATAAAGTGTTTCGTCCGTATGAAACAGCCGAACCGCGCTGTCGTTAAAGAGTCTCCGCAAACGGATGCCGGGTCCGCCGGCGCTTACGGGAAAATGCCCCGTTTTTTCTTGGCGGTGCAGATACGGTCGACGGCGACGGCGTAGGCGGCCAGACGGTAGTTAATGCCGAAGGCGGCCGCTTTGGCGGTCACTTCGCCGAAAGCCCGTTTCATCACTTTTTCCAGCATTTCGTTGACATCGGTGATTTCCCATGTCAGCTCCTGGAGGTTCTGCACCCATTCGAAATAGGAGACGACGACACCGCCGGCGTTGACCAGAATATCGGGATAAACCGGAATGCCGCGCCGTTCCAAAACCGCATCGGCGTCGGCAGCGGTCGGACCGTTGGCGGCTTCGACAATCAGCTTTGCATGTAACCGTTCGGCAACGGAAGCGGTTATCTGATTTTCGAGAGCGGCCGGAATCAGAATGTCGCAGGCACCGGTCAGCAGTTCGTCGTTGGAAATATGATGTACATCGGGGGCGTCGTAATCTTTCAGCAGACCGCCGTTTTTGACATAAGCGGCAATCGCGGGAATATCGAGTCCGCTGTCGCAGCGCAGACCGCCGGAGACATCGGAAACGGCCACGATGCGGCATCCTTTTTCATGCAGCAAAACCGCGGCGGTGCAGCCGACATTGCCCATTCCCTGAACAGCCACCGTCACCTTTTTCGGATCCTGCCCGGTTTGCCGCAGCACTTCCAGCGTGACAATCATCACACCGCGGCCGGTGGCTTCCGTCCGTCCGACCGAACCGCCCACTTCCGGGTCTTTCCCGGTCACGACACCGTGAATCGTGTAGCCGTTCATCATCGAGTAGGTATCCATAATCCAGTCCATCACCTGCGCATTGGTTCCCACATCGGGAGCCGGAATATCTTTTTCGGGGCCGATGATCGGCAGAATCATGGCGGTATAGCGGCGCGTCAGCCGCTCGCGTTCGGCCGCCGATAACGTCGACGGGTCGACGCAGACGCCGCCTTTGGCTCCGCCGTAAGGAATATTGACAACGGCGCATTTGAGACTCATCCATGCCGCCAGCGCTTTCACTTCATCGATATTGACATCGGGATGGAAACGGATGCCGCCTTTCGCCGGTCCGCGGGAGGTGCTGTGCTGAACGCGGTAACCTTCGAAAACACGCACCGAACCGTCATCCATGCGGACGGGCACGGAAACTTTCAGTTCTCTTTCCGGATAACGAAGAAGAATGTAATCGTCCTCTTTCAGACCGACCGCTTTCGCCGCCCGGTCCAGAACCGACAGAAAATTGGTGTAGGGATTGTATTTGTCCGACATATTCGGCCTCCTTTCATTATTGTAACACCGAAAGGAGGAAAGTCAAAAGAAAAATACGGTTTTCAGTATAACTTTTTCATCGCTTCGAGCTCGGCTTTCAGTTCTTCGACAAACGAAGCCGGTTCGAGAACCCGTACGGTCGCTCCCTGTCCCAGCACAAACCGTTTCATCTCCTCGCGCTGGTTGGTGGTGACCGTCACCGCGACACTGCCGTCCTCAAGCGTTTCGGCGGCGGCCCCGTTGCCGGCGGAAGCAAACTGCTCGGCGGCGAAGGTACCGATGTCGGCGGTGAAAATCATCCGGTAGGTTTCCGGTTCGCGCTCTTTGGCCCAAATCCCGACGCTGCTGTCGATGTAGCGGTCCGGGTCGAAGTCCTGCGGCAGAGTAAAACGGCTGTCGGTGATGCGGCATTTGCGCATGCGCGAAAAAGCGAAGGTGCGGATTTCTCCGGTATGGTGACAGTAGCCGACGGCGTACCAGCCGCCTTTCTGGCAGAGAATGTGGTAAGGGTCGAAGCGGCGTTTCATGTAGGTGGTTTTCTGCAGCGGCCGGTATTCAAACTCCAGCGTGCGGGTGAGGGCGGCGGCTTCGGTGACGGTGCGGAAGGTATCGATGGCGATATCGGGCAGCCGGTCGGGGATAAAAGTGAAGCGGTTGCCGGCAAAGACCGAATCGACGGAAATCTGTTTCGGCATCGACGCGGCTATTTTGCGGAAAACGTTGCGCAGCGGCTCTTCAATCGGCGTATTTTCGTACTGCTTCATCAGCGGCTCGAACAGCGCAATCGCGAAAAGTTCTCCTTCCGAAATCGGAATGTACTTGATGAAGAAATTGGGTTCGGTGTAATACCAGCCGTTTTTCTTTTTATCGAATTCCAGCGGCGCGCGGTAGCGGTCGCGCAAAATATCGAGATCGCGGCTGACCGTTCTCACCGACACTTCGAAATGGCGTGCAAAATCGCCCGCGTTGGGATACCGCCCGCTGCGGATCATATCGTCCATCTCGTGAATGCGTAATGTCTGCACCAGCTCGTTGCTTTTCGGCGTTCCGTCTTCTTTTCCCGTTTTCATCTTCACCCCTCTGTATGTATACCCTCTACTATAAGACATATAATGGCAGAGTGCAAGAAGTTTCGGAGAAGTTTCAAAAAATCCAAAGACGACCTTCGGTCGGCAGTCGTATCGGATTGATGTTTTCGGGTTTTTTAGCGAATTACAGATTTCATGATCCCTTGATTTTTACTCCTTTGCGGTCACGCATTGAAAAAAAAGATGATGAAAGAAAATCCGATCATTCAGTAAGCGGTGTAACGGACGATTATTGACAGAAACGGCAATAACATGATATTTTGAAGAATCTTTGTAACCTTTTTGAGGAGCGTTTTATGAAAAAAAAGCTTTGTCTTGGAGTTCTGGTCTGTTCATTACTGCTTTTACTTACAAGTTGCGATGAAGTTCTGTCGGTCGTGACTGTCGGCGAAGACGGTAAAAAAGTTGTGAACAGTTATGTTTCAATGATCGCCGAAACTGTTTATGACGAGAGTGTAACCTTGAAATCATGGCGTGATACAGATCTTTTTGACGGTGAAGAAATAGTTAAAATGAACAATTTGATTTTTAAAATCGAAGATAAAGAGAGAAATATTGTTGTTATGGGAGATAAAGAGACTGCTGTCGAAATTGCTTTCTTTGACGGCGGCTATAAATACAAAGTTTTTGTTTCTGCCGACACTTTGTCCGAGGCATTTTCCGGTGTGTTCAGTTTTTAAGACACAGGAAAAAATCTTACAAAAAGGTATCGGCTTTATTTCAAGAATGAAAACAGATGAGTTCTGTCCTCATTCAGATCTTTCCATATTTTTATAGGAGAAAATAAAATGAAAAAGTGCTTAATCATCGGTTTAGCGATAATAGCGAGTGTCGTTTCCTGCAAAAAGAAACCGCTTACCCTTGACGATCAAACTTCAATGAAGACTTTGCTTAAGGCGAGTGATGAAGAAATAACAGAATTGGTCAAAAAAGAAGCGGAGGAATATACGGAATTTTCCGGCGAAGATATAAACGTAGATTATATTCTGCGCGATAAAGAAGGTCAGGCGATCGTCGTAAAAGTCTCGACAACAAAATAACGATCCCGGCTGCTTCCCCCCCTCTCCCCGAAACCCGAAATATTTTCTTGTCAAAAAGATGAAGATGTGGTATCATTTGCGTAAACTGGGGTTACGATTTCCTTGTAATGAAATGACAGGCAGGTCGCAATGGGAGAAAAAAAACAGCCCGTCTATGACGAGAGCAAAATTAAGACACTGAGTTCGCTGGAACATATCCGGCTGCGGTCGGGAATGTACATCGGGCGTTTGGGCAGCGGAAAAGATCCGGACGACGGAATTTATGTGCTGCTGAAAGAGGTGATCGACAACAGCGTCGACGAGTTTATTATGGGCCACGGCAGGCGGATTATTGTCGGCCGCGACGGGAAGCGGATTAAGGTGCGCGATTTCGGGCGCGGCATTCCGCTGGGCAAGCTGGTCGAATGCGTTTCGGTCATCAACACCGGGGCCAAATACAACGACGATGTGTTTCAGTTTTCGGTCGGCCTCAACGGTGTCGGCACCAAGGCGGTCAATGCGCTGTCGTCCCATTTTCGTGCGGTGGCCGTCCGCGGCGGCAAGGCGGCGGAAGCGGTCTTTTCCAAAGGGAAGCTGCTGAAAGAGCGGCAGATTAAAAGCACGACCGAAGCCGACGGCACTTTCATCGAATTCGAACCCGACGAAGAAATTTTCGGCGAGTACGACTTCAACGACGAATTCATCGAAAAACGGATCAAAAACTACACCTATCTCAACGCCGGACTGGAGCTCGATTACAACGGCACCAAATATATTTCCAAAAACGGCCTGCTCGATCTGCTGCAGGAAGATTTGGGCGACAAAGAGATGTATACGCCGCTCTACTACCGGGGCGATAAAATCGAATTTGTCTTTACCCACACGCTCAACTACGGCGAAACATTTTATTCGTTCGTCAACGGGCAGTATACATCCGACGGCGGCACCCACGAAAGCGCCTACAAAGAGGGGCTTCTCAAAGGACTCAACGAATTCTACAAAAAAGCTTATTCGGGTGTCGATGTGCGCGAGGGCATTGTCGGCGCGGTGTCGGTGAAGATCAAAGACCCGGTTTTCGAAAGTCAGACCAAGAACAAGCTGGGCAACACCAACATCAAAGCGTGGATTGTTCAGGAAGTCAAATCGGCGGTCATCGATTTTCTTCACAAAAACGGAGAGACAGCCAAAAAGATTCAGGCCAAAATCGTCAATAACGAGAATCTGCGCAAAGAGCTCAATGCGGTGCGCAAAGAGGCGAAAGAGCTGAGCAAAAAGACGGCGCTCCGTATTCCGAGTCTCAACGACTGCAAATACCACAAGGGCGAGGATAAAGAAAAGGGCGAGAATACGATGATTTTTCTCACCGAGGGACAGTCGGCCTCCGGTTCCATGGTCAAAAAGCGAGATGTCTACAAACAGGCGATTTTCTCTCTGCGCGGCAAGCCGCTCAACGTATTCGGCAAAAAGAAAACCGAGATTTACAAAAATGAGGAGATTCATAACATTGTCAAAGCGCTCGGAATCGAAAACTCGATTGACGATTTGCGCTACGACAAAGTGGTGCTGGCCACCGATGCCGATAACGACGGCTTCCATATCCGCAATCTGATTCTGACGATTTTTCTCACCTTTTTCGAAGATCTGGTGAAACGCGGGCACGTTTATATTCTGGAGACGCCGCTCTTTCGGGTGCGCAATGCGAAGAACAACAAGGAGACCGCGTACTGCTACACCGAGAAAGAGCGTGACAATGCGGCCAAAACGGTCAAAAATCCGGAAGTGACGCGGTTTAAAGGGTTGGGAGAGATTTCTCCCGATGAGTTCGGGCAGTTTATCGGCGAGGATATCCGGCTGGTGAAGGTCGAGATTAAGTCGTCGCACGATATCAATGAGACGCTGGAGTTTTACATGGGCAAGAATACGCCCGAGCGTAAATCGTACATTATGGAGAATTTGATTTAATGCCGTTCGTCAATCAGCTTTACGATAAAAACTTTCTGGAATACGCTTCGTACGTCATCAAAGACCGCGCCATTCCGCATCTGAATGACGGACTGAAACCGGTTCAGCGGCGGATTCTGCATTCGCTGATTGAGATGGACGACGGCCGTTTTCATAAGGTGGCCAATGTGGTCGGTCACACGATGAAGTATCACCCGCACGGCGATGCGTCGATTTATTCGGCACTGGTGGTGCTGGCCAACAAGGATCTCTTCATCGACAAACAGGGAAACTTCGGCAATCAGTTTACCGGTCACGCGGCGTCGGCTGCCCGGTACATCGAGTGCCGCCTGCTGCCGATTGCCAAAAAGCTGCTTTACAGTCCGGAGATAACCGAATACGAAGACAGTTACGACGGCCGCAATAAGGAACCGATCACCTTTCCGTGCAAGATTCCGCTGGTGCTGGTGCAGGGGGCGGAGGGAATCGCGGTCGGGATGACCACGAAAATCCTGCCGCATAATCTGGAGGAGGTCCTCACCGCGGTGCAGTGTGCCTTACGCGGCGAGCCGTTCCGGCTCTTCCCCGATTTTTTCACCGGCGGTTATCTGGATGTCTCCGACTACCGCGACGGCAACGGCAAAGTGCTGTGCCGCGCCAAGTTCGATATTACGAAGGACGGCAAGAAAATCATCATCCGCGAGCTGCCGTTCGGGGTAACGACCGAATCGCTGACCGAATCGATTGAGGCGGCGGCACGGCGCGGAAAAATCAAAGTGTCGCATATCAACGATCTGACTGCCGAAGAGGTGGCCATCGAAATTCATCTGGCGCGCGGCGTGCAGGCGTCCGAGGTAATCGATTCGCTGTACGCCTACACCGACTGCGAGATTTCGATTCCGGTCAATCTGTTGGTCATCGAAGACCGGCTGCCGAAACAGATGACGGTCACCGATGTCATCCGTCACCATGCGGGACATCTGACGTCCATTCTCAAGGCGGAGTTGGAAAACGACAAACGCAAACTCGAAGACAAACACCACGCCCGGACACTGGAGCAGATTTTTATCGAGGAGCGCATCTACAAAAAAATCGAAACGGTCAAAACGGCGCAGGGAGTGATCGATGCCGTGTTGAAAGGGCTGGCCCCTTTTGCCGATATCATCCGCCGCGAGGTGACAACCGAGGATGTCGAGCGGCTGCTACGCATTCCGATTCGCCGCATTTCGCTCTACGATATCAACAAAGCAAAAGAAGAGATGCGTCAGATCGAAAACGAAATTAAGGAAATCAAAAAGCATCTCAAAAACATCGTCGCTTATGCGGTCGGTTATCTCGACGAAATCAAAAAGGAATTTCCGGCGGAAACGCTGAAACGTAAAACGGAAATCACATCGTTTACGCAGGTGGCGGAAAAGCAGGCCGCCAAACGCGATCAGCCGCTCTATTACGATGCGGAAACCGGCTATCTCGGACTGGGAGTGCGTTCGGGAAAAGAGCTGTTTCGGGTGTCGGAGTTTGACCGGATTCTGATCATTCCCAAAGGCGGTTTTTTCAAGGTTGTCAAAGTCTGCGATAAGCTGTTTGTCGATAAAGGGCTGCAGTTTGCCTGTCTGGCGGATAAAGACGAAATCGAAAAACTGATTTTCACGGCCGTTTATAAAGAAAAAAAGAGCGGGAATCTTTGTCTGAAGCGGTTTAAAATCGAAAAATTTATCACCGATAAAGTTTATCCGTTTATTCCCGAAGATTCTTCGCTTCTGAAACTAACGACAAAGACCGATGTTGCCGTTAATATAGTGTACGAACCGGCTCCGCGTGTCAAAATCCTGGAAGAGACCTTTCGGGTTTCCGATTATCTGGTTAAGGGATGGAAAGCGGCCGGAGTCCGCCTCACCTCCAAAAAGGTTAAGAGTCTGAAATGGGAGAAAGCGGAACCGGAAAAGAAAAAGGAAAAGGGAAAATAGATGGACGCCAGTCAGTTATACGAGCAGATTAAACAGCTCGCCTTCGAAAACAACAACAATCTCATCGATTACGGAACTCTGGTGCTGAGGTGCCGTAACAGTGCCATTGCCGCGGGACAAAGCTGGGACCCGAACCGTTTTGCGGCGGCTTTGACAAAACTGCAAAATGAAGAAAAAATCAAACTTGAACGGTACAGCAAGACGGGAGAAATTGTCAAAGTCGTTTACCAGCACTATTTCGAGGAAAAGCTGGAGAAAATTTACCGGGATATGGAGAACAATAACTCCATTCCGTTTCCCGATGTGTCCGTGTTCGGCGTACCCTGTCCGCCGGCTCTGATTCAGAAGGTAAATGTGAAAGCCGATTTCGTGCGGCTTCTCGAAAACAATCTGGCCGTGACCCGCCCGATTCTTCAGCTGGAGTTTAAGGAATTCGACCATCCGATGCTCGTTTTTAAGGATATGCTGGAGTACGAGCTGATTAAGTTCTGTGTCGAAAAAATACAGTATTTTTTCAAAAACGAAAACAATTACGAATACATGAGATCGAAGCTGAATACGACGCTGGTGGCCGAACAGAGCGGTGTGGCTCTTATGCTTTCCAAGATTGTCAAAAAGCCGTCGGAAGCGGTCGAGTCGCTGAGACGGACCAATACCTTTACGTTTAAATTTTGGACCGTTTTGGCCAGTACGATCGTCAAAGAATACGGTACGAGGCAGACTTCCAACGATACCGATTATGTCTTTGCGCAGGCGGCGTTTCTGCTCGGCTATTATAATGTTTACTGCAAAGGCTGTTTTCAGAAAGAGGCGGCTATCGAAGTGTGCCGCAATGATCTGATGAAAGCGTTGTCGCGGTCGCCGTATCTGTTTACGGTTGCCGATATTATGGAATTTAAGGATGAGAAGGAGAACCTTCTTTATAAAAAGGTCGGCAGGGAGTCGTACGAATCGTTTATCCGCTCGATGTTGGAAGAAGACGAACAGCGGCCGCCGCAGCTTCTGACGGTCAAAAACGCGCATCAGCAGGAAGTTTTCATATTGTATAAAATTGTTCCGATTTTTCTCGAGGAAAATCTTAAGATTATCAGAAACGATATGTATGAAGATTTGCGCCGGAAGTGGATTAATGATTTGGAACAGTGCGAACTGACGGATGAGATGGAAAATGATAAAGTTTTCGAGAATCTTCTGAAAAAATATCTGATCGATCATTATGCCAATTTTTATGCCCTTCTGAACTATTCGCTTTTGAAGCAGATTCAGAAATTCCCGGGAATCGGAGACAAACAGAAGGCGATTATCATGCTGTATATCGACGAACTCAATCAGCAGATTCTGCCTTTGTCCCGGTTGTTCAATATATCCCGTAAAGAACTGTTTCGCGATGTGAAGACGATGGTCCCGGTCTGGAAAAGCAGTAAGGTGCTGCGTTTTCTGGTTCTGTTTTTCAGGCAGCTGATTATGTCGCGTTCGACCAGAAAGGCGATGAAGGAAGACCTCCGGAAAAAGAAGCATAAAAATGTCAAAGATTTTCAGAAGGTTTCGGATAACAACAGTCTCGGGAATTCGGTCGAAATTTTAAAAGAACAGTTTCTTGTTCCCGGCACAACAGTCGAAACGGAACTGGAGAATCTGATAGAGAAGTGGAATCCTCTCATCGATGCGGTCGCCAAACGCAATCTGGTGGAAGATGTCAATTCGTTTATCAGAGATTATGTGAGAAAACTGAAACGGAGTTTTATAACAAATCCGCCGAATCGGGAGCGGGTGGAAAATATTGCCCTGAATCTCAGTCGGGCGCAGGCCTTTGATGCCATTAAGGATAAAGATTCGCTGGTTCGGTATATGTCGGTTTATATTATCAAACTGCTGGGAGAGCTTCGGCCTATATAGCCGGGCCCTCCAGTTCCTTTCTGAATTCCTTCAGTTTCCGAATCAAACGGTCTCTTTCTTCGTAAATTCGGGGGCTGTTTTTCACGCCCGAGGTACAGCGGAAATCGGCAACCGGGTCGATTTTCGAGAGTTCTCCGATCAGACTGTCGCATTCGAGAAGAAAGTCGGCAACTGTCAGAGGCGATTCTTCGGTGAGCAGTTTCTCTTTCAGGAGAGGCAGTCTTTCGGCCTGCCGGAAAAGCCGTTCGTATTCCGGTAATGAGGGAAAGATCCGCCCGGGGCGGGGCAGATTTTTTTCGACTTCCTGCGGAACGACGATGAAGCGCCAGTCGGAGGCGTAAACCAGATTGTCATACCGCGTGGCGCCGTCGCTGTACTCCGGAAAGGTGCGGCATCCGGCCAAGAGTGCGGCCAGACAGACTGTGTTTAACAGCGGTAAAATCTTTTTCATTCGGAGACCTCCTCAAAAAAAGCAACAGTTTCGTTGACAAGCCGTTCCCGCAGGCTGTCGTACATAAACAGACAGTGGTGTGTATAATCAAATGTGCCCGAATCGATGATGCGGCAGGTCACTTCCGGGGTTCCCAGGCGGGCGGCGATGTAGAACAGATTGGCAAACGGAACGGTTCGGTCCTGTTTCGAGTGCATCATCAGAATCGGAACGGTGATTTTTTTCAGATCCCGTTCGATTTGTTTCAGGTTCATATAGAGGCTGTATGTCTGTTTCGGGTACAGCCCGGTGTAGCCGCGCCACTCTTCGTCGCCGTTGACGCCGCCTTGCGGTTTGCCGTTGTTGAGGCCGGCTCCGATTTTCGAAACAAAGGGGGCAATCAGTTTTATGATGTACATTCCCGGCTGACGCATCACCCCGAGCCGGATTTTGTTGAGGAAAACCGGCGCGGCCGCCGTCACCACGGCATCGGGGGCCTTTTCGGTGTTCGAGTACCGTTCGGCCAGCTTCAGCGTCAGAGATCCTCCCATCGAGGTTCCGTTGACGAAAAGATGCGGATAAGCGGCCCGTTTTTCTTCGTAAAAGCGGCACAGGTAGTCGAACCACTGCGAAAAATTTGTTTTGACAAAATCATCGGGTGAGGTTCCGAAGCCGGGCAGCAGCGGAATAAAAACGTCGTAGCCGGCTTTAAAATAGAGATCGCCCGCTTTTCGGTAAGCCGACGGCGAAGAAGGAAAGCCGTGTACCAGAATCACCGCTTTTTTGTGTCCGGGGGCGGTGAGGGCGACGGGGCGTGTTTTCGGATCGAAACATTTATCCGGTTCGGGATCGACGGGGCTGACTTTTTCCCGGAAAAAGAGCAGTGAATTGGCATAAAATCCGACCGCCGAAATGAAAAGAACGACCGTTGCGGCAATAATAACGATAACAGCAAGCATAATTTCATTATAAACGCCCGACAGAAAAATCGCAACCGCTTTTTCTCCCCTCATTGAATTCTTAATGAAAACACTTTTACAAAAAAGGTTTGTCTGGTATAATGGAAGATATGAGCGAATATGCAGATCGGCATGACTATTTGTCAAAATTAAGCGACCGTGCGGTTTTACCCGACGGTTTTCGTGTTTCGACGCAGACGGTATCGTTTTTTCCGGCAGAGAGAGCGGTTTCTCTGCCTCTCGAAATGAATCTTTCCCTGATTGCTTTGGATCGGCCGACCGAATCGTATGCGGCTGTTTTTACACGCAACGCATTTCCCGGCGCTCCGGTGAAAATCGGCCGGCGGCGGCTGGCAGCCGGTAAGCCGGTTTCCGGTGTTCTGATAAACAATAAGATTTCCAATGTGTGTGCCCCCGGAGGAGAAGAGGATGCCGAAGAGATTCTTGCCGTTTTGGGAGAGTCTCTCGGTGTTCCCGGCGATTCGTTGTTCCCGGCATCGACCGGGATTATCGGCTGGAAGCTTCCCAAAGAGGCGATGAAGGAAGCGGTTCCGTCTCTTGCCGCTGCCTGCGGGACGGGAACGGTGGTGTCGCTGGCGCAGGCGATTATGACGACCGATCTGTTTCCGAAGGTGCGGTCGGCGGCGGTCGGCGACGGGTTTATTACGGCGGTTGCCAAAGGGGCCGGAATGATCGAGCCGAATATGGCAACAATGCTCTGTTTTGTGATGACCGATATTGCCGTTTCCCGCGAAGAACTGCAGAACGCGTTGGCAGCCGCCGTCGAAGGCAGTTTTAATGCGATATCGGTTGACAGCGATCAGAGTACCAGCGACACCGTGCTGGCGTTGAGTTCGGGAAGGAAGGCGGCTGTGCCGTATGAGGCTTTTGCGAATGCGTTGAAAGGGGTCTGTACCGCTTTGGCGGAAGATATAGTGCGCAACGGAGAGGGTGTGCAGCATGTCATCAAAGTGCGGGTTGCGGGTGCGGTCGATGATGCCGATGCGAAGCGCGCCGGAAAAGCGGTTGTCAATTCGCCGCTGGTGAAAACGGCTGTTTTCGGAAACGACCCCAACGTCGGACGGCTGGTTTCGTCCCTGGGCGACGAGTACGGCAACCGCGGTGTGCCGCTCGACCCGCAAAAAGTCACCGTCAGTCTCGGTCAAAGAGTGGTGTTTGCGAACGGCGCTTTTGCCTTGGATGAAGAAAGCGAACGCTATCTTTCGCAGTATTTGAAGTCCCGTCAAATCAACCCGACGGCAGCCCGCTACCCGGAGCATGAAAAATGTGTCGAAATCGATATTACTTTGGGATTGGGAAACGGTGCCGCTACGGTAACCGGGGCCGATTTAACTTATGATTACGTAAAGGAGAACGCCGATTACCGGTCGTGAAAAACGATGAGCGAAACAGAAAGAGAAATAGAACAGGGAAAACAGAAAATCGATTCCGTAATGACGGAAATTCAAAAGGTTGTCGTCGGTCAGGATGAAATGATTCGGGGACTGATGACCGCTATTCTGGCCGGCGGACATGTCCTTCTCGAAGGTCTGCCCGGATTGGCCAAAACACTGGCCGTCAAAACGCTGGCGGAAGTCATCGAGTGCGGTTTTAAACGGATTCAGTTTACGCCCGATCTGCTCCCTGCCGATATTATCGGAACCATGGTTTACCGGCAGCAGTCGGGAGAATTTACGGCCCGCCGCGGACCGATTTTTTCGAACATTGTTTTGGCGGATGAAATCAACCGTGCGCCGGCAAAGGTTCAGTCGGCCCTCCTCGAAGCGATGGAAGAACGCCAGGTGACGCTGGGGGAAAACAGTTACGAACTGCCGAAGCCGTTCTTTGTGCTGGCAACACAGAATCCGATAGAGCAGGACGGAACTTACCCTCTGCCCGAAGCCCAGCTCGACCGCTTTTTGATGAAGCTGAAAGTGGGGTATCCCTCGCCGAAAGAAGAACTGGTGATTCTGCATCGGATGGGGCGCGGAGAGGCGCAAAAGCCGAAAAAAATTCTGACTCCGCAGGATATCGAATCGCTGCGCCGGACCGCCGATTTGATTATGGTTGATGAAAAAATCGAAGATTATATTGTCCGTCTGGTGACCGCGACGCGTGAAACCAATGTTTTCGAAAAAGAATATGCCAAATATATCGAATACGGAGCTTCGCCGCGGGCGACGCTGGCTCTTTACCGCTGTTCGAAAATCAATGCTCTGACGGAGGGTCGTTCCTTTGTTGTGCCGGATGATGTTAAGGCTGTCTTAATGAATGTTTTGAGACACCGGATTGTTCCTTCGTATGAGGCCGATTCGGAAGAAAAAACAACGGATGATATCATTTCGATGATTCTGAAAGAGGTCAGACTGCCCTGACGATGGATCCCTCGTACAGAATCGGAAAAAAATTAAAAAATTTTTCTCTTTTTTCGAAGAAGCTGACCGAGGGTGTTCTTTCGGGGAATTACAGAACGGCTTTTAAAGGGGTCGGGCTCGAATTCGACGAAGTGCGTGAATATGTTCCGGGAGATGATGTCCGCAACATTGACTGGAATGTGACGTCGCGAATGCCGGTTCCCTATTCGAAAAAGTTCAGAGAAGAAAGAGAGTTAAATGTTTATTTTCTGATTGATGTGTCGCCGTCAATCGATTCGGGTATCGGTCGTCTTTCGAGACGGAATGTCGCCGCGCGAATTGCGGCGCTGCTGGCTTACAGTGCCGTGACAAACAACGACCGTATCGGAGCGGCCTTTTTCTCCGACCGTATCGAAAAGTGGATTCCGGCTGTCAGGGGCCGCAACAGTGTGCCGCAGCTGGTTAATCATCTTCTGCGTCTGAAACCGACCGGCAGCGGGTCCGATTTGAGCAGCGCCGTCCGTATTGCCTACAAGGAAATGAAGAAAAAGGGAGTCGTCTTTATTATTTCCGATTTCAAATATCAGTCGGGATGGAAAGAACTGACGCTGCTTTCCCGTAAACACGAGGTGATAGCCATACGGCTGGCGGATCCGTCCGATGAGCGGATTCCGGGGCAGGGAACTGTCGAATATCGTGATCCCGAAAGCGGCAGAACGGTTGTTATCAGCAACATAAACCGCCGGGTTCAGGAAGAATACAGACAATACTGGAAAAATCAGTTTTATTTTTGGGAAGAAATCTGTGCCCGCCGGAAAATACGTGTTCTGACGGTTTCGACGGATGACGACCCGGTTGCAAAACTGATGGCAGCTTTCGGAGAAGCGGGGCGAAGATGAAAAAAACGGGGCTCTTTCTTTTTTTGATATTTTTTTCCGTGCCTCTTTTTTCGGCGGTTTACCGGGTTGAGGACATTTCGTTTTATCCCGACAGGATATTTATCGGAGATGAGGTGACCTGCCGTCTGATTATCGGAAAAGATTTATCGGCGCAGTGTCTTCCTCCTTTGCCCGAAACGCTTCCGCAGTCGGGCAGTGTGACGGTGCGGTCCGTTACGGTTCAGGATGAGGGAGAACGGGCCGTAATCGACATTCTTTTTTCTCCGTACACAGTCGGGTTTTTTTATCTTCCCGCTGTCAAATGCGGTGATTTCGAGATTTCCGGTATCAGAGTGACGGTTCTGTCTCTCTTCGCGAAAGGGGAATCACCCTCCATGGAATCGCCTTCGCCGGTTTACCGTCTGCGCGGACTGTATATCGGACTTGCGGTCGGTTCCTGCCTGCTGATGCTGATTCCTGTTTTTCTGCTGGCTTTTTTGCCCGGAATGAAAAAACGGCTGAAGCAGATGGCTGTCCGCCTCTTTCGTCGGAATCCGTACCGGATTTTTTCTTCGGCCTGCCGGAACCTGGAAAAGTCGGTTGATTTTATGGATTCCCGACAGCTGTATAATGAGTTAACAAAAATTTTCCGCCGTTATCTGACAGTGAGAACGGGGGAGAACTTTTTTATTGTCATGACCCGTGAGATGAGTGAGCGTTTATCGGCTTATCTCGACGATCCGGAGGCGTGCCGTACGGCGGCCGATATTATGGAACACAGCGACGCGGTTCGTTTCGGGGCAAAAACCGAAGGAATTTCCCGGGAGAAAAAAGATTTGGTCCGCATTCGGGAAATTGCGGGAAAAATCGAAGAATGTGTGACGGGGAGGAAGAAAATTTGATCTCGTTCGAACAGCCTTTTTTTCTTCTTTTTCTCCTTCCGATACCCCTCGGACTTTATTTGCGTTATTTCTGGAAAAAACGCGGCGGTTGTATCACCTTCAGCATCGGGACCGGAAGCCGGAGGCCGTTTATATTTCAGCCCCGACAGCGGTTTTTTTCTTTTCTCCGTTTTCTCGGGGAAGCAGGGTATTGGATGTCGGTTCTGCTTCTGATTCTTTCTTTAACGGGCGTTTCGTATGTCGATAACCGGCGCATTTTTCTCAACCGCGGAATGGATATTCTGTTTGTACTGGACGAATCGCCCAGTATGAGCGCAAAAGATTTTCCCGGAAACCGGTTTGAGGCAGCCAAACAGGTTATTGCCGAATTTATCGATCTGAGAGAAAATGATGCTGTCGGTCTGGTAACCTTCGGCGGACAGGCCGTGATGAGGGTTCCTCTGACCATGAATTATTCTTTTTTCAAAGAGCGGTTGGAACCGTTGCAGGTCGGCAGATTGGGAGACGGAACGGCGCCGGGAAGAGGGATTTCTCTTGCGGCGGCTCATCTGAAAAACAGCGGGGCAGAGGAACGGATTCTGATTCTGCTGACTGACGGAGAAAATACCGATACGCTGATTTCTCCGACGGCCGCAGCCGACGCCGCAAAAGAATTGGGAATCCGGCTTTATACGGTCGGAATCGGTACGGAGGGAGCCGTCGAATTCGAGTATTTCAAGCCCGGCGAAGAAAAAATTATTACGGGATCGGTAATGAGCCGCTATGACGAGCAGGTCCTCAAAGCGCTTGCGGAGAGAACCGGGGGACGCTTTTTCCCGGCCGGATCGGTGCGCAGTCTTTCCGAATCGCTGAAGAAAATCGATTCCATTGAGCTGATGAGCAAATCGGTCAGGATTGAGTCCGAATCGGTCTCCCTGACACATCCTTTGATTGCGGCAGCGCTGTTTTGCCTGCTGTTTTCGTTTCTGGTCAGAAAGCTCATTCTGAAGGAGTTGCTGTGACTTTTGCCCATCCCTCCTATTTTTATTTTCTTTTTCTCATTTTTCCGATGCTGGCCGTTTCTGTTTACGTTTACAGAAAAACATTCCTGTCGGCACCGATGTTTTTAAACAACCAGAGGCTGTCCAACAGAGCTTTTCTGAAGTCGATTCTTTTGGGGGCACTGCTTCAGGTTGCGTTTGTTTTTATGGTTGTCGCTGCAGCCGGACCTTCATGGGGAAACCGTTATACACAGGAAGAAAAACAGTATGTCGACGTCGTTCTGGCTGTCGATGTATCCCGGTCCATGCTGATGGATGATATTTATCCGACACGGCTCGACCATGCGGCCTCGTTGGTCCGCTCTCTTCTGGTTGATGATCCGGGAATCCGCTATTCTCTGACTGTCATCAGAGGAGGAGCTTTTGAGCTGGTACCGATGACTTCCGACAGAGATGCCGTGCGGCTGGCTTCGGAGGCTTTGTCTCCGGATCTGGTCACCTCTTCCGGAACCGACTTGGGAGAGAGCCTGAAACGGTTGCCGCTGTCGTTTCCCGAAAATATGCAGACCGAAAAGGTAATTTTTCTGTTCAGCGACGGAGTCGACGGCATTTCCGGCCGAAGAGCTGTCTGTGATTTAATGAAGAGGCAAAAAATTACCGTTTATACAATATCTGTGGGTACGGAAACGAGAGCACCGTTAAAAGACGGAAACGGCAATCCGGTTCTGTACCGCAACAGACCGGTCCCGGTTCCCGTCGAAACCGATGATATGAAAGTGCTCGCCGCCGAAACCGGAGGCGAATTTTTTCTGAGCAGCGGGAGTCTGGTTGTCAGCCGCCTGCGTCAGACATTGAGCCGTCACTCGGGCGGGTTGGACAGAAAAAGCTACGAAATACATAATCGGGACGATTCCGGATGGTTTGCTTTCGCGGCACTGGTCAGTCTGTGCTGCTGGTATCTGATAAGGGTGTTTTTATGGCGAAAAGATATCTGAAACTTTTGATTCTGATTCCGTTTGCGGTGACGACAGGCTGTCGGGAGATATCGGCAGTTTATCACATAACGCTGGGAAATTTTTATTTCTTCAATAACCGGCTTCAGGAAGCCGACTATCAGTATCAGCAGAGCCGGGATTGCGAAAAATATCGCGACATCGTTATCTATAATCTGGGAACAGTCTACTTTCATTTGGGAGAATTGCAGGCGGCGATGAAAATGTGGTCGCAGTTTACTCCCGGAGAACGCAAAAAACTGAACTACCGTTTTTATTATAACAGGGCACTTTTGAAATGCGAGACGGGAGATTATCGCGGCGCATTCTCCGATCTGAAAGAGGCTTTGAATATCGACCCGAAAAGCCGGGAGGCAAAGAACAATATGGAGGTTGTTTTGGACCGGATGCTTTCCGTTTCCGATGAAAATCAGACGAAAGAGACCGGTCCGGTCGCGAAAGAAAAGGAAATCAGCGCCGCATCGCAGCGGATTTTTGATTATGTAAAACGGAGCGAGGTGTTTGAATGGGAAACGCAGGATTCTCGGGACAGTTCAAATTTGCGGGACTGGTAATTTTTTTGCTGACTGTTTCCCGGTTGCCCCTATATTCGGAAACGGTCGTCCGTCCCGATTTGAGTTCGAAAACGATTAATACCGGATCCGTTTTGACATGGGAGATGCTTTTGTCCGATGTGACGGAGCCCGAATCTGTTACGGTTACAACGCTCCCGCAAATGGATGGTGCCGCTTTTATCTCGGGGCCGGTTATCCGGCGTAACTATATACAGCAAAACCGGCGTTCGGAACAGAAAGGCGTTCGTATCGTCTGTCTGTTCCGCGCGGGACAACCCGGAATCAGAAAAATTTCGTCTGCCGTTGTTTCCGTCGAAAACCGGATATACCGTTCGAGCGAACATTCGGTCGAGGTTCACTCTTTTTACCGCAATCAGTCGGTTCTTCCGCCGAAAATCGAGTGGCAGCTCGAAAAAACGGAGGCCTACGAGGGAGAAAATGTAACGGTTTATCTGATTCTGAAAGAGCGACGGTCGTTGGCAATGCCCGAAAAGATCTCCGTTCAGACGCTTCAGAAAGGATCTCTCGAAGAGGTTAAAGGACTTTGTCCCGTCCGCCGGTATTCGATCGCCGATATTCTGGTCTTTGATCTGCCGCTGGCAGCCTATTTTTACACGGCCGAAAGTACAGGGCGTGTCGCATTGCCGCGTGTCTCCGTTGCTTTTGAAGATCTGGGTGTTGCCGTGACACCGCCGGCCTATATCGATATTCTTCCGCTACCCGAAGCTGTCCGAAAGACCAATGCCGTCGGTGATTTTTCGTTTTCCGTTATTTACGAGAAAAAAACACTGACGGAAGGATCTGCCTTTAATGTCAGTCTGGTTTTGGAAGGCAGCGGAAATTTTAACCGTCTGGTTTTTCCCGAGTTGCGGACGGAAAATGTAATAGAGGTCGGACGCAGAAACGAAGATATCTGGTATCGGGACGGCAGCCGTTACTCGGGTGTTAAGCGGCTGAATTACCGGTTTGTTGTCGAAAGAGGTGGGGTGCCGGCGGTTGTATCGGTTCCGGAGCTCTACTGGTATTCGGTCGTTAAAAATCAGGTGCAGAAAAGTTCGCCGGTCAATATAGAACTGAAAACGCTTCCCGCCGTCGGGGATTCGGTGCAGGCGCCTGTCGGAAGCGGTGTGTTGGTCTATTCCCGTGAGGAAATCCGTGCTTACAAAGAGTATAACCCGTTTCGGACGCTCTGGTCGTGGCTGATTTTTCTTCCCGGCCTGCTTTTGCTGCTGCTGTTGCCTGTCGTGCCGGTTGTCCGCAAAAAAAGGAGAAAAAAAGCGGCGGCAGCCGCAGGAGCCGTTTTGCTTCTGTTTTTGTTTACATCTCAGACGGTGCCGGACTCCGGTTCGGTAGCGGCGGAATCCGCTGCGGAATTCGCCGCGCGGCACATATCGGGGCCGGAGCAGCCTGTCGATGCAGACTCTTTTGCGGATGCGGCGCAGGAGGCCTTCGTTTCGGGAAAATACGAAGAGGCTCTCTCCCTTTGGGGACGGTGGGAGGAAACTGTCGGCGATAACCGTAACGCCCGCCTTTCTTTTAACCTGGCGGCGGCTTCCGCCGCACTGGGAAAACAGGCGGATGCGGTTTATTACATCAGAAAAGCGATTTCTCTGAGCCCGATGAATTCCGAATACCGGAAATTTTATGAAAAACTGGAAACCGAATACGGGCTCCGTTACTCGATGCGGCCGGTCGTAAAAGTTTCCGGATTTGTCGTTTTTCTCTTTTTGGGAATCGGGTTTAATCTGTTTGCTTTGTTCGTTTTTCTTTCCGTCGTTACGAAACACCGGTTGCCGGCGGTTCTGGCTGTTGCCTGTTTTCTGGAGATCGGGTTATCGCTTTTTTTTCTGACTCTTTACGGCTACGACCGGTATGAAAAAAATATCATTCTGACGGAACCGGCCTCCCTCTTAAAGATATCCGACCCGAATGCCGCAGGTGTCATGACGTTGGCCGAAGGCACCGCACTGTCTGTCATAGGAGAAACGGAACAGTTCTGCCTCGTCAGAAACAATCTGGGAATCACGGGGTGGATTGAAAAAACAAAACTCAGAAAAGAATATTAAGTTATCGTTCCCGGTAGATAATCCGGCCGCGGGTCAGATCGTAGGGAGATAAAGCTACTTTTACTTTATCGCCGGGGACGATCTTGATGAAATTCTTTCTCATCTTTCCCGACAGGTGGGCAAGGATGGTGTGTCCCGAATTGTCGGAAAGTTCGACTTTAAACATCGTATTCGGCAATGATTCTTTTACTTTTCCCTCGATTTCGATAGGGTCTTCTTTAGCCACGATAACTCCTTTCTTTAATTTTATAAAGAGATAGAATATACTACGGAAATAAAAATTAAATGTCAACGGGTTGTCAAATTTGTTGATTTCGTTTATTGTGTTATATCAATTTTTAAGAGAGGTTTTCATGGAAGAACAATTTATTAATGAAATGGAACAACTCCTCTGTGCGCAGGAAGAGGAAATCATTAAAAATCTGCTCTCCGAGAACGAATCTTTTGAAGGTCTCATTAATGACACAGTCCCGAAAGATAATGTAGACCAGGCTGCCGGAGATATGGACAGTAAGGTGTTGGACGTGGTTGTCCGTCGGGAGCTTCAGAAACTGGCCCAGGTCAGAAATGCAATCGCCAAAATAAAATCGAATCATTACGGAATCTGTATCCGGTGCGGAAATAAAATTTCGCAGGATCGTTTAAGAGCCATTCCGTATGCGACGGTCTGCATGGACTGCAAAACGGCAATGGAGAAAAAAGACGGAACGAAATAATTATGATGCTGGTTCCTTTTGCCGTTATCATCGCGCTTCTGTTTTTTGCGCTTTTGCCGGCGGTTTTTTCTTTGCACTCGCTGATAGAATACCGTAAAATACGTCATGCCGTTGTCCGGTCTGCCGTTGCCGGATTTCTTTCCGCCGATTCCAAAAAAGGGGAATTTTACCGCTGTTACGGTACATTCGACGGGTTTAAGGATGACAACGAAATTTGGGTTCGCGCAGACAATTCTCTGGTCCGAGTCAAAATGGGACAGGGGAAAATTATTTCACTGCCGGAAAAAGTCAATAAAGCCCAAAGGGGATTCTGGGGAGGAAAAATTCCCGGCTCTATGAGAATCGAGAAATGGAAAAAGCTGAATAATCTGGCTTCCGGAGCGAGATTGTTTCTGTTCGGCCGCATAACGGAGGAAGGAGGTGTCCGTTGTTTCGATGCCGGGGATAAAGATTCGCTGGTGGTTCTTTACGAGGGAGACAGCGAAGGGCTCGATCGGGAGCTGGTTGTCCAGGCAAAGAACCGGTACACCTATTTTCAGTCTCCGTCGCTGTCGATTCTGGTTCTCGGTTCGCTTCTGATGTGTCTGCTGTCGGTGTTCGAATACCGGCTCTCCGGTTTTTCTTTTTTGTTTTTTATGTATTTGCTGACAGCATCGGTACCGGTTCTGATTTTTGTTCCGCCGGGATGCCTTCTGCTTCTGCTTTCTTACAATATTAAATATAAAGTGTTTCTGCTGAGACACGATTATTATTTTCATTATTTCAGCAGAGACGGCGAGAAACCGAATGCGGTCAATTACTGGCGGAAATTATGGTTCTACGAAATTTCCGCCATAGCCTCCGCTGTCGGTGCCGTCGGCATCAACTTTATTTTCTTTATGCTGATGCTTTATTTTTTTATACTGTAGGAAACGGTAATTTTTTTGCCGTTAAGAGATGTCCCGGAAACTTCTTTAACCGCGCGGTCGGCTTCATCGGTCTCGATTTCGATAAACGAATAGGCAGGAAAGATCTTAACCGTTGCAATTTTTGTCAGGGGGATATCCAAAATTTTACCGAAATGACGGCTTAACTCGGCAGCGTTGACTTTATTCCGTTTTCCGGCGTTGACAAACAGATTGACAAAGCCGTCGGTAACCCGGACCGGTTTTTTCGCGGGTTTGTTTTCCGTCTTTTTGGCGGAAGAGGGGCGCGTGCATTCCGTAATCAGAAACCATGCAGCCGCATACCGTCGGTAGCGGTAAGGGATCTGTTTTCTGACAAGTTTGGCCGCTTTCACAAGAAAATCGGGATCGTTACAGTTTCTTATCGATTCCGCGACAGCGGCAGCTCTTTTTGTGATTTCTTCAAGCAGTCTGGTTTTTTCGTCCATGCCTTTTTTTATCCTTTTTTTCCGATTTATGCAATTGTATTCCCGTTCGGCGGGGGAATCTTTTTGCAAAAAAGAAAAAAATTTGACAACTTATCCGTTCTGTTATAAAATAAATTATGAGAAATTTATTTTTATCGGTCATGTTGGCGGTTTTTACCGTTAATACTTTTGCTCAGGAACCGGCTTTCCGTTTGGATGAACGGAGACAATACAAAGAAGTAAAAACCATCAACGAGAGCGTCTACCTTAACGGAGAATTTTCTCATTCGGCGACCATCAATGAGAAAACGGCATCGCTTGTCCTTGATGCCGAAGAAGGCCGGGCTCTTGTCCGATCGTCGGTTTCCGACTCCGTGTATAAAGCCGTTTTCGGCGAGATTCACGGCTTTGTTCTCGATTCGGTGCGCGAATACGATTACTATCGGGATGCCCGAGGCAATATCGAGATGGTTTCCGATTCCGCTTTTCCCGTCCTGAGAAATATTCCCGTTTTTCCCGATAAGAAGGAACCTTTGAAAATCGGAGAAAAATGGTATAACAGGGCTTTCGAGAGCCACGATTTAAAAGATTATTTCGGGATTGACGAACCGCTTGTTTTTCCGGTGTCCGTGGAAAACGAACTGCTGGGAATGAAGAAATTCAACGGGCAGGACTGTTATGCCATTTCCGTCAGATATAATATTTATCACAAACCGGAGGCGATGAAAAGTATATACAATGCCTACCCCGTTAAAGTGACCGGATTTTCGAAGAGAACCGTTTATTGGAGTGGCGAATGGGGTCTGCCTGCCGGCAGCGACGAAACTTTCAGTATTGTTTTCGAGATGTCCGACGGACAGATTCTCGAGTATAGGGGCGAGGCCCATTCCAAGACGACGCAAACCAGAATTCTGACGGAGGATGAATTTGCTTCCGTTAAAAACGCGTTGGAAGACGAACTGACAAAGGTCGACAAAACGGAAGAGGGTATTCATATTACACTGGAGAATATCCGTTTTACGGCCGAATCTTCTGTTTTATTGCCTGAAGAACAATCCCGCCTCGATGCGGTCGCCGGGCAGTTGAAAAAATTCCGGGATCGTGATATTACGATTGTCGGACATACGGCGATGGCTGGGACGGAAGAAGGACGGTATCTTCTGTCGGAACAGAGGGCTTCGGCAGTGTTCGATTATCTGACGGGTAAAAATGCCTTTTCCGAAATGCAGAACGTGACGCTGGTGCCGATGGGGGCCAAACAGCCCCATCCCGAAGGAGACAATCGGACTCCCGAAGGTATGGCGAAGAACAGACGTGTCGAAATTATTATTTTAAATAACTGAGTCCGGGCAAATGAAAAGCGGTTTTGCGGTTGTTGTCGGAAGACCTTCTTCCGGAAAGTCGACGCTGGTAAATGCATTGTGCGGGCATAAAATTTCCATTGTCTCATCGGTTCCTCAAACGACGAGACGGGCCGTGCGCGGAATTGTCAACAGAGAGGAGGGTCAAATCGTTTTTCTCGACACGCCCGGTTTTCATATCTCGGAAAAAGAGTTTAACCGTAATTTAAATGAAATGGTTTCGGCCGCTCTCAAAGAAGAGCCGGATACCGTTTTGTATACGGTCGATTTGACCCGCGAGCCGGGCAATGAGGAGGCCGCTCTGGCCGCTCTTCTGGCGCAATCGGGAATCTCTCCCGTAATTGCCTTTAATAAAGCGGATTTGTCCGATAAGGAAACGGAATCGGCTGTTGCGAAATACAGACAGTTTCTCTCCCGTTTCTGGAGCGAAATTTCGGGGACTCCCGTTTCCGCTTTAAAAAAACAGGGATTGGAAGAGCTGTTTGTGCTGCTGTTTGCCGGTCTGGAAGAGGGGTTTCCGCTTTATCCGGAGGACTACTATACGGACCAGACACCGGAATTCCGGATTGCCGAGATTATACGCGAAAAGGCAATGAACCGATTGTCCGACGAATTACCGCATTCGATTTATGTGGAGGTCGCCGATTTGGAATGTCCGTCCGATAACGATCTCTGGATCAGAGCCTTTATCTGTGTCGAGAGAGAATCCCAAAAGGGAATGGTTATCGGCAAGAACGGGGAAAAATTGGGAGCTATCCGGAAGGCCGCCAAACGCGAACTGAAGTCGGTTTTTCCCCAAAACATTACTCTCGATTTGCGGGTAAAAGTAAACAGAAACTGGAGAAAAAACAGTTATCAAATAAAATCCGTACTGGATTTAAATTAAGTATAACAGAGGAGAATGTTTATGAGAACAAAAAGAGTGATTGCGGGACTGATGTTTCTGCTTACGGCCGGAGTGCTGTTTGCGAAAGCCCCGGAATGGGAAAATCACGAAATTTTCGGGATTAACAAAGAACCGTCGCATGCGACTTTCTTTTACGAACCGGAAAATTCCGACGAGCTGATTCTTTTGAACGGCGAATGGGACTTCCATTGGGTGAAACAGCCTTCGGAAAGACCGGTTGACTTTTACCGGAACGATTACGATACATCTTCGTGGGATAAAATTAAGGTTCCTTCCAGCTGGCAGCTTTCGGGATACGACAAGCCGATTTACACCAATTTTATTTTCCCGTTCCGTGTCCGTTGGCCGAAAATTATGGGTTCCCAACCGAAAGACTATACGTCCAATGAGTATCCGAATCCTGTCGGATCGTATAAACGGACTTTCGAGATTCCCGCTTCCTGGAACGGCAGTAAAATTACACTCCATTTCGCCGGAGTCGAAAGTGCGATGTATGTTTGGGTGAACGGAGAAAAGGTCGGTTACAGTCAGGACAGTTTCCTTCCAGCCGAATTTGACATTACACAGTATGTGAAACCGGGAATCAATACGGTGGCTGTCGAAGTGTACAGATGGAGTGACGGCAGTTACCTCGAGGACCAGGATTTCTGGCGTTTAAGCGGTATTTTCCGCGATGTATATGTTTATACCCGTCCGGTAATGCATCTGGCCGATTATTTCTTTAAAACGGATTTAAGTACCGATCTGAAAACGGCCAAAGTGGATCTGGATCTGACACTTTCCAATGCTTCCGACGCGGAACAGACGGCGACCGTTTCGGTTGCTTTGTCACGTAACCGCGATGATGTTTACAGTACGTCCAAGAGCATTGTTCTGGCGGCGGGAAAAACGGTCACGGAAACGATTTCCTTCGATGTCGACAGGCCCGCATTGTGGGATTGCGAAGTTCCGAATTTGTATGATCTTCTGATTGAAGTCGAGAACGGATCCCGCAAACAGGTCGTGGAATTCAAACCGGGATTCCGAAAACTGGAAATCAAAGACGGAGTGATGTATCTGAACGGAAAAACTTTCAAAACAAAAGGAGTCAACCGTCACGAAACACACCCCGATAAAGGCCGGTCCTTAACGAAAGAAGATATGATTCAGGAAATCATCCTGATGAAACAGCACAATATCAATACCGTTCGGACATCCCATTATCCGAATCAGCCGATTTGGTATCAGCTTTGTGACGAATACGGTATTTACGTTATGGATGAAGCCAACGTCGAGACGCACTGGCTGATGTACTGGCCCAATTCGCCGGCTTTGTATAAGAGCTGGGAACCGGCGTTTGTCGATCGCGGCGTCAACATGGTGAATCGGGATAAGAACCATCCGTCGATTATTTTCTGGTCGCTCGGTAACGAAGCCGGTGTCGGACCGAACTTTTCGGCAATGAAAGAGGCGATGAAAGCCATCGATTCGTCGAGACCTTTCCATTATCAGGTCCAGAAT
The DNA here is from genome assembly GCA_949289575.1 of uncultured Spirochaetales bacterium. GTDB lineage: Bacteria > Spirochaetota > Spirochaetia > JAFGXN01 > JAFGXN01 > CALXOJ01. Next base: position 238,268 of record CASEOG010000003.1, on the reverse strand, counting down.
TCGGTTGCCGATATCGACGGTTATTTTTACCCGGGAGTATCCGATGTTAAAAAAATCGCCAAGAACAGAAAAAAACCGCAGTTCTTATCGGAATATCTGCATGCCATGGGTAATGCATGCGGCAATATGAAAGAGTTCTGGGATGTGATTTACCGCCACGATAATTTTCTCGGAGGATGTATTTGGGACTGGGTTGATCAGAGTATCCGTGCGGAAATGCAGGAGAACGGGCTCGGAAAACCGGCACCCTTTAAAGAGGAAGGAACCTTTTTTGCTTACGGAGGTTCTTTCGGCGATCAGCCCAACATGAGACAATTCTGTATGAACGGACTGATTCTTCCGACCCGCCAGGTGACAGGAAAACTGACCGAAGTCAAGAAAGTTCATCAGTATGTCTTTTTTGAGGATGATGATGCCGAAGACGGAGAAATTAAAATTACCAACAAGTATCAGACATTGAATTTGAACAGCTTCGATGTCCGTTATGAGGTGACCGAAAACGGGAAGCGGATCGGCAGCGGCCGTATCGATATCGATTCACTGGAACCGAACGAAACAACGGAAACAAAAATCGATTTGAGTTCCGTACGGAAAAAAGCGGTTAACGGTGCCGATTACTATCTGACAGTGACGGTCGCTCTCAAAAACCGCGAAAAATGGGCTCCGGCCGGTTACGTTGTCGCTGCGGAACAGTTTTTGCTGGATTGGGGTTCGGAATTTAAAGAAGCTCCTGCCGGGAAAGGCTCCGCTTTGATAACGGAAGATTTTTCCAATCTGATTCGCGTGGCTGCCGAGGATGCCTCGTTCGAAGTCACTTTCAGCAAAAATACGGGAACCATTTCTCTGCTGAGATACGGCGACCGGACCGTTATTTCCGGAGAAGGGAACGGACCTCAGCTTGATTTTTATCGCGCACCGGTAGATAACGAAATCGGAGGCGTTTTGCCCGGTATTTACCGAACATTCGAATCACAGGGATACGGAGATATCGTTACGGAAGTCGATCGGATCGGGTATGAGAAAAAAGATGCCGACAGAGTGGAGGTTGTCTCCAAAGTGACACGGAAAACCGCCAAACGCGGTGTCGGGTTTGACGTCGAAATGAAATGGACCGTCACCGGTGACGGTCGCATCCGTTGCGAGGTTGAATATGACGGAAAAAATCTGCTGCCGGATCTTCCCCGAATCGGCATGACCATGAACGTCAGCAAAGATTTGCAAAATGTCACCTATTTCGGCCGCGGACCGATGGAAAATTATCCCGACAGAAAGACAGGCTCTTTCATCGGTTTGTATGAAGCGACTGTCGACGAATTCTTCGTTCCGTACGGCAAACCGCAGGACTGCGGAAACCGCTGCGATGTGAAATTTGCCGAGCTGACAGATAAACGCGGCGACGGATTTGTACTGACTTCTCCCGAAGGTCTTTCCTTTAAAGCCCTGAATTATACCGCAAAAGAATTGTGGGAAAATAAATATTGGGCCTTCCTGGAGAAAGCCGACTTTGTCGTGATTAACCTGGATCATCAGGTTCGCGGATTGGGAAATGCGTCCTGCGGTCCGCTGCCCGAAAAACAGTATATTATTAAAGACAAATCCGACAGTTTCGAATTCTTTATTTCCCGAAACTGAGACAGCGGAATCAAAAAACCGGCCCCTCTTTCGAGGGGCTCTTTTTTTGTCTCGAATGGCAATAAAAAAACCCTCCCGAAAACAGGAGGGTTTGCGGCTGACTGGACTTGAACCAGCATGAGTCGCCTCACTAGAACCTGAATCTAGCGTGTCTGCCAATTTCACCACAGCCGCAAAACAAGTCTGAAACAATAATAAAAGAAATGATTGTTTGTGTCAAGTCTCTTCCGGTCGATAAAAGAATTTTATTGCCAGCAGAGTAAATAAAATTTTTCGTTAAAATTGTACGGGATAGTTTACGGTTGATATTTTTCGCAGAAAACGTATACTTTATAGTATATAGGGGAAGTTATGAGTACGGATTTCAGAACAGGAAGAATTCTTTCTCTCGATTTGTTTCGCGGGATTGCGATTTTCGGTGTTGTACTGGTGCATGCATTAATTTTCGGGGTCTTTTCGTCGATTGATATTGCATTAAATATTATTCCGCCACCGCTCCTGCTTCTTTTTGCGCCGTTTGTACTGTTCGCACCTATGGCAGGACTTTTTGTTTTTATCAGTTCGATGACAAACGGAATGATTCTTCAAAGGAGACTCGGCCGTGGGCATTCTCTGAAGGCGGCCGTTCAGCCGGTACTGGTAACCAGTATTGCTCTTCTGGTACTTCATTTTATATTTCCGGTGTTATTCAATCACTCGAATACATCAATGTTTTCCGACGGGGTTATGATCGATGCGGTTATCCCGGCATCCATCACACAGGGGAAGCTGATTTTGCCCAGATTTGAAAATCTGTTGCTGATGGATGCCATGGCGATGATTTCGATGGCCGGATTTTTCTTTGTCATACTGTCGCTTATTCTTTTTCGGAAAAATTCCAAAAGTACAATCGAACAGAAAATGTTTCGTTTGTGTGTTGTCGGATTTGTCTGGGTTTTTGCAGCTCCGGTGGTATGGGGTGCGTTTTGGAAGCTGCTGAACTTTTTTTATTTCAGCGAAGGGCCGCTGAAACTGCTTGCCATTCCCGTTTCGTTTTTTGCCGCGAAAATTCATCCGATTACAACAACGGCTCCGTTTGCGATTTTCGGAACATGGTTCGCGTTATTTTTGTATACTGCTCCCGAATATAAGGTTCTGAAAAGTCGAACAAGACGACTCGGGTTGGTTATGATAGCCTGTCTTTTCTTTTTTGTCGGATTTAAAGCGTTTCTCTGTTTTGCAAAAGAAAATCCCGTGTACGATTTTCTGGACCGGACAGGCGTTGTCGACTGGCTTGCTTTGAATACGCCCGCAAAGGACCCGGCAACGGATCCACGGCCTTCGCTCGTTTCCGGGGATTTTAAAAATGCCGTTTTTAATTTTCACGTATTGCCGCCCGAACTGCTGATGCTGGGGATGTCGATTTGTCTTTTTTTCTTTCCGTTTTTTGTAAAGAAGCTCGATTATTGTTCCGATTCGGATAAGGTTCGGCTTGCCGGAAAGATTGCACCGATATCCCGTTTCGGAACGGTTTCGCTGACGGTCTTCTTTTGGGAAAGCATGGTCTTTTCTCTGGTCGCCAAACTTTTTCACATGATTCCGGCTGCCTCTTTTCTTAAAGAATCTCCGTTTTGGGTGGAGCCGAGAATCGAAGTCGAAGGGGTCGATACCTTTATGCATTTCTGGCCGCTTTGGATTCTTTATCTTATTGTGATAGTCGGGCTCTGGTTTTTGGTGTTGCGAATCTGGAGCCGTTTCCGATTTAAGTTCAGTATGGAGTGGATATTGGTCAATCTGACCGCACCGTTCAGAAAAATCAAGTCGGCAAAGATGGAGGCTTTTAACGGGGCGGATGTCTACGGTAAAAAAGAGTAGTCAGAGCAGGTTCCGGAAAAACCGGAACCTTTTTTTTAAAATTTATAGACAGAAAAGGCTGTTTTTGTTATAGTGAACATGTGAGCACACATTCACTATAAAAGGAGCCGTCAATGAAATTCGAAAACAGTTTCGATCGTGCGAAAGAAGAAGAGCTGGAAGAATTGGCCGATTTCTTTTCTCTTTTTGCCGACAGTACCCGAATCAAGATTTTAAGTGCACTGGACAAAGCGCCGCTCTGTGCCACGGATATGGAGATGTCGCTCGGTATTTCCAGGACAGCCGTCGTTCATCAGCTGCGGAAGCTGAAAGCTGCCCGTCTGGTCAAATCGTACAAAGAGTTCAGAAAAACAATGTACACTCTCGATGATGAACATATTCATCATATCTTTAACACAGGTCTGGATCATATTCGACACTGAGGAGCGGGAAATGAAATATTGTGAAACTTTTTCCGGGATTGACTGTCCGAATTGCGCCCTGTCGATTGAGAACGAGATAAAAAAGCAGGACGGAATCGAAAGAGTCGAAATGGATCTGATGAGAGAAAAAATTATCATCGAAGGAAGAGACAGGGAGAGTATCGGAAAGGCTTTGACGACTGTCGGCAGAAAATATCCGAAATTCCGGGTGAAATCTTTCGCCGAATCAACGGCTGTCAACTCGACAAAACGGGTAACCGTTTCCGAGGGGTTGCTTTTTGTCGGAATTGTTCTGTTCCTTGTTTCCCTCGGAATGCGGTTTGTTACGGTAAGTCCTCTGCTCTTCTTTTGTCTGAGTATGATTGCTTATATTCTGATCGGTCTGCCGGTTTTTTCCCATTCGGTGAGAAATCTCCTGAAAGGAACACTTTTCGACGAGAATTTTCTGATGCTGATTGCTTCGGCGGGAGCCTTTGCGGTCGGCGAGGCAACGGAAGCCGTTGCGGTTGTTCTGTTTTATCGAATCGGCGAATTCTTTCAGGATAAAGCTGTCGAACGATCCCGCCGGTCGATTACCGCACTGATGGATTTGCGGCCCGATTTTGCCAGACGCGAATCGGAGGGAGGCCGGACGGAATCGGTGCCGCCCGAAAGTATCGAGCCGGGAGAGACGATTGTCGTACAGCCGGGCGAACAGATTCCTCTGGACGGCGTCATTCTTTCCGGGGAGAGCAGTCTCGACACCTCATCGCTGACGGGAGAATCGATGCCCCGATTTGCCGGTCCGGGAGCGGAAGTGTTATCCGGGTTCGTCAACGGCAGCGGCGTTCTCCGGATTCGGGTAACGAAGCGGATGAGCGAATCGACGGCGGCCCGGATTCTGGAACTGACAGAAAATGCCGCATCGAGAAAAGCCCGGACGGAAAAGATGATTACGAAATTTGCCCGGATTTATACACCTTTGGTCGTTCTGGCTGCCGTTCTGACCGTTGCTGTTCCGGTTCTTCTGATGGGAGCTCCTTTTTCCGTCTGGATTTACAGAGCTCTGATTTTTCTTGTGATTTCGTGTCCGTGTGCATTGGTTATTTCGGTGCCTCTCGGTTATTTTGCGGGAATCGGACGGGCCTCCAAAGGCGGTATTCTGCTCAAAGGCAGTCGGGTGCTGGAGGCCTTCAAACGCGTTCGGACGGTTGTGTTCGACAAGACGGGGACTCTGACAGGGGGCCGTTTCCGTATCCGCCGTCTCTGTCCTGCCGCAGACGTTTCCGAAGAGCAGCTGCTTCGTGCGGCCGCGGTCGCCGAAAGTTTTTCTGGCCATCCGCTGGCAATCTGCATCCGCGAAGCGGCCGGGGACAAATCGGATTCTCCCGAAAATTATTTCGGCGTCGATAAAGAAGAAATCGAGTGCAGCGAAAAGGCCGGTTTCGGCATTACGCTGCGCAGCGGCAGTCGGGCGCTCTATGCGGGAACCCGGTCTCTTTTGGAGGCAAACGGGATAGAGGTTCCGGAGCCGGCTGTTTCGGGAACCGCTGTCTGTATCGGCGACGAAACAGGCTTCCTCGGTTTTCTGGAGCTGTTTGACGCCGTAAGACCGGAGGCGGCGTCGGCTGTCGATGCATTAAGAAAAGCCGGCGTCGGGCGGATTTTTATGCTGACCGGAGACAGAAACGGTGCGGCGAAAGAGGTTGCCGAATCGTTGGGGCTGGACGGTTTCCGTGCGGAGCTTCTCCCCGGGGATAAAGTCGACTGTTTCGAAGAACTGACCGGTAACGGAACGGGAGGAACAACTCTTTTTGTCGGCGACGGAATCAACGATGCGCCCGTTCTGGCGCGTGCCGATGTCGGTACGGCAATGGGCGGTATCGGCTCCGATGCGGCTATAGAAGCTGCCGATGCGGTTCTGATGAGTGACGATATATCGCGGCTGCCGTTTGCCGTCCGACTGGCGAAAAAAACAGGAACCGTGATTACCGAAAATATTGTTTTTTCGCTCGGCGTCAAGGCGGCGGTCGGGATTGCTGCCGTTGCCGGATACGGATCGATGTGGGCCGCAGTTTTCGCCGATGTCGGTGTTGCACTCCTGACCGTATTGAATTCGATGAGAATCCTCGCATTCGAGAAAAAGAGTCTGGACAGAAAACGTTTTTCGGTGCATACTGGGGAAAAATCAAAATAAGGAGACGGATTTATGCCTGCCTACCTTTTGCTGGGGCCGGAACACGGCAAAAAAAAGGAGTTTATCGAAAAAAAAAGTGCTTCATTTGTTAAACAGGCAGGGCTTCCGTTTCAGACCTACCGGTTTTATATCGGGCAGGATGAAACGGAAAATTATCTGGGAACCCTTCTCAATCCTTCTCTTTTCGGGGATTTGCAGATTCTGACGGTCGCCGATGCCGAACAGTTAAAAGGAAAAGCGGCAAAGGAGACCGCCCGCTATCTGAAGAATCCTTCCGAAACCAATCTGCTTTTTCTCTGCAGCGACGAAACATCTCTCTCGAAAATCGACAAATCGGTTGCCGCGGCCTTCGGAAAGGAAGAGACGGTTGTTTTTTGGGAGCTGTTCGAATCCGATAAACGGTCGTGGATTCTTTCGTTTTTTCTGGCCCGAAAAATGAAAATAACACCCGATGCGGTTTCCGGGTTGCTCGAAACGGTTGCCAACGATACGGAAGAGTTGCGGTCCGTCTGTTCCCGTCTGGCCGATTTTAAAGGAAGCGGAAGCGAGATTACCGTCGAAGATTGGGAAAAGTTTATTTACCACAGTAAGGAAGAGAATGTCTTTACACTTTTCGAAAAAATAGCGGAACAGCGTTTTGATTCGGCTGTCGAGGCGACGAGGAAGATTCTGCAATCGGGGCAGGCCAATCCGATTTCGCTGACAGCCGGTCTGGCATGGCAGTTTCGGCGGCTTCTGAAAATACACCTGCTGACGGAGGAGGGGGAAAGTATCGATTCTGCCTGCGACCGGGAGAATATCCGCGGCAAACGGAATCGGAAGCTTTATACCGATGCGCTTAAAGTTTTTCCCCGTAAGGAGACCGAAAACTGTCTGATACTGCTGAACCGTACAGACTCTCTGCTGAAAAGCGGAGCTCTCTTTTCCGGCGATATCCTTGCCGATATGCTGATTTACCGGCTGACAATAGGCAAAGGCTCGGTTACAGACCTGTTCCCTTCCTGCGAAGTTCCTGATTAAAAGAGGTTGCAAACCGGTGCGCTTCGTCTCTGACATTTTGGAGAACCCGAAGTGCCGGGTCGCCTTTCGGCAGACAGACCGGACGGGAACAGTGCGGCCGGTATATCTCTTCGTCGCGCTTGGCCAGACTTAACAGAGCAACCCGGTTTTCGATTCCCAAAGATTGCAGAATTTCGTATACGGCATTAATCTGCCCCAATCCTCCGTCAATCAGAATCAAGTCGGGAAGCGGAAGATTGTTGTTGACAAGATCCATGTAGCGGCGGGCCGTAGCTTCCCTCATCGACTCGAAATCATCGATTTTCCCGTGCAGCGTCTTAATATTGAAATGACGGTAGTTCTTTTTGTCGGGACGTCCGTCGAGAAAAGAAACAAGCGAGGCGGTTGTATATTTTCCGTGGAGGTGGGCGATATCGAAACCTTCGATACGCTGCGGTTCCTTCGGAAGAGCAAAAATTTCTTTGAGAGCTTTCAGTCCTTCCGCCGCCGCTTCGCCGCTGCGCTGTCTGTCAAGATCGACAAGACAGTTCTGTTTGGCCATTTTCGTCAGCCTGATATCCCTGTCGGTCGAGGGAGAGAGCATCCGGGTTTTGCAGCCGCATTTTTCGGCCAGCGCTTCGGTAACGGGAAGCGTGTCGACAGTTATCCCGGTATAAATCTCGGCCGGCGGCAGCCGCGTTTCACCGTAAAACTGAAGAAAAAACTGTCCCAGAGCCTCTTCTTCATCGACAATATGACGGAACCGGAAAAGCTCTTTTCCCGACAGCTTGCCGTCGCGGATTTGAAGGACACAAAAGACGGTCGCTCCGTTTTCGGAGGCGCAGGCGAAATAATCGCGTGCCGTCGGATCGTAATCCATCACTTCTCTGTTTTCCGTAACGGCAGCGATCGAAGTCAGAAAATTGCGGTAACGGGCCGCTGTTTCGAATTCCCAGTTGCGGGAGGCCTCTTCCATGCGTGATTTCAGAAACCCGGCCGTCGAATCGGCATCACCGATTAAAATTTCTTTGACGCGGTCGACATAAACGGCATATTCCTTCTCCGTTATTTTTCCGACACACGGAGCTTTGCAAAGGCCGATGTGGGAATAGAGACACGGATAATTCCTTTTTTTTAACTTTCCCGTACATCGGCGCAGCGGAAAGAGTTCTTTGACCATTTGCAGATAAATATCAACCAGACCGGCGGAAGGGTAGGGACCGAAATAGAGAGAGCCGTCGCTGATACGGTTGCGGGTTTTAAAGACTTTGGGAAAAGGCTCGTTGGTCACCCGAATCAGAGGATACGATTTTCCGTCTTTAAGCGAAATATTGTATTTCGGCATATATTTTTTAATCAGGTTGTTTTCGAGCAGAAGAGCATCTCCTTCCGAGATAGTGACGATAAAATCGATTGAGGCTATGTGTTTAACCAAAGCCGATGTTTTGACATCTCTCCCGGAAAGAAAATAAGAGGAAACTCTTTTTCTGAGATCTTTTGCTTTTCCGACATAGATAACGGTCCCTTCGTCGTTTTTCATCAGGTAAACGCCGGGCCGGTGCGGAAAAGTTCGGACAGCCTCTTTCGGTGTCATTTCGGACTCCCGTTTTCGTCTGGTGCCCGGAAAATTTTACGGATACAGTCGCCTATATCGGAAACAGTGTTCGGGCTGTTTTTCGAAGAGGCGGGCTGATCCGGCCTGCGCGGTCCGATAAAACGGCCGTAGCCGGCTTTAAGCGCCGCTTTTTCCCGCTTTTCCGCAAAGCGGACGGGCCTGACCTCTCCGGCCAGACTCAGTTCGCCGGCCAGAATGACCGAACGCGGCACCGGGATGCCGGTACGCGAAGAGTGAAGCGCCACAGCCAGAGCCAAATCGGCTGCCGGTTCGTTCAGCCGCATACCGCCGGCAACATTAACATACAAATCGCGGTCGGAAAACTTCATCCCCGCATGTTTTTCCAAAACGGCGGCAATCCGGGAAACCCGTTTCCCGTCGATTTTATCGGAAAAAACGCGGCTGAGCGAGCTTTGCGCCGGCGTAACAAGCGCCTGAATTTCAATCGGCAGCATCCGCGATCCTTCCATAATCATGGCGCAGGCGACTCCGGCCGGCAGGGCGCCTTCACGGGAAACGGTAAACAGACAGGAAGGATTTTCGACCTCTTTTAAACCGTTTTCTTCCATTGTAAAAAGACCCAATTCATCGACAGCACCGAATCTGTTTTTTTCGGCACGCAGAATCCGCAAAACATCGGCTCCGTCTTCGAAGTAGAGAACGGTGTCGACCAGATGCTCCAACAGTTTGGGGCCGGCAATGACGCCTTCTTTAGTGACATGAGCCGTCAGAAAAAGAGCCGCTCCGATTTCCTTGCAGACGGAAACCAGTTCGCAGGCGGAGAACTTGAGCTGATTGACTGTTCCGGGGATGATACCGGCCTCTTTGCAAACCACCGTCTGTATCGAATCGACAATCAGCAGTTCGGGCTTGACGGAACGGACGGCGGAACTGATTTTTTCCAAATCGGTCTCGATGAAAAGAGTGATTCTCTGAGGATTGATGCCGAGGCGATCCGCTCTTGATTTGATTTGCGAGGCCGATTCTTCACCCGAGACATACAGAATCGAAGAGACCTTCGCGGCGGCTGCCGTCTGCAAAAGGAGCGTCGATTTTCCGATACCGGGACGGCCGCCGAGCAGAACCGATGAATCGGCTGTCAGTCCGCCCCCCAGAACGTGGTTCATCTCTTCCGACCCGCAGTCGATGCGGCCTTTTTCTTCCGCAGTTACGCGGGAAAGGGCAACCGGCTCACTGTTTCTTTCGGATGAAGAAAATTTCAGCTTTGTTTTGATGCTTTCTTCCGTAAAAGTATTCCACGAGCCGCAGGCTACGCAGCGTCCGGCCCATTTCGACTCTTTATGTCCGCATTCGGAACAGATATAAACCGTTTTTTCTTTTGCCATTCCCCCAATCCTCCCGAATATATATTATAGTGAAAAGAATCAAAAAATGAAAGTTATTATTGCCAATTCACATCTTTTGTTGTATCATTATAATATGAAAAAAGCGATTCTGATTTATCTTTTCGTTTTATGCGGATGTACCTTTCCGTTCGCATTCGAGTATGTCTCCGAGCCGGTCGAGCTGCCGAGTATGAGCGCTACGGGCGGATACGAAACAATGGACATTTCCATCCCGGCCGATGCGGGAATCCCGTTTGATGATATTGATTTTAAAGAAGTTCTGATTCGAATCGAGGGAACGAATAACTCCGAAGTGGATTCCGATGCCGAACTGGTTCTGGTGTCCGGGGCCGAAAAAGAAATTCTGTTTAAGAATGTGATTCCCGCCAAGGGCAACGCCTCTTCGAATACCGTCAGTTTTCTTTTGGCAAAAGGTTTGAATAAACGGCAGCTGAAATTTACGATTCAGGCCAGGAATGACCAGGGAAAAATCGACTGGACTCAGTATAAAGATGATGAACGGTTTCAGGATATTTTGAAAAAATACGGCTTAACAAGTATCGAAGATTTGAAAAATAATCCCGACGCGCAAAAAGAAGCAATGAGTCTGATAGATTTAAAAATCAAAGTCAAGGTTTCCATGATTTTTAAGGGAATGTATAAGCTGAACATATCCAATTTAATCGGGCAACGGTGAAGGGGGAAAAATGGTTTCGGAAGAAGGGCTGTACGCAGTTATCGGAACAAAAAAAGGAGATATTACATTAAAGCTGGAATTCGAGAAGGTTCCGATGACGGTTGCCAATTTTGTCGGATTGGCGGAAGGTCTGATTGAAAATCAGCCGCGGAACGGGCGTCCCTATTTTGACGGACTGAAATTTCACCGCGTTGTTCCCGGTTTTGTGATTCAGGGCGGCTGTCCGCTCGGCACCGGTACGGGCGGTCCCGGATACCGCTTCCCCGACGAAATCGATCCCTCTCTGCGTCATGACGGTCCCGGAGTTTTGTCGATGGCGAATGCCGGTCCGAATACAAACGGAAGTCAGTTTTTTATCACACTGAGTGCGACGCCTCACCTTGACGGAATTCATACCGTTTTCGGGCGGGTCGTCGACGGAATGGATGTCGTCGAGAAGATAAAAGCGAATGATGTGATAGAAAAAGTCACGATTATCCGAAACGGAAAAGCAGCCGAAGCTTTCGATGCATCAAACGAAGCCTTTCGCGAACAGGTCGAGGCGGCAGCGGCAGCCGGGTTGCAAAAAATCCGTGCGGCTGTCGAGGCAGGAGAAAAAGAAGCCGAACGTCTGTATCCGGATGCCCAAAAAACAGAGAGCGGGTTGCGCTATATCGTGATTCGCGAAGGAAAAGGCGACAAATCTCCCGGTTCGCGTGATATTGTCAAAGTGGATTACGAAGGACGAATTCTCGGAACCGACAATGTTTTTGACAGCTCTTACGAACGGGGAATGCCGTTGCAGTTTCGTGTGGAGCAGGTGATTCCCGGCTGGCAGGAAGCTTTAAAAATGATGAAACCGGGTGCGGAGTGGAGGATTGTTCTTCATCCCGACATCGCATACGGTGCGGCGGGGGCTCCGCCTGTGATTCCGCCCTATTCCTGGCTCGATTTTCGTGTCGAACTTCACGAGTTTTGAATAAATTAAATTAAGGAGTATTTTTATGAAAAGAATCATGTTGATGTTAATGATTGCTCTTTTATCGGTCGGCTCGCTTTTTGCTTTTGATCCGGCAACGGTCGAGACTCCCGAGAAAAAAGATGCCAAAATGTTCGAAAAATTCGACCGGGATTTAAAAAAGGCCGAAGTCAAAGCGACCAATAATCCGACAAATGCTTTTGCAATCAAAAGCTATCTAAAACTGGTCGAGAATATCGATAACAAAATGACAAAGGCCATTGTTGCCGTCGAAAAAAAGACAAAAGATACCTGCCGTTTCGATAAATCGTTGATGTATCTGCGCGAAATGAAAAAATACAGCGAAACGGTCGCCAAAATCAACGAGGCCTATGCAAAAGTGGGGGCGCTTGTTCCGAAAACGTCATCGCCCGTCAGCCCCTCTTTCCGGATTGATATCGACACGAGAATTCAGGAAGCAACCCGTCTTTCTCTCGATGTTCATTATCTGGCCGCTCTCGATATCGAGCAGAATGCCAAAAAAATCTCGGATAAGGAAGAAGCCATTCCTCACTATCTGCGGATTATCGATTTGGATCCCGAATATAAGGATGTCCGGTCGAGATGCGATGCGATGATCAAAACCGTGATGATGAATACAATTCTGGTTATCGACGATCGGTTCAATACCGTGTTCGAAGATGCGGAATTTGTGAATCAACTGACAGGCGAACTGAAATCGGCTGCCGGACCGTACAGTCAGTATTTCACTCAGGCCGATCTGCCCGACTTTGAGAATGTCAAAAACATAAAAGACTATTTTTCGGTTGAAAAAATGAGAGAATTTGCAACCGCCAAGGATTTGGGAAGTGTCGGGGCCGTTGTCGTGTTGATGAATGTCGAAGGAAAAACATCGGAACCGAAAGAAAAGGTAAAGAAACTCGAGGTTTCGAAATATGTGCTTCCCGACGGTTCTGTTTTTAAGGAAAAAGAATGGGAAGATACGGCGGCTAAAGTCGGAAAAGTTCTGAAAGAGGTGGAAAAAGCCAAAAAGAAAGGAATGACCGACAGTGAAATCGACCTCGCGTTTCAGGCCGATAACCCGCAGCTCTATGCAGCCTACAAGGCTTACGGCGGACAGCTGGACGCCGCCAAAAAAGAGACGGTAGCGGTTCTGGAAATGGTGACTTCGACCCGAATTTTTAATTTGGATGTCAAAGACGCGTATCTGCTCAGCGACTTCACCAAAAAGAAACCCAAAATGACGAAGTTTAAATTCGACTTTTCATTGGATGATTCCGTTATCTGGTACCGTCTCGACAAGGGAACAATGGAAGATTTAAAAACGTATGCTCCCGAATATGCCGACTGGTATGCCGCCAACAAGAATACGGACGGTCTGAAGACGGAAGCGGAATTTATTCGTGATATTAAAGTCAAGGCCGAGAAAGAAATTCCCGCACTGGTATTAAAGGAAATGAAGAAAATTAAAAGATAAAAAAAACGGCGCTTCGGCGCCGTTTTTTTTTCCGATTGAAAACCGAACCCGGCAGGCTTCCGCAAACATTGCGCCGTCCGCTGATCGGCGGACGGCGCCGGTTCGAAATGCCGTCGTTGTGCGGTCATTCAGTTAATCAGAAACAGCTCACCGCTGTGCCCCGCCACTTCGACCGTAAATCCGTCATCGGTTATCCGGTCGGCCGGCAGATTTTGCTGCCGCCACAAATCGCGCACAGCCGCCGTTCCGGTCGAATCCGCGGATGAGGCTTGTGTTCCGATGCCCCATTCCCGAAACGGCACTGTCACCTTCTTTTTCAGCGCCGAATAGTTCAGGACGCAGACAGCGGTTCCTTTTTCCGTTTCCCGGGTCATGATTTGTGTTGTCAGAGTCTGTTTCCGAAGCCGGGGAGGAAGAACCGGATAACTTTGATGAACGGCCAAAACTTCGGTATTGGTCAGCAATCCTGTCGTAAAATCATCGAGGGAAGAGACGTCGCAACTGAGAATCAGCGGAGCGGCGGCAATGACCCAGAGGCTGATCTGAAAATACTGTTCTTCGCGGCTGAAGCCGGTCGGACGGAACGTTTCGCTCGGCGTATTCGGTTTGCCGAGATTCCCGACCTGCAGCATATCGGGATCGCTGTATTTTCCGGAACGGGTAAACGGAAACCAGTTCGGAAGGTCGCGGGAAATTGCGGAAAGAGAGATCCACATATCTGTGATATCGCCGCCGGTACGCCACAGGTTGGCATATTTCGAAAGTTCGGGAATATCTTTCAGAAAGGCTTTGTTGGAAAAACTGAGGACAATATCACGTCCGCTGTTTCGGACGCCGTTGTACATTTTTTGTGCCGTCGGGACGTCGTTCGGGTGCCAGTCGACTTTGATGTAATCGAATCCCCAATCGGCAATCGTTTTTAAATCATCGTCAAAAAGCCAATACTTTCCGACCCGATCGGCATTGCGGGCATGAACCCCCGGGTAGCGGCCGAAAATCTGCCCCGGCTGAAGCCGTTTTGAGGGAATTTCCGCATAGGAGGGGTCGGTTCCCGTTTCGCTGTCGGAGCTGCCGCCGCGGAATCCGGCGTAGGTCCCGATCCAGGGAGAATGGTAAATGCCGATTTTCAATCCTTTGCTGTGAACATAATCGCAGAGAGCTTTCATATCGGGAAATTTTTCGTTACCGGTAAGAGTGTACGGAGCTTCTTTCAGGCGTTCGCCCTGCCAGCAGTCGTCAATGTTGACATACGACCAGCCGTAGTCAATCAGTTTCCGGCTGACAAAAGCATCGGCTACGGCCCGTATTTTGGCATCGCTGACCGATTCGCTGAAACTGTACCAGCTGTTCCAGCCCATCGGCGGTGTCAGGGCGATTTCGTTTCCGGCTTTAACGGTCAGGGTTCGCGAAACCGATGCGTAAGCATTGGACGCGGTGACCGTTACCGGATAGTCGCCGGCCCGGTCGATGCGTCCTTCGAGAACGAATCCGTTTCTCAGAGTCACGCCGGCGGGAAGATTCGTGACGGTGATTCGAATCGGGCTGTCACCGGATACCGGAATTTTATATAGAAAAGAATTCCCGGGAGTAACGCCGATAACGGACGGACCGTTAATGCGGGGTTCTCCGGACGGCTGCGGGGTCCGAATGACCGGAGAGGCAAAAAGAGAAGATACCGACAAAAAGAAAAGAGCGGAAAATAAGAGTAAATGTTTCATTTCATTATTGTACAATGAAAAAAGTATACCGTCAATTCGAAACTGCCGATAAAAAAACAGCTCCCGAAAGGAGCTGTTTCGATCGGACGTCTTTACCGGCGCCGGGGTCTTTCTTTGGGGGTCGGGCGTTCGCCGGGAGCTGCGCGGTGATCCGGTTCCGGATGATGTTTACCCGGTTCGGCGCAGTGTTTCGGTCCTTTTTTCGGCGGCTTCGGAGCCTCGAGGACTTTGTCTTCCGCCTCGATTTTTTCGGCAAAAACCAGAACGGAATCATCGTTCATCCATTCCGAAGGAACCGATTTTCCGGTAACGGTGATTTCCGTTCCCGGCCGGACGGCTTCCTCTGCCAGTTTACGGACAGGGAAATGAATCTTGTAAAGAATACCGTCTTTTTCGATTGTGGCCTGTTTGATTTCGGGACGTTCGCCCTCTTTTTCTTCAAACAGGTATTCGATGGAACCTGTCAGTGTAATCGTTTCCGCATTTTCCCATCGCTCCCGCATCGGATTGGGACGTTCGGCGCGCGGAGGCTCCGGTCGTTTACCCGGTCCGGCAGGTCTGTCCTCCGGTCCCGGCTGTGCAAAAAGAGCGGCGCTCAGCGTCAGCATCACGGCAGGATATAAAATCTTTTTCATAAGCATCTCCTTAATCGGACAGGCATCCGATTACTTTAAAACCAGAATCATCCGGAAAGAGTTACAAAATAAAATATTTAGTTTGATTTATTCTTCGGAGAACAGCTTGATTTTTTCGCCGATAGAGTATATTCTTGAGTCTTAACAAGTCATTATTGAGGAGTTTTCATGCGTTTAAACGCGCGATTTTCAAAAACGGCACAAAAGGTTCCTTAGCGGAACGGGGAGGTACGGGAATTGAAAGAAAAATATCTTTTAAAGCTGTCCGGAATCGTGAAAGATTTCGGGGACAATCGTGTCATTAACGATGTCAGCTTTAGCGTAAAGTCAAACGAGTTTTTGACGATTTTGGGTCCCTCCGGATGCGGAAAGACGACCCTGTTACGTGCGATTGGCGGTTTCGAAGAACCGACAGCCGGAAAGATATTTTTGAACGGTGAGGACATGGCCGGCATTCCGCCGCACAAGCGGCAGGTAAATACCGTGTTTCAGAAATACGCGCTGTTCCCGCACCTGAATGTTTTTGACAATGTGGCCTTCGGGCTGAAACTCAAAAAAGTTCCGAAAGACGAAATCCGTAAACGGGTGAAAGCGATGCTGAAGCTCGTCGACCTGAAGGGTTTCGAAAAACGGAATATCACCAAACTCTCGGGCGGTCAGCAGCAGCGTGTGGCCATTGCCCGTGCTTTGATTAATCATCCGAAAATTCTTCTTCTCGACGAACCTCTCGGCGCTCTCGATTTAAAACTGCGCAAAGATATGCAGATCGAGCTCAAGCAGATTCAGCAGAATCTCGGCATTGCCTTTGTCTATGTTACGCACGATCAGGAAGAGGCTCTTTCGATGTCCGATACCGTCGTCGTCATGAAAGACGGAAAAATCGCTCAAATGGGGACGCCTCAGGATATTTACAACGAACCGGTCAATGCGTTCGTGGCCGATTTTATCGGTGAAAACAACATTTTCGACGGGGAGATGATTGAAGATCAGCAGGTCGAGATTCTCGGGGCCGTTCTGCCGTACAATGACGGCGTCTGGCCGAAAGGAATGCCGGTGGATGCCGTTATCCGTCCGGAGGATGTGAAAGTTGTGGCCCCCGAAAACGGATACTGGCGCGGCCGCGTCGAATCGGTGGTTTTTAAGGGTGTGCATTACGAAATCGTTGTCAACTGCGGCGGTTATCAGTGGCTGATTCACTCGACGGCGGCGCCGAAAGTCGACGAAGAAATCGGTATGACCATCGATTTGTACGACCTGCACCTGATGAAAAAAATGTTCGACGGAGCGGAAAACAGAGTGCCCGCCGAAATCGAAACGGCGACATCGGTTTTGATTGACGGTCTTTCCTTCGAAATTCCGGAAACCGACCGGGAAAGAGGGGAGAAAGTGATTCTGCGCATTCCGCCCTCCGCCATCGATGTGGTCGGCGACGAAGAAAGTCCTTTGACGGGAACACTTCTTTCCGTTATTTACAAAGGAAAATACAACGAAATGATTGTCGACTGCGGCGGCCGCCGGTGGCTGATTCAGGAAGATCGCGATGAACAGGTCGGTATCCGTGTCGGACTGAAAATTGATTTTTCTCAAGCGCTAACGGAATCCGCCGGGGACGACAGCAATGACCCGAGTTAAAGCTCTTGCAGCCCCGTATCTTTTGTGGGTTGTGTTGTTTACCGTTATTCCCTGTTCTCTCGTGGTTTATTTTGCTTTTACGAACGAAAACGGCGGTTTTACGCTTGCCAATTTTCGGGATGTTCCTTTTTACGCACCCGTTTTTCTGAAGTCGCTGTATCTTTCTCTGATTGCAACTGTTATCTGTTTTCTGATTGCCTATCCGATGGGATTGATTCTGATGAAAGCCGATCTGAATGCACAGCGGACGGTGATTATGCTGGTGATGCTGCCGATGTGGATGAATTTCCTGCTGCGCACCTATGCGTGGATGACGCTTCTCGAAAACGAAGGACTGATCAATCATTTTCTGGAACTGTTCGGTATCGGTCCTTTCCGTATGATTAACACGCAGGGAGCGGTCGTACTCGGGATGGTGTATAATTATTTGCCGTTTATGATTTTGCCGATTTACTCGGTGATGGTGAAGATCAATCCGGCTTTGATCGAAGCCGCTCAGGATTTGGGCGCCGGCTCTCTGAAAGTGGTTTCGAAAATCATTTTTCCGCTTTCGATCCCCGGTGTCGTTTCCGGAATCATCATGGTCTTTGTTCCGTCTATCAGTACCTTTATTATTTCCCGGATGCTGGGCGGCGGTTCGAATATGCTGATCGGTGATCTGATAGAAATGCAGTTCATCGGCAGCGTTTATAATCCGTATGTCGGATCGGCCATTTCGCTGATTCTGATGGCTGTTGTTTTTGTCTGCATGGGAATCATCAACCGCTTCGGGGGAGAGAAGGAGGGAACGCTGTTATGACGAAAACCCGACGAACCGTTTCCCGTCTTTATCTGGCTCTGATTTTTCTGTTTCTGTACGCGCCGATTTTCGTTATGATTGCCTTTTCGTTCAACGATTCGAAATCGCGGGCCAACTGGACCGGATTTACGTTCAAATGGTACCGGGAGCTCTTCCACAATGATTTGATTATGCAGTCGCTGTTCAATACACTGCTGGTAGCGGTTTGCGCTTCCCTGCTGGCCACCTTAATCGGCACAATTGCCTGTTTCGGCATTGTCCGGATGCGCAAATATACCCGCAGAACGATCGAAAACCTGACCTATGTGCCGATTATCAACCCGGAAATCGTGACCGGAGTGTCGCTGATGCTGCTGTTTGTCATCTTTAACCGCCTTTTCCGGTTCCCGTTCGGTTTTGTTTCGGTTTTGTTTGCGCATGTGACCTTTTGCCTGCCGTATGTGATTCTCAGCGTGCTGCCGAAAATGAGACAGGCCGACTACAGCCTGGTGGAAGCGGCTCAGGATCTCGGCTGTACCCATTTACAGGCATTGCGCAAAGTTCTGGTCCCCGAAATTCTGCCCGGAATTATCACCGGAGCTCTGATTTCGTTTACCTATTCGCTTGATGATTTTGTCATCTCTTATTTTACAAACGGCAGTACGTTTCAGACGCTCCCGATCACCATTTTTTCGATGACCCGGAAAAAAGTAACACCGCAAATAAACGCCCTTTCGGCCATTATTTTTGTCATCGTTCTGGCCGTTTTGATTTTCATGAATATCAGCGAAGCCAAACAGCTGAAAAATCATAAACAAAGGAGATAAAAGAAATGAAAAGAGGATTCTTACTCATGGCGGCTGCCGGCCTTCTGTTTGCCGGCTGTAAATCGGACAAAGTTGTCATTAACGTGTACAACTGGGGCGAGTATATCTCGGACGGAACGGACGGGACTCTTAATGTAAACAAAAAGTTTACGGAAGAGACCGGCATTAAAGTCAATTATACCACATTTGCCAGTAACGAAGAAATGTATGCAAAGATCAAAAGCAATGCGGCCGACTACGATGTGATCATTCCTTCGGATTATATGATCGGACGGATGATTGAAGAGGGAATGCTGGAAAAACTGAATTTCGAAAACATTCCGAATGCATCGAAAATCGATTCCCGTTTTGTCAAACGCGAGTACGATCCGACCGGTGAATATTCCGTTCCGTACACTTGGGGAACCGTCGGAATTATTTACAATACCAAAAAGGTTAACGAACCTGTCGATTCCTGGAACATTCTGTGGGATGAAAAATATGAAGACAATATTCTGATGTTCAACAATTCCCGCGATGCGTTTGCCATTGCCTGCAAGAAACTCGGCTATTCTTTGAATACGACCAAAAAAGAAGAACTTCTGGCCGCAGCCGAAGAACTTAAGAAACAGAAAGAAGTCATTCAGGCCTATGTCATGGATGAAATCTTTGATAAAATGCAGAACGGAGAGGCAGCATTGGCTCCGTACTATGCCGGTGATGCGATTACCATGATTGACGGCAATCCCGATCTGGCTTTTTCCGTTCCGAAGGAAGGGTCGAATGTTTTTATCGATGCCATGTGCATTCCGAAAGGTTCCGAAAATAAAGAAGCGGCCGAAAAGTATATCAACTTTCTGTGCCGAACGGATATTGCCAAAGCCAATATCGAATTCCTCGGCTATTCGACTCCGCAAACCGAAGTACTGGAACAGCTGGATGAAGAGATTCGCAACAATCCGATTATTTATCCGCCTCAGGAGGTGCTCGACCGGTGCGAAACCATGCTGAGTCTTCCGAGAGAGGCCGCCCAGGAAATGGAAAATCTTTGGATTCGTGTTAAATTATAATGAAAAAGCCGCTTCGGCGGCTTTTTTTTGTTGCTAAAAAGAGAAATAAGGATTAAAATATATCTTGAAACAAAGGAGAGGAAATAATGAAAAAGATTTTATCGATTCTGGCAGTATCGGTACTTATGTTTTCCTGTTCGGGGTTCGGCGGCGAAAAAATCGAAAGTGAAGATGCCAAGAGTCTGATTTTGCAGGTAATGCTGCTTTGTCAGAGAGCGATGGAAGATCAGCTTCAGAACGCCATGTATGAAAAGGATTATGTATTTGCGAATAATACCGCAACAATGAACGTTAAATTTTCGACATCGTGCGGTTTGAAAACGACGGAGAGAACGGCGTATGAAGTCAGTCTGGATAAATGGAGTATGGATGCTCCGCTGGCTTTGACAACGGGTGATTTGGAAAAAGGCACGGAAACGGACTGCAAAATAACCGTCAGCGGCCGTCTGAAAGGATCGGACGAAGTCTCAACATGGGCTTCTTCTGCCGGCAGTGCGGTTATGTGTCGGTGGATCTTTGAGAACGACGACACAGACGGACTGACACTGACTGTTTATAACAACGATACCCAAAAGAATGTCTACAACGGTTTCGTTTTCATTGCGACCGAAGTGACGGCATCTCAAGGCAATATCGGAGGCAATTTCAATTATCAGGCACGGATCAACAGTGCCGTTTATGATGCTCCGGTAAAAATCTGGAAAGATTCCTATGCTTCAATCCCGTAAAAAGTCATTCGGAAAAGGAGCGACGGTATGATTCGAAAAATGACTATAGTATCCGCAGTTTTATTTTTGCCGGTATTCATGGCTGTTTCCTGTTCCGGAATCGGCGGTGATAAAATTTCGGATGCAAACAGCAAAGGAATTGTTTTGCAGAGTCTGCAGGCAGCGCACAATGCCATCTGTTCCGAATTTTCATCGGCCATGTATGAGGAAAATTATCCTCTCGATACAACGGGATCGGTTTTGAATTTGAAGTATTCGACTTCCTGCGGTCTGACGGTTTCCGAAAAAATTGCTTACGAGGCCGTACTGGAAAAATGGGAGATTTCGGCGGGGATTTACCCGGAAGAAAATAAAGCGTCTCTTACCGATATGACCATGTGTAAAATTGTTCTCAGCGGCAAACTGAAGGGGTATGTCGAAGTCAAAAAATGGGCTTCTGCCGCGAGCGGAGCCGAAATTAATGAAACGGGATTTTCCAATCAGGATACCGACGGTCTTCAGCTGACGGTGATTGAAACGCTGACCGAAAAAGTGCTCTGGTCTGGGCAGATTTTTCCTGCCGCAGATGTTTCTGCGACGGGCGGAATAACAGGCGGAAATTTCAATACAAAATTTAAGATCAACGGTGAAGATTACGATGGGAATCCGGAAATATGGAAAATCTTTTGGAACTCGTTTGTTAAGAGTTTTCGGTAGAACATTAAGGGGAATAGTCTCCGAAGATTAACAGGGTTATTTACAGCTTGTTTTTCGAGGAGAAGGAGGTTATATGAAAAAATTTTTAACGACAGGCTTGAGTGCGATTGCGCTCTCGATTTTTATCTTTTCCTGTGCCGGAGTCGGCGGAGAAACTCTGACCGAAGAGCAAAAGGAGATTGCGGTCCGATCTCTGCTGGGGTCGACGTCATTCGGTTCTTCGTATGTTGCAGAGGCCGTGTCCGGGGCCGAATCCAGACGTGTTCTTGCCAATGAAAAAGGGATTGCAATCGACAGTAACGGATCGACATTGGATTATAAAAGCAGTTTTTCGTGCGGAGCTGTTGTATCGCTTTCGGTTCTGATGGAGGCGCATCTTGTCAATCTGACTTCTCCGGTCGCTCTTCAGCTTGATAGCGGCAGTGCGGAATATACACAGTGCACGGCGGTTGTAAGCGGTAATTTTGAAATGAAGTTTGAATCTAAAGCATCTGTAAGCGGAAGCGGAAGCGTTCTTTTCCGTGCTGCCAACAGTGATGCCGACGGGCTGAAACTGAAAGTCACACGGAATGATACCGGAGATGTAATTTTTGATCAGCCGGTTTTTCTGCTGTTTGAAACAAAGTATGCGGTAAACAGTCAAAACACATCTGCCGATGTTCTCTGCAAAATCAACGGAGAAAAGTATGAGTCGGACTGGCTGTATGATTGGGATTATAATTTCTGATTTTCCGTACGGAAAAAAGGGAAGTCTTTCCGAGACTTCCCTTTTTTTTTGACATTTAATTATTCACCGATTTTTAAGACTTCGATTTCGAAGACCAGCCATGAGTTCGGAGGAATCGGACCGACACCGCGGCTGCCGTAAGCCATGTCTGGAGGAAGAAGGACCTTTCGTTTTTCTCCCTGCCGCATTTCGCCGACCATTTGATCCCAGCCTTTAATCACCTGACCTGTTCCGACATGGAAAGAGAAAGGTCCGCGGCCGATGCTGCTGTCAAAGACCTGTCCGTCGGTCAGTTTCCCGGTGTAGTGAACCGTGACGGTTTCGCCCTGTTTCGGGCGGGGACCGTCGCCGGCCTTTTCGACGATGTAGCGGATGCCGTTGGCCGCCTCAATCGCTTTGCCGAAATCTTTGCCGACTTGTGCCAGCATATTTTCGTTCATTTTCTCTTCGAAAATTTTGCGCCGCTCTGTCAGGGAAAGCCTGTATTTGGTAAAAGCATCATCATCAATGATAAATTGAGAAGCCGCTTCTCCGTTGCGGACAATAATGACCCGTTTCATCTTGTCGCCCTGTTCGATATTTTTAACGACATCCATTCCCTCGATCACTTTGCCGAAAACGGTGTGAACATAATCAAGGTGGGGGGTTGCCGAAAGGGTAATGAAAAACTGACTTCCGTTGGTGTTGGGGCCGCTGTTGGCCATCGAAAGAACACCTTCGGAGTCGTGTTTCAGCTCGTAGACAAACTCGTCTTTCAGTTTGTAGCCGGGGCCGCCCGTTCCGTTGCCCTTCGGGTCGCCGCCCTGAATGACAAAACCGTCGACAACACGATGAAATGTGAGTCCGTCATAAAACGGCTTTCCTTCGCGGTATGTTGTGCGAATGGTTCCTTCGGCGAGACCGACAAAGTTGGCAACCGTCATCGGAGTTTGATCAAAGTAAAGCTGAAGGACAATGTTTCCCTTTTCCGTTACAATAACTGCATACAGCCCGTCGGGTAAAGAAGAGTATCGTTGACGAATCGCTTCCGCTTCTCCGTCGGCACAGCCGCAAAGCGGAAGAATTGTAAAAAGCAGAGCGGAAAGAATTCTTTTTATTTTAAACATGAAATTCTCCTTATATATTATTTATAGTAACAATTTTAAAGAAAAGAATCAATCATTCGGTTTTCGGAAAAAAGCGAGAAAATCGTCCCGAAAGACAAAGTTGGAATCGGCAATCAAACGTCCGTTTCTGTAATAGCGTACATACGGAATCAGGTCGTTGCCGAAAACGGTTTCTTTTGCATGCATATATTCATCGCCGCGCGGCTCGCGATTGTATTCGATAAAGAAAACAGCGGCCTCCGATTCGGGAATCTCCGAGAGGTACCGCTTCATCGCCGTCCATTGAGGACACCAGTCCTGCGTCAGGACGACGGCAGTGTTCGGTGCCGCTTCGATGACATCCGAGCCGAATTCCCTGTTTTTCAGAAAATAATCCATTTGGTCATCGGTTAATTTTTGCATTGATATTCCTCCCATTGGTGATAAATAGCGGTTCCGGAACTGGTTCCCAGACGGGAAGCACCGGCTTTGATCATTTGCTGCGCGGTTTTGTAATCGCGGATTCCGCCGGCGGCTTTGACGAAAACCGCTTTTCCCGTAACGGCCGTAAACTCATCGGCAAGTTGCCGCATGAGACGAACATCTTCGACTGTCGCACCGCCTTTGCCGAAGCCGGTCGATGTTTTGATACAGTCCGCACCGCCTTCGAGAGCTGCCCGGCAGACCGCCGGTTTTTCCTCATCGGAAAGCTCGCACATCTCCAGAATCACTTTTAAGACGACAGGAGAGGGCGCCGCTTTTCTGATCGCGGCAATCTCCGTGCGGATCTCATTGTAGAGGTGCTCTTTGGCCATTGCCAGAGAAATGACCGTATCGATCTCATCGGCACCGTCGGCAACCGCTTTTCCGGTTTCGAAGACTTTAGTTTCGGTTGTCGAAGCGCCGAGCGGAAATCCGGTAACGGCCGCTGTCTTAACGGAACTGCCGGAAAGAAACCGTCGGGCCGTTTTGACAAAAACAGGGTTGACGCAGACCGCCGCAAAACCGTAGCGCAGCGCTTCGGCACACAGCTGCCCGATTTCGTCTGCGGTGGCGGATGCCTTTAAAAGCGTATGGTCGATAAAGGATGCCGGGTTCCCGGCCGCCGCAGAGTGTAACGATTCCGTTGTTTCTATTGTTTCCATTAAGATTCCTCCGTTTGATAAATCAGCGGCGGTGCCGAAACAGGCGCTTCGCCGACCGTCAGTGCCTTTTTCAGTCGGGCAGCCGCTTCGGGCAGAACGGCTTCGCGGGCGCTCATCAGCTCCGCAATCGGTTCGCCCTTTTCGATGCGGTCGCCGATTTTCTTCGACAGCACCAGCCCTGCCGCCGGATCGATACCGTCCTCTTTGCGCAGACGGCCGGCACCGAGCATCATCGCCGTGCGGCCGATTTCCTCCGTTTCGACAGCCGTCAGAAACCCCGCTTCGCCGGCGCACACCGTCAGCCGGTGAGCCGGATGCGGCAAACGGGAAAGGTCATCGATGATCCCCGCATCGCCGCCCTGCGCGGTGATGACGGCCGCCAGCGTCCGGCAGGCGCGTCCGCTTTCCAACGCCGCCGCCGCGGCCTTTTGCGCCTCTTCGATTGAAGCAGCCTTTTGCGAGCGGAAAACCATTTCGGCGGCGATGCGCAGCGACAGCTCCGTCAGGCGGCCGGGGGCGGCCGACCGCAAAACGCTCACTGCTTCCGCCACCTCGACAGCGTTGCCGACAGCCGTTCCGAGCGGCTGGTTCATATCGGTGACGAGGGCGGCCGTCCGCTTGCCGGCGAGGCGCCCGATACGGGTGAGGGCGCCCGCCAGTTTGTGCGCCGCCTCCGGCGTTTTCATAAACGCCCCGTTGCCGGTTTTCACATCGAGCACCAGAGCATCGGCCCCGCACGCCAGTTTTTTCGACATGATGCTGGAGGCAATCAGCGGAATCGAATCGACCGTTGCCGTCACGTCCCGCAGCGCATAAAACTTCTTATCGGCCGGAGCCAGCTCTCCCGTCTGTCCGATAATCGAAAATCCGTATTTTTCGACCGTCCCGAAAAACTCCTTTTCGGAAAGCCGGGTGCGGAACCCGGGGATCGATTCGAGTTTGTCGAGGGTGCCGCCGGTAAAACCGAGACCGCGGCCGCTCATTTTGGCAATGCGGCAGCCGCATGCCGCCGCAATCGGCAGGGCAATCAGCGAAACCGTATCGGCCACACCGCCGGTGGAATGTTTGTCGACGGTGATGCCGAGCGGCGAGAGGTCGAGCGTATCGCCGGAAAGGCGCATTGCCTCCGTAAAAGCCGACAGTTCGTCATCGTTCATACCGTTAAACCAGACCGCCATGCAGAACGCCGAGGCCTGGTAATCGGCGACCGCACCGGAAAGGTATCCGTCCACCGTATAGCGGAGCTCGGCGGCCGACAGCGGACGGCCGTCCCGCTTCTTCTGAATAATTTCAACAATGTTCATCGGTATGATTATAAAACGAAAACGGGCGGAGCGCAAACCTTTTTCCCGAAGACCGGTTGCGATACCGGGTGTTTCAGTCGTCTGAAACAGACAGGACGTTTGACGCAGTCAAAAAAAGCAGGGGAATTCCCTGCTTTTTTTGCGAATGAAAGAAAAATCTTATTTTCCCAATGCGGCGGCCGTCACGCGGTTCATCTTTTCGACAAAGGCGGCGGCGTCGGGAATCGGGTTGCCGTCCAGCAGAATCGCCTGGTCGAGCAGCAGAGAGGCAATGTCGCCCTGCAACGCTTCGGAGGCACCTTCGAAGGCGGTTAAAATCGGATGCGACGGGTTGATTTCCAGAATCGGCTTGAACTCGGGAGCATCGTTCTGACCCAACGCCTTCATCATCTGCTTCATGTAAGCGGTCGGTGCATATTCGTCGGAAACCAGACAGGCGGGAGCCTCTTTTAAAACCGCCGAAGCACGCACCTCTTTCACGCGGTCGCCGAGCAGATTCTTGATTTTTTCCGTCAGAGCCGAAGCATTCTTTTCCGCTTCTTTTTCTTCTTCGGTTTTGAAATCGTCGGCCGCTCCGTCGCGGTTTACCGATTTAAACGGTTTTTCCTTGTAAGTGCCGAGTGTCGGCATCACGAAGTCATCGATTTCGTTGTCGCAGATCAGAACCTCGTAACCCTTGTTTTTGTACGCCTGCACCAGCGGATTGCTGCGCAGATTGGCTTCCGCCGTACCGGTGATGTAGTAAATCGCTTTCTGATCCTCTTTCATGCGGGAGACATAATCTTCCAGCGAAGTCCAGCCGTCGACCGCCGTCGATTTAAAACGGACAATTTCCATTAAGGTATCGCGGTTGGCGTAATCGCTGTACAGACCCTCTTTCAGCGGGCGGTTGTAGAGATTGATGATTTTCTCGAACTTGTCGGGCGCATTCTTGGCCAGATCCTGAATCTCCGACAGCACTTTCTTAACCGAGGCGTTGCGGATGGAAGAGAGAATCCGGTTCTGCTGTAAAATTTCGCGCGAAACGTTGAGCGGCAAATCTTCCGAGTCGATGATTCCGCGCAGAAAGCGCAGATAAGTCGGCATCAGCTCTTTTTCGTCGTCGGTAATGAAGACCCGTTTGACATAGAGTTTGACGCCCGGTTTGTAGTCGGCATGGTACATATCGAACGGAGCCACGGCCGGAATATAAAAAAGCGTTGTGTATTCGGTCGTTCCTTCGGCTTTGGTGTGCAGCCACAGCAACGGCTCTTCGCCGTCGCCGCCGATGGATTTGTAAAACTCGATATACTCTTCCGGTTTGATTTCCGATTTGGGACGTTTCCAGAGAGCCGAGGCACTGTTGACCTGTTTGCTGACCGCCTCTTCGGTCTCTTTGCGGTTGTCGCCTTCGCCTTCGTATTTTTTCTCCATATAATTGAGGAAAATCGGGAATGCGATGTGGTCGGAATATTTCTGCACAAGCGATTCGGTGCGCCAGTGGGAACAGAACTCTTTTCCTTCATCGTTTAAGTGAAGAATGATGTCGGTTCCGAAGGTCTCCTTTTCGGCCGGCTGAATGTCGTATTTTTCCTTTCCGTCGCTCGACCATTTGAAGGCCTGATCCGAGAGCGCCTTTTTGGAAACCACTTCGATTTTATCGGCCACCATAAACGCCGAATAAAACCCGACACCGAACTGACCGATCAGGTTGGAATCTTTGCGGTTGTCACCGGTGAGGTTGGCCAGAAAGTTTTTGGTGCCGCTGCGGGCTATCGTTCCGAGGTTCTCGTTCAGTTCCTCTTCGTTCATTCCGATACCGTTGTCGGAGACAATAATCTGTTTGGCCGAATCATCGAGGGTAACCGTAATTTTCGGTTCCCACGACAAACCTTTGTATGCTTCGTCGGTCAGCGTCAGGTATTTCAGCTTGTCGATGGCGTCGGAAGCATTGGAAATCAGTTCCCTCAGAAAAATTTCTTTATGGGAGTAGAGCGAGTGAATCAGCAGATTCAGCAGTTGCGAAACTTCGGTTTTAAATGTTTTGGACATAATTTTCTCCTTGAATCAATATAATCAATTCCGGCTCTATCGGCAAGTCCGGATATGTGAAAAAAATTTGACAGTTCGGAAAAGAGCGTGGTATAATGTCGCAAACAAGGAGAAAATAATAGAAGAAATCAAAGCGGGCGTTCGCCCGTTACGGGCTGGCCGATTACATGGTGACGGAATAGGGAGCATTAAAGGCGAAAATGAAATTTCGATTAAATAAATAAAAAAAAGATTGAAATTTTTGTATGCGGGGTGTATCCTATGTTTTCATAGGAGATATATTTATGAAAAAGATTCTTTTGGGTTTAGTTGTTCTTTCTCTTTTTGCCGGATGCGGCGGTGTCGGCGGCGATCAGATGAGTGAAGATGAGCTTTCGATTGCCGAGCAGGCTCTGGTCGGCGTGATTCCTACCGTCAGTAAAAACGTTCCTGCAATGAATGCCCGTGATGTGGTATCGAACAGTGTCGATCTTGCCGGTTTGACATTGGGTTATCGTTTGGTCAATAATCAAATCGGTAATACGGTTAAACGTCGCATGACCATTGATGCGGCTTTTGATGAAACTTTTTCCTCGAAAGTGAATATTAAATACGGCGACAACGCCGTAGCCCGCAGCTGTACCGTTTCTCTGAGCGGAAAAGCCAAACTGGATGTTGTTACGAAAGCAAAACAGTCCGGCAGTCTGGAAGATATTGAAAATTTGGGTGCATCCGCAGCCTGGAGTTTTAAATTTTACAATCCGAATGTCAGCGGACTTCGTTTAACCGTTAAAGACGGCAGCAAAACGATTTTGGATAAAAATGTGACATTCCGGTTCACGACCTCCTACAAGCTCGGGGCTTCGGTTGCCGACGGTATCGAAGGCGAAGCCGATGCGTATGCCAAAATCAACGGTGAAGAAATTGTCGACGGCGGTCTGATGGCCGATTTTACCTGGACAAAATAAACTGCCGTTTTCGGAAAAAAAGCCGCTCCCGGGGAGCGGCTTTTTTGTTTGGACCGTGAGAAAATTTGAATTTTTTTCTTGCGTCAGTTTATCTTTGGGATTATCTTATCTTTGGGATTATCCTTACGGTAAGGAGATATATCGGTTATGATGATTTTTAACGAGAACAGCGATTTTATCCGCTGGGAGAAGCGTTTTGAATTGGGAATTCCCGTTATTGATGCTCAGCATAAACGGCTGGTGGCGCTGTGCAACGACTTGTATTTGACGATTGTCCGCAACAAGTATCGGGCGATGCAGCCCGAGTGGCAGGAAGCGTTTTCAGATGCGTTGAGGGCGACCGTTGACTATATCACTACTCATTTTTCCGATGAGGAGAAGCTGCTGAGCGCTGTCGGTTATGCGGAACTCGACTCGCAAAAGAGTCAACACAGGGCGTTTACCGCACAAATCGCCCGCACGCTGAAAACATTTCATCAAACAACCTTTCAGGACGCTATTGAATTCGTCAAATTTCTTTACGACTGGATTCTTCACCACATTGCTGTTTCTGACAAACAGTATGTGTCTGCCGTTCTTGAGTTTTGCCGCCGAAACGGAGCGTGACGTTTTTGTTAATTGGGAAAGCGGCGGCGGAACAGGTAAAGTGCGGTGCCAACGAGACCGACGCCGGCAAGCGTCAGACCGCTTTGTAAATCGATTGCATTGAGAACTGATGTCACGATGAGACAGACGCCCATCGCTAAGGCAACGGCCAACGGCGCCATTTCTACTGCCTGATGCATACCGCTGCTCTTCGGCGTTCGTTTGATTTCACATTTCAGCAGAGCGTCGACAGATGTTTCCAGAATCTCCGTCAGCTTTGAAAGCGTCGTAATATCCGGATAGGCTATATTTCGTTCCCATTTGGAAACAGCTTGTTCGCTCACATTCATTTTTTCTGCCAAATCGGCTTGCGTCATTCCTTTCTCTTTGCGCAAATGGCAAATAACTTCTCCGATGGATTGTGTTTTCATGATGACTCCTTATGCTTATCATAGAAAATCGGTGCGGAAAAAACAAGAAACCGTCAGTTGGAATCGCTCAACTGTCGGTTGAACCGCGTCGGTGTCGATAAACGCCGGGGTAGTCAAGAATCAGCCGGATCATTTCGTCGATAATTGCTGTCAGCGCATATCCAAAAAGAAGTCCGGTTGTCATGCGCCATGCGTTGTTGCTTTCGTAATCAAACGAAAAATATTGAACAGTTCCGTCGATAATCAGCGGAAGAAAAAGTGCAGCGTATGTCCCGATGTGAAGGAGTCCCTGTTCCCACCGTTGAAGACCGGGAATTTCAAATGCATCCCAAATGAGAAAATCGAAGGTTCCAAGAAAGTATCCGACAGTCATTCCGTGACAGCGGGCGCACAGCGGAAAAAGACGCCCGTTTGAGGCGGTAAAAGTTCGTTGAGGAAGTTGATGGCATTGCCGTGAAAAAAATTCGTAAACACCTTGATTGGCGGCAGAGAGCGGGTTGCCGAAAGGCGCCGCGTTAACAGTCAACATGAGCGGAAAAGTGACTCCCATGGTGACGGCTTTGGTGAATCCGTAGAGGCCGTCTTTAACGCGGTTGTCAATCGGAATATAAGTTGCGCTATCCGAATTCGGAGCCGATTCTTCGACAGCGGTTTCTGTAAAAGGATTCTCGGTTATCGGCAACGGCGTCGGCTGCGTTTGGGCAAATAACGCGGTTGAAAGCGACAGTGCGCCAAAAACGGCGAGTTTACTGCAAATTCGGGTGGCCCAATCGGGCTTCATATTCAGCTTCAATTTTATCTCCCTGTTTGATGCAGCGGCGGATCCAACGGTAGCGCAGTTCATCCAGTTCATCCGGCGGCAGCCGCCAGTCGATGTCGGAACGGCGCAGCCGGTTCATCAGTTCGCTTAAAATAATGGCGGCCGACACCGAGACGTTAAACGATTCGGTAAATCCGTACATGGGAATGGTCATAAACTCGTCGGCCAGAGCCTTGACTTCATCCCCCGTTCCTTCGCTTTCGTTTCCCATGGCAACGGCGATTTTGCCTTTGCTCAAATCCAGATCGTAGAGGGAAGAGGCGCCCGGTGCCGGCATGGCGGCCACGATGCGGTAGCCGGCCGCTTTTAACTGCGAGACGGCTTCGGCAATCGGCAGTTTGGTCATCCGGTGAATATCGGTCCAGCATGAGGCACCTTTGGCCACATCACTGTTCAGCCGTCCCTGCGTCGCTGTTCCGATTTGGTATAAGTCCTGAATACCGAGACATTCGCATGTGCGGGTAACGGCGCTGAAGTTTTGTGTATAAAAAATGTTTTCCAAAACGACAGTCACATAACGGGTGCGGTCGGCAGAAACGCGCATAATTTTCTCTAACCGTTGAGGTGTTAGATGGCGGGACAGCAGTTCGATTTTTTGTTCTATCTCCATTTCAGTTTTGCTCCGGGCCGCTGAGCGCGGGAGCGTCCATATCGGCGTGTTTGATATTGCTGAAGTAGTTTGTCAGTTCCTGTTCTCGGTTGCGCGGTGCCAAAATGAAAAGCGTGTCTTCTTTGCGCAGAACCGTGCCGCCCCGCGGCGGAATCATTTTGTTTTTACGAATGATAACGGTGATAAGCATATCTTGCTCCAGCGGCAGTTCGGAAATTTTCTTTCCTTCCAAATCGCTTGCCTCATCGAGCTGGACCTCAAACATATCGTATTCGGTTTCCTTCATTGTCAGCAGTTCGACTGAGTAAAACGACTGCGGTTTCGGCGGAATCATCAGCTTCAGTGCTTTTCCGACGGATGAAAGCGTAGTTCCCTGCAAAAGGCATGAAACGGCGACGACAAAAAAGACGATGTTAAAAATAGCGGCTGTTTCGTTGAAGTATGGCGAATCGGGGTTCAGGTAGAGACTCGGATAAGTTGCCAAAACGATGGGAACCGCCCCTTTCACTCCTCCCCACGTGATCATGGTGCGTTCTTTCCAATTAAATTTGAAGAAAGCGGTGCAAATCCAAACCGTCAGCGGCCGTACAATGAAAATCAAAGCGGCAGCGATGATGAGTCCTTCTTTCCAAATGGTTGTCATTTGCGACGGAAAAACCAGAATTCCCAATAAAAGGAAGACGATAGTGTTTGCCAGAGTCGACATTCCGTCGATCATGAAGCTGAATCCTCGCTTGAAAATGAAGTTGCTGTTGCCCATCCAGTAACCGGCAAAGAAAACCGCCAACATAGCGCTGACCTTCGTTTCGATTCCGACGCCGTAGATGAGCAGAACAACAGCGGCGCTGAGAACATAGTAGTATCCTTTATTGTCGCTGTTCAATTTACGGAAAAGAAAAATGCCGACTTGCGCCATGATGTAACCGAGAAGAATGCCGCCGCCGAATTGCCAAATCAGTTCGGCAGTGAACAACGCGGGGTTGCCGGTACCGCCGTTCATGATGTTGATCATCAGCAACGTCAGCAAAATTGCCATCGGATCGTTGGCAGCCGATTCGATTTGAAGCGTGGAAGCGACTTTTTCCCGAACAGGGCGTTGTTTTAGAATCGCATTGACTGCCGCCGCATCGGTGGAGGAGATAATCGATCCAATCAGCAGTGCCGTTTTAAAATCAATACCAAGTAAAAAGGAAATCAGCACCCCGAGTCCGAGAGCTGTCAGCACAATGCCGACTGTCGCCAGTGAAAGAGACGGCCCGAAATATTTTTTCAATGCGCTTCGTTTGGTACCGAATCCGCTCTCAAAGAGAATGAATGCGAGCGCAAGGTTCGCGATGTTCCCCGCCAGCGTTTTGTCTTCGACCGTTGCGCCGAAATTAATGAGGTTCAATCCGTCGCTGCCGACAGCCATTCCGAGTGCTAAAAAAAGCAACAGTACGGGAACGCCCAATTTCCCTGTCAGTTTTGTTGAAAAAGTGCCCGCCAACAGTAACACAGCTAGGATTAAAATCATCTTTTCTCCGCCTTAATAAAGAAATCGATCTTTTAAATTTTATTAAAATATATCCGTCCGTTTTAATTCACGGCCGGCAGGTCCACGTAAAATGTGGCGCCGCCGCCTTTCGGAGCGAGAAACCGTATGTTTCCGTAATGGAGGAAGACAATCCGCTCCGTGACGCTGAGACCCAACCCGTCATGGTTGATTTTTGTCGTAAAGTAGGGTTGGAAAATCCGATCCTGAATGTCGGGGCTGATGCCTTTTCCGTTATCCTGAATAACAATACGCCAGTAGCGGTTCTCGTTTTTACGGATTCTGTCGATATCGCAGACAATCCGACCCGTTTCTCCGATGGCCTCGACCGCATTCCTTAAAAGCTGGGTAAACAGAGTGACCAGCATCGAGGCCTCTCCCGATACCATATATTCGTCACCGAGGTGATCGGTGGCAATGGTAATCTGTTTCGATTCGGGTACGGGTACATTCCGTAACGCTTCGTTAAGACATGCTTTTAAATCGCAGGGAAGCGGATTTTCGATTTTGGGCAGATCGAGAGAATTGTAAAGGGAATTGATCTTGTCCTGAAAAGAAATGAATTTATCTTTGAAATTTTCCAGCTGCGAGAGATATTCACGGGAAGGATTGCTCTTAGCCGCTTCCGTTTTGATGGACTCTTCGATTTCGTGAATCAGATTGTCGGCTTTGCTGCTCAGATTGTTTTTCAGAATGAGAGCAAATTCGGACCAGGACTGCATTTTGGCCGTTTCGTATTTCTCTTCGTTTTTCCGTTCGACGGTTGAAAGCATCTTATTGAAACTGTCAATAATTTTATTGAAATCCTGATTTTCCTTTTCGATGATTCTGACGGACAAATCTCCTTCCATAATGCTTTGAGACGCATTCTCGATGGCCAGAATCGGGCGGGTGATACTTTCCGAAATAAAGACGGCCAGAAAGATGATGACCAGCAGCAGCGGAAAGGAGATAATCGCCAGAATCATGATGAAATATATAATGATGTTGTTTTTATAGAAATCGAGCTCGACATAGTAGGTGTGAAGATTGGAAAGCGGACCCGCAACATTAATCAGGTGATTGGACAGCGATGCTGTCAGGACGGCGGAATAGACAATTCCGTTATAAGAAAAAGGCCGGTTGTAGCGGATCAGTGTGGCATCGCCCATGTTGACCCGGGCAAGCATTCCTTCGGCGGGAAGCGATGAACCTTCGTAATAAAATTTTTTATCGCCGAGAGAATAGACCTGTTTGTTTTTGCGGTAAATCTGAATCGATTTGACGGACGGATTGGCGAAGGCAATTTCACCCCAGGCCGCTTCCGGATTCGTAAAAACGGTTCTGAGATCGGAAATCAGGTGGGAATTTTCGCAAAAACTTTGAAATTCGATGACTTCGTTGCGGTAGGATTCGAAAATCTGATTACTGCTTTCCTGCAGAATCGGAATGGTTTCGTCCGGAAGCCATGTTTTGGCGGTTTTTTGGATGAAAATCAGAGTCAGACCGGTTTGCGGTAATATAATCAGAAAAATCAGAACGATAAAACCGGAAACGATTTTGGCCTTGTAACGCTGCCCCGAATTGCCCCGCCGTGCTTCGGCCAGAATCTGGAGCATTTTTCCCGTAATGATTCCGAGAAAAGTCAGCGGTACCAGTATGGAAAAAAGAACCAGAGCCGGAGCGATTTTCTGGGCGTAGTCGAGTCCGGACAGAAGTTTTCCGACCAGCATATAGGTCAGTATAATAAAGAGGAGGTAACTGACCGAGAGAGTAATGAGACTCAGTTTGGAAGAACCTTTTATGCGATCACTCATGTGTTTCGAACTTGGAATCGAAAAGCGCTGTCATGGCATCGGCAGCGGCTTCTTCATCTTCTCCTTCCGTAATAATCTGAAGCGGTGTTTTATATGTTGCTCCGAGTGTCAGAATAATCATAATGGAGCGTGCATTAATCTGCAAATCATCTTTTTTTAAAAAAATTTTTGATTTGAAACGGTTGGCCGTATCGACAATCATCGTTGCGGGACGGGCATGAATGCCGGCCCGGTTTAAAACGACCACATTTCGCACAACCATAGCTGACTCCTTAAAATTGATCTTCGTTTTTAAAATATAAATCCCGGGTCCGCTTATTCTCGAGCCATTCCAACATGTTTTCGTTGAATTCGCGGGCCGCATTGTATCCCAGTTTTTTCAGCCGTTCGTTCATGGCGGCAATTTCAACCAGAATGGGAATATTTCGTCCCGATTTAACCGGCAATTCGATAAACGGGGTATCGATTCCCAGATAAGTTTTTGTGATATCCTGGGCACCGAAACGGTCGTAATTTTTTTGGGGGGCCCATTCTTCCAGATGGATAATCAGTTGAATTTGCTTTTTCTCCCGAATCGCGCCGACACCGAAAAGATGGTTGACATTCAGAATCCCCAACCCCCGCACTTCCAGATGGTGCCGGGTCACTTCGTTGGCCCCCGTTCCCATCAGAATCTCTCCGCTGAGAGCATACAGTTTGACCGCATCGTCGGCAATCATCCGGTGTCCCCGTGTGATCAGCTCCAGAGCGGTTTCGCTTTTTCCGATGCCGCTGTCCCCCTGCAGCAAAACGCCGATACCGAAAACTTCGATCAGCGTAGCGTGAATAATTTCCGACGGGGCAAAATAATCGCCCAAAACCGTAATAATCCGCAGTGCGAAATCGGAAGAGTTCAGTTCCGTTTTCAGAATCGGAATATTGTGTTTTTCCCCGATTTCGATAATCGCCGAATCGTCGTCATATTCCGAAGTAATAATGCAGCACGGAATCGGGTAACGGAAAAGTTTTTCCAGCGAATCGATACACTGTTCCCGACTCAGCTGTTTCAGATAAGCCAGTTCGCCGCGGCCGAATATCTGAATCCGGTCGTGGGCAAACTGGTCGAAGAATC
The DNA here is from genome assembly GCA_949289575.1 of uncultured Spirochaetales bacterium. GTDB lineage: Bacteria > Spirochaetota > Spirochaetia > JAFGXN01 > JAFGXN01 > CALXOJ01. The sequence goes on along the minus strand of CASEOG010000003.1, from coordinate 202,906 downwards.
CGCTTAAAGCCAATCCCGGGCGGTTGACGTAAGATGTTCCGATTTCCCGAGCCAGTCCTTTCCTGCCGGCGACAACCGACAGTTTCAGGTCCTTATTGGATTTGCAGTTCAGTCCCAACAAGTCGAGAACAGTTAAAGTATTCATGTTTTATTCTATAATATTTATTTGTGTTCGGCAATCTTTTCTTTTTCTTTTTTTATTTTCTTCGCTGTCTTGTCGACTGCCTGACTGATCGCTTTATATAATTTCGAAGAGCCGCATTCGAAATGAGCGTTTCCTCCCCATTTTGTGTGAGTATCGATCTTGACTGTATAACCGTTTTTTTCGTGCAGAACATTCATTTTGAAGTCCGTAATGTCTTCTTTCAGAAATTCGAGTTTCTGAAGTTTTTTCGTAATGAATTCCTGTGCCGAATTGCTCAGTTCATAATGAATTCCCTGAATGAATCGTTCCATAGTTTCCTCCGGAAAATGATTTGTTTATTTGAGAACGGTATTTACAGACAGTCCGTCTGTGAATATCGATTCCCTGCAATTTGAGAAGACGGCTCATCTGCGTGTCGTTGAGGGGGCCGTGGGTTTTGACGAGTCTCTTCATAGCGGCCGTAATTTCTTCTCTGCTGAGGGATCCGCTGCCGCTTCGGTCGAAAAAAGAGGAGATCTCTGCCGTCATTGTCCTGGACGGGGTTTCGGTCTCTCCTTCTTTCACTCCGATTCGAACTGTTTTGTTTTTCAGCAGGCGCGTCAGTTTCGGACGGTCGATTTCGAGTGTATCGGCTATTTCCGCCCGTGTCAGACGGGTTTTGCTCCGGTGTTTGCCTGTGATATACGGCAGCTGACGTCTGACGATTTCGCCGACAGCCGCTTTCAGCAGCCGGCACCGTTCTTCGACCGCATACAGAACCGCTTCGGCTGTCCGAAACTCTTCGGAATCCCGGGGATGGTCTTCGTCCAGTTTCAGGCGGCGGAGCAGGCGGTCTGCGGGAACCGAAACGGAGATTTGATTCTTTCCGTCCGTGACAGCTGTCGCATCGGGGATTTTGTCTTCGGTCCGGGAAAATCCGGTTCCGGGCGGTTGCGGAACCGGCAGGTTTCCGATAGCGGCCACCGTTTCGGCTCCGAACTCTTCGTTCAGTAATTGCGGAATCTGATTCCAGTCGGTTCCGTTTTCTGTCAGCTCGAAAAGCCGGCGGTAGAAACGGACGGCTTCGTCCGGGTATTCGTCGGGATTGTCGGCGGCAACGACGGCGGCCGATTCGAAACGGTTTTTGACCGCCGCACCGGGCGGGTCGAGGCGGCGGATCACCGCGGTCAGCCGGTCCAGAAGCACCGCGTTTTGAGGCTGCCGTTTCTTTTCGCTTTCCGGAAAGGTTTCTCCGGTTTCCGGGTCGTAAATCCAGTAACCGTTATCATCGAGTCCGCTGATTAAAAGTTCTCCGATTTCCGTTTCCTCGGGAGTCAGCCGTTCCAGCCGCAACTGTTCCGTGAGAACCGTTTTCAGAGTCGACGGAGAAGAGGCTGTCGCTTCGAGAATATCACTGACGGAACGGTTGTCGACGGGAGGGACCGAACGGAGATGGCTACGGTCCGGTTTTTCGGACAGAAACCGCGGATAAAGAACGGCGTCACCGGGTTCGGAATTCGGAGTTCTCGACAGAAACCGGTTATCTTCCGTAAAGCGAAGCAGAAAGTCTTCGAGTTCGTTTCCCGAAGCGGAGAAGAGATGTTCCCTCAGTTTTAAAACAGTCACCATTCCCGGTATCTGTTTCAATACCATTTTTTGCGACTGACGTTGGGTCATTTTCATTGATGAATTCCGGGTCGGCAAAACACCCTCCGTAAGATGATTATCTCACGGAGATCGTAATAAGTCAAACTTTTTTCGCTTCTACATGCGAAAGTTTTCGCCGAGATAAATTTTGCGGGCCATTTCGTTTTCGAGAATATCCGATTTGTTTCCGTTCACCAGAATATCACCGAGGTGAATGATGTAAGCGCGGTCGGTGATTTCCAACGTGTCGCGGACATTGTGGTCGGTAATCAGAATGCCGATACCTTTTTCGGCCAGCTCCGAGATGATGCCTTTGATTTCGGAGACGGCAATCGGGTCGATTCCGGCAAACGGTTCGTCCAGAAGAAGAAATTTCGGTTCGATGGCGAGTGAGCGGGCAATTTCCGTACGGCGACGTTCGCCGCCCGAAAGAGTATAAGCTTTCTGGCTTCTCAATCGGGTGATTTTCAATTCTTCCAGCAGAAACTCCAGTTTCTCTTTCTTTTCGGCTTTGTTTAAGTCGTTGCGGGTTTCCAGAATCGCCCAGATATTTTGTTCGACCGTCAGCTGCTTAAAAACCGACGCCTCCTGCGGCAGGTACGCGATGCCCCGGCGGGCCCGTTTGTACATCGGCTCGTTGGATATGTTGGTGCTGTTGAGATAAATATGACCGGAGGTCGGTTTGATGAATCCGACAATCATGTAAAAAATCGTCGTCTTTCCGGCCCCGTTGGGGCCGAGCAGACCGACAACTTCTCCTTCCTTCATTCCGAACGAAACTTTCTGTACGGCTACTTTTTTCCCGAAAGTTTTTCTTAAATTTTCAACGCCTAAAACCGATCTCATTTTGATTCTTCCTGTTGGATGGTCCCGCGCACGCGTCCTTCCAGTTTGATTTCGTCCGTATCGATGTTGATGATGATGCGTGTAGCCCGATATTCGTCTCCGTCTTTGATGACATAAGGCGAGCTGGAGAGTTCCAATTCTTTGGTTTTCCGGTTGTAGACGGCCGCCTCGCTGCGGCAGACAATATTGTCTTTGATAATGCGGACACCGATTTGAATAATGGTGGTTTCCGACTCCTGCGAGTCTTCCAGAAAGTTGCCTTTGACAACCAGATTGTTTTTTTTGTCGACCATTTCGGCATATTCTTCGATGCGGCTGATTTTCTTTTCCCGATCGAAAAACAGTTTTTCGCATTTGAGGTAGATGCCCTGTTTGGAATCGCGAACCCGAACCTGTCCCGAGCAGACGGCGTAACGGAAATTTTCCCCGAACAGCTCGATGCGGTTGGCATTTATCAGAGTTTCCCCCGAAACGATGCGGGCATTTCCTTCCAAAACGGTAAACTCTTTTCCTTTGCTCAATTCGATTGAGGTTTTGTTGCTGGAGAATTCGAATTTATCCGCTTTTTCTTTTTTGGTTTTATCTTCGGCCGCAAAAAGAGATACGGAAAAAACGAGAAGCAGCAGAACAAAGAACAGCGTCCGCCGGTCAGTCATCGATTACCTCCTTTTCGGGAAACTCTTCGGACCGACGGGTCGGGGAGGGGGTCTCTTTTTCCTCTTTTTCGGCATTCGGATCGGAAATGTATTCTCCGTAAACACCGTTTCTGAATTCGGCCTTGTTTTTTCCCGAATCGAGATAAAATCCTTTGCCGGCAAAAAAGGTCCCGTCCTTTTTTGTGATTCTGATTTCGTCGGTAATGTTTCCGGAAAGAACGCGGTCTTTATCCTGCCACAGAAGATAGCGCCCTTCGATACTGACTTTCTCTTTTTCCGAGTAGATTCGAATGTTGTCGGTGATTTCGACATTGCCGGAGTTGTTGTAGCGGACAGCTTTTCCCGCCGAGCCGCTGGCCGAAAGATTTTCTTTGTTGTCGTACTGTTCGAACTGCATCGAGTGAACCACGATTTGGTTCTTGTCGTTGGAATCGAACATTTCCGCCGTTTCGGCTACGGCATGATAACGGAGTTTTCCTCTGGCAACATCGTTGTATTCCATTTCGTAAATGCGGATTCCCGGTATAGAATCATACAGCGCATTCAGCTCATCATCCGACATTGTTCTGACTTTGCACGAGAAAAGAGATAAAAGGAGAGCAAAAGCGACAAAAAACCGCATAATTCAGTATATCAAATCCCGTTCTTTCCGACAACAATCTTTTCAAAATCTTTTTTGCTGTTGCCTAATTGATTTATATCGTTTAAAATAAGATGTGAATATTAACTGGTTCCCCGGTCACATGAAAAAGACCGCCGATTTACTGAAAACAAATATTGCCCTTGTGGACTTATCTGCGGTTGTACTGGATGCCCGGATTCCGCTTTCGAGTCTCAACCCCCTGGTGGAAGAGGTCGTTTCCCGAAAACCGGTGCTTTATCTGCTGAACAAGGCCGATTTGGCCGATGAGGCGGAAACCCGTTACTGGGCGGCCTGGCTGAAAAAGAAAAAAAACGGACATGTGATGACCTGTTCGGCCGTGCGCCCGTCCGAGGCGGCACGGATTACCGCCGCCTGTTTTTCGCTTTGCGGTGAGGCGAAAACGGGACGCCGCGGCGTGCGGGTTCTGATAACGGGAATTCCGAATGCGGGGAAATCGACATTGATTAATACGCTTTGCGGCGAGGCAAAAGCCAAAACCGGCGACAGACCGGCGGTCACGACAAAGCTGCAGAAAATTCTGACGCCCGGCGGACTTGATTTATACGATACGCCCGGCATTCTGTGGCATAAGTTCGAGAATCAGGAGAAAGCCGGGCGGCTGGCGGCGACGGGCGCGATACGGGAAGAGATTTTGAATTTGCCCGATATTGCGCTGTTTGCCATCGGGTTCCTTCAAAAATATTACAGAGACGCTTTGGCTTCCCGATTTGCGTTGGGGAATGCGGTCGGAGAGGAGCCGGTGACGGTTTTGGAGGCGGTCGCCCGTAAACGGGGCTGTATCGGCAAAGGCGGTTCGGTCGACTGGGACAAAGCCGCGGCACTCTTTTTGCGCGAAATGAGAGCCGGAAAAATCGGACGGCTGACGTTTGACCGGTGGGATGAGTTTTGTGCGGCCGGAGAGAATGATACCGGTAACGGCGGTGCGCTGCCGTCACCGCAGCCGGCGGCCGGCAGCGGCGGGAGCGGTGATGCCGTTTGATGTAACGGCGGTCATTCCGCATTTCGAACGGGAAGAACTGCTGGCGCAGGCGTTGGAGTCGGTTGTCCGGCAGACGGAGCCCCCGGCGGAGATTATCGTTGTCGATGACGGAAGCCGGCGGCCGCCCGAGGCGGTCTGCCGCCGCTACGGCGCGCGGCTGCTGGTCATCGGCCACACCGGCAAACCCGGGGCGGTGCGGAACCGCGGTGCGGAGGCGGCCGAATCGCGGTGGCTGGCTTTTTTGGATTCCGATGATTTGTGGCTTCCCGAAAAGCTGGAACGGCAGCGGCGGAAACTCGAATCGCAGCCGGAAATGACACTGTGTCATACCCGTGAAATCTGGCAGCGCGGAACGGAAACGGTCAGTCAGAAAAAACAAAAACATCTTCGGGAAGGGGATCTGTTTTCCGATGCTCTGAAAAAATGTATTATCGGACCGTCTACAGTCATGCTTTCGGGCGCCGTTTTCAAAGCACTCGGCGGGTTCGACGAAACGCTGGAAATTGCCGAAGATTACGAATTCTGGCTGCGCTGGACGGATCGCTTTCCGGCGGCTTACTGCGGCGAACCTTCCGTTGTCAAAAGAGCCGGCGGTTGGCCGCAGCTGTCGGAAAAATACGGACAGATTGAAATTTTCCGTATCGAGGCGCTGCTGCGGGTTTTGGATAAAAATGTTCTTGGCGGTCTGCACCGGGCGGAAGCGTTGCGGGAGGCCGAACGGAAAATCGGAATTTACTGTCACGGATGCCGTAAGCGGGGACGAACGGAGGAAGCTCTTCGTATGGAGCGGCTGTGGCGTGAGAGGAGAGAAGGAGAAGAAAAATGAAGGCAAAACGGTTGCCGATTTTTTTCGGTATAGTGATGATGTGTGTCACAATGCTTTCTTTTCGGGTTGTCAGGCCGACGGAACCGCTTTTTTTCGGGCTCTGGTCGGATACCGAATCGCTGACCGATTTACAGAAAACATCTCTGGAGAGAATCATAAAACAGACGATTGAGGTTCAGGGAGAGCTTTCGTTAAAAGAGGAAAAGGCCGGTTTGAAGATGCCGGCTTCTCTTAAAGAGGTCAAAAGCCGTTTATACGAAACTTTGAGAAAACAGAAAGTCCGTTACGGTCTTTTCGGATGGCTGGAAGCGGAAGGAAAAAGCTCCCGGTTGCGGATTTTTATTCTGGACAGCGATACGGAAACGGAGGCCGACGGGGCTGCCGATTACCGTACCCGAAGCGATATTTTCACGGCGGTGATGCCGGCTGTCGAGAATCTGATTGACCGATGGCAGACAACGGATAACAGCGAAGTGGCCGCATCCGACTATGTGCCCCGGGAGTGGGTTCGAATCGGCGGCGGTTTTTTCAAAATGGGAGAGAATTATCACAAACAGGACAATCAGCCGCAGCATGAGGTTTATATCGATGATTTTTGGATGGATCCGTACGAAGTGACGGTCCGGGAGTTTCGCGAATTTGTCGAGGAGACCGGATACTACATGGGGAAAGGGGCCTTCATTCATAATGCGCAGATGAGGATGGTTTTTGAAAAGGAGTTGGACTTCGGGAATCCGGGCTATCAAATCACCGACAGGCAGCCTGTTTCCTGCGTCAGCTGGATCGATGCTCTGCATTACTGTAACTGGAAAAGTACCGCGCGCGGACTGACTCCCTGTTACGAAATCACAGATGCGGGGGTGCGTTGGATTCGTGAGGCCGACGGCTACCGGTTGCCGACAGAAGCGGAATGGGAATATGCCGCTTCCGGGGGAGAGCTGATGCGTAAAAATGTTTTTTCCGGTTCGGATTATATCGGTACGGTTGCAGTCTATTCCGCCAACAGCGGCGGAAAACCGGCGACGGTCGGCAGTCTGAAACCGAACGAATTGGGGCTTTACGATATGAGCGGGAATGTGTTCGAATGGTGTTGGGACATTTACGGCGAAACGTTTTACGGTGAATCGTCTTCGAATCAAAACAATCCGACGGGACCGAAAGAGGGGGCGTTTCGTGTTTACCGCGGCGGTTCGTGGTTGAGTCCTCCGATGATTTGTCTTGTTTTTAACCGGTTATCGAACAATCCGCAGCTGCGGTCCAATCTGGTCGGATTCCGGCTGGTCCGAAGCGGACCGGCGGCCGGGTTTGATGTTTCCCGATAAAAAAACAGTAATAAAGTAAATTTTTATCCTGCCGATAAAATTTAAGAGGGAGACTATATGAAAAAGGGATTCATAATGGTACTTTTTATCGGATTAAGTGTTTCCGCTTTCTCCGATTATTACATTTGCTACGGTTCGTTCCGTCAGAAAGAGAATGCCTTTGCCGAAGCAGCGGCTTTGAAAACGTACGGTATCGATGCGACAGTTGCCGCCTTTGATCTTTCCGGGGGCCGGTTGTTTCGTGTGATTCATCCGAAAGGATATGCAGACCGGGATTCCGCAAAATGGAAATTAAAATACATTACGGCGGGCTTGGATCGGGAATACCCGACACAAAAATCGTTTTGGGTTTTTGAAAGTTCTTCTCCGGCAATAGTCGAAACGGTTGAAGCACCTGTCGCCGAAGCGGTCGAAGAAACGGCGGTTGAGGCACCTGTTGCCGAAGCGGTCGAAGAGACGGCGATTGAGGCACCTGTCGCCGAAGCGGTCGAAGAGACGGCGGTAGAGGAACCTGTCGCCGAAACGGTCGAAGAAACGGCGGTTGAGGAACCTGTTGCCGAAGCGGTCGAAGAGACGGCGGTTGAGGAACCTGTCGCCGAAGCGGTCGAAGAAACGTCGGTAGAGGCACCTGTCGCCGAGGCGGTCGAAGAAACGGCGGTTGAGGCACCTGTCGCCGAAGCGGTCGAAGAAACGGCGGTTGAGGCACCTGTCACCGAAACGGTCGAAGAAACGGCGGTAGAGGAACCTGTTGCCGAAGCGGTCGAAGAAACGGCGGTTGAGGAACCTGTCACCGAAACGGTCGAAGAGACGGCGGTAGAGGAACCTGTTGCCGAAGCGGTCGAAGAAACGGCGGTAGAGGCACCTGTCGCCGAAGCGGTCGAAGAAACGGCGGTTGAGGAACCTGTCACCGAAGCGGTCGAAGAAACGGCGGTAGAGGAACCTGTCACCGAAACGGTCGAAGAAACAATCTCCTTTTCTTTGGAAAAAGACCGGAATGTCAGGAAAACACTTTTTGATGCACCGGCAGATGTGTATGCGGTTATCCCGTCATCGCTGACCGCGGGACAGGAGACAATTTATTTTACCGTTAATCTGTATCGCGATAAGCAGCGAATCGCTTCGAAAACCGGAGATTTAATTTCCGATTTAAACTTTTTCAGTGTAGCCGATGAATTCCCCGAAGCCGCTATGAACGGCTTTAACCGGACGTGCGAATATACTGTCGAACTGATTCTGGGGGGAGAAGTGTTGGCGGAAAGCTCTTTCCTCTATTTTAACGGTTGATTTCCCAGTTGTATACCGAAAGAATTTCATAGGCGCCGGTGGCCATGTCGGAGTGAACGACATTGTGGGCGGCGTCATATACTTTGAGCTCGATTGTGAAAATCGACTCTTCGTCCATCTGAACAATAACATACCAGTTTCCGCTCAGGTTTCTGATATAGTATTTTGTATCCATTACGCCGCCCGAAAAAGAGGGCGGTGTTTTGTTTTCAATGATTTTGTTCCTGTCGATAATGTTTTTCCGGTTGTCGGGTCCCTGATAAATAATTTCGGATATATTGGTCAGTACGGGAACCGGTCCGGCATCCGTTTTCATTGAAATTTCAACCGAGAAGAGCGGTTCGCCGTCGGCGGAAGTCAGGTCGCTGTCCAGCTCCGGGCTGTGGAGCTTTCTTTTCATATCGAATCGAACCGTTGTGGTTTTTTCGTCATAAATCAGAGCTTCCTGCGTCGCCTTTTCGTAACCGTCCATTTCGGCAACCACTTTGAATTTGCCGACGCCGATCATGTCGATTCTCAACGGCGAATTGCCGGCAAAAGCCAATCCGTTTTGAAACCGCGGATCCTGTGTTTTTAAACTTTCCTGTCCGTCCGGCGATTTGATGCCCCCGTCGTCCAAATACTGAAGATAGATGCGTGCTCCCGACGGAACAGTCTGAACTTCGATATTGCCGGCACTCCACCCCGAAAGAGAAAGAATCAGAAACAAAACTAAGCAGGCGTATTTCCGCATTACTTTTATTATAATCGTGCTTTCTGTCTATTGCAATAGTTTTTAAGGGATATTTGGTTTTTTACCGTTGTTGCTTTAAAGGGAAAAGATTGACAAAGCGATATTTCCCGTCTAAAATTGCCGATAGGGGGAGTTATCGGCGTGAAAAGAAAGATTTTTTTGACACTGCTGTTATGGATTTCCGCTGCGGTTTGGGCACAGGAACGGGTTTGCTTCGGTGTTTTTCTTAACGGGGATTTTGCCGTACAGTTGGCGGAGACTTTGGAGAAGAACGGAATTTATTCGGAAATTCTTCGGGAAGAACGCTATCCGGGTTCAACATATCTGTATGTGGTCAGCCGGGACATCTATGAGGAAGCGGAAGCGGTTCGGAAACGGATAGCGGATCTCGAAAACACGGAAATTATCGGAAGCCTGAATTTGGGTCCTTTAAGAGCGGTTCGAACCGAAAGGCCGGCATCTGCCGCACATTCCGCGACGGGAAACGGCAGCGGGTCCGTTTCGGATCGTGCGGATTCCGTTCGGGAAACAGAGAAAAACCGTTTTCCGCTGACACCGCAAACGCCGTACTCGGTTTTTCTGGAACGATATAAGGAAGAGATTCAGGCCGAAAAAGCACAGAGTCAACTGAAAGAAAAAGAAATCGAATCCTATATTGTCAAAAAATATGATGAAGAAACACTGCTCAGCTTTGATCTTCATTCGGGAGCCTTTTCTTCGGAGGGTGAAGCCGAAGCCTATCGTGAAAAGCTGGAGACGAAGGGAGTGATCTCAAAAGGAGTCCGTCATTTGGATGAATTCCGGGATCAGACAGAAGATTTTGACCGTCTGACGGAAGAGCAGGAGGTGGTCCGTTTTGTCGAACATTACGGGATTCCGGAAGATTTGTCGCCGGTTATCCTCGAGCAGCTGAATTATTTTCCGATACATTCGGATTATTCGTTGACTTCTCTCGAACTTTTCGATATCGATAATATCAGTCGAATTCCCTATTCCGTCGATTCGGGAAAAATTCGGGAGATGATGCCGCATTTGGATCGAATCGGATTGCGGAATGCCTGTTCTTTTGCGGTTTACGAAAATCCGCTTTTCGGCAGAAGAATCTTTGTGACCATTTTCTCCGGAAACGAGCCGGTTTCGGAACCCTTCTCCTTCGAAAAAGATTCGCAGTCTCCTGTTTTGTTTAAAGGAGATTACGGATACCTGGAATTTTACCGGAATTCGGAAACGGAGCTGGTCGGAATTTCGGGAGACCGGAAACATTTGTTTTATCTGTCAGCCGATTCCTTTTCCGGGGAAGAATGGCATGACTTTATTCATCGGGCATGGCAAGGGGGTGACCGGTTTGTTTATCCGGAAATCAGAAAAACATTATTTATTCTGCCGAAAACAAAGGCGGAAGACAGACTGTTTCTTTCCTTTTCTTTAAAACGGGTGGAAATCGATTATGCCGAAGAACGGGGCAATGCGGTGTGGGCAAAACAGATTGTCGGCCATTGGGATGCTTCCTGTCTGTTTGATATACGCGGAGCCATGACGGCTGTTTCGTTCTTTAATCTGGATTACGAATTGAACGCCGAAAAGGTTCACTCACTTTTTATGGAAGAACATCGTCAGGATCGACCGTATCGGGGATGGAATACAAGCGAAGAAAAGCGGGTGGACGGTCGAACAGGATGGTTTTTGGAAAACGATTCGTTCAATGAGTTGAGTTTTTCTTTTAAACCTTATATTATTGCGGTAGGGTCCGGCCGGCAAGGTTCAAAGATCGATTACGGCGAAATTCTGCAACTGGCGCGGGATTTACAGATATGGGAGGATTGACAGTGAAGATCAGCGACGAAGACAGAGCCGTTATTTTGTTTTCCTGTCCCGACAGACGGGGAATCGTGACGGAAGTATCGCATTTTGTGAGCACTTATAACGGAAATATCATTCATTCGAGTCAGCATAAAGATGAAGACGAGGGGATTTTTTTCATGAGAATCGAATGGTCTCTGACCGATTTTGCGATTCCGAAAGAGAAAATCCGCTCGGCATTCGAGCCGATTGCGATTAAGTACGGAATGAATTGGGAACTGAAATTCGGGAACGAACGGGCACGGGTGGTCATTTTTGTTTCGAAATTCGACCACTGTTTGTATGAACTGCTGATTCGCAATAAGGAAGGCGAGCTGCCGTGCGATGTGGTTCAGATCATCAGTAATCACGAAGACGCCCGGGAGATTGCCGACTACTTCAAGATTCCGTTTGCCTGTTTTCCGATGACAGCCGATACAAAGGCGGAAACGGAGGCGCGGGAGTTTGCGTTGATGGATGAGAAAGGGGTCGATCTGATTATTTTGGCCCGTTATATGCAGGTCCTCAGTCCGGAATTTGTCGACCGTTACCGTAATAAAATCATCAATATTCATCATTCGTTTTTACCGGCCTTTATCGGTGCCAAGCCGTATCACCAGGCGTACAAACGGGGAGTCAAACTGATCGGGGCGACCAGTCACTATGTAACGACCGATTTGGATGAGGGACCGATTATCGAACAGGATGTCGAGCGGATTTCCCACCGCGATACGATTCAGGATTTGATTTTAAAAGGAAAAAATCTGGAAAAAGAGGTTCTGGCGCGGGCGGTTAAAAATCATTTGGAACACAAAGTTTTGACTTATTCCAACAAAACGGTTGTTTTCGATTACTGAGAATGACCGAAATTGCTTCCGTCGTTGCAATTCTGAAAGAAAGCGGCTTTTGCGATGCGGCGCCGCTGCGTTACAAAGGGGAAATTGCCGTTGTCGGGCTGTTTCCGTACGAAACGGAGACGGCGGCTTTGCCCCGCGAATCGGCCGCGGCTTACATCGATGTTTTTGCCCGAAAAAATCATTACCGCGAAATGGTGAGGCGGCTGAAGGCGGCCGCGGTTCGGCTGCGGGAAGGAACCGCCTTGGGGCGGGACGGGATTCGGATTTTCGTTAACTCGCAGCTGCCGGAAAAAGAGATGGCGGTTGCCGCAGGGCTCGGCTTTTGCGGCAAATCGACGCTGCTGATTTCGCCGTCGGCGGGGGTGAATACCCTCATCGGCGGACTGCTGTTTTCAGACGCGGCCGAAGAGCGGCTGTTCGCGGCTGTCGAACGCGGTGCGTTGCCGGATACCGCGGAGCCGTTGCGGGCGCCGGCGCGCGGTTGCGGCGCCTGTACCGCCTGCATCGACGCCTGTCCCGTCGGGGCGCTGTCCGAAAAGGGGCTTGACCGCAGCCGCTGCCTGCAAAGTCTGGCCTCTCGGGCGGGCCGGCTGCCGGCGGAACTGCTTCCCCGGTGGGATATTCTTTACGGCTGTGCGCGCTGCCGCAATGCATGTCCTTACAACCGCTTTAACCGCCCCGGAACGGTTCACGACTGCGGTGAAATCGATCCGACAGCGACTTTGGGCGACTGGCTGCGGATGGCCGGCGAAGGCGAAGAAGTGCTCTCCTTATATCTGAGAAAAACCGCTCTGGGAATGGGGTGGATCGAAAAACGGGCTCTGATCCGCAATGCCGTTGTTCTGTGCCGGCGGGCGGGTCTTTTCCCCGACGAGACCGCACAAGTCTGCGCCGTTTACAAAAATGAATTTTCCGAACTCTCTTCCGTTGACATTCCTTCTTTTTTTGAATATTCTGGAAAGGATGGGGTCAAAAATGGACGCACTGGCAATTGAATTAAACGAAACACTGAAGGGATCGATCGCCGATTGGTTTCTTTCCGATTACGGAAAACGAATGTTTTTCCCGATTTACGGTATTGTCGAACAGTCGGCGCAGGCCGGTAAAGAGGCAAAGCTTTTCAATGCGACAACCGGTATGGCGGTGCATAACAAAAAACCGATTATGGTTCCGTTCATCCGAAAGCAGTTTACACATTTAACGGAGGCGCAGATTGTTTCCTACGCCAATTCTTACGGTGAAGCGGAACTGCGGGCGCTCTGGAAAGAGGAAATTTACCGGAAAAATCCGTCGCTGAACCGTTGTCCGATTTCGTTACCGGTTGTCGTACCCGGATTGACCGGCGGCGTTTCGCAGGCAGCATCCCTGTTTGTCAATGCCCGGGACAAAGTGGTGTGCAGCGATTTGTATTGGGAAAACTACGACATGATTCTTTCGGGAATGCGTGATGCGGAATTGGCCTTCTTCCCTTTCTATACGGAAGAAGGATCGTTCAACATCGATGCTCTCTGCAAGGCAATGGTCGAAAACGGCAAAGAGAAACAGGTAACGGTGATTCTCAATTTTCCGAACAATCCGACCGGTTACACAATGCTTAAGAATGAAGCCGAAGAGCTGAAAAAGCGGGTTTTCGCTCTGGCCGAAGAGGGATGGAAGATGAACTTTATCATCGACGATGCTTACTTCGGACTTTTTTACGAGGACGATATTTACAAAGAATCGCTTTTTTCGATTTTTGCGAATCTGCATGAAAACGTGATGGCGATTAAAATTGACGGGGCAACAAAAGAACATTTTGTATGGGGTTTCCGTATCGGCTTTATGACCTACGCGTCGAAAGGATTGAACGAAGCACAGCTGAAAGCTCTGGAAATGAAAACGGCCGGCAGTGTTCGGGCTTCCGTTTCCAACTGTTCCAAAACAGCTCAGTCGATTCTGATAGAGGCGTTGAAAGACGGCGATTACGAAAACGACCGCAAAAGCTATGATGAGATTCTCGAAGCCCGTTATCGTCGGGTGAAAGCGGCTGTCGACGGTTACAAAGGCACCCGGCTGAAAGCGTTGCCGTTTAATTCGGGATACTTTATGTGTTTCGAAGTCGACGGAAACGCGGAGCTCTTGCGGCAAAAGCTGCTGAAAGAGTTTGCCATCGGGACGATTTCGGTAAAGGACCGTTATCTGCGGGTCGCCTTCAGTGCGGTCGATTTGGAAGGTATCGACGAACTTTATGCGAAGATTTTCGAGGCGGTCGAAACGCTGTAACGGCGGAACCGGAACGTTGCTTTAAAACAAAAAAGCGGAAAACCATGGTTTTCCGCTTTTTTTATCCGATGTCAGAAAGCCTGACTCAGAAATCGAAACCCATTCCGAGAGAGATCCGCAGATAAGGGTTGGAATTCGGGGTGTACAGCATCGGCTGAAAATCGGCGTAAGCATTAAAGGCTCCGCACTGACCGTAAAGTCCCAAAAGCGGTCCCAGGTCGTTGCGCCATGTTTCGCGGTCGGAACCGGTTTCACAGCCGCTTTCGTACAGATAAGCCAGTCCGGCTTTAAAACCGGGGTAAATATCATCGTTGCCGGTCGCCAGTGTGACATCAAATCCGGTAAAAAAATCGACCCGGACAAAATCATCGAAATAAGCGGCTCCGTCAAACGAAACCAGATTTTCGAGATAGAGTCCGGCAAAGAATCCGCCGGCAGCTTTGTCGCTCAGTTCGTCTACAAAAGAATATGTAAAGGTTGCATCCGAGATGTTGAAAATGTACCAGTCATCGGCCGAATGAAACGCCATCATCGGGTTCAGATATTCCGCAAACGAAAATCCGACGGGAACTTCTTCCGCGTAAACGTCGAAACCCAGATTGAAGGCAAATCCGCCGTACATATAATTATCACCGTCGGGAAGAGCCGTGACCGCCGTAATGATACCTCCGTCAAAAAAGAGGGAAAACGTTTCCGACGGATCGTAGGTGATTCCGGCCAGTCCCGTGATTTCGTTGGCCAGACCCGATTGTGTCCCGTCCGGATTCAGAGTGACATTCATCCAGTCGTACAAGCCCCAATAGACACCGATAGTATCGGTCACGGCTTTCGAAAATGTCAGATAAGCCTCGACATCGATATCGGTCAGCTGATGTCCCCATGTGGAGTCGGCTTCGTCCGATTTACCGCTGTCGGTTTCGATAGATGTCGAAACGCCGTATTCGGCTTCGATCGGCGAATCTGCGATTTCGACAGCCGCTTCATTAACGGCATCCTGTGCTGTTGCCGGAAATCCGATTCCGACAAAAAAAACCAGTCCTGTTAAAAAAGAATAAAATGTTTTTTTCAATAGTTGGTTACTCCTTTGAAGATTTTATAAAGAATTCACCCGAAAAACGCAAGAGGTTTTCGGGAAATCTTATTATCGTTATCACGGAAAAAAATGACATAAAAAATATCGGAAACGGGTTGACAAAATTAGTTATTTCTAATATATATAGATTAAGCTATCAGATGATAGTTTTCGAATTCCTTTCGGATTTCAATCCGCGCTCTTCCGTAGTTCTCCGTAAAATACCCGGAAGCCGTTTTGCGGAAATCTGTTTGAAAGGAACTCGTTCGCCGTTTCTCCTTTTTATGGACCCGTCGCTATGCGGCGGGTTTTTTTTGAGAAAAAGAGAATAAAAAAGCCGTTCCCGGGGGAACGGCTTCGGTTTTGTAAATCCGATCAGGCATTGTTCAGGCGGCTTTCCAGAGCGGCCAGTTCGTCTGCCAATTCTTTCGGCAGTTTGTCGCCGAATTTTTTGTAGTGTTCTTTGATGCCTTCGACTTCTTTCTTCCAGCCTTCGACGTCGACACTCAGCAGCTGCTTCATATCGTCCAAGGTGGTATCTTTCATACCGGAAATGTCGATATCTTCCGGATTCGGCATGAATCCGATAGCGGTCTGACGGGCTTCAATCGCATTGTCGCAGCGGTCGAAAATCCATTTCAGGACGCGGCTGTTGTCGCCGTAACCGGGCCACAGCCATTTGCCTTCCGGAGTTTTGCGGAACCAGTTGACGTAGAAAATTTTCGGCAGTTTGGAAGCATCGGCATTGGCGCCCAGCTTGACCCAGTGTTTGAAGTAATCGCCCATGTTGTATCCGCAGAACGGCAGCATGGCAAACGGGTCGCGGCGGATTGTTCCGGCTTTGAGATCCAAAGCGGCAGCCGTGATTTCGGAACCGATAATGGATGCCATGAAAACACCGTGATTCCAGCTCGTTGCTTCGTGAACGAGAGGAACGGTCGACGGGCGGCGTCCTCCGAACAGGAATGCGGAAATAGGAACTCCGTTCGGATCTTCCCATTCGTCGGCAATCGCCGGACAGTTGGAAGCTTTTGCGGTGAAGCGGGCATTCGGGTGAGCTGCTTTCTCTCCGGAAGCTTTTGTCCAGACATTGCCTTTCCAGTCGATCAGTTTTTCGCCCGGTTCGGTTTCCATACCTTCCCACCAGACATCACCGTCTTCGGTCAGAGCCACGTTGGTGAAAATGGTGTCTTTTTCAATCGAGTGCATGGCGTTCGGGTTGGATCTCATGGACGTTCCGGGAGCAACACCGAAGAATCCGGCTTCGGGGTTGATGGCGTAGAGACGTCCGTCTTTACCGAACTTCATCCAGGCAATATCGTCTCCGATGGTTTCGACTTTCCAGCCGGGAATGGTCGGAATCAGCATCGCCAGGTTGGTTTTTCCGCAGGCGGAGGGGAAGGCGCCTGTGACGTATTTGACTTCGCCTTTCGGGTTGGTCAGTTTCAGGATGAGCATGTGCTCGGCCAGCCAGCCTTCATCGCGTGCCTGAACGGAAGCGATACGCAATGCCAGACATTTTTTGCCCAGCAGAGCGTTTCCGCCGTAACCGGAACCGTACGACCAGATTTCGCGGGTTTCGGGGAAGTGAGCGATGTATTTCTTTTCAATCGGAGCGCACGGCCAAACGCCGTTATCGCTTTCGCCGGGAGCCAGCGGTTTGCCGACAGAGTGGATACACGGAACAAATTCGCCGTTGTCGCCCAAAATCTCCAGAACACGTGTTCCGACACGGGTCATGGTGTGCATATTGATGACAACGTAGGCGGAGTCGGTCAGCTCGATACCGATTTTGGCGATAGCCGAACCGAGAGGACCCATCGAATAAGGAATAACATACATGATGCGGCCGTGCATACATCCTTTGTACAAATCCAGCATGGTTTTTTTCAGTTCTTTCGGATCGATCCAGTTGTTTGTGGGGCCGGCATCTTCCTGTTTTTCGGAAGCGATATACGTTCTGGCCTCGACGCGGGCAACGTCGGAAACATCGGAGCGGAAGAGCAGACTGTGAGGTCTCTTTTTTTCGTTCAGACGGGTTGCCAAACCGCTTTCAACCATCTCATCGGCCAGCCGGTCGTATTCGGCCGCCGTGCCGTCGCACCAGTAAACGCCTTCCGGTTCACAAAGAGTTGCCCATTCGTCAACCCAGGCGAGCAGTTTTTTGTTGTTTGTCAAAGCCTTATTTAAGTACTTTACACTCATTTTAAACCCTCCAAGGTAAATCTTCTTTGTTCCACTATAACAGATTTCTTTTATTTCTACAATAGAAGAAAACGAAAAAGAGAGAGAGAGAATCGGCAGCCGCAAGACAAAATCGGAACGATGTGATATAATCCGGACCGGTGCGGGAACGAAAAGAATATCTGAACGGACAATTAATGACTTATCTCGGGAATAAGAGGCATCTGCTCGATTTTATCGTCGGGGCCGTCGATGAGGTGCGGAGCCGTTTGGGAAAAGAGAAAATTTCTTTTTTCGATCTCTTTTCGGGAAGCGGGATTGTCGCACGATGCATGAAGCAGTTTTCGGAGTCGATTGCCGTCAACGATCTGGAGCGCTACTCGGAGATTATCAACCGCTGTTATTTGAGCAACGAGGACGAGGTGCCGATGCGGGAGTTGGAGGAGGCGTTCCGGTGGCTGTGCGCCGGACTCGACGAAAAAAGTCTGAAGCCCGGGTGGATTGCGGAGCTTTATGCACCGCGTGACGAGGCGGCTGTGCGCCGCGGAGAGCGCTGTTTTTATACACGTCGCAACGCCTGTTATCTGGATACGGCCCGGCAGCGGATCGGGGAGCTGCCCGGGAATCTGCGTCATTATTTTCTGGCGCCGCTGCTGGCGGAGGCGTCCGTTCATGCCAACACCGCCGGCGTTTTCAAAGGGTTTTACAAGAACCGGGAAACGGGGATGGGGCAGTTCGGGGGAACGGGGCGACACGCTCTTTCGCGGATTCTCGGTCCGATTGAAGTGAAAATGCCGCTTTTCAGCCGTTTTTCATGTCCGTTTCGGGTTTTTCGCGGCGATGCGGCAGCTGTGGCGTCGGTTGCCGGCGAATTCGATTTGGCCTATCTCGACCCTCCGTATAATCAACATCCGTACGGATCCAATTATTTTATGCTCAATTTATTGGCCGATTACCGCCGTCCCGAACAGATCAGCACCGTTTCGGGCATTCCGAAATCATGGAACCGGTCCGCATGGAACCGGAAAGGGCAGGCGGCTTCGCAGATGAAAGCCCTGATTGAGGCCACATCGGCAAAATTTCTGCTCGTTTCGTTCAATTCGGAAGGCTTTATCTCTGCGGAGGAGATGACGGATCTTTTGAATGCGGTCGGACCGGTTAAAGTGTTCGAAACCGACTACAACACATTCCGCGGGTCGCGCAATTTGAAAGAGAGAAACATTCATCTTAAGGAATATCTGTTTCTGGTTGAGAAAAAATAGGGAGGAGAAAAATGGTATTCGAATATGATCTGAAAACACCGAAAGAGGGATTTATCGACATTACGGGGCAGGTAGAAGAAGCGGTTGCCGAATACTGTCGCAAGACGGGAGAGACGGAGGCGGTTTGTCACGTTTATTGCCCTCATACGACAGCGGGAATTACCGTCAACGAAAATGCGGACCCCGATGTCCGTCATGATCTTCTGATTGCATTGGACAAAGCCTTTCCCGACCGGATCGAATTTCGTCATTCGGAAGGGAATTCGGCGGCCCATGCCAAATCGTCGTGTGTCGGCATCTCCGAGCAGTTGATAGTTTCGGGAGGTTCGCTTTTGTTGGGAACCTGGCAGGGGATTTACTTTTGCGAGTTTGACGGTCCCCGTCATCGCCGTTTTATTGTGCGAATCGGATAAAAAGCGGGCTCCCGTGAGGGAGCCCGTTGTGTGTCGGAGACCGGTTTCAGTAATAGTAATAATAATCGGGTGTCGCAGCCAGAGCGGCGGTTCCCAGAAAAATCAGCAGAAGAATTCCGATATAAACAATAAAATAGATGGCAGCCAGAACTTTGACAATCGTGCTCGTTCCTCCTTCCGCGGCCATTCTCGCCAGTTGAGTCGAGGGGTTGTCGCTTTCGGCTTTGCATTCTCCGAGTTTTGTTTTATAGCGGCGGTAAAGAAGGTAATTGATGCAAAGACCGGCCGCAATCTGAAGAATCAGATTGAATCCGGCGGGAATGACCGTAAACAGAACCAAAAGAAGAATCCCTTCGAGATACGCTTTTCTGTACATCAGATGCCATCCGGTAAAAAAGAAGGCTGCCCAATTCCATTTCATTGTAAAGCCGCCGTTGTTTCTTTCCATAGCGGAGTAGGCGTTTTTGTAATGTTCATAGGCGTGATTTTGTATCGGAGTTCCCGTTGATCCCGAGATGTATGCATCCATCAGGGCTTCGTCGTTTGTTTCCGTTCGGACATCAAAAGCGGCTTCCGTTTCCGCATCGTTTCCGATTCCCGTTGAAGTTCCGCATCCGGGGCAGAATAAGTCGCCGTCGGATAATTCTTTTCCGCAATTTCTGCAAAATGACATAAAATTTCTCCTTTCTGTTATTTATATAATACATTTCCGTTCGGACATCTGATGTCAGAGTCGAAATATTTATCCGAAACAGCACGGCGATCCTTCCCGACAGCCGGAATTACCTGATGATGACGGCGACCGCCTTTCGCTCGATTTCCGCCGGAGGAGCTCCTCTGTGTCCGACAGCGGCGCAACCGTAGACACCGTGCGAGGCCGGAATCCCGAAACCGTCCAAAAGGCTTCGGACTTCGGGGGTATCGAAGCAGTCTTTCAGCTGATTGATCCAGACGCAGCCGAGATTCAAAGCTTCGCAAGCCAGATAAATATTTTCCATGGCGCAGGCGTTATCTGTTTCCCGAAAACGGCTTTCTTTTTCGTTGGAAGTGATGATCAAAACGGCGGGATTATACATATTGTATCCCGCGTCGCGGCCGAGTGCTTTTCCGACAGCGGTTGCCAGTTTACGGATTTTTTCCCGGTTCATAACGGCCGTAAAACGGGCTGTTTGATAATTCATACCGCTGGGCGCCGAACGGGCGCATTCCAAAACAGTTTCAATCTCTTTTTCGGATACAGGTTCGTCGGTAAAGGAACGGCAGCTCCTGCGGTTCAGTATTGTCTCAATAACGGTGTTCATGGCGGACTCCTTTTTATTCACTATAAAAGAAGAAAAGAACAAATGCAAGATTTTTTTGATGTATCGGAACGAAAACGGCGGCTTAATCAAAAAGTTATATGATTCATCCTTCGGTTATTTATATTTTTCTTTCAAAATTCATGAATTTCTGGTACAATTCTGTCATTCGGAGTTTATATGAGAACGGTTATAAGAGATTATCTTCATTTCCGCAAGCAGGAAAGCCGGTTTATCGAACGGAATCGGGATGTCATTGCTGCGGCAAATTTAAAGATATTGAAAATCGGACTGTTGGTTTCCGTGATTATTTTTACGACAGTCGGGATTTTCTTTTGTTTTCATACGATTTATCGTGCCGTTTCGTATTTTGTATTTTCGTTTAGCTTAATCGGGTTCTATGCGGCAGCAAAAAAAGTCAGCGGGCATAACCGTGTTCTGATTCTTTTTTATATCGTTTTTGAATTCTTTTGTCTCTTTTCGATCTATCTGATGACATTCCAGACCCGGGTTTTGGCGGTTGTGGGAGTCTGTATACTGAGTGTCATGCCGTCGGAAATCCTGGACCGATCCTACAGAGTGGAAATCTTTGCTCTTGTCAATACGATTGCAATGTGCATTGCCTCCTGGGTATTAAAAAGTTCGTCGGCAACGGCCATTATGGATACGTTCCATTTTGCGGGGGCTCTTTTAATCGGTGTCTCGGTCGGTAGCCATACCCGTGTCAGCAGTTTCGAGTTGTTCGAGCTGCAGAGAAAAACAAATAATCAACGGTATTACGATTTTTTGACGGGACTGGGCAATCGGCGCAAGCTGTTCGAAGATTTACAGGCGGAAGAGAACAGCGATTGTCCGCTGTCGGTTGTGATGATTGATGTCGACTATTTTAAGAGGTATAACGACATTTACGGACATCAGAACGGAGATTTCATTCTGAAACGAATTTCCTGTGTCTTGAGCGAAGAGTCGGCCGCAAGCGGAGTCGCTTTTTACCGTTACGGCGGAGAAGAATTTATCGGGATTACCCGAAAAGAAGGAACAGACATCAAGTCTGTTTGCAATACGATTAAAAGAGACGTCGAGAGGCTCGATATTTCGTTTCCCGAATCTCCTTTCGGAAAGGTGACCGTCAGCATCGGATTTGCCGATAACGGAAATTTCGGGAGTGCGGACAGTGATAATATTGTCCGCATGGCCGATTCCGCACTTTATTCGGCAAAACACAAAGGCCGAAATTGTGTTTGTCGCTATGAAACGGAAACAGATTTTCTGAAAGAGAATCCCGAAATTAAAACGGAATCCTGATATCCGATTTCGTTAAAGCACAGAAATAATCGACGGAAGTTTCCCGTTTTATATTTGAGATTCGCTATAATGATTTCTGCGAAAAAAGATAAAATCTCCATTATTCTTTACGGAGGTTTTTATGAAAAAAGAATTATTTCGGCTCGCGGTTCTTCTGATGACGGTTCTCGGAACAGAGTCCGTTCGGGCGGAAACACCCGAAACCCCGCTCGGCCGCCTTTATACGGTGGAAACAGCGGTTTCCGTTTACGGCAACGGCGACGGTGCGATGCTGTGGATCGAGGATCTGCGGCGACTCGAGGCGGTGTGGCACTGCCTTTCTCCGCAAACACAGGCCGAATTCCGTGATTTTCTGCTGCCGGTTTACATGCGGGAGATTATGGGAATCCCGTTATTCGAAGAGACGGACGGCGCGGAGGAATGGACGGATCTGGCGGAAAAATTTCTGTTTGACAGTCCCTTTTGATAAGCTTTTTTCTTTTGCGTGATTCTTCTCCGTTGCGAAAAAACCCGATTTGTTGTAAAATGCGAAAGGAGATAATCATGCTGAAAAAAATAGAGCAGATTAAAAATGATTTTTATAAAGCTTTGGAGACGGCTTGCGGAACACAGGCCGACCTCTCCAAGCTGAAAGCCGATTTTATCGGAAAAAAGGGTGCGGTTGCCGATATTCTGAAAAACATGAAAGAGGCCTCTGCCGAAAATATTCGCGAAATCGGTCAGCACGTCAACCGGTTAAAAAGCGAAATCGAAGCCGTTATCGATTCCAAAATCAGGGAAGCCGAAACCGCTCTGATTAACGAAAAACTGAAAAAAGAGCGGATCGATATTTCTCTTCGCGATTCGCTGACCGACCGGGGGCTGTGCGATGCCGGTTATCATCCCGTGACGCTGATTCAGCGGGAAGTCGAAGATGTGTTCACATCGATGGGGTTCGAGATTCTGGACGGACCTCATATCGAAGACGATTATCACAATTTTGTGGCGTTGAATATTCCCGAACACCATCCGGCACGCGATATGCAGGATACGTTCTGGTTTTCCGATTTGCAGCATCTGCTGCGGACACACACCTCGCCGATTCAGGTGCGCGGCATGGAGACGCACCGGCCGCCGTTTAAATTTGTCGGACCGGGAAAAGTGTTCCGCAACGAGGCCACGGATGCCTCCCACGAAATGGTTTTCCATCAGATCGAAGGAATGATGGTGGACAGGAATGTGACGGTTTCCCACCTGATTTATTTTATGAAAACACTGTTAAGTGAAATTTTCGGCAGAACCGTCGAAGTGCGGCTGCGTCCCGGATTTTTCCCGTTTGTCGAACCGGGATTCGAGCTGGATATTAAGTGTCTGATTTGCGGCGGTAAAGGATGTCCCGTTTGTAAACAGCAGGGTTGGGTGGAACTGCTGCCGTGCGGGATGGTTCACCCCAACGTGTTGAAGTGCAGCGGAATCGATACCGAAAAATACAACGGATTTGCGTTCGGTTTGGGATTGGACCGGCTGGTGATGATGCGCTACGGGATCGACGATATCCGTCATCTTCACGGCGGAGATTTGCGGTTCATCCGACAATTTAAGGCTTATTAAACGGAGAGGGAACATGAATATTTCGATTAACTGGATTCGGGAATTTGTCGATTTGCCGGAAGAGATCGGCAGCGAATTGGGAAAACGGTTCACTCTTTCGACATGTGAAGTGGAAGATATTTCGGTTATCAACGAACATCTTCAAAAGGTCATTGTGGCGGAGATTGTCAAAATCGACAATCATCCGAATTCCGATAAGCTTCATTTGGTGACGGTAAATAAAGGAAAGGAGAGTCAGCAGGTTGTCTGCGGAGCTCCCAATGTTCGTGTCGGCATGAAGGTGCCTTTTGCGCCGCTCGGAACCACTTTGCCCGGCGGATTGACACTGACACCGAAGGAAATTCGCGGAGTGGTCTCGGAAGGAATGCTTTGCAGTGAAGCCGAACTGGAAATCGGCAGCGATGACAGCGGTTTAAAAGAGTTTCCGGCCGATGCTCCCGTCGGGGTCTCCCTGGCGGAATATCTGAAACGCCCCTCCGATACGATTTTTGATATCGACAATAAGTCGATTACGCATCGTCCCGATTTGTGGGCTCAATACGGGATGGCCCGCGAATTTGCGGCGGTTTTCAAAAAGCCGTTGCGCAATCCGTTTGACGGCGAGTGGCAGAAACAGCTGGAAGAGCGACTCGGGAAAGGCGCCTCACCTGTATCCGTGACGGTCGACGATGACTGCGCCTGTAAAATTTACTGCGGATTGTATGTTAAAAATGTGACGATCGGAGAGAGTCCCGACTGGATGAAAGCCAGACTGAATGCCTGCGGAGTGCGGTCGATTAATAATATGGTAGATATTTCCAATTACGTTATGCTCGAGCTGGGGATTCCGAATCATATTTTTGATGCCTCACAAATCGGCGGATCGCGAATTCATGTCCGCCGTGCCGGTTCGGAACAGACTTTTGTGACACTCGACGGGACGGAACGGGAAATTCTGCCCCGGGATACGATGATCTGCGATGCGGAAAAGCCGGTCGCGGTTGCGGGAATTATGGGCGGTCTCGATTCCGGAGTGAAAGAGACGACAACGGAAGTTTTTATCGAAGTGGCGAACTTTACGGATGCCGAGATTCGGAAAACATCGACACGTCTCGGCCTTCGCTCCGATTCTTCGATCCGATACGAGAAATCGCTTGATTCGCAGCTGGTCCGCCGTTCCTCTTTGAGAATTCTCGATTTGATTTTACAGCTTTGTCCCGGGGCGGAACCGGTCGGAAGCCAGGTTATTGCCGGATGCGACAACGTGCCTTACCGGCCGCTTGTGATTGACATCACCTGCGGGAAAATTCGGGCAGTGTTGGGAACCGGTTTCCCCTCCGATGCGGAGATTGTCGATATTTTGGAACGGCTGGATTTTTCCGTCGAAAATCGAAACGGAATGCTCCGGGTGACGGTTCCGAGTTACCGGGCCACAAAAGATATCGAATGCGATGCGGATATCATCGAAGAAGTCGGACGGATTGTCGGGTTTGATAATATTACGCCCGAGGCGCCGCTGACCCGTATCGAGGCGGTTCGCCTTTCGCTGCCGAAACAGCTGCATCGAAAAATTCAGGATTTTCTGGTTCTGGAAGGAAGAGCACTCGAGGTAATGACCTATCCGATGATCGGGGAGAAACTGCTGAAGAAAACCGAATGGCCCGATTTAAACGAAAAGCTGGTTCTGAAAAACGCAATCAGTCGGGATAACGACCGCATGCGCCCGTCGTTAATTCCGACGGCGCTGCAAACCGCCGCACTGAATGCGAAAAACTTTTCTTCTTTCCGATTCTTCGAATTGGGGCGTGCGTACACCGGTGACGAAAAAAACTTTTCCGCAGAGAAGAATCAGCTGGTTGTCGGATTTTTTGACCGGAAAGCCGATTCGTTCCTGCCGTTGCTCAACACGGTCGAAAAGATGTTCGATTATTTGTCTTATCCGGCCGTCATCGAAGAAACCGGCGGCAGCAACACCGTTCTTCCGAAAGAGTGGAGCGGTGTTCATCCGTATGAATATGCCGATATTCGGGTGATGGGAAAGGCGTGCGGAGCTCTTTTTACGGTACATCCTTCTCTGACCGGCAGTTTGAAAATCCGCGGGAAGCTGGCATTGGCAGTCATCGACCTTTCCGGATTCGAGAATATCAAACCGAAAGATAAGGTAAAGTACAAACCGTTGCCGAAATACCCGGGCAGCCTGTTTGACTGTACGGTCATTGTTCCCCGGACAGCCGCTGCCGCAGAGACGCTGCGTGCGTTGAAGTCGGTCAGATATAAAGAGCTGGAATCGATCCGTCTGGTCGGCGTCTTTCTGCCGGAAGACCCCGATGTCAAGTGGGTAACGCTGCGGGCATCGTTCATGGATCCCGATAAAACACTCGACGGGGCTTTCCTTGAAGAGGCGCAAAACCGCATTGTGGCGGAATTGGAAAAAGCCGGGTTCCCGCTGAAGGTCTGATAAGAAAAAAGAGATTCCTTTCGGAATCTCTTTTTTTCGGTAAATGACTCGGAATTGCAGGACCGGAAATCTATTTCAGTCCTTCGAGAAAGGCTCTGAGCATCTCTCTGTCGGCATCGATTTTTTCCGATTTCTTCGGCAGCGCCTGCACTTTTTTGAGTGACAGCGGCAGCGGCACCGGCTTCTGAATTGTTTTTTCGATCAACTCGGCAAATTTGGCCGGATGAGCTGTCGCCAGAGAAATAATTTTCCCTTCGTTATTCTTCAGATAGGATGCGGAAACATAAATTCCGACAGCCGTATGGGGACAGATGAACTCTCCCGTTTTTTCATATATCGACCGGATTGTTTTCAGCGTTAAGTGGTTGGAGACGGAGTAAGATTCGATATCCTCTTTCATTTTTTCGGCGGATCCGTATAGCGCCTGAAGGCGTTCGAAGTTACTCGGATTGCCGACATCCATTGCATTTGAATAGGTCGGAATGCTGGGTTGCGGTTTGTAAACACCTGTTTCCAGATAATCGGGGAAAACTTTATTGGCATTGACGGCAGCAATGAATTTTCTGACCGGCAGTCCGCAAAGATGAGCCCAGATACCGCCGGTGATGTTCCCGAAATTACCGCTGGGAACCGTAAAAATCAGATTATCCGATTTTCCCGTATTCATTTGAGCAACGGCCCAAATATAGTAGAAGGTTTGAGCCATCAGACGACCCAGATTGATGCTGTTGGCACTTGTCAGATTAAGGGATTTTTTCAGTTCGGGATCGGCAAAAGATTCTTTGACCAGCCGCTGACAGTCGTCGAATGTTCCGCGGACTTCGAGAGCATGGATATTTTCGCCCAGTGTGGTGAGCTGTTTTTCCTGTAACGGACTTACTTTTCCGGAGGGATAGAGAATGACAACATCGATATTGGCTTTTTTATAAAAAGCTCTGGCAACAGCGCTTCCGGTGTCGCCGCTGGTTGCCGTCAGGATAACCGCCCGGCGGGACTGTCGGCCCAAATAAGCTTCCATGGATGAGGCAAGAAAAGAGGCGCCGAAGTCTTTAAACGAGAGAGAAGGTCCGTGAAACAGTTCGAGGGAAATAATATTGTTGCAGATTCGTTTGAGTTTCGGTTCAAACTGAAACGCATTTTGTACGATATCGGCAACCTGCGTTTTTGTCAGTTCATCGCTCAAAAAGGCGTAAGCCGTTTCGGCAGCAATTTCGTTAAACGAAGTTTGGGGTGTAAACGAAGCAAAAAGCCGTGTCAAATCGGGGTTTTTGTCGGCATAATAGAGTCCGCCGCTTTCGGCAAGACCCGTAAAAATCGCATCCTGGAATGAGACGGAAACACTGCGATCCCGTGTATCTGTAAAGCGCATCAGAAAACCTCCTTTCGTGTATCGTATGCTCGTATCGGGGCCGGTTTCGGCCGTTCGCTGTTTTGTCTGTTATACCGGTAATCCGACAAAACTCGGATTATTATACCGCCGGCCGGAGATAAAATCAGGTTTCCGTTTTAAAGAATATCTCCGGGATTGTAAGCGGCTTCTTTCGGGAAACGTTTGACGGTTTCTCCGGTCTGTCTGATAAACTCCTCGGTTTGACGGATTGCCATTCCCGTCAGATCCGATGCCCGGTCGACAATCGCCTGCAGCTGCTCTTCGGTTAAACCGATGCGGCTGTCGGCGGCCAGTCGCTGTACCAGATCGTTTCGGGTAATGATGCCGTTTCGCAAATCGCGGACAACGGCCACGGCATGTTCTTTGATTGCTTCGTGAGCGGTTTCGCGGCCGGCGCCGTGTTTGACCGCTTCCATTAAAATGGTTGTCGTTGCCAGAAACGGAAAATAGTAACGGTTTTCGCGTTCGATAACGGCGGTGAACACTTCCATCCGGTCCAAAACGTTCAGGAAGGTTTCGAACATACCGTCGGCGGCAAAAAAGGCATCCGGCAGGGCGACCCGTCGGACAACGGAACAGGAGACATCGCCTTCGTTCCACTGATCGCCGTCGAGAGCTGCCAGCATTTCGGCGTATCCGCACAGGATTACTTTAAATCCGTTCATCCGTTCGCAGGAGCGGCTGTTCATTTTGTGCGGCATGGCCGACGAGCCGACCTGTCCTTTGGCAAATCCTTCGGAAGCTGTTTCGTTTCCGGCCATCAGCCGCAGTGTTTTGGCGAAAGAGGAGAGCGAAGAGGCCAGCGTGACGAGAGCCGAAACCGCCGCATAGTCGAAGCTGCGCGGATAGACCTGCCCCACCGCGTTGAGGGTGTGCGGAATGCCGAGATATTCGGCTATTTCCTTTTCAAACTGCTCTATTTTTGCCGTATCGCCGTCGAACAGCGTCAGCAAATCGAGACAGGTTCCGACGGCACCTTTGACCCCGCGTACGGCAAAGTGATCGATCAGGCTGTTCAGCTGATTCAAAGCGGCCGCCAGATCTTCTCCGAACATGGCAATGCGTTTGCCGAGGGTGGTCGGTTGGGCGGCCACATTGTGAGTCCTTGCCGTCATCACCAAAGATTTATAGCGGTCGGCTTTGTCGGCCATCCGTTTGAGTGCCGCAACCGCTTTTCCCCGAATCAGCAGCAGGCTGCGGTAAATCTGAACCTGCTCGACATTTTCCGTCAGGTCGCGGCTGGTCATTCCTTTATGAATATGCTCGAAACCGGCCAGGTCGCAGAATTCTTCGATGCGCGCCTTTACATCGTGACGGGTAATCCGTTCTCTCGAATTAATGGAATCGAGATCGACTTTATCTTTGACCCTTTCGTAAGCTTCGATGGCTTCGGCAGGGATGTCGATTCCCAGTTTCCGTTGCGCCTTCATGACGGCAATCCAGAACTCCCGTTCCATGACAATGCGCCCTTCGGGCGACCAGATTTCTTTCATCGGTGCCGATGCATAGCGGTCGGCCAGTACGTTGACGATTTTATCCATTCGTTATACTCCGAAAAATTCTTTGTGAATCGCTTTGACGGCCGTCTCTTTGTCGGCAGCCGGAATAATCGCCGACACGTTCCGTTCGCTGGACCCCTGGGCGATTGCCAGTACATTGACGGACGCGTTGCCGAGTGCGGAAAAAATCTTTCCCGCGATACCGGGACGGCCGATCATATTTTCGCCGATGACGGCTACCGTCATACAGTCCGGTTTCATCTGAATACGGGAAATAATACGCTGTTCCAGATATTTGGCCAAATCGTGTTTAAGAGCTTCGACAGCCGTATCGGCTTCTTTCTGACCGCAGGCGAAACAGATGGAATGTTCGCTGGAACATTGGGAAATCATGATAATATTGATTTTCTGCTTGGCAAGAACCGAAAAAACTTCGGCCGCAATGCCCGGTTTGCCGATCATGCCGCTACCCTCGATATTGATCAGACAGATGTCGTTCATCGTGGCGATACCGGTAATCGGGGTGTCGTGCCGGACAGGTGCACAAACAATTTTTGTTCCCGCCGCCGTCGGGTTCATCGTGTTTTTAATCAGAATCGGAATTTTCTTTTCGACAGCCGGAGCCATGGTCGCCGGGTGAATCACCTGCGCGCCGAGGTAGGAGAGTTCCATCGCTTCGTAGGAGCTGATTTCCGGCATGACAATGGCCTCTTTGACAATGCGCGGATCGGCCGACAGCACCCCGTCGACATCGGTCCAGATTTCGATCCGTGAGGCATCCACGGCATTACCCAAAATGCTGGCCGTATAGTCGGAGCCGTTGCGTCCCAGTGTCGTGGAAATATTTTCCGTTGTCGAGGCAATAAAGCCGGTCACGACCGGAATCCCTTTGCAGGATTCGATTTTCTCCCGAATCAGAGGCACCGTTATATCGAAGCGGACATTGGCCGCTCCGTGAGTATCGTCGGTTTTAATAATTTCCCGGGCATCGACATAGACAGCTTCTGTCCCGGTAGCGGCAAGATAGCGGGCTATGACAAAGTTGTTCATCCGTTCTCCCAGACCGGCAATCAGATCGGCGCTGCGCGGAGAACAGTTTTTAACCAGAAAAACACCGACCAGCAGCTCCTCCAATTCTTTAAGAAAAGCGCTGATTCCGGATTTGACATCCGCTTTTTCCGAACCCGAGAAGAGCTGTTCGACGGCTTCGTACTCCCGCATTCGGATTTCTTCGATGACATCTTTATAGGTTTCATCCCGTTTTTCCGCCAGCTGTCCGGTTGAAATCAGAGATTCGGTGATTCCTTTCATCGCCGAGGCGACAACAATGACCCGGTCGTTTTTGGCCGCATCTTTTACAATTTCGCACACTTCCCGGATACGCTCGGCCGTTTTGACCGATGTTCCGCCAAATTTCATAACTATCATAATTTATTTATAACGATTTTAAGGGGATTCTTCAATATATCGCCGGAAAAAAGAGAGTTTCCGCTTTTAAATTAAAATTATAATAAAAAGTTTTTTTTGCTCCTGTTTGACATTTCCGTTTTCCGTTGATAGGATTGTCATGCAGGAGGGAATGATGACGGAAAGAAATGTCCGTGAGAATAAAATGGGAGTGATGCCCGTCAACCGCCTTTTACTGACGATGTCTGTGCCGATGATGGTTTCCATGCTGGTACAGGCGCTTTACAACATTGTCGACAGTATGTTTGTGTCTATGTTGAGCGAAAATGCCCTCACGGCGGTCTCTTTTGCCTTTCCCGCTCAGACATTGATGATTGCCGTTGCGACCGGAACCGGTGTCGGTATCAATGCACTGCTTTCGAAAAGTCTCGGCGAGAAAAATTTCGAACGGGCCGACAAAACAGCTGCAAATGCCGTTTTTCTGGCGATCGGGGCCTCGGTTGTTTTTGCCGCTGCGGGAATCTTTCTGTCACGCCCGTTTTTCGAATTCCAGACCGATGTACCCGATATTATCGACGGCGGAACCGCTTATCTGCAAATTTGTACCGTTTTTTCTTTCGGAATGATGTTCCAGATTACCGCCGAACGGCTGCTCCAGTCGACGGGAAAGACATTTTTCACCATGATAACCCAAATGACAGGAGCCGTCATCAATATGATTCTGGACCCGATTCTGATTTTCGGATGGCTCGGATTTCCGAAAATGGGAGTGGCCGGTGCGGCTGTCGCGACAGTTGTCGGCCAGTGCACGGCCGCGGTTTTGGCGATTGTCTTTAACCGGACACACAATAAAGAAATTCATGTCACAATGAGAGGCTTCCGTCCCGACAGGTATATCATCGGACGTATTTATCTGGTCGGAATTCCTTCCATTATTTTGGCCGCAATCGGCTCGGTGATGACATTCGGAATGAACAAAATTCTGATTGCCTTCTCGACGACGGCAGTCGCTGTTTTCGGCGTTTATTTTAAGCTTCAGAGCTTTATCTTTCTGCCGGTGTTCGGTTTGAATAACGGAATGGTCCCGATTCTGGCTTACAATTACGGAGCCGGCAAACCGGATCGGATTCTGCGGACCGTGAAGTTGAGTATGCTGTATGCGGCGGTGATGATGACCGCCGGACTTCTCGTTTTTCAGATTTTTCCTGTGCCGCTTTTAAGAATCTTCAATGCGTCCGATAATATGATTGCCATCGGAGTGCCGGCACTGAGAATTATTTCCGTTCATTTTCTGCTTGCCGGATTCAGTATTGTCAGCATTTCGGTGCTTCAGGCCTTTTCTCACGGCTTTTTGAGTCTTTCGGTTTCGCTTGTCCGTCAGATGGCGGTGATTCTGCCGGTTGCTTACGGGCTTTCGCTGAGCGGAAATATCGATTTGATCTGGTGGTGTTTTCCGATTGCCGAAGCAGTCTCTGTTCTGATGTGTGCGCTTTACGTTTTTTACGTTTACAGGAAAGAGATTCATCCGCCGGTATCGGGACGGTAAAACTCCCGGCACGGATTTTCGAAACCGGCAGAACGGTGACAGATCCCGGGCAGACGCCTTGCGCCGCCGGAAGAAGAGAAATCTCCGCTTTTGCGCCGATTCCTGTTGCGGAGTTTTTCCGTTTTGACTATACTGAGGCAGGAGAAAAAAAATGAAACGAATTATTACCGTACAGGATATTTCCTGCGTGGGAAAATGCTCTTTGACTGTGGCGCTTCCGATTATTTCGGCAATGGGAGTAGAGGCGTGTGTTTTGCCGACAGCGGTTTTGTCGACCCACACCATGTTCAAAGGATTTACATTTCGCGATTTAACGACCGATATTACACCGGTCTGTGAACATTGGAAAAAAGAAAATATCCGCTTTGATGCGGTTTATACAGGTTATCTCGGTTCGTTCGAGCAAATTGAATTGATGCACACACTATTTGACGAATTCGGAAAGGATGCGTTGAAAATTGTTGATCCGTGTATGGCCGACAACGGCAAACTGTATCCCGGTTTTACGCCGGAGTTTGCCTTAGCCATGGCGAAGCTCTGTTCGAAGGCCGACGTGCTGGTGCCCAACCTGACCGAAACCGCCTTTATGCTCGGCATTCCGTATCCCGGGAAAGGTTACGGGAAAGCGGATGTCGAAGCGTTACTGAAGCAGCTGGCCGCGCTCGGAGCCAAAAAAATTGTGTTGAAAGGCATCGAGTTTGACAAGCCGCAGCCCGGACTGAGCGGTACGGAAGGGAAAATCGGAATCGCCTCTTACGACGCGGCAACGGAGAGCGTCGGCTGGTATTTTCACAAAAAGATGCCGGTCAACTTCCACGGCACCGGCGATATCTTTGCCAGCGTGCTGACCGGAGCCCTCATGCGCGGTCTGCCGCTTGAAAAGGCGTATGCGTTGGCCGGCGACTTTGTAGCCGAATCGATTGCCGAAACACTGAAAAACGAAAACCACAACTGGTACGGCGTCGACTTCGAGGCGGTGTTTCCCTACCTGCTGAAGCGGCTGGCGGAAAACGGTTAGCCGGCCGAAACCGGTCCGGAAAAATGCATCGCCTGCGGCAAATGTTCCGATTTCTGCCCGATGGGCGAACCGGTTTTGGAGTAAATCGAACGCAAACGAACCCGACCGTAACGGCCGGGTTCGTTGTTTTTAACCGCCGCTGCCGGCAGCCGGACGCGGTGCGCTGCTTTTGCCGGCGCAGGCGTGAGGGATTCGTCCGGGCACAAGAGAAGCGCCGTGCGCCCGCCGCAGGCGGGCCGGGCCGGACGAAGCCCGACGGCCGCAGCGCGGCCGGCACGCCCGAAAAATTTTCAAAAAAATTCGCCCTCTGTCACTCCGTGATAGAGTGGTGTGGTATACTGACTCCATGAAAACGATAAAAGAAGCGAACGAAGAACATTACCGGCCTGTGACGCAGGTGTTTCTGGAGCGTCTGCTGCGGATTCACGATCTGATTCAGACAGAATCGTATCCGAATGCGCCGTTTCTGGCGAAGCATACCGAAGTGAGCGTGGCGACGATTAATCGCGATTTGGAATATATGCGCAGCCGGCTCGGGGCGCGAATCGAATACAGCCGCAGCCGCGGCGGTTATTATTATGAAGAAGAGTTTCATTTGCCGACTTATCTGATTTCCGCGAAAGAGTTTCAGGTTTTGGCGGCGGTCAAAAATCTGCTGGAGTGTTACCGGACGACGCCGATTTACCGGGAAGCGTGCGATATTCTGAATCTGCTGTCGATGTCGACTCTCCATTCGGTGAAGGTGAAGTACGGCCTTTCGCGGGTGGCGGTGGCGCCGACGGCGCAGGCGGCGATCGACGAAGCGGTTTGGGAGAAGGTGTGGTCGGCGCTGATGAGCGATACGGTGATCGAGTTCGATTATGTCGGCCGGTGGCGTATGGAGAAAAGTCACCGCCGTGTCCGGCCGTACCAGCTTTTGATGGATCAGGGCGTCTGTTCGCTGTGGGGATACGACGAAAACCGCGCCGATATGCGGCTGTTTGTGCTGTCGCGGATGAGCGACCCGGTTTTGACGCAGGAGACGTTCGAGCTTCCCGCCGATTACGATTTTACCCCTCACTGCGGAGGCGGTCATTTCGGCGCCTTTTACGAAAAGCAAAAGTTTCGGTTTACGGTCGAGTTTTTCGGCCCGGCGCGGCCGTGGGTGCGCGAGCGCATCTGGGCGGACGATCAGCAGATTACCGAGTGTGAAGAGGAAAATAAGACGGTGGTCTCGTTCACAGCGGCGCAGTCGATGATGGTGAAAGAGTGGATTTTGTCGCAGGGGTGCAACGCCCGTCCCGTCGAACCGGATTTTTTTGTGAAAGAATGGAAACAGGAAATCCGCCGGATGGCGGCGCTGATTCGGGAGGAAGAAGAATGATTTTGGATTTTACAGCGATCGATTTCGAAACGGCTTACTACCGAAAAGAAAGCGCCTGTTCGATCGGACTGGTGCGTTTTCGGGACGGGGAAGCGGTCGATTCGTTTTATTCGCTGATCCGGCCGCCTTCGCTCTACGTTCGTCCCGATTTTACGGCGATTCACGGGCTGACGGTTGCCGACCTGACCGATGCGCCGACCTTCGACCGCATCTGGCCGCAGGTGCGGGATTTTATCGGCGATCTGCCGCTGACGGCGCACAATGCCCGGTTCGACCGGTCCGTGCTGCAGCAATCGGCGGCTCGTTACGGCATCCGCTGCCCCGATTATCCGTTTTACTGCTCGTGCCTTACCGCGCGGCGGGCACTGCCCGGTGGCCCTCACCGGCTGACGGCGTTGGCCGACCGCTACGGCATCGTGTACGACGCCCACAACGCGTTGGCCGATGCGGAAACGTGCGGCCGCCTTTTTGTCCTGTTCCAGCAGGCCGGAACGGCGGCTGTGCGCGGGTGAAGGCACGGCAAAGCTGCCGCCGACGCGCCTTTTGCAGCGCCCCGATTTTGTCGATTATGCACGAAAAAATTTTCGATAATATCACTCCCTGATAGAGTGTCTTGTTATAATCGAATCGGGAGTGTGAAATATGAAACCGAATCTTTTTGAAATTGCAACAAAGGAATTGTCCCAGGACGGATTTTTAACTTGGCTGATTCGTTATGCCGATCCGGAATGCCAAGGAGAAAATCCCGCCGTATTCGAGTGTGCACAGAAATTTGTGCGGTTTTTAATGGAAAAACAGGATGATTTTCGGATTGAGAAAGTCAGAACGTACCGTCAGTGGAACCGCATCGACATTCTGGTTGAAGTCAACGATGACAGTGTGATTATCATCGAAGATAAAACCGTTACGGGAACACACAGTGATCAGCTGCAACGGTACAGAGAAAATGTCGAAGAAATATTTGGCGGAAAAACGATTTACTGTATTTATTTGAAAACAGGAAATGAGAGTGTTTTCAAATTATCCCAAAATGTAGAAGCTTACAGATACAGGGTTGTCGGACGAGGCGATATTCTGGAAATTCTGAATTCCTGCAAGACTTCCAATGATATTCTGACGGAATTCAGAGAGAATCTTCAGACAATCGAAGATAAGACAAAAAATTGTACGCAAATCGAATCGGTCTGCTCTTCCTCTTATGCAGCCGAAGGGTTTTTTCTGGAACTGGCCGAGCAGCTGGCTGCCAATCCGGAATGCGGAGGCTCTCCCGACTGGGGATATGTTTCCAATCCGAAGGGAGGCTTTCTCGGATTGTGGTATTTCTGGCGGCAGGCGGCCGAGGCCGACGGGAACTGGCTGTATATTCAGATTGAAAATCACTTTGCAGACGGACTTCATCTGTATATTCGTATGGACAGTAGGGAAAAGAACGCCAAGACTGTGGAAAGCAGACATCTTCGTCATTATTACAGAAAAGTGTCCGAGGCCGCTTCCAGTTCCGAGTTCGGTCTGACAGTTGTCAAAAGATCCCGCTTCAAAGGAGGCGGAACGGGAACCGTTGCCGAAATTTCCGGCATTTTTCCGCAAACGGGAGAAATCGAAACGGATATTCTGCTGTCAAAGTTAAAACAGGTTCAGGAACTGATAGAATAGATAAAAAAATAATCGAAAAAAAATGACTCTCTCACTCCCTGATAGAGCGGTCTGCTAGAATTGAATCGGGAGTGAAACATGAAAAAATTACTGACGATTCTTATCGGAACTTTATTGATGATCTTCGGGTGTAAGCCGGAGAATGATTTTGTGATCGGTGTGCAGTTGGATCAGACACAGCTGCGTCTGTCTGTCGGAGAGACCGGTACAGCGGTTTTAACGGCGACCGTTCTGCCGGAAAGCGCCGCCGCCCGGGATATTTCCTGGCAGACAACAGACGACGCCGTTGTTTCGGTGACCCCGACAGGAAACAACACCGCCGAGGTTAGAGCGGTCGGCGCCGGAACGGCTGCCGTTTCCGTAACAACACAGGAGGGCGGCTTTACGGCGGTCTGCGCCGTGACGGTCGGCGCCCCGCTTTCGGCAATCCGGTTAAATATCGACCGGCTTTATCTGCCGGAAGGAAAAAGTCAGGTTCTGACGGTTTCCCGTGTCGGAAACAATCCGGAAGAACCGCTGCCGGATGTCCGTTGGCACTCAGGGAACGAAGCGGTGGCTGCGGTCGATGATGCTGGAACGGTGACGGCGTCCAATGAAGGCGAAACGCAGATCGAGGCTTCCGTTGTGACCCGGGAAGGGGAAACGCTGACGGCCGTCTGTCATGTGACCGTCACGGCAGTGGAGAGCGCGGGGGAGACGGAGACTCCCGGCGGTTTGGTTTATGCCGTTATGTTTGATTCGGATGCCGTCGATGCGGCTGTCGGAGACCGGCTGACACCGACGGTCACCGTCTATCCGCCCGAAGCGGCCGAACGTCTGGTTCTGACGGCGGAAGAGGGGCTGACGGTTAACGGAGACGGAAGCGTGACGGTTGACCGGCTGGGCGTTTCCCGGCTGACGGCGGCGGTCGACGGCATCACGGACACGCTGACGGTAACGGCCGTCTCGTTTGAAGGCACCGAAACCGGGGCGGCCGCAGCACTTCCGTTGCCGACCGAAGAAAACAAGGCACTTTCTTACCGGCTGACGCTGACCGACACCGCTTTGTCCGGAACGCTGACAGCGGCACTCGGCTCAACCGATGTTTTTCCGTTCGATCTGACAGCGCCGAACGCCGAATCGGTTGCCGCCGAAGCTTTTGCCGGCGCTGCCGGATTAAAAAGTGTCCGACTGGAGAAAGCCGTGACGGCCGGCGCATCCGCCTTTGCCGGCTGTCACGGGCTGACCTCAATCGAGGCGCCGCTGCTGGCGCAGGCCGGAGAGGCACTGTTTCAAGGCTGTTCGGCACTGACAGCCGTCCGGTTTCCCGAATTGACGGTAACCGGAACGGCCATTTTCGGCGGCTGTACCGCGTTGAGGGAGACGGAACTGGGGGTCTCCGCCGTTTCCTCGTTTTTGGATCTGTTCGGGGGCTCGTTTCCGGAAACGCTGTATGTAAAACTGCCGAAAGTGACATCCGTGGAATCGAATGCCTTCGCCGGTTGCGATTGGATCACGGGTCTCGAACTTCCCGCAGCCGAGACAGTTAAAGAACTCGCTTTTTCCGGCTGTTCTTCTCTGGAAAAATTGCTTCTCGGTGTCAAAAGAATTTATTTTGAAGAGAGTTATGGTCGTATAGAGTATTTTTCCAACTATTTCGCTGACATTCCCGCCTCGCTGACAGAATTGAGCTTTCCCCGCCTGGAGAGAGTGGGAGTCAATGGTTTTGCCTGGAACAGAAGATTGCGGAAAATCGATTTACCGGAGGTAAAGGAGATCTCTTACAATGCCTTTTCAGAGTGTGTTTCTTTAACCAATGTCAACTGCCCTAAAGTCGAAATATTGAATGAAGAAGCCTTTAAAGGCTGCCATATGCTTCGCGATATCGACTGCTCTCGAGTAACAAGTGTTGGATCACGAGCTTTTGAGGACTGCTATAACTTAAAACATCTCGTTTTTTCCTCACTGCAAGAACTTAAAGGTCATTATGTTTTTTCCGGATGTAAGAATCTTTTGCTTGAATTTTCCCAAGTAACATGGATTAATTTCCTATTTTTTTCGGCATCAAATACAAATGATTCTTATAGTAAAAATTTTTCATTGATCATCCGGCTACCGGCGAAGGATGCTATTTCTATTGAACTTTCCGACTCATCTTATGAGTATCTTCTAAAATTTAACACTCTTTATCTTCACGAGAGCAAGAAAAAGCAAGTCAGCGGTTTGAAATGGCAGGGGCGTACCTGGAAACAGATCTTCTTCGTCGACGATAACGGGAACGTTGTGCCGTAAAATTGCGGGCGGTTCCGCAGGCACGAAACCGCCCTCGAAAATCGGGAAGCGAAATAAAATATTCGGTCATATCACATCCTGATAGACTCCCTGTCATAAAATGTCTCATCTTAACAATAAGGAGCTTTTTATGGCACAAATGATTAATCGGGGAGCGGAACTGATCCGCATCAATGCAGCGAAAAAATGTCTGGAGTATTCGACGGACGGCGGCCGTTTCTGGCGGAACCGTTATTCGTTTACGTCTTCGGTCGGTATCATCGAAGATTTGACCGAGAACGGCAACGAAATTCTGGCGACGACGTCGAAAGGTCTTTATTATTCGACAGACGAAGGCCGTTTCTGGCGCCGCCGTTAACCGGTTGACTTTTTTTGGCGGACTCTGTTACCGTGAATTCGGAAATGAGGTTCTTCCGAAACGGTACTGCCGTTTAAACCGCCTAAAAAACCGATGGTTCCGTAAAAACGCGGAACCATCGGCTTTTTTTTGAGAAGATATTAAACTGATTCCTGTGGCGTTGGGTTTGGCCGGCGGCAGTAAGAAACCGAAGAGATAAACGGGCCGTAAACGGTTGTTCAAACTCTGTTTTCGGGATATAATTTTTTACGGAATCGTTTCAACGATTTCCCGGAGAATCGCCCATGAATCATCGCGCTCCTGTCTGCGGACCCAATCCGCTCGGGTACGAAAAACTGCCGAAACTGCTTCGCGCTTATGCCGTTCCCAGCGTCATTTCGATGCTGGTCGGCGCACTGTATAATATTGTCGATCAGATTTTTATCGGACAGGGCGTCGGCTACCTCGGAAACGCCGCCACCAATGTAGCGTTTCCGCTGACGACGATCTGTTTTTCGATTATGCTGCTGATCAGTATCGGAACCGCTTCCCGCTTTTCTCTCGAGCTGGGCGCCGGCCGCCGCGAATCGGCTGCCGAGACGGTCGGCAATGCCTTCATTATGATGACGGCCGCCGGAATCGGATTTCTGGTTCTGGTGCAGATTTTCTGCCGGCCGCTGCTGCTGCTGTTCGGCGGAACGCCGGAGGTGATGCCGTATGCCGAAACCTATACCCGCATTACGGTGATCGGAATGCCGCTGATGATGGCCGTCAACGGAATGAGCCACATAGCGCGCGCCGACGGCAGTCCGCGGTTTTCGATGCTCTGTCTGGTCACCGGGGCGGTGGTCAACACGGTGCTGGACCCGATTTTTATTTTCGGATTCGGTTGGGGCGTTGCCGGCGCGGCGTGGGCGACAGTTATCAGTCAGGCGGTCTCGTTTCTGATTGCGCTTGCCTATATTCCCCGCTTTAAACAGATTCGGCTGACGCGCCGGACGTTCCGGCCGCAGCCGGCGGTGATGCGCCGGATTGCCGCCTACGGCATGAGCAACAGCATCAATCAGCTTTCGCTCACCTTTGTCCAGATTGTGCTGAACAACGCACTGGCCTATTACGGAGCGATGAGCGAATACGGCAGCGACATTCCGCTGGCGGCCTGCGGAATTGTTTTGAAATGCAACGCGGTTCTGCTCGGATTTATCATCGGTATTTCGCAGGGCTCGCAGCCGATTGTCGGATTTAATTACGGAGCCGGCCGGTATGCCCGGGTGCGCGGCATTTACCGTCTGGCGGTGACCTGCGACATCGTGATTGCGACTGTCGGGTTTCTGATTTTTCAGCTTTTTCCGAGGCAGATCATTTCGCTTTTCGGGACGGGAGATCCCCTCTATTTCGAATTTGCCTCCCGTTTTATGCGGATTTATCTGCTGATGCTGCCGGTCAACGGCGTGCAGATGCTTTCGTCCAATTTTTTCTCCGCGATCGGAAAGCCGCTGAAAGGAGCTTTTCTCAGTCTGTCGCGGCAGGTGCTTTTCCTGATTCCGCTGATTCTGCTCTTTTCGTTTCTTTGGGGAACGGACGGCATTCTGTTTTCGGCGCCGGTAGCCGATCTGACAGCCTTTCTGGTGACAACCGTTTTTGTCATGAAGGAATTTGCACGCATGCGGAAACGCGAAGAGAAGAGGGGGTAGAGGCGGCAGCCGGAGTATCGTTCTGCCTGCGATTTTCTTCCGTCGATTCTTTTCCTCTCTTTCTTTACGTAAATCGCAAAATGTGCTAATATAGGAAACAACAGAGGGTTCCCTCTGAGGAGAATCATATGGGAAAGAATTATTTTAACTCCATTCCGTGGCGGGAAGCTTTGCTGCAGCTCGGACACTGCCGCTTCATGGACCGGACGGAATTTGATGACGGTATTAATGTGCTGAAAGGCAAAAAAATCGTGATTGTCGGTTGCGGTGCTCAGGGGCTCAACCAGGGGCTCAACCTGCGCGACAGCGGTCTGGATGTCAGCTATGCGCTGCGCAAAGAAGCGATTGCCGAAAAACGGGCCAGCTGGAAAAATGCGACCGAAAACGGATTTAAAGTCGGTACCTATGACGAACTGATCCCGACGGCCGACGTGGTCGGAAACCTCACTCCCGACAAACAGCACTCGAACGTGATTGCCTCGATTATGCCGCTGATGAAAAAAGGGTCGGCAATCTGGTACAGTCACGGATTCAATATGATTGAAGAAGGAATGCAGATTCGCGAAGACATCACCGTGGTGATGATGGCGCCGAAAGGTCCGGGCTCGGAAGTCCGCACCGAATACAAAAGAGGCTTCGGTATTCCGACACTGATTGCGGTTCACCCGGTCAACGATCCCGAGAAAAAAGGGTGGGCGATTGCCAAAGCGCTGGCGGTCGGAACCGGCGGCAGCCGTGCCGGCGTTCTGGAATCGTCGTTTGTGGCGGAAGTCAAATCCGACCTGATGGGCGAACAGACGATTTTGTGCGGTATGTTGCAGACCGGTTCGATTCTCTGCTTCGACAAAATGGTCGAAAAAGGAATCGATCCCGGTTATGCGGCCAAACTGATTCAGTACGGCTGGGAAACCATTACCGAAGCTCTGAAATGGGGTGGAATTACGGGCATGATGGACCGTCTTTCCAACCCGGCGAAGATCAAAGCCCACAAGCTCTCTCTCGAACTGAAGGCGATCATGGGCGATCTCTACCGCAAACATCAGGACGACATCATCTCCGGTGAATTCAGCCGTATCATGATGGAAGACTGGGCCAACGGCGACATCAAGCTGCTCACCTGGCGGGAAGCCACCGGAAAGACCGCTTTCGAGCAGACGCCGGCAGGAACAACGGAAATCGGCGAGCAGGAATATTTCGACAACGGCATTCTGATGGCGGCGATGGTTAAAGCCGGTGTCGAGCTGGCATTCGAAACGATGACCGATGCCGGTATCAAAGCGGAAAGCGCCTACTACGAATCGCTGCATGAAGTGCCGCTGATTGCCAATCTGATTGCCCGCAAGAAGCTTTACGAAATGAACAAAGTCATTTCCGACACCGCCGAATACGGCTGCTATCTGTTCGATAACGCCTGCCGGCCGCTTCTGAAGGATTTCATGGCCAAAATCGATACCGATGTGATCGGAAAAGGATTGAATGTGAAAGACAATTCGGTCTCCAATCAGGAAATCATCCGCATCAACGACGAAATCCGCAACCATCCGGTTGAAATTGTCGGAAAAAAACTGCGGGCTTATATGACCGCAATGAAATCGGCCGTCGGCAAATAAACCGGCTGTCCCGATAAGTCAAAACCCGAACCTGACGGTTCGGGTTTTTTCTGTTTTAAACTTATTCCGGATAGTGCAGCCGTTCGGGGCCGATGCCGTTCAGCACTTCGAGAAACCGGGCGGCGTGCCATTTCGCCATCGGCAGATTCATATCGAGACAGTTGCCGCACCCCTCCGGCGTGGCTCCCGGAATTGCGCCGTTGCAGGCGGCAATGTGCACAAACAGATCCTTCATCAGCGGCACAACGCTTTCGGAGGTATGCTCTCCGGCCAGCAGCAGGTAAAAACCGGTTCGGCAGCCCATCGGACCGAAGTAAACAATCCGGTCGGCAATATCGGCGCGGTTGCGCAGGTAAACGGCTCCGAGATGTTCGATGGCATGAATTTCGGCGGTGTTCATCACCGGTTCGCGGTTCGGGGCGGTCATGCGGATGTCAAAGGTGGTGACGGTTTCGGCACCGATGCGGTCGATGCGGGAAACGTAAACGCCCGGCAGAAGCCGCAGATGGTCGACGGTAAAGCTGGCAATGGTATCCATAAAATTCTCCTGATTCAAAGTATAGCCGATTCTCGGCCGGAGTGCAAGCGCGGCGGATCAGAAAATGACCAGCGACGTGTCGTCGGGTGTGTAACGGCGCACCAGTTCGCGGAATTCGGCGTCGGGCAGCGGCAGTCGGTTGCGGTAAGCCGGGTCGAGCACGTTGCCGTTACGGAAATTGTGCAGAACCCACGGGCTTCCGGCTGTCAGTCCGGCAATGGTGTCGAGGTCGTCCGTTTCGGTAATCCCGGGGACAACGGTGGTGCGGAACTGGTGCGGAATGCCGGAGGTGCGAATCCATTCGATCGATTTTAAAACCGCATCGCCGCATTCGTAACCGAGCCGCCCGTATTTTTGCGGCGATGTTTTGATGTCCATCGCGATAAAATCGGGTCTGACGGCGGCCAGCCGGTCGGGCAGGGTGCCGTTGGTGTCGAGCTTGACCGGATAGCCGAGCCCGCGCACAGCCGCTATCAATTCCGGTAACGGCGCAAACAGTGTCGGTTCGCCGCCGCTGAGGCAGACGCCGCCGAGCACATTTTTCCGTTTGCGCAGATAAGCGGCCGCTTCCGCAAACGAAAGCAGATCATCGGGGAAAGGGCGTTCCACCAGCGAGGCGTTGTGACAGTACGGACAGCGCAGATTGCAGCCGGGAATAAAAAGAACGGCTGCCACCAGACCGGGATAGTCGTTCATCGAGACTTTTTCCAGCCCGAAGCGGCAGCCTTCGAACAGCGGGTAATCCATTGCGGGTTTAAACAGCGGCTGTCAAAAGAGATTTCAGTTCGGCCGCATTACCGGTGCGGGCCTGTTCGCCGTTTTCGGCATCCAGAAAAAGAACGGTCGGTGCTTTCATCACGCCGTATTTCATCGCCAGCTCCATTCCTTCGTGAGTATCGACATCGATATATTCGACGGGCAGTCCCGACTGATCCAGAACTGTTTTTACCGGCGGACAGTTCGGACAGGTTTTGCGGACAAAACAGAGAATACGGCCGCAGATGTCGGCTTTTTTCCCGTTTCCGGTCACTTCGATATGTGTATGTTCCCATTCACAGGAGGGGGCATCATCGCTCAGAACGAAGTTCTTGCGGATACCGAACTCTTCCCGTTTGCCTTTATTCCAGTTGGCAACCGATCGGTAGTAACCGACAATGCGGGCATACACTTCGGTGTCCGTTCCCTGAACCGAGTTCATTTCCTGTTTCAATGCTTCGATTTTTCTGTTCAATTCCTCGATGTTTTGTGTGTTCATTTTTCTTCCCCTCAAAGATTTTTTTTCAGTTTTGATTTTTCTTTTTCCAGTTCTTTTATCTGTTCGATGATTTCATTTTTCCGTTCGTCGCGGCATTTCGGACAGTTGAAATGTTCGCCCGAAAGGTAACCGTGAACCGGACAAATGGAATACACCGGCGATAACGTAAAATAAGGAATCCGGTAGTTGCTGCAAATTGCCTTTACCAGATTCTTGCAGGCGTTGATATCGGTAATGGCTTCTCCCAGAAAGCCGTGGAAGACCGTTCCGCCCGTGTACTTAATCTGCAAATCTTCCTGCAAATCAAGGGCTTCAAATATATCATCGGTAAAATTGACCGGCAGTTGAGTCGAATTGGTGTAATAGACTTCGTTTTTGCCGCCCGTAATGATGTCGGGATAACGTTCTTTGTCGTGTTTGGCCAGACGATAGCTGGTGCTTTCCGCCGGAGTCGCTTCCAGGTTGAAGAGGTCGCCGGTTGCTTCCTGGTATTCGGCAAGACGATCGCGCATTTTCATCAGAATTTCGTTGGCAAAAGCGCGTGCTTCCGGATCGAGCAGATCTTTCCCCATGAAATTGAGCAGACATTCGTTCATGCCGCAAATGCCGATGGTGGAAAAGTGGTTGTTCAGATGACTGAGGTACCGTTTCGTATACGGGAAGAGTCCCGCTTCGAGCAGTCGATTAATAACCTTTCTTTTGATAACCAGCGACTCTTTTGCCAAATCCATCAGCCGGTACAGCCGGGCAAAAAATTCGTCTTTTGAAGAAGAAAGGTAGCCGATGCGCGGCAGGTTAATCGTGACAACACCGATCGATCCTGTAAATTCATCGGAACCGAAAAGACCGCCGCCGCGTTTGCGCAGTTCCCGTTTATCCAGCTGTAACCGGCAGCACATCGAACGGACATCTTCCGGGTTGAGATCGCTGTTGATAAAATTCTGGAAATAGGGCGTGCCGTATTTGGCAGTCATCTTAAACAGCAGCTCGGTATTGGCGCCGTCCCAGTCGAAATCACGGGTGATATTGTAGGTCGGAATCGGGTATTGGAAACCGCGGCCGTTGGCATCGCCTTCCAGAATCAGCTCGATAAAAAGGCGGTTGATGGTATCCATTTCTTTCCGGCAGTCACCGTAGGTGAATTCGGTTTCTTTGCCGCCGACAATTGCCTTGCGGTCCTTTAAGTCGTGAGGAACCGTCCAGTCGAGAGTGATATTGGTAAAGGGAGCCTGGCTTCCCCAGCGCGACGGTGTATTGACACCGAAGAGAAAACTCTGCAGTGCCTGCCGCACTTCGTCGTCGTTCAGGTTATCGGCTTTGATGAACGGAGCCAGGTATGTATCGAATCCGGAAAGAGCCTG
Organism: uncultured Spirochaetales bacterium; assembly: GCA_949289575.1. Taxonomy (GTDB): domain Bacteria; phylum Spirochaetota; class Spirochaetia; order JAFGXN01; family JAFGXN01; genus CALXOJ01. The sequence goes on along the minus strand of CASEOG010000003.1, from coordinate 158,364 downwards.
CGCGCCGGCCCATTCGTTCTGCATGACACCCAAAAAGTTGACAATCTGCTGAATCAGTGTCGACAGATGTTTGGGCGGTTTGGAGTTGATTTTGTCTTTGACACCGCCGAGACCTTCCTGAATCAGCTGCCGCAGCGACCAGCCGGCACAGTACCCGGAGAACATCGACAAATCGTGGATATGAAAGTCGGCGTTGCGGTGTGCTTCGGCAATGTCTTCCGTATAAATATTTTTCAGCCAGTAATTGGCGGTAATCGCTCCGGAGTTGTGGAGAATCAGACCGCCGAGAGAAAAATTGACATTGGCATTCTCGTTGACGCGCCAGTCCGACTGCATCAGATAGCCGTCCATCGTGCTGTTGATGTCGAGCATCAGTTTTTTGGTGTCGCGCATGGCTTCGTGTTTGGCACGGTAGAGAATGTAGGCTTTGGCTGTTTTCACCTTTTTTTCTTCGATGAAAACGGTTTCGACAATATCCTGAATTTCCTCCAGGGCGGGAGCCGAATTCGGATGGCGGCCTTTCATGAAGTCCGCCAGCTTCTCTTCGGTCTTTTTCGTCAGATAATCGACGGTTTCCGCGGAACTGTCATCACCCGATGCCTGAAGCGCTTTCGATATGGCACTGGCGATTTTGTAGCGGTCGTATTTTTCCAGACTGCCGTCACGTTTGACAATTTGCCGGACGGCAAACGGCCGCTGCGGAGCGGAATTCCCGAGAAATTCCCTCCAGTCGTTTTTCACTTCTCCCATCGATTACATCCCCCTCCCGGTTTGCTATCGTTTATTCTTTTTATCTATCTGTTTTATCTCTGTGATAAAACGTTTCAAATCATCGAAATTCCGGTAAACCGACGCGTAGCGGATATAAGCAACCGCATCGACCTCTTTCAGTTTTTCCAGAATCAAATCACCCAACATCGAAGAAGAAATCACATGACTGACTCTTCCTTCGTATTCGGCCGCATCTTCGATTTCGGCAATCATACTGTCAATGACCGTATGTTCTATTTTCCGCTTGCGGGTTGCGGTCGTAATACTTTTTTTCAGCTTTTCCGTGCTGAATTCCTGCAGTTCGCCGCTCTTTTTTTGTATCATCAGCGGTTTTTCTTCCGTCTTTTCGTAGGAAGTAAAACGGGTTCCGCAGTTCAGGCATTCTCTCCGCCGCCGTATGACGGTTCCCGTCGAATTCTGGCGGGACTCAAGAACGCGGTCGTCGGTAGAATTGCAGTAAGGACATCTCATAGTTTTTCCTGTTTTTAATATCGGCGTTCTCGTAGTGGTACTTAAGAAATCTTAGTTACTATATCACACAAGATATGGTGTGTAAAGCGAAATCCGAAAAAAATAAAAAAATTTCGGATCTCCCGACTTTCTTTTTCGGTTTGTCAGTACGCTCTTGTTTTTTTTTTACGTTATGTGTTATAAAGCCTGTATGGAAAAGAGTCTGAAAATTATTGCCGGCGCTACCGGTTTTCTGGCGCTGGTTGCGGCCTGTTTTGTTCTGAAAATATTAAGTTCTATTTTTATCCCCATGGTTCTGGCTTTGTTCTTTTCGATATTCTTTCTGCCTTTGCTGAATCTCATGGAAAGAAAACGAATCCCGCGTCTATTGGGAGTGATTTTTGCCGTTCTTGTCCTGCTGCTTTTACTGTTGTTTGCTTCTCTTTTTCTGCTGAACACCGTATCGAAATTTGCCGTCGAGTTCCCGAAATATCAGGTGAAGATTCAGTCTTTTTACATTCAGCTTGACGGGTATCTGCAAAATTTCGGCGAGACGATCGGAAGCCGCCTGAATTACGATATGCCCGAAAATTTTTCTCTTTTTTCCCTGATTCAGACGGTGAAGTGGGGAGACTGGATTTCTTCCGGCTTAAATGCGGTCGTGAACCGTTCGTTTTCTTTCATTTCCGCTTTTACGGTTCTGGTTCTGTTTTTGGTCTTTATTCTCTCCGAAAGGGTTGTGATTCAGGATCGTTTGAAACTGATTTTTATTCGGAGAAACGAAGACGGCAGCGAGACGTCCGAATCTCTCAAAAAAGCGGAAAAAGTGGCGGCGATTGTGTCTCAAATCGGAAAGGATACGCTCAGTTATCTGTGGCTGAAAACCATCATCAGTGCTCTGACGGCTTTTTGTGTCGGCATTGCCACATCGGTTGTCGGGATGGATTTTGTCCCGTTGTGGGTCGCCATTACTTTCTTTTTTAATTTTATTCCCAATATCGGGTCGATTGCCGCCGTTTTTATTATTGCCACATTCGGTTTCGCCCAGTTTTCGCCGAACTGGCCCGTCGTTGCCTACATCTTTTTTATTAACGTAATTATTGAGTTTATTATCGGAAACTGGCTCGACCCGATGCTGCAGGGAAAGAAATTTGATCTGAGTCCCGTGATTGTCTTTTTCTCGCTTCTTTTCTGGAGCTGGATGTGGGGAATTGTCGGAATGTTCCTTGCGGTGCCGATGATGATGCTGATTAAAATTATCATGATCAATATTCCGGCTTTGCAGCCGGTCGAGGCGTTGATTTCCGGTGACAGCAGCGGAGAAAAAGACGAAAAAATTGCCGACCGGGTGAAAGCGGCAGGAAAAAGGGTCGTTGCTTTTGCGGTGCGCGTTAAAGCAAAATGGGGAAAGAAAAATGGAAAATAAGGTTTATCTGACAGGAATTAAGCCGACGGGAACTCCGCATATCGGCAATTATTTCGGAGCCATTCGCCCCGCCTTAAAGGCGGCCGCTTCGTTTGAGGCGCGCTATTTCATTGCCGACTACCATGCGCTGAATACCGTTAAAGATCCGGCGGAACTGAGACGGAATACTTACGAGGTTGCGGCAGCCTGGATGGCGTGCGGTCTCGACCCGGAGAAAACACTTTTTTACCGGCAGTCGGACATTCCGCAGGTATTCGAGCTGTCGGTGCTGCTGAATGCTTTTACCGCGAAAGGTCTGATGAACCGGGCGCACGCCTACAAGGCGGCGGTCGCCCTCAACCTCGAAAAAGGAGAAGATCCCGACAGCGGCATTAATATGGGGCTTTACACCTATCCGGTGCTGATGGCCGCCGACATTCTGCTTTTCGATGCCGACTTTGTGCCGGTCGGAAAAGATCAGGTTCAGCACATCGAAATTGCCGTTGATATAGCCGAGGCTGTCAACCGCAACTACGGAAAGGAGCTGTTCCGGATTCCGCAGCCGTATCTCGAGGAATCGTCTCAGGTGATACCCGGCTCCGACGGCCGCAAAATGAGCAAAAGCTACAACAATACGATTTCCCTTTTCCTGAGTGAAGCGCAGCTGAGAAAGCAGGTGATGCGGATTGTGACCAATTCCCAGGGGGTGGAAGAAGCGAAAGATCCCGACAGCTGTAATGTGTTTTCTCTGTATAAACTGTTTGCGACACCGGAAGAACAGGCCGCTTTGGCCGCCCGCTACCGGGCCGGCGGCATGGGGTGGGGTGATGCCAAAAAAGAACTTTTCGATAAAATGAACCGGATGCTGACGCCGATTCGCGACCGTTATACGGCGCTGATGGCCGATCCTTCCGTCATTGATGAAGCTCTGAATCGCGGAGCCGAACGCGCCCGGCAGCTGGCCCGACGCAAAATGGAGAAATTACGACGGGCCGTCGGCCTTTAACGTCTGTCCGCCGGACCGATGTTGCGGGGCACCGCAACATCAGTTGCCGCGGTAGGTCGAGTAGCCGTTTGCGGAAACGGTCAGCGGAATGTGGTAATGACCGTTGCCCCGGATTTGAAAGATCACCTCGATGAACGGATAAATCGATTTTTCTTTCTGTCCGGCAAAATAAGGAGCCGTCTCAAACCGCAATTTATAAATCCCTTCGTTGTTGTTTTTGTGACTCAGAAAATCGGCAATACGGCCGTTTCTGTCGGTAACGCCCTCATCGATTTGTGCCCAAGTTTCATCGGACGGATTCCACCGGTAAAGAAGAATAGGGACACCGGGAGCCGGCGATCCTTTCTGAATATCCAGAATGTGTGTGCTGAGCTGATAGCTCTCTTTCGGTGTTTGCGCTGCGGCATGGAAGGCCAATGTTCCCAAAATTAAAAATAAAACTGCTTTTTTCATTGATTTCTCCGAATTTAAAGATTTTGTAAGATACAATTTTTACAGAAGATTGTTAATAATATAAAATTATATCTGTTATACTTGAAATTGTTTCTTGATTTCTTCATGTTAAAGGAGTAAAGTAACAGAAGAGGTTACCGGTATGAGAAGAAAATCATATTTAATGCTGTTTTTGGGATTAATCGCATTGATGGCGGGATGTACGATGATCCCCGCAAATGTCACTCCCGTCGCGGATTTCGATTCGGCCCGTTATCTCGGGAGATGGTATGAGATTGCCCGTTTCGATTTCTTTTTCGAGAAAGGCTTGAACAATGTGACGGCCGAATATTCTCTGAATGAAGACGGAACCGTACGTGTTGTTAACCGCGGTTACCATTACGGCAAACAGAAATGGAAAGAGTCGGTCGGTAAGGCCAAATTCCGCGAAAATCCGCAGGTCGGGGCGCTGAAGGTCTCCTTTTTCGGACCGTTTTATGCCGGCTACAATGTAATTGCCGTCGAAGACGATTATTCGTATGCGCTGGTCTGCGGGAAAAATGACGATTACCTGTGGATATTGGGGAGAACACCTCAAATTCCGGAAGAGATCAAAGCACGATATCTGGATATGGCGGCAGAGCTCGGGTTTGATGTTTCCCGTCTGATTTGGGTCGAACACACTTCGGCGGAATAGTCCGAATTCGGAAAAAGAAAAAGGCGGAGCCCGGCTCCGCCTTTTTCTTTATTTATTTTGTGCAAAGTCTGTCGGCTTCCCGAATCAGCGCCGAGTGGATTCTTAACAGCCCGGCTTCCGCATTCGGGTGAAGGCCTTTGACCTCGGCCAGAATACGAAAGACCGGTTCGGTTCCCGATCCGCGCATCCAGACAAAAGCGACCGGTTCGCCGGCGCTGTTGTAGAAGCGGATTTTAAATCCGCCCCGTTCCTGACCGCTGCGGAAAGCCGATCCGACGCCCTCTTTTTCTTCCGTTTTTTCATAGTTGAACTCGCGCCAGGAAACCAAATCCAATTCCTTTCGGAGCGGAACGAGTTCCGACTCCCAGCAGGCGGGAAAAAGAGCTTCGTAAGCCGCTTTCAGAGCCGCATGGTTTGTCGTTTGAATATCGAGCTTCGCCTGAGGTTCGTATGAGCCTGTTGTCGAATATGGCGGTAGCGACTCGATAATTGTCTCGAGTGAATAATCGGGAATGAAATTTTGATCGGTTCGTTCGCACCAGAGACGGAACAGTTCCGGCCGGGTCAGCAGCTTCAACAGAGAACCGATGGTGTTAAGCGGGTCGCGCACGGTAGCCGGGTCGGTAATGTTTCCGCCGTTGGACCCTTCTCCGAGGATTCTGACCAGATAGCCTTCCCTGCGGAGACGGCGGGCCAGATTGACAACATTGGCTTCTCCGACTTCCGCCCGAAAGACTTTTGCGCCGAAAACGGAAGCGATAGCCTCTATCCGATCGGAAGTGCAGCAGTTAACCGCCACGGCAAGCGGCTGCCGGCAACCGTCGGCGGTCAGGGCAGCCAGCTCGCTTAATACGCAAAGCGCAAACAGCTGCTGCGCCTCCGGTACGGCCGCCGTTTTCCGATTCCCCTGCATGTAAACAATATTCCCCCGGTCTCCGTCATTGTCGGGTGTGAAGCCCAGCGGGAAAAAGGTGCCGTTGGGTTTGAACGATTCTTCCCGGTTGCAGTCTTCGAGAAAGCGGCGGCACGGTTCCAGAGAAATGCCTTCGGGTACGATTCTGTGCATAATTTGTCCCGGTTTGCTGTTGATTGTACGGACGGCCAGACCGCAGGAAGACAGGAAGGTTTTATCGATGGACAGCGTCCGGGCGCTTCCGTTGAAGTCGATGACAATACCGATGTTTTTTGAAGAAGCGCTTTCTCTCAGGCGGTTCATTATTTCGTTGCGTCTGTCGGGGTACGGTTCGCCCGTAAAAACAACGGCGCTGAATTTTTCGTAGGCCCTGAGTGCTTCTTCTTTGTACTGCGGCCGGGTGTTCATGACCGCTTCCGTTTTTTCCCGGCTGACAGATGTTGCCGAGGTCACGGCTGACTGGATTTCGGAGAATGATTCCGCCTTTTTTCGAATGCGGTCGATAAAAACGTTTGCCGTATCGGGATCGAGAACGGCGCCGTCGCCCCACCCGAATTTAAATCCGTTGTGACCGATCGGGTTGTGGCTGGCCGAAATGTAGGCAAAGGCGTCGACGGTTCCGTCCGTTTTGGCATAAGCCATAATTTCGGGTGCGGCAGCAACTCCGATCATACGGACTTCTACCTGCTCGGATAAAAAAGTCCGGATAAACAGTTCGGCCAGAGCAGGCCCCGTCGGGCGCGTATCGGTTCCCGTAACGATAACGGGATGCGCTTTGCCGGTATGTTCTTTAAGAAGAGTGGCAAATTCTCTCGCAATAAAAATTGTCAGAGCGGCGTCGGCCGATGAAACGGCCGGTGTGGCACTTTCTTCTATTCCGTCGACGGCAAAAACTTTACGAAATCCGGAAGGTGATAATATAAAAGCGGAAAAGGCTTTCTTTAAAATGTTTTCCGAGGGGCAAATCGGTACTGTCAGTCCTTTCTCGAATCCGTTGTCATTCCGCATAAGATTTACCCAAAACAGCGGCGATGCGGTTCATCGCTTCAAGTACATTTTCCCGGGAATTAAAAGCGCTGATACGGATAAAACCTTCGCCGCAGGAACCGAAACCGGAGCCGGGGGTAGTCACGACGGCAGCCCCGTTCAGCAGTTTGTCGAAGAAATTCCAGCTGTCCTCTCCTGTTTCGACCCAAATATAGGGAGAATTTTCTCCGCCCGTGCATCGGAATCCCAGAGAGGTCATTTTCTCGCGAATGATTTTGGCATTTTCGAGATAAAAATCGATTGTCGCTTTGACCTGAGCCTTGCCTTCGGGAGTGTAAACGGCAGCAGCCGCTTTCTGTACGGGGTAGGAAACTCCGTTGAATTTTGTCGACTGGCGCCGGTTCCATAACGGATTGAGGTCGATGCTTTCTCCGGCGGCCGTATAAGCTTTGACTTTTTTCGGAACAACGGTAAACGCACACCGGGTTCCGGTAAATCCGGCCGTTTTCGAAAAGCTGCGGAATTCGATGGCAACTTCATCCGCGCCTTCGATTTCGTAAATCGAATGAGGTAATGATTCGTCCCGAATAAAAGCTTCGTAGGCGGCATCGTAAAGAATCAGAGCTTTGTTGGCTTTTGCATAGTCGACCCACTTTTTTAAATCTTCTTTGCCGATTGTCGCGCCCGTCGGGTTGTTCGGAAAACAGAGGTAAATCAAATCGACTTTTTCTTTCGGCAGGTCGGGTACAAAATGATTGTCCGCAGTGGAATTCAGATAGACAAATCCTTTGTAGCGGCCGTTTTCGTTGTCGCCGGTTCGACCCGCCATGACATTCGTATCGACATAAACGGGATATACGGGATCGGGAACGGCTATTTTAATATCTTCGGAAAAAAGTTCCTGAATGTTGGCCGTGTCGCATTTGGCTCCGTCGGAAACAAAAATTTCGTCGGGATCGATTTTGCAGCCTCGGGCCCGATAGTCGTTCTCGGCAATGGCTTCACGTAAAAAGGCGTATCCTGCTTCGGGGCCGTAGCCTTTAAACGAATTCTCGCTGCCCATTTCGTCCGCAGCATCGTGAAGCGCTTTAACGCAGACCGGAGGCAGAGGACAGGTGACATCACCGATGCCCATCCGAATAACCTTTTTTTCGGGATTTGCCTCCGTAAAAGCTGAGACTCGTTTCGCAATATCGACAAACAGGTAGGATGCTTTCAGTTTCAAATAGTTCTCATTGACTCGAATCATAAATTACCTCACATTGCAACAGTATACTGTAAAATCGGAATCGTTTCAAGGGAAAGAAAATTGCATATATAAAAGATAAAAGCCGAATCGGACGATTCGGCTTTTGCCGGTGAACGGACTTGAACCGTTATGGGCGTGAGCCCGGCAGATTTTGAGTCTACTGTGTCTACCAATTTCACCACACCGGCTTTCTGATAGATAGTAACGGAAAATCGTTTAAATGTCAAGAATTCGGGTGATTTTTTGCCCTTTCGAATGCAAATTCGAAGATGCGTGTTTTTGTGTCGAACGGTTTGCACCGGTTCGCGTTCAGTTTCCGCACCGCAAAATCGACCGCGCTTTCGCCGGCGCCGGCGGCATCCGGATAGCCGTAAAAAGCGGCCGTCTCTTCAAGGGCTTTCAGCGGGGCCATGCCTACCAGCTCGCAGCCGTCGACCGTCAGGTCTTCTCTTGCGCATTCGTTTTTGACGGCTTCGAAAAAACGTCCCATTCCTGTACGGGTGTAATCGAACAGGTTTGCCGTCATCTGGCAGAGTCCGAAATCGGAACTGAACCACGGTTTGGCCTGGACAGCCGGCAGCAGTCCGGGAGTTTTGCCGTCGCCCGAACTGCGCAACCGTTCGGCTATGACATTCAGCCGCGGCAGAAGTGTTTCGTCTCCGGGAATATTGACATTAAACGCCAGCATAAAAGGACGTGCGCCGACCGCACAGGCGCCGAAACGGGGGTTGAACTCGGCAGGTCCGCGGTCGGGTAAAAATCCGGAAGCGATGCGGGCGGGCAATCCTTCATATTCGCCGCGGCGGAGAAACGGCAGGCGTCGTCTTTCGTCGCGGGAAGCCGATTCGGCATACAGGTAAACAGGCAGCTTCAGTTCCGATCCGATGCGGTCGGCAAGCTGCCGGGAGAGTTCGACGGCGGTGTTCATCGATAGGCCTTTCACCGGAATCAGAGGAATCACATCGACGGCTCCGATGCGTGCGTGGGTGCCGTTGTGACGGCTCATATCGATGAGTTCGGAAGCGGTTTTTGTTATCCTGAATGCAGCGTCGCAAACGGCCGCCGGTTCGCCGGCAAATGTCAGTACCGTCCGGTTGGCATCGCGGTGGCTGTCGGTTTGGAGAACCCGTACGCCGGGGCCGGCTGCCGCACGGGTGACGGCGTCGATGACAGACCGGTTTCGTCCTTCGCTGAAGTTGGGAACGCATTCCAGAATTTCGGGAAAAGAATTCATAAGCGATTCTAACATTAATCTCTAAATTGGAAAAGAACTCTTGATTTTATTCTTCGGATTGTGTATACTGCATAAGATAAATTTCAATATATTAAGGAGATCGGATATGGCGCAGGCTTCGAAAAACTCTCGTGTCGGTTCCAATACCCATAAATTTGCCTGTCCTTGCGGCGGCGAGGTAAAAATGAGAACATTGTTCAGAAACGGAAAGGCCCAGAATGTGGCTGTATGTGAAAAGTGCAACCGTCAGGAACGGCGGCCGAAAGATTTCAAATAAAACTTAAGCGGAGGACAGATCTTTGGCTAACAATAAATCTTCAAAAAAAAGAATCAGACAAATCGAACGACGGACTCTTCGGAACCGTATGACTAAAAGTGCCGTTCGTACCGCAATGAAAAAAGTAACGGCAGCAATTGCCGCACGCGATAAAGACGGTGCTTTGGCTCAATTCAAAGTGTTCGAAAAAATGATCGATACTGCCGAAGGAAAAGGAGTATTCCACTCCAACATGGCAGCTCGGAAGAAATCGCGCCTGCTGGGTCAGATTTCCAAAATCCAGTAACATTGAAAAATATCCGATTCGTCGGATATTTTTTTTCATAAGGGGGGCTGTTTGGACGGGCAGGGGAAAAAAACTGTCGATAAAGTGACAAAAGCGGATCTGGTTGACCGGATTTGGGCCGGAGGGTCTTTCTCCGGACGGAAATCGGAACTGCTGCACATTGTCGATTCTTTTTTAAACGAGCTGAAAGAAGCGGTCGCTTCCGGTTCGGTTATCGAATTGCGCGGTTTGGGAACATTCGAGGTGAAATGTCGCAAAGGCCGTGCCCGTGCCCGCAATCCGAAGACAGGAGAAACGGTCAGTGTCGAAAATCACGGCGTGGCTGTTTTCCGTCCGGGCAAAGAGCTGAAAGCCCGGGTCTGGGATATAAAGTAGATGCGTGCTCTCCGACGGGGGACCGATGCGGCCGCGGCATTGCTTTCACCGTTGCTGCTTTTTTTCGCTTTCCCCAATCCTGTTTTCGAGAGAGGATTGCCGTTTCTGACGACAATCGGACTGTTTCCTCTTTTCTTCCTGCTGCTGAATGCGGAGAAGGTACGCTATCTGTGGGTTCCCGCGGCAGGAGTTCTGACTTATCTTTTTGTTCATTTCTGGCTTTATACATTTAATCCTCTTGCCATGATTTTTGTCTGCGGTGTTATGGGCGTCGCTTACCTGCTTTTCACGGTGTACGTGACGGCCGTGCGGCGTTGTTTCGGAGAGTCGGCTTATCTTCCGGCGGCAGCCGGATTCACTGTTTTCGAATTTTTGAAAACGGTCGGTTTTCTGGCATTTCCTTACGGGATTTCCGGGTATACACAATATTCGGTCCCGGGGATGCGGGATATGGCGTCCGTTTTCGGAGTTTTTGCTGTCTCGTTCTGTCTGACTTTTCCCGCCGCCTTTTTTGCGGCTGCGGCAGGAATGCCCGGGCGTGTCGAAGCGGCGGCTTTTGTTTACCGTCAGCGGCGGCGGCTGATGGCGTTTGCGGTTCTGTTTGCTTTTATGGTCATAGTCGGAACCGTTCAGACAGCATCTGTCAAACCGCTTGACCGGGAAGCGGCGGACGCTTTGCCGTCGTCGGTTCGGGTTCTGGCGGTGCAGCACTCGGGAGATACGTGGACGGGCGGGTTCCCCACATACCGGCGAAACTACGAGATTCTGAAAAATCTGACAGACCGGGCGTTATCCGAAAATAATGAGGCGGGCGATATGCCCTACGATTTCGTTATCTGGCCCGAAACGGCTTTTGTTCCCGGTATCGAATGGCACAGCCGTTACAACACATCCTACGAATCGAAAGACCTTGTCGACCGTTTTCTCGAATGGGCCGAAACCGTTCCGGGAACTCTGATTACGGGAAACAGCGAAAGCTGTCTGGCGGATCCTTCTCAGCCTCCGGTGATTTACGATGCGGAAGGGAAAGGGAGGCTTAATCGTGATTCGTACAATGCGGCTGTTGTCCTGGAGGGCGGACAGATTATCGGAACATACAGAAAGAGGCATCTGGTTCCGGTTGTCGAATATTTCCCGTGGGAAGAAACCTTTCCCGACATCGTCCGTTTTCTGGAGGCTCACGGCTGTCAGCTCTGGGCGCCCGGGGAAGAGGCAATGCTTTTTCACACCCGCTCGGGAGTTCCTTTTTCCGTCAGCATCTGTTATGAAGATGTTTTTGCGGAGATTGCCCGTAGGGATGCCCGTAACGGATCCCGGCTGATGATTAATTTGACGAATGATTCGTGGTCGGGTACAAACGCCGCGCAAATGCAGCATTTAGCCATTGCTGTTTTCAGATCTCTGGAAACCGGGCTGCCGTCTGTTCGGGCGACCAATTCCGGAATAACGGCCGTGATTCTTCCGAACGGAAAGATTTCGACGGAGACGCCCCCTTTTATCAAAACAGTGATGAGTGCGGAGGTTCCTCTGTACGAACCGGCACCGTTTGCCAATGCTTTTTTTCTCCGGGAAGCGTTTCCGTTGCTTCTGATGATTGTTCTTGCGGCGGCTTTTGCCGTCAGAATCTTCCGGATGACCGGAGAATCCCGTAAAAACAAAGAGAGCGGAAAACTTGTCAAAAAAAGATAAGTATGATAGATTGAAGAGAGAGGTTTTTATGTCTGCATCGATTCGGAATACAAAAATTGTTACGACTTTGGCCGAGGGAACATTCTTTGACGGTGAATTTAAATTTTCTTCCGCGATGAAGATTAAGGGTAAAGTCAGGGGGTCGATAGACTGTGACGGATTCTTGTATATCGATGAAGGGGCGGAAGTGAATGCCGATATCTCCGCAAAATCGATGGTTATTGCCGGTAAAGTCAGCGGAAATATTACCGTTTCCGACGCTTTGGATCTGATGCCGACAGCCCGGATTAAGGGTGATATCAAAACATCGAGACTGAGAATCGACGACGGCGTCGAACTGATCGGCAATTGCGAAATGCTGAAGCCGAGTGCTGCCGACATCGACATCTTCTCGGCTCCGGCGGATAAAATTAAGGCCGCCTTAAGATCGTGAATGATTCATCAAATCCGGCGGATGAAATTATCGAAAGGGCCCGGGCCGTAACGGAGATCTTCCGTCAAAAAAAGGCCACTCTGGCTCTTGCCGAGTCGTGCACGGGAGGGTTGTGTGCGGTTGCGTTGACCGAAATTCCGGGAGTTTCGTCCGTTTTTTTATGCGGTTATACGGTTTATTCGAACGAAGCCAAAAGACGGGATTTGGGAGTCTCCGATGAAATCCTGACGCGGTGCGGTGCCGTTTCCGAAGAAACGGTCGCCGCTCTTTTGCGCGGTTTGCTTGATAAAACCGGATGCACCGTTGCCGGTGCCGTTTCCGGCATTGCGGGGCCGGACGGCGGCACCCCCGAAAAACCGGTCGGAACCGTTTTTATCGGCGTCGCATCGGCAGCCGGTTACCGGATCGGGAAGTTTCTTTTTCGGGGAGGGCGAAGCGCCGTCCGCCGGCAGTCTGCCGAAAAGCTGTTCGAAATGCTGATACGGCAGGTCTATTGACAGAGAAACGACTTTCATTTATAATGGAAACATCAGTCGATTCATTCTTTAAATTAAAATAATTTTCAGATAACCGTTCATACAGAAAATCAAAAGATACGAGGATAATTTTATATGGAAGAAAACCAACCCGAATCGGAACAGGGAAATTTGTTTTCGGAACAGGAGCCCCAACCCGGATTAAAAAAGAAGGTTACGGTGAAAACGCGCCCCGTTAAAGTCAAAACGGCGGAAGCCGCTGCGGAAAGCGATTCCGTGCCCCGGACGGCCGCGGCCGAACCGGAAGGACAGCCGGGAGAGACAGCGGAAAAACCGCGCCATTCGGTTGCCGTCAAAAAAAAGAAACCGGCAAAATTTACAGTGTCCACCGAAACGGCTCCGGTGAAAGAGAAACGGGAAAATAAAGAATCGAAAGAAGCGGCCGATACGGCCGAAATGAGGGATCAGGACGAATCGGAACTGGCGTCCGAAGATATGGCCGACAGACCCTCAATCATTATCAACGAGCTGACAACAAAAGATTATTCCGAATTGAGAGAAATGGCGGAATCGATGGGGGTTTCCCGCGAATCGTTGGCCAATATGAAAATTCAGGAAGTGATTTCCGAGATTCTGAAACAGCATACGCTGAAAGGCGGAGTCATTCACGGATACGGCTCGCTGGAAATTCTTCCCGACAATTTCGGATTTTTGCGGCTGCCGCAGAACAGCTATCTGCCGGGACCGGATGATATTTATGTTTCCCCCCATCAGATTCGCAAAATGAATCTGAAAACCGGGGATGTTGTCGGAGGGCTGGTCCGTTCACCGCGGCCCGGAGAAAAATATTTTGCCCTGCTGCAGGTGGAACATGTCAACTTCGGCAGTCCGGCAGCGGCCAAAACGCGCATCCCGTTCGATAATCTGGTGCCCCTCTACCCGAACGAACGGATTAATCTGGAGACCAGAAACGGAGATATATCGATGCGTGTCATCAATCTCTTTGCTCCTATCGGAAAAGGGCAGCGCAGTCTTATCGTGGCGCCGCCCCGGACCGGAAAAACCGTTCTTCTTCAGAAAATCGCCAATGCCATTACGGAGAATCATCCGGAAATCGACCTGATTGTTCTTCTGATTGATGAACGTCCGGAAGAGGTGACCGATATGCGGCAGAACGTGAAAGGCGAAGTGATTGCATCGACTTTCGACGAACAGGCGACACGGCACTGTCAGGTTGCCGAAATGGTTATCGAAAAAGCCAAACGGCTTGTCGAAAACAACCGCGATGTGGTCATTCTGCTCGATTCGATTACGCGGCTGGCGCGCGCCTACAACCAGACGGTGCCGGCGTCCGGTAAAATTCTTTCCGGCGGTGTCGATTCCAATGCCCTGCATAAACCGAAGAAATTTTTCGGAGCGGCACGGAATGTCAAAAACGGCGGCAGTCTGACCATTATCGGATCGGCTCTGATTGAAACGGGAAGCCGTATGGATGAGGTCATTTTCGAAGAATTTAAGGGAACCGGTAACTCGGAAATCGTTCTCGACAGACGGATGAGCGAGCGGCGGATTTTCCCGGCCATCAGTGTCAAAAAATCGGGAACCCGGAAAGAAGATTTGCTGCTGACGGAAGAAGAGATGGCCAAAATCTGGCTCCTGCGAAAAGTGCTTAACCCGATGGAAGATCTGGAAATTATGGAACTTCTGATCGAAAAAATGTCGAAAACGAAAGATAACGAAGCATTTTTACGTTCGATGAACGATGCGGCGGTTGATTAATAATCGAAAAAAGGATATACTTAAAAAGACAGAGATTCTATTCGGAGGAAACAAGTATGAAAAAGGGCATTCATCCCACATATAAAACCGCCAAGTTTACATGCGCTTGCGGAAATGTGATTGAAACCAAATCAACTTTAGGCGATACTTCCATTGAAATTTGTTCCCAGTGTCACCCCTTTTACACTGGCAAACAGAAGCTGGTCGACACGGCGGGACGGATTGAACGGTTCAATAAAAAGTACAACGTCAAGACCGATAAATAATCGGAGAACAGGCTGTCCGGCAAGGACAGCTTTTTTTTGAGGATACGGCTGTGAAAATCTTGTTTTCCAATGATGACGGTTACGGAGCTCCGGGGCTGGAAGCGCTGCTCGATGTTTTTTCCGAATACGAATGCGAAGTTGTGGCTCCCGACAGGGAGCGCAGCGGGACATCCCAGTCGCTGACGCTGGTTCATCCGATCCGGGTCGTCAAAAAAGGCGAAAACCGGTACAGCTGCTCCGGTTTTCCGGCCGACTGTGTCATGTATTCTCTGCTCGGCATTTCGGAACGGTGGCCCGACTGGGTGATTTCCGGGATCAATGCGGGACCGAATCTCGGCACCGATCTGATTTACTCGGGTACGGCCGCCGCGGCGCGTCAGGCGGCACTGTGGGGCGTGCCGGCCGTTGCCGTTTCGCTGTGCGGCGCCCATAAAGGAACGGCTGCCGATTACGGGACGGCCGCGCGATGGCTGCGGGCGCATTTTGAGGAAATAACCGGTTTATGTCAGCCGGAAACGTTTATCAATATTAATATCCCGTGCGGTATTGCAGTCGACGATCCGTATGTCAGGGCGGTTCCTTCCCGCCGTTTTTATTCCGATAAAGTCGAAAAAGTCGTTGCCGCCGATAAAAGCGAGTATTACTTTTTAATGGGCGGGCCGCCGAAGCCGCCGACCGATCCGCTGAGCGACAGTTTTCTGGTTTCGGAAGGAAAGATAGCGCTCTCCGTTATTAAAATTCATCCCGAAGCGGCGGAGTGATTTTTCCATTTCTTTCCCGCAAATACTTGCCGTTCCACTCCGATTTTTTTATACTGAAACTGACATGGACAGCAGAATTTATTTTGACAATAATGCCACCACACAGGTTGACGAACGTGTTTCGGAAATCATGCATCCTTTTGAAAGAGAGTGTTACGGGAATCCCAATTCGCTCCATTCTTTCGGAATGGAAGTCCGCTCTCATCTGGCGACGGCTCTGGATCGTCTTTATGCCGGTATTTCCGCGGATGACGAAGATACAGTGCTGGTCAACGGGTGTGCAACCGAGGGCAATAACAATATTCTGAAAAGCGCGTGGATTACGCAAATTCTCAACGGCAGGAAAAAGCAAATCATTACCAGCCGGGTCGAGCATCACAGTGTTTCCCACACGGCTGCCTTTCTGGCGTCCATGGGGGTCGAGGTTGTCGAAATTCCGGTGGATAAAAACGGAGTGGCCGATGCCGGCGCTCTGCGGGAGCTGATTGATCCCGACAAAACGGCACTTGTTTCCGTAGTATGGGCCAACAGCGAAACCGGACTGATGAATCCGATACGGGAATTGTGCGGGATTGCCCGCGAAAACGGCGTTTTGTTTCATACGGATGCGGTTCAGGCTGTCGGTAAGATTCCGGTATCGGTGCGCGATATCCCCGTCGATTATCTGACATTCACGGCACATAAATTTCACGGTCCCAAAGGCGTCGGCGGTCTCTATATTCGGCGCGGAGCACCTTTTGTTCCGCTGCTTCACGGCGGCGATCAGATGGGCGGACTGCGAAGCGGAACCGTGAATGTATCGGGGGCGGTCGGAATGGGGCTGGCAATGGAGCTGGCCGTTGCATCGCTTCCGTATGAAAATACGGCAGTCAGAAAACTGAGAGATTCTTTCGAGGATACAATTCTGACTCTGGAAGGAACATTTGCGGTCGGGTCGCGTGATTTAAGAACGCCGAATACCTCTTTTATCAGCTTCAAAGGAATCGAAGGGGAGGCAATGCTGTGGGATTTGAACCGGGCCGGACTGGCGGCCTCGACCGGCAGCGCCTGTGCATCGGAGTCGCTTGAGGCGAATCCTCTTTTCGAGGCCATGAATCTGAACAAAGATTTATCGCATACGGGAATCCGCTTCAGTCTTTCCCGTATGACAACGGAATCCGAAGTGAATCGGGCGGCGGAGATTGTGAAAAATGCGGTTCTGCGTCTGAGAGCGATATCGACGGCGGATCAAATATAGGAGAAACGTATGGGCAGAAAAGATTTAATCGGCGGATCGTTGTGGGAGAATTATTCGCAGCAGGTGGTCGATCGGATGAATCAACCCCGTTTCCGCGGTGAGCTGACAGAAGAAGAGGCTGTCCGACGGGGCGGTAAACTGATTGTTGCCGATTGGGGCGCCGAGAGCTGCGGAGATACGGTTCGTTTGTACTGGATTGTCGACGAGAAAACAGGAGTCATCCTCGATGCCCGTTTTAAAAGCTTCGGATGCGGTACGGCGATCGCTTCCAGTGATGTCATGGCGGAAATGTGTATCGGCAAAACGGTCGATGAAGCCGTCAAAATTACCAATCTGGATGTCGAATTTGCGCTGCGCGACGAACCGACCAGACCGGCGGTTCCGCCGC
The DNA here is from genome assembly GCA_949289575.1 of uncultured Spirochaetales bacterium. Lineage (GTDB taxonomy): Bacteria > Spirochaetota > Spirochaetia > JAFGXN01 > JAFGXN01 > CALXOJ01. The sequence goes on along the minus strand of CASEOG010000003.1, from coordinate 141,253 downwards.
AGAAAATGCACTGCTCCGTGATGGCCTACGATGTCATCAAAAAAGCCGCTTCTCTTTATTCCGGGAAAGAGATGAAAGATTACGATGAAGATGAAATTGTCTGCGAGTGTGCGCGTGTCTCTCTTTCGACCATCAAAGAGGTGATTCGTCTGAATGATCTGAAAACCGTCGAAGAAATCACGGAATACACAAAAGCCGGTGCGTTCTGCAAATCATGTATCCGTCCGGGCGGTCACGAGAAAAGAAAATATTATCTGGAAGATATTCTGCGCGAGACCCGTCGGGAAATGGAACGGGAGAATGCCGATCGGGGAGAACCTTCCTTTGATACGCTGACACTGGTGCAGAAATTAAAACGGATCGAGGCCGTTCTCGATGAGTCGGTTCGCCCGCTTCTGGCCCGCGACGGCGGAGGCCTGGAACTGGAAGACGTTAAAGAAGAAAACGGGTGGCTGAATCTGTACATCGGATACCGGGGAGCATGCCGCGGCTGCGCTGCCGGGCAGGCCGGTACGATGATGATGATTCAGCAGAAACTGCGGGAACAGCTGGGCGAAAAAATAAATGTTTACTCTCTGTAAAATTTATTGTATAATAGCTCCGTGAAAGTTATAGCTCTGTTTTTGTTTATAATTTGTTCGGTATTTTCGCTTCCGGCGCAGACAATCGATTTGGAGGGTGTCGAGGCCGAGGATGAATTCCGGACAGGCGTTATGCTGTTTAACAGCGGTTATTATAATCAGGCGCACATGCGCTTTGAAAAAGCGCTTTCCATAAAACCGGAAAACCGCCTTTACCGGTTCTGGCTCGGAAGAGCGCTCGTCCGCAACGGCTATCAGTCCGCAGCCGCCGAAGTTTGGATGCGCCTGATACGGGAAGGATATAAAGCCGATTTTCTTCAGAGCCGGGTCGATTTCCTCAACAGAATTTATTACAGCCGCGATGAGGCCTATCGCAAGCGAAATTTTGTCATTTCGCATACTTTATACAACACAACGCCGAGGGGCAGACACCTCTTTTCGGCTCCCGTTTCGGTTGCCTCCGACTCTTACGGAGGGTTGTGGGTTCCGTCATTCTTGTCGTCCGAAGTGGTGCGTTTCAATACCAACGGATTGGAAACGGCAAGAATCAAGTCGGGGTACAGAGGATTCTACAAGCCGTTTGATGTGCTTCCGACCGAAAATCCGAATATTTTCTGGCTGACCGAATTCGGCGCCGACCGCGTGGTGAAAGTAAACCGTTTCGGAAGCGAGCTGGCCTCGTTCGGTTCGAAGGGCCGCGGAGACGATCAGTTTATGGGACCGCAGTTCCTGGCCGCCGACAGCGACGGGTTTCTCTACGTAACGGACGCAGGCAATAAGAAGGTTTCGAAATGGACATCCGAAGGAGAGTTTGTTTTGGCATTCGGACGAAGTGTCTATCCTTTCCCCGGTTTTATGATGCCGACCGGAATCGCCGTTTCCGGCGATAACGTTTACGTGGCCGATCAGAGAGCAAAAGCCGTTTACGTGTTTGACAGAAGCGGCAACTTCATCGAAACGTTGACGGACCCGGCATTGAAGGGACCCGAAGGATTGTTCAACTGGAATGACAGCGAGCTGCTTCTGGCGGACGGAGAAATGATTTTCTCCGTTGATCCGCAGCGTAAAACATTCGAAATGCTGACCGATGCCGGCAGTGCGGGAACACGGGTGACGAAAGCAATCGGCGATATTAACGGAAATCTGATTTCGGTCGACGTTGAAGAGAACCGTATCGATTTTTTTTGTGATGTCAACAGTCTGTACGCCGGATTCGATGCCGAAATCATGTCGATAAATTCTCTCGATTTTCCGAAAGTCGAGATGGTGGTTTCCGTAAGAAACAGTCTCGGAGAGCCTTTTGTCGGTCTGGATGCGACGAATTTTACCGTTTATGAAGAATCGGCCCCTGTTGCCAAACGGGTTTCGGTTTTCTCGGCAGATGCTGCCGAAGAAATGACCGTTTCCGTTCTTGTCGACCGAAATCTCGACGGAAAAAAATATGCCTCCGTTTTCGAATATCTGGCGGCCGAGATGTTTCAGAGAAGCGGATACAACGACCGTTTTTATTTAATCGGCGCCGAAGAGAAGCCGGTCAGACTGGATGAAATTGTCTCTCCCGACGGGGATTCTCTCGACAAAGTAAAGAAATTTGTTTCACTGATGGCCGGAGAGAACCAGCCCGAAGCGACACCGAGAAAACTGGATGTATGTCTGCGCGAGGCAATGGCGCAGCTGGAAACGGCATCGGCCCGCAAGGCGGTCGTTTACATCACCAATAACCGCCACAGCGAAACGCGGGATTTTGCGATTTACGATACCCGGCGGCTTGCCGAATATGCGGTTGCGAATCGGATCGGTTTGTACATTATCACAATCGATCCCGACGGAAAAGAGCCGTCCTATGCAATGAAGACATTGGCCGGAGAGAGCGACGGATTGGCGATTTCTTATGATGATCCGTCGGGGGTCAAAAAAATCGTCGATCATATCAAACAGAAACGGACCGGCTTCTATCTGCTGAAGTATACTTCCGTTACCGACGGAGACTACGGCCGGCGTTACATTCCCTGCGCGGTGGAGCTGAATCATTTGAGCCGAACCGGTTGGGCTGAGTCCGGTTATTTTTCGCCGCGTGATTTTTGAGAACTCTTTCCGGACAGGCGGTGTTTTCTCCGCTTCGAAACCGTCGGACGGACGGCTCAGCGGTAGAGAATACTCAGATTCTTAACCGGCGGCAGATGAAAAAGAGTGGATAACTCGACACCGATCAGGTAGATATCGGCGTCTCCGATTCGATTTTCGATTTCTTCGGCAGAGAATTTTTTCCCGTTTTCATAATAGGCGATATTCAGCAGTCCGCGGTAGTCTATAGACGGAAAGGCGACGGCTGTTCTGCTGTGTTCCAAAAGAGTCCGGTCGCCGTCCCATCGGGAAGGGCGGCTGTAAGAAATGAAATAAAAACGGGACGGTTCTTTTGCCGCCAGGTAATACATCACAAACCGGAGTGCCGGGGTATCGAAGCCGGCCGTTTCGGTAAAGCCGTAAAACGGCAGAGATCTGACTTCTATTTCGTCTATCGAAACGTCGGGAACGGAAAGTCTGTTCAGTTTAAGACCGATGTTTTTTATCCAGTCCATACCGAAATACGGATTTCGTTTGAAAGTTTCTTTTATCAGCCAGTTGTTGTTGGGGGCCTTTTCGAAATGGCGAAGTACGAGATCGTTTAAATTCATGAGATGGCCGGTGGCGGGTTTGTAAAAGCCGTCTCCGATCCATTTGACGAAGCCGAAACTGTTTACAAGAGCACGGCTGTACTCGCTTCCGTCCGGTATATCGACCCACTTTCCTTTTTCCGACATGGCTTTGTTGTCTGCCAGATTTATCTCGGGCAGAGCCGCATCGATACGCTCCGTTATCGTCTGAATATTGCGGGTGTGCGCTTTGTTCTGGGCTGCCAGAAGAAGATCCCAATCGATAACGGCACGCGATGCATCAATAATATCTTCGAAATTTTTCTCGAGTATCTTTTCCCAGGAAATCGGGATAACGGTACGGTTGTAAATCCGCTGACCGTATACCACCACATCGGCTTTAACCCGGTCCTCATACGGAAAAATTCTCATGTAAATCGATTTTCCCGGTTTGAAATAGACGGTGCAGAATTCCGGGGTTCCGGTTTCCTCGTTGATTTCCGTTTTGTAGAGTGCATTGTAGCTGACGGAGTTATAAAAAAAGGGTGCAGCTGTCACGCAGAAAGGAACGGTCAGCAGGAAAAGGAGAAAAAAGAATCTGTTTGATTTCGGCATGAAACCCTCCTTTTCAATTATCGGAAAATTTTGCTTGAAAAAATAGAAAAAATTCAGCAATATATTATCGGAGAGAGATTTTATGGCATTTCATCGGCTAAAAAATTTATTCGGATTCGGACGGGGACAAATGAACCGCCCCGTTTTTCAGGATGAACAGTCCGGGACTCTTTTGAGCCGGCGTGTATCCGGCAAACCGGCAGATGTTCTGAACGGACATCCTGTCGATACGTTTATGCAGGAAAATCGGTATGCCGAACAAATCCTGCGCGATATGAAAAAAATCATGCGGCGGATTTCGCAGCAGCCTTTTCAGTCCGATTGGAATCAGCTGTCATACCTGGCAAAAGAGTTGAAGGAGATAGAAATTCACTACCGTCGGATCGAAGAGGTTCTGTTCCCTTATCTCGAACATTCCAAAATCAGCCGTCTCGATCAGGAATTTTCGGAGCGTTACGGAGATGTGAAACGGCTTCTGCGGAATTTTTCCCAATCGCTTAAAAACCGCAATGAAGATGCGGTCTTTAAACTGTTTTACGAATTGTCCGATTCGATTCGGCAGATTATTACGGATGAGGACCAGATTCTCTTCCCGACCGCACTCAATTATCTTTCTGCCGACGAGTGGAAAACCGTCAGAGCCAAGGGCAGTGCCGTCGGCTATCCGTGGTCGGAAAAAGGAGAAAAAACGGAGGATAAAAAAAATGCCGTCGAAATCACATTCCCGGACGGATTTCATCTTGACGGCGGCTTTCTGACGCTGGAAATGATTGACTCTCTGCTGAATGCAACATTGGCCGAAATAACGGTTTTTGATAAAGACGGAACAGTTGTCTATTTCAATTACGGAAACCGACGCCGCTATCCGCGAAAAGCCGATCTGATCGGAAAACCTCTGAAAGAAGCCTTTTCCGGAAAAAATTATTCCAACATGAAAAAGATTCTTTCTTCGCTGAAAACGAAGAAGGTTCCGTTTGTCGAGTTCTGGTTTCCCGAGGGGGGCAGGCAAATTTATACACGGTATGTACCGTTGTATGACGGCAACGGCAATTACAACGGTGCAGCCGAACTGATTATCGACATATCGGATTGGCAGCGAATGACGGGAACCTATTCCAGTCTGAGTTGAACTTTTTGAAAAAATTCTTTCCTTTTCTCTTTTTTCGAAGTAAGATGAACAAATACAGGGGGTTGTATTATGTATTATTTCGGGAAAAGGGTATCGGTCTTTTTTCTTCTGCTGCTTGTCGGATGTGCCGGTGCCGCATGGGAAGTCCCCGAACTTTTTGAAAAGACGGCTCCGGCTGTCTTTTCCGCTTTTAAGGGCGACGGAGAAAAAGCCCTTGCCGGAAGCCGGACTTATTGGGTCGGTGTCGGCATCAGCGATTCGACCGAATATCCGTCCGGACAGCTGTGCGGCGGGTACATCGAATCGAGTCAGAAAACGGAAGGAATTTTTACACGTCAATGGGTGCGGGCTTTTATTATTGCCGAAGGGAAAGAAGGTCCCCGGGTCGCTATTCTGATTTCCGACGATTGGGCGGTATCTCTCGAAATGAGAGAGGCGCTGATTGACGAGCTTTCCAAAAGTACACAAAGAGATAAAGACGGAACGGAAGTTTCCCTGCTGAAACCGGACAAGACACCTTTCTATAACGATCACAATGTACTGCTGAATGCAATCCATACACATACAGGTGTTATGGGTGATGCTCAGCGCCATCAGTACAATATTTCGGCCGGCGGATATAACGAAAATCTGATGATGATTACGGTTCGGGCGGCAGTCGAAGCAATCGTTATGGCGCACCGGAATCTGGAGCCGTGTACGATTGAATTTTCGAAAGGTAAACTGACGGATAGCTATAACGTGTCCAAAAACAGATCTTTTACGGCGCATCTGAACAATGAAAGCGATATTTACGATTACGGACTCACACCGGAAGAATTCGATGCTCTGCCGAGTGAAGAAGAGAAAGAGGCGTACCGTCTTCATGAAGAGGCGACCGATAAAATGATGTATCTTCTCCGCTTTCGGACAGTCGACGGACGGGATAAAGGGGCCTTGAACTGGTTCTCGGTTCATCCGACCTCAATCAGTGCTTCTTACGGCATGATCTCGGGAGACAATAAAGGGTTTGCCGCACAGATGTTCGAATCGATGATGGGAGCGTCACCCGACGAAGAATCCGGGTTTGTGGCGGGCTTTGCCCAGAGTGCGCTGGGGGATGTCGACCCGTGCCGTACGATATATTATCGCGATAAGTTCGGGTATTCGATCGGCGAAGAAGCCGAAAATGCGATTTATTCGGCCCGCGCTCAGGCGGCAAAGGCGATGGAGCTTTATATGTCTCCCCGGCTGGCGGTGAAGGGCTCCGTTTCGTATGCAACCCAGTGGGTGGCAATGGACAGAGTTTTTGTCGACGAAGAGTTTGCCTATATGCCCGAGGTCTATCCTCCCCGGACATGGCCGCCCGCAACCGGATGGAGCATGGCAAAAGGAGCCGAAATTAATCAGGTTTCGATTCCTTCCGGATTTGAAGAAGGAATGAGTCTGGAAAACGGGAAAAAGCCGAAGCATGCCATGATTCCTCTGTTCCGTTGTATTCTGGGGCCGTATAAGAATCTGGATACAAAGCACGGATTGCCGAAAGTATTTTGCCCCTCCGAGGAGCTGAAAGCCGCTCATTTTCCCAAACCGATTCTGATGGCGTCGGGAAATGCGAATCCCTCCTGGATGGATCTGGATCTTCCGTTTCAGATTTTCCGTATCGGGAATATCGCTGTTGTGGCGGCTCCGTTCGAAACGACAACGGTTGCCGGACGTCGGATTCGTGCGCAGGTTATGAAAACTTTAAAAGAGGCCGGCACACCGGTTGAAGAGGTTATTTATTGCGGGAATTCAAATGCTTATGTCGGTTATATGGCGACACCGGAAGAGTATCGGCTCCAGCATTACGAAGGCGGGTCGACGGCTTACGGAATCAACCAGGTGCCGGCCTGCGTGCAGGAATTCGGCCGCCTGGCAGAAAAACTGGCGGACGGGAAAAGCGGCAGAGTTCCCGGCGATCCGGAGTGGATTGTGACTTCGCCGCGACGGGTTCCGGCCGACAAAATCGTCTATGCAAAAGAGAAAATCTATGTCGACAGAGTTCCCGCCGGAAAAAGTTTCGGGGAGCAGATCAGACCGCTTCCCCGAAAGGAATGGAAAGCGGGAGAAGTCTTTACGGTTTCGTTTTACTCGGCCCGTCTGAATACCGAAATCTTTCATAACGATTCTTACCTCTATATACAGAGATGGAATCCGGAAGCGGGTATGTGGATGACTGTCGCCGATGATGACGATTTTAACACCAATCTGTTTTGGAAAAAACAGACCAACCGCTATTCGACAGCCGATATTATCTGGAGAATCCCTGTCGGAATCAAAGAGGGACTCTATCGGGTTGTGTATAAAGGGAAATTCAGAAAAACGGCCGATGTCCGTGACAGTGACAGCGTCGGTTCTTTTTCCGGTATTTCGGAAGAATTCGAAATCAAAGGAAATCTTTACACGCCGCTGCCCGGAGAAGTGACGGGAGAAGGAAACCGTCTGATTCTTTCTTTTAAGGAAGAGGTCGGAGGAGATTTGCTGACGCTTCGTTTGAGAGAAGGATCGGGCGCTTATATTGCAAAAGCGGTTATCGATTTCGGTGACGGCAGGAAGTATCCTGTTTCGGCCCTGACCGATAACGGAAGAACTGTCAGACTTTATTCACCCGACCGGACAGTAACCCGTATTGTGATCGAGTTCTCCGATGCCTCGGAAAATGTAGCGGAGTCGGTGGAGTGTTTCGAATTTTACGACACGGAAGTCGAGAACCGTGTCAAAAAGTTTGAGCCGTTTTGCACATAAACCCGTTCTTTACCGGCGTTTTATGATTTGGCGGCAGCGGATTTCGGCTTCGGACCTCTCTTCTTCAAAGGGGCCGATACAGGGTCCGCTTCCAAAATATACGGAATCAGCAGAGGATTTGTGCAGGCACATAAGACGGCAGAAAGTGCGGGTCTGCCTCCGTGCCTGACAATTCGGGCCAGAAATTCTTTGATGAAGAAGAGATCCGGGTCATATCTGTTGTGGTTTTTTATATAAGTATCGATGTCATCGGAGAGAGCCAGAACGGTTTCCTTCCCGATATGCGCCTTCCGGAAATAAAAAAGGATTCTCTCTCTGCTGAGGCAATCTTGCTGGGGCAGAGATTCGGGTGTCAGAAAGCGGAAGGAATATTTCGGAAAAAGAATTTCGGAAATATTCCCCCGAATTTCTTCCCATGAAAATGCGGTCAGTTGCAGAAGCCGTACCTTCAGCAGCTGAAGAGGGAAACGGATAACATGTTCGATAAAATCGACCGTCTCCTGTCCGGACCCGTATATCTTGAATATGGGGTCAAAAATCGAGCGGGAAGGATTGTTTGTGCTGTCGTACATCAGATTCAGAATAAAGATAATTTGGGCAACGGGATCTTCCGGCATGTCGAGGGAGGGGTAGAGGTCGTCTGTTGTCATGCGCAGCGGGTAACGGATTTTTAAGCCGAAAACAGTCCCGAAAACGGGGCCGAAAAACGGGTCGTTTGCAAGCAGATTGATAAAAGATCGGATGCGAAGTTTTACGGTTTCTCCCGTGGCCGAATTGACGGAATCGATAACGCAGCAGATTGTGCGTATGCTGTAACGGAACAGTTTTTCACGATTCATTTTATTCATATAATATTATCGTTATTTTATCTTCGAAAAAACACAAAATAAAATTTGCGCGGTGCTTATTTTTTGCCGAAATATAAAGAAAGACTCGTGAAGGGGGAGACAGTTTTCGATGAGGTACACAGGGTTTGATGTTATCGATTCGGTCGAAGAATATCGCGATACGGCTTTAAAAGCAATCGACTCGTTTCAGTCCTCCCGTCAGGAGGATTCTCTCTGTTATTTCGAACGGCTGAAGGAAGTGAATCCCGACAATTATGTGATAGCCGAGGTTCTGACCTATCTTTACACTCAAATGGGAATGGCGGAGAAGGCCGATCGGGAGTTTGCGAGATACTGCGACCTGATGCGCGCACGGGGACGGTATATTATTGTCGACCAGCCCCAGACGTGGGAAGAGATGGTCGCGGAAGCAAAAAAAGACAAAAAGCTGAAAACAACGGTAAAAAATATCTTAAACCGGAAAGAAAAATCGCAAAACCCGATTGACGATATCGAGAAAGTTTCCATGCAGGGCGTCATCTACATGGATAGCGGAAAATACGCGGAAGCGGAAGCGCTGTTTCTCGAGTATAGAGAGATGTATATACGTGATTTCGGAGGCGGACGCAGAATTATTCCGCTGTATTCGGAGACTGTTTCCGATTAGCTCTGTATTCCAGTGCGGCCTTCACAAATTCCCGAAAAAGAGGACCGGCTTTGGTCGGTCGGGAAGTAAATTCCGGATGGAACTGGACGCCTGTGCTCCACGGATGATCCGGCCATTCGACACTTTCGACAAGTTCTCCGTCGGGGGTCATGCCGCTGATAATCAGTCCTTTGTCGCGGAGTTCCTGTTTGTACCGGTTCGAGACTTCGTAACGGTGACGGTGACGTTCCAGAATCGATTCCGTTCCGTAAGCTTCGTAGATTTTTGTTCCTTTTCCGATTCTCGATTCGCTCAATCCGAGTCTCATTGTTCCGCCGTATTGCGTAACATCGACCTGTTCTTCGAGCAGGGAAACGACACAGTGAGGACTTTCGGGACGAAACTCCGAGCTGTTGGCATCTTCGTATCCGAGAACGTTACGGGCATACTCGATAACCATAATCTGAAGACCGAGACAAATCCCCAGAAACGGGATTTTATTTTTTCGTGCAAATTCGGCAGCTTTCACCATTCCGTTGATTCCGCGCTCGCCGAAACCGCCCGGAATTAAAATAGCATCAATATCATCGAACTGGGCGGCGAATTCTTCGTCGGAAAGTTTTTCCGCTTCTTCCGAATCGATTTTCTTAAAAGAGATTTTGGCTTTGTTTTCGAAGCCTCCGTGACGAACCGCTTCGTCAATCGACTTGTACGCATCTTCGAGCTGGATATATTTCCCGACCATGGCAATGCGTACACGTTTGTCGGTGTGTTTCAGCGTGTCGACAATTGTCTGCCACTTGCTTAAATCGGGAGTTCTCTGAGTGACGCCCATTCGGGAAAGAATGGCTTCGTTGATACCCTCTTTCCAGTAATTGATGGGAATTTCGTAAATTGTGTAGAGAGCATCATGCCCCGAAATGACCGCATCCTCGTTGATATTGGTAAAAAGAGCCAGTTTCTTTTTCTGCTCCGGTTCCATCGGTTCCGTGCAGCGGCAGATCAGGACCTGAGGCTGAATTCCGATTTCGCGCATGGCTTTGACCGTGTGCTGAGTCGGCTTCGTTTTAACTTCGCCGCAGCTGACAACGGGCAACAGAGAAAGATGGACGGAAAGCGCGTTCTGCGATGTCTTTTCGTGAATAATCTGACGAATCGCCTCGAGGAAAGGAATCGATTCGATATCGCCGACGGTTCCGCCGACCTCGACGACCGTGAAATCGACATCCGGTTTTTCTCCGATCAGATAGATTCGTCTTTTTATTTCATCCGTAATATGAGGAACTACCTGAACGCATTTACCGAGGTATTTTCCCTGCCGTTCCCGACGGATAACCTCTTCGTAAATCTGTCCGGTAGTAACCGAATTGTCTTTTGAGTATGAAGCTGTTGTAAAGCGGCCGTAGTTTCCGAGGTCGAGATCGGTTTCGGCGCCGTCATCGGTGACATAAACTTCACCGTGCTGGTAAGGGCTCATCGTTCCGGCATCGACATTCAGATAGGGATCGATTTTCAGCATACGGACCGAAAAATTCTGCGCTTCAAGCAGAGCCGCGATGGAAGAAGCGGCCACACCTTTTCCCAGACTGGAACAGACGCCGCCTGTTACGAAAATATATTTATTCAAACTCATACTATAAAAATATTAGAAATAACGAATTTTTGCAATGGAATTTTTAAAATTTTCACGCTATAATGAGACATGAGTGTTTGTTATCACTGCGGAGAAATGCTGCCGGAAGGAAAAATCGGGAGAACGGAGGAATGCCGCCGTTGCGGACGTCCGCTGCATGTGTGCAGAAACTGTCTTTTTTACGATACAACCGTTTCCGGCCGTTGCCGGGAAGAGGCGGCCGAGATCGTCGCCGATAAGGAACAGGCTAATTTTTGCGAATATTTCCGACCGGGAGAGAGCGCTTTCCGAAAAACAGAGCCGACGGACGAGGTCAGGCGCCGCTTCGACTCGTTATTTCGAAAGGAGTCTTTGTGACTTATCGGTTTTACATGACCTGCCCCGCGTATTGCGAGGAACTTTTAAGGAATGAAATAGAAGATGCGGGCGGATCCGATATTAAAACACGTGTCAGGTCGGTGACCTTCGGCGGAACGGCCGAAGTCGGCTACCGTCTCTGCCTGAACTCCGCCTACGGGAACGGCCTGTACCGCATTCTTGCGGAAGGTCATGCGGAACGGAAAGAGGAGATTGTCCGTCTGGCGGCGGCAGTGGCTTGGGAAGAAATTTTTCCGGCCGGAGTCTCTTTTTCCGTTTCCTGCAAACTGGCGTCTAATAACCGGACGCAGATTACCGATTCCCGCTACGGCGCACTCCTTCTGAAAGACGGAGTCTGCGACCGTCTGCGCACGGTTACGGGATGCCGACCCGATGTCGACACGGAGAATCCCGATATTCGTCTTCATTTGCAGATTGTTCATGCACACGTGATGATTTGTGTCAACTGGGCGGGCGAACCGCTGAACCGGCGGGGATACCGTCCTGTCGGAGTCGAGGCTCCGTTGAAGGAAAATACGGCGGCTGCGGTTCTTGCCCGCTGCCGCAAATATACCGCAGAGGCCGGATTTATCGTCGATCCGATGTGCGGAAGCGGAACGCTGCTGATTGAGGCGGCGATGGCCGCTGCCGGTATTCCGCCCGGACTGTTGCGCAGCCGCCGCTCCCGCGGTTTCGGATTTCAGGCGCTGCGCGATTTCGATCGGGAGGTGTGGAGCCGTTTGCGGGCCGAGGCGGAGAAAAAGGCGGCCGCCGGCAACGAAGCCGCCGCCCGCACCGGCGTTCGCTATTTCGGCTTTGACATCGACCGCCATGCGGCGGAGGCGGCACGGCAAAATGCGGCCGCTGCCGGTTTGTCGGACCGGATTGTCATTCGAAGAGCCGATTTCCGAACCGTGACGGCCGCCGATTTTCCTGCCGATTGGAGTCCCGGGAAAACATGTCTGATTGTCAACCCGCCGTACGGCGAGCGTTTGGGTGATAAGGCGACGGTGCCGGAGCTTTATCGTGATTTCGGCAATCATTTGCGTTCGGTTTTTCCCGGTTCTGTCGCCTGCATTCTGTGCGGTGATGCATCGCTGGCGGCGTCGGTCGGGTTGAAGGCGGCGAAAACAGCACCGTTTCGCAACGGCGCTTTAAAAACCGTGCTGGCAGTTTTTCCTGTTTTCCCGGAATCGCGAAGAGAGGCCTCCCGCACGGCCGCCGAAAAAAAACTGAAGGAAATCCATTCCGGGGAGACCCTTTCCGAGGGCAGCCGAATGTTTGCGAACCGGCTGAAAAAAAACAGCAAAGAATGGAAAAAATCGGCAATAGCCCGGGAGGTTTCGGTCTTCCGTCTCTACGATGCGGATATGCCCGAGTACAACGCTTCCGTCGATGTTTATATTCCCGTCACGGGAAACGATTGCTCTCCCCGTATTTATTTAAGCGAGTATCAGCCTCCGTCGTCGGTCTCCGAAGAGTCCCGGAAAAAACGGCTGAATGAAATGATTGACGGACTCCTTTTCTTTTTCGAAACCGACCGGAAACACCTTTATCTCAGAACCCGCTTTCGGCAGAAAAACGGGGCAGCGTACGAAAAACTGAGCAGCGAATCGGCCCTTTATGTTATCGAAGAAGAGGGGTTGCGGTTCGAAGTCAATTTGTCGGATTATCTCGATACGGGGATTTACCCGGATCACCGGCCTCTGCGGAGAAGACTGAAGAAGGAAGCGAAAGGGAAAAGATTTCTCAATCTGTTCTCGTATACGGCGACCGCCAGCGTTTGTGCGGCCGCCGGCGGAGCCGTGCGCGTTGTGTCCGTTGATGCTTCGGCCCGCTATCTCGAAACGGGAAAGCGCAATTTCGGGCTGAACGGGATTCCTTCCGATCGGGCTGTCTGGATTCGAAGCGATGTGATGAAATTCCTTCGGGAAGACCGATCGATCTACGATCTCATTTATCTCGATCCGCCGACCTTTTCCAATTCGAAAAGCGCACGTGATGATTTCGATCTTCAAAAAGACCAGAGCGAACTGATAGATTTATGTATGCAGAGGCTTTCGAAAGGAGGCGTGCTCTATTTTTCCAATCATTTCCGCCGTTTTGTACCGGATGAAGGGATGATCGAAAAATGGTGTCCGGAAGAAATCACGGAATCAACGTTCGATCCCGATTTCCGACGCAACCGGAAAATTCATCGATGCTGGAGGTTTGTAAAAAAGTGAAAAGATTAATTCTGTCGGTTTATTTTATGGCGGTATTGGTATGGCCTCTGTTTGCTCGGAATCCCGTTCCGTCGTTTGAGGTGAAAACGGATATCAACCGGATAGAGATTTTCATGACAATTCCCGACGGTTTCCGACAGGGATGGCAACCCCGCTTTTTCGGGGTCGATGCGGTCGAAAGCGATCATTTTTCCGTATCGGAAGTCATTTTTCCCGAAGGGTTCGGTGAAGGAGATTATCTTTCCGGTACCGTGAAAATATCGATCCTGCTGAACGCATTTCAATCGGGGCAGGCCGATATACCCGTGACGGTTCGCTACCAGCTGTGCGATTCGGAGGGGGCCTGTTTTATGCCGGACCGGGTTCGGCTTTCCGCAAATGTCACACTTTCCGCCGGAGAAACGGGGCTTTCCGGAAAGACGGATGCTGCCGAACCGGCAAACGGAACAGATACGGCGGGGCCTGCGGCCGGCTGGATTCTTCTGTTTGCTTTTCTCGGCGGATTGCTGCTGAATATTATGCCGTGTGTTTTACCTGTCCTTTCATTAAAGGCATTCGGCCTTCTTCAGCAGGCCGGTTCCCGGAGAAAGCAGCTGTTTGTCAATGCGATGCTTTACAGTGCCGGGATTATAGTGTCTCTTCTGCTTTTGGCGATTGTGACGATTGCCGTTCGGGCAGGAGGCCGCAGTGTCGGATGGGGGTTTCAGTTTCAAAGTCTCGGATATCTGGTTTTTCTGATTGTGCTGCTGGTGTCCGTCTCGTTTGCGATGTTTGACGTCCTTGTTGTTTCTTTTCCCGGGGGCGTTCGGACGCACAGCCGCAAAAATATGTATGCGGAAAGTTTCTTCACCGGTATTCTGGCTGTCCTTCTGGCGACGCCGTGTACGGCGCCTCTGCTGGGTGCGGCCGTCGGCTTTGCCCTGACAAAATCGGCAGTGATGATTCTGGCGGTTTTCTTTCTGATCGGATTGGGACTCGCTTTTCCGTTTCTTTTAATCGGAGTGATTCCCGGGGCGGTCCGGCTTTTGCCGAAACCGGGCTCCTGGATGAATGTTGTCAAAGAGGTGACCGGTTTTATTCTGTGCGGGGTGGCTCTCTGGCTGCTTTCGGTATTGGGCGGACAGGTCGGTGTGACGGCCCTGATTCGATTTTCGGGATGGTTGCTTTTATTGGTTTTTTCGTTTCGAATATGGAAAGAATATGTCGTTATGGGAGGATCCCGGCGGGTTCGTGCCCTCTCGGTCATTTTGATTCTGATTCTTTTGGTTCCGACTGCTTTTATTTTATTCCCGACAGAGCGGGTTGAAAAAGCGGCTGAAGAATCGGTATTTGCTTCTTACAGTCCTTTTTCCGAGGAGGCTGTTGCGGCGGCAGTCGCAAACGGGGAGCCTGTTTTTGTTGTTTTTTCGGCCGACTGGTGTCTGACCTGTCAAACCAACGAAAAAACGGTGCTATCGGATTCCGAAATCAATCGACTTTTGAGAGATGAGGGGGTTCGTCTTTTTTACGGTGATTACACAGCCGGCGACGAGGCAATCGCCCGTTACCTCGGACGTTACGGCCGGGCCGGAGTTCCTTTTGCTCTCTTTATCGATCGGAACGGAAAGGAAACGGTCCTTCCGGAGCTCTTGACGAAAAATCAAATAAAAGGTTTACTGAATCAATAAAAGGAGTATGTATATGAATGGGAAAACAGTTGTTCAACGGTATCTGACTGCCTGCCGGGATTATCCCGATTTGCCGGTTCAAATTTATCGCAACAAAAAAGAGGTTTGTACGGTTTCCTATTCCCAATCACTGACATCTGTTGCTTCGGTTGCTGCCGGATTGAAATCACTCGGTTTTGAAACAGGCTCGAAAGTAACGGTTTATTCCGATAATCGGCCCGAATGGCTGATTTTTAATTTTGCTCTTCTGGGAATCGGAGGGGCGGATGTTCCCCGAGGAACGGATACCTCTTTCGAAGAATTGAATTATATCATCGGTCACAGCGAGAGCCGCTGGGCTGTTTTCGAAACAAAAAATCTGGCCGAAAAGTTTTTCGAGGCCTTTCCCGAAAATCCCCTTCAAGGCGTGATTCTTTTTTCGGGAAACGAAAAGGCAGAATCGGTGACCGTGCCTCAATATCTTTTCTCCGAACTTCTCGAAAAGGGGAACTCCTTCTGCTCCGATCCGATCTTGTTTTACGGGGAGGAAGTTTCGAAGGTCGGAAGCGATGATCTGGCTTGTATCATTTATACATCGGGAACAACGGGTCGCCCCAAAGGCGTCATGCTTCCCCACCGCAGTTTTATTTTTCAGCTTGATCGTATCTATACCGATTTTATACCGTGCCGCGCCGGTCATAAAGATTTGTGCGTGCTTCCGATTTGGCATGCGTTCGAGCGGACATGCGAGTACATAGTGGCAACATGCGGCGCCGCACTGATTTACGGTAAGCCGATCGGTCCCGCCATATTGAGAGATTTGGCCGAATTCCGTCCCCAATGGTTCGGCTCCGTCCCCCGTATTTGGGAAGGGGTTTATAAGGGAATTTATAAAAACGTAAAAGAAGGCGGATTTGTCAAACAGGCGATGTTCGGCTTATTTGTTTCGGTCAGCACGGAATTTAAACGGTTCCAGCATATCCTGAAAGGTGAATATGCGTGGCTCAAACGGCCGAACCGTTTCGCGGATATCCTGATTTCTTTTTTTCCGCTGATTTGTCTGGCGCCTTTTCACTATCTGGGAGACTGCCTGGTGTTTTCCGCTATCCGGAAGAAACTGGGGGGAGCCATGATTGCCTGTGTTTCGGGCGGAGGATCGCTGCCTCCGTACATCGACCGTTTTTTTATGGCCGCCGGAATCACCCTTCTCGAGGGATACGGGCTGACGGAAACCGGACCGGTGCTGGCTGTCAGAAAGCTGAATCACCAGATCCCCGGAGTTGTCGGAGAGTTTCTCCCCGATATCGAATATAAAGTTGTCGATGAATCGGGACGTGCGCTTCCTCCCGGGACGAAAGGCCGGCTCCTCGTAAAATCACCGCAGGTTATGGACGGATATTACAAAGATCCCGAGAAAACGGAAGCGGTATTAAAAGAGGGTTGGT
This sequence comes from uncultured Spirochaetales bacterium, assembly GCA_949289575.1. Lineage (GTDB taxonomy): Bacteria > Spirochaetota > Spirochaetia > JAFGXN01 > JAFGXN01 > CALXOJ01. The sequence continues at coordinate 124,750 of CASEOG010000003.1, read as the reverse complement.
TCGATACCGAAGATTTGGTTATCGTGACGTACAATAAAGCATTGAAAATTATCGGTCGCGCCAAAGAAACAATTGTTCTCAGCGGAGGAGAAAATGTCGAGCCGAAGCCGATTGAAGATGCTTTGAGCGAATCGCCTTATATCGAATCGGTGATGCTTGTCGGACAGGACCGCCGGTATCTCGGAGCGCTGATTGTTCCCGCTTTCGATATGCTGAACGACTTTGCCAGAGAACACGGATTCAACGAAGTGCCTGTCGAAGATCTGGCAAACGTTCCCGAAGTCAACGATTTATATGCCCGCCTGATTCGCGAACAGATTTCTCCGGCAAAAGGATTTCGCAGCTGCGAGCTGATCGGAGGATTCGTTCTTTTAACCCAACCGTTCCGGATCGGTGTCGAAATGACAACAACATTGAAAATCAGACGAAATGTTGTTGCCGAAATGTATGCTTCCGAAATCAATTCGATTTATAACGAAAAAACGGTTTGACGGTCAGGCCGCAAGCAGAGAAATCCACCGGGCAAGACCGGCAATAAGGGCCAGCAGAACCGCAACGAGAAGAATGCGTCCGCCTGTATTGACCGATTGCGGTGACGGGAGATTCAGGGTGCGTGTTTTTGTCTGCGCGGTTTTGTTCCGTATAGCGGCTGCTTTCTTCTGTTCCTCGCTCATAAACCCGCAGGAAGGACAGCCGTTTGAAAATTCCTGAGCATTTCCCGAATAATTGCATTGGGGACATTTGATTGAATCAAACTGTTTCCCGCAGTGGGGGCACCGGATGTCCCACTTGTCAACCTGTTCTCCGCAGGCTTCGCAAAAATAGTTCGGTTTCTGTTTAGACATTTTTTTCTCCCAATAAACGGAACAGCTTCGGAAAGACGGAATTCTCCTGCTTCAATTCTTTTGCCCCGCGGGTAATTTTACAAAGACTGAGACCCAAGTCGGCCGCCACGGCCCGCTGCGATCTTCCTTCGTGGAGCTGTTTTACCAGCGACCATCGAAGAGTGATTTCCTCCCGCTCTTTCCGTGTGAGCAAAGCAAGAAGCAAATCCTTCATCATTTCGGTGTCGTTAACGGTCGTCAGGATATATGTGAGTTCGTTCCATTCGGACTGATAATCGCGTTCCATCGTTAAAAACTGTCTTTCAGGCTTTCTGCAAAATTTTTATCGCCGATCTGGCCGATAATTTCCTCGGCTTCGGCGTCGTTGCCCCGGTATCGGAGAAGACAGTAGACATCTCCCAGTATCTCGTCGGTACCGGTCCTGATTTTTTTATATTCGTCGGCACTCATAGACTGTCCCAGGATATCATCCATTTCGGCATCGGTGATAGATAAATCAAAAATTGTTTTCATTATTTTACTCCTTTTTTAATATCGAACCAAACCCTTTTCATTTTATAATGGAATCCTGATTTTTTCCAGTAGAATTTCCCGAAATTCGGAAAAGTTAAGCGTAAATCGAATTTTTCTTTGTACGGAAGAAAAAAAATTTGACAAACCGGAAAAGTCGTTATACGATAATTTTATCGAATTTTAAATTTATGAAGAGGAGTTTTCATGAATACAAACAAATTTATTTACATTGCGGTAGCCTGTCTGCTGATATTGTTTGCGTTCGGCAGCATTTATCTGCCGACATCCGACACAGTCAGTACGGTTGCCATGCAGGGAGAGACTGTCTCCGAAGCGGAATTTTCCCAAAAACTTGTCGACCAGAATAAAGGTCTGTTCCTGCTTGATTATGTAGTGGTCGGTATTTACGCGATTGTTATTGTCGGATTGGGACTGTTTGCTTCACGGACCAAAAAGGGACATGAAAGAGACGAGAAAGATTATTTTCTGGCCGGAAAATCGCTCCCCTGGTGGGTTGTCGGCTCCTCTCTGATTGCCGCCAATATTTCCGCCGAACAGTTTGTCGGTATGTCGGGATCCGGATTTGCGATCGGCCTGGCCGTTGCCAGCTACGAGTGGATGTCGGCACTGACGCTGATTATTGTCGGTAAATACTTTCTTCCGATTTTCATTAAAGAGGGGATTTACACGATTCCGGAATTTGTCGAAAAACGGTACAACCGGACGCTGAAGACCATCCTTTCCGTTTTCTGGCTGGCGTTGTTCACGTTTGTTAACCTGACCTCGGTTCTTTATCTGGGTGCCCGCGCCATGTCGACGGTTATCCCCGGATTGGATCTGATTCACTGCATTCTGATTCTGGCTTTCTTTGCCGCGGCTTATTCGCTGTGGGGCGGTCTGTCGGCCGTTGCCTGGACCGATGTCGTTCAGGTCATTTGTCTGACAGTCGGAGGAATTATTACAACGATTATTGCGGTCGATAAAGTCGGCGGTTTGGGAACCATGATTTCCCAGTTCCCCGGTCATTTCGAACTGATTTTGAGTCCGGATAATCCGGAATTCAATAATCTGCCCGGTATCGGAATTCTCCTCGGCGGTATGTGGGTTGCCAACCTCTATTACTGGGGATTCAATCAGTACATCATTCAGAGAACCTTTGCGGCCAAGAGTCTGGCCGAATCCCAGAAAGGAATTGCGATGGCCGCTGTTCTGAAGATGATTATTCCTTTTATTGTCGTTCTTCCCGGTATTGCCGCTTACGTTCTTTTTCAGGACGGACAGATTGTGATGCCGTTGAACGATAAAGGCGGCATTATTAATGACTCGGCTTATCCTGTTCTTCTCGGATTCCTGCCGGTCGGTCTTCGCGGTGTTGCCTTTGCCGCTCTGTTGGCAGCGATTGTCTCTTCTCTGGCCTCCATGCTTAACTCGATTTCTACCATTTTTACTATGGATATTTTCAGAGTTTATATTAAACAGGATGCCTCTTCGAAAACACTGGTCAATGTCGGACGGCTGGCGGCAGTTGTCGCACTGATTATCGGTGTTTCTATTGCTCCTTTAATGAAAAACATGGGTCAGGGATTTCAGTACATTCAGGAATATACCGGTTTGGTTTCGCCTCCGATTCTGGCGGTCTTCCTGCTCGGTCTGTTCTGGAAGCGAACCAGCACAACCGGTGCGATTGTCGGTGCTGTTGCCGGAACGGCTTTTGCTTTGGGGATTAAACTGGTGGTTAACTTTGTTCCTTCCGTGTCGATTCCGTTCATGCATCAGATGGGAATTACCTGTCTGGTTACGATGGCGATCATCTGGATTATCAGTGTGATTCAGAACCGCGGAAAAGATGATAAAAAGACTCTGGTTCTCGAGAAAGGAATTTTTAAAACACATGCGGCATTTAACGTGGTGGCCTTTGCTATTATCATCGTTTTGTGTGCGTTGTATGCCGTGTTCTGGAACACAGGAATGATCCGCAAAGTGTTTAAAGTCGAAGATTATCAGGTTAAAGAGCAGGTTATTGTTACACAGAAAAACAATAATGCTGCGGCTGCGGTTGCATCCGGCGAGACAGTTGAAGTTCCTGCCGGAGAAATCCGATAACCGCTTTGACGGAAAAAAGGGACGTTCATACGAACGTCCCTTTTTTTATCAATAATAGGGGGCCGGGCGGTTACCGGGCTACGATTTCTTTGATAACAAATTCACCGCCTTCGATGACTTTGCATTTTTGGGAACCGCAACGGGGGCAGCAGTTTTCGTTTCCTTTGACGGCAAACCCGGTTCCGCAGTTCTCACATCGTGCTTTTCCGGGAATCACATTGATTTTCAGTGCTGTTTTTTCCAATAATGTCCCTTCGATAACAGCCGGATAGCATTCTTCGACATATTCGGGAACAACGCCGGAATATTCTCCGACATCCAGTACAAGTGTTTCGATTTCCGTAACATTATTTTCTTTTGCAACAGCTTCGATTTTATCGACAATCTCGGCCATAAGACCCAATTCGTGCATAGCAGTCTCCGAAAAAACGCCCGGCCGGAAACCGGCGGGCGTCAGATTTTATTTTTTGACAAATGCGTCTTTGATGCTCTTGGCGGTAATTTTACCGGCTCGTTTAACGGCATAGCCGGCCACCCTCATCGGAAGATCTTCGAGTTTCCCTCCGAAAGCCGGGTTTTGCTTTCTGACCAGCTTAATGGCATCGAATTTGCATTTGGTTACGCAGAGTCCGCAACCGAGACATTTGTATGTGTCGACAACGGTGGCGCCGCATCCGAGACACCGCTCCGTCTCTTTACGGACCTGCTCTTCGGTAAAAGCAAGTCTGGCGTCGCGGAAAGTCTTGTCTTTGGATTTGTCGTGACCGGGAACCTGTCGCGGTGTATTGTCGAATCCCGCAATATCGAGATTTCCTTTGTCCAAAGAATGATAAAGGCGGCGATCCCGGCCGAGAACGAGGCTCTGTCCGGGCTGGACAAATCGGTGTAACGATACGGCTGCCTGTTTTCCGGCAGCAATGGCATCAATTGCAAATTTCGGACCGGTGTAAGCATCTCCGCCGACAAAAATATCCGGTTCGGCTGTCTGATAAGTGAAGTTGTCGGCTTTAGCCGTTTGGTTCGGATTCAGCTCGACCTTCGATCCTTTCAGCAAGTCGCCCCAAAGGACAGACTGTCCGACTGTCAGCAATATGAAATCGGCGGGCACTTCAATCACTTCGTTTTCGTCATATTTCGGTGCGAATTTCCGATTTTCGTCAAAAACGGAAAGACATTTTTTGAATTCGATTCCCGTTACTTTTCCGTTCTCGGTCAGAATCCGTTTGGGGCCCCATCCGTGACTGACGGTAATTCCTTCTTCGAGCGCCTCTTCCACTTCGTCCGCACTGGCCGGCATCTCCTTCTCGCTTTCCAGACAGAACATTTTGACCGATTCCGTTTTTTCACGGACAGCGGTTCTTGCCACATCGACTGCCACATTACCGCCGCCGATGACCACAACCCGTCCGCCGATTCCCGACGGCTTGCCGGCATTGACCGTCCGCAGGAAATCTATACCGGCTATGACGCCCTGCGCATCTTCTCCTTCAACGCCGATTTTACGGCCGCCCTGAGCACCGATTGCCAGATAGAAGCCTTTATAGCCCTGCCGACGCAGTTCGTCGAGAGTGACATCTTTTCCGACTTCGACACCGGTTTTGAATTCGACACCGAGTTCTTTCAGAACATCGATTTCCGCATTCAAGACATTTTTTTCCAATCGGAAAGAGGGGATGCCGAGAGCCAGCATGCCGCCCGGTTTTTCCTCTTTTTCGAAAACGGTGACCGAATAATTGTCGATTGCCAGATAGTAGGCACAGGCCAAACCGGCCGGACCGGATCCGACAACGGCAATTTTCTTGTCCGAATAGTCATGCATTTTTTTCGGAACAAATCGGGTCTCTTTCTTGAGTTCCCGCTCGGCCAGAAACCGCTTGATCTCGTCGATGGCAATCGGCTGATCGATTTCGCCGCGTGTACATTCATCCTCGCAGGCATGGTTGCATATACGTCCGCAAACAGCCGGAAGCGGATTTTCTTTTTTGATCAGTTCGAGCGCTTCGTCGTATTTTCCCTGAGCAGCCAGTTTGATGTACCCCTGAACAGCGATGTGAGCGGGGCATTTCGTTTTACAGGGAGCGGTTCCCGTATCGACAACATCCTCGGAGTTGGTCCGGTAATCGATATTCCATTTCTTTTTTCCCCAAACCGTATCGGTGATTTTATCATAATCCTTTTCGGGTTGTATCGGTGTGAGCGTGCACAGTTTCTGTCCGAGTTTCAACGCGTTGGAAGGACAGGTCTCGACGCATTGTCCGCATGCGACACAGTTTTCGGGGTTGATTTCCGAATAGTAGTTGCTGCCGACGGCGCTGTAGGCCCCGAACAGCGTCGCGACGCGTAAGCCGAAGCAGGAGCAGCTGCAACAGTTGCAGATTGCGGCCGAACTTCCGGTTCCGTCGATATTCGGAAGCTGGTGCATGAGACCGTTTTCTTCTGCCCGTTTCAGAATTTCATAAACCTCTTCCCGTGTTATTTGTCTGGCGCGGCCTGTTCGGATAAAATATTCGGCACCCTTTCCCATTTGCAGACAAATGTCGTGCTCGAGGTGTCCGCAGCCTTCTCCCATCATACGCCGGGTTCGCCGGCAGGAACAGGGGGCAACGGAAAAAATATCATATTTGTTGATGTAATAACTCAGCCGTTCGGCATCGACTGTCTGCGGGTTGCCGTCGATGGCCTGCTCGATCGGAATGACACGCATCAGACCGGTTCCGTTCGGTAACAGGGATGCCATGGAGGCCATCCTTTCGCGTGTATACTGTTCGAAAGCACGGGCAATTTGCGGGTACTGTTCGACAAGTTCTTTGTTTCCCACCATCATTTCGAGAATTCCCGGTGCAAAGGTCTGGACAAAGAAGCAGTCCTCTCCGTCCTTCGTTTTGTTGACACGCAGAACACCTTTGTCGGCGAGCGATAAAAGAAGACGATGAGTTTTTTCGGGATCAAAGCCCAATTTCGCTTGCGCTTTTTTTTGAATTTGTGAAATCGGCGTCTCCGTACGCCATTTCAATAAAAGCGCCGCATCGGCTTCTTCGTCGGAAACGCAGCATTCCAGTGAATAGTACTCGGGGGATTCGGCGGTAATCCGGTTGAGCATACCGGGCGTTCCGCCAACCAGTTTTGCCAGTTTGACAATTTTTTTTCTTAAAGCCATTTCTTCCTCCGTAAAAGTTAATGACGTGTTTTCATAAGTGCGTTTTCCTGTATGCGGTCCGAAACCTGCCATTCGCGGACAGCGTTTTTCAGCCACTGAATCCACGGAGAGAATCCTTCTCCCGTTTTCCCCGAAAGCGTAAAAATACGGATATCGGGATTCAGTTTGCGGACTCTTTCGGTACAGAGATCGACATTAAAATCAAAATAGGGTTGAACATCGATTTTATTAATCAGAAGGACATCGCAGACCGAAAACATATTCGGATATTTAAGCGGTTTATCGTCACCTTCCGGAACACTCAAAATCATCACATTGGCGGCCGCGCCGGTATCGAATTCGGCCGGACAAATCAGATTACCGATATTTTCGATAACGACCAAATCGATATTTTCCGAATCGAGAGTCTCCGTTCCCTGTCTGGTCATGCCGGCGGTCAGATGACACATCCCGCCCGTATGAAGCTGTACCGCTTCGGCTCCCGCTTCGGCGACGGCCCTGGCATCGACATCGGAATCGATATCGGCTTCCAAAACGGCGATTTTCAAATCGTTTTTCAGTTCACCGATTGTTCTTTTCAGAAATGTGGTTTTTCCCGAACCGGGAGACGACATCAGATTCAGTAGAAAGGTTTTGCTGTTTTTCATTTCTCCGCGCAGGCGGTCGGCTTCCGCATTGTTGTCGGCGTAAACGCTCTGCTTAATTTCGATCACACGAAATGCGTCCATAATTGAATCACCCCGCTATTATTATATGTCGGGAAATGCGGTTTTTCAAGAAAAAAACCGGAGCAGTTCTCCGGTTTGACAGAAATCATCGATTAACGGGGCCGGCGGCCCCGTTGCCGGGTTGAATTAACATACCCTACATAGGAAAAATATGTTTTTTTGGACTGAATAAAAAAATATATTTATAAAAAATTGTTGACAAATTTTCTTTTGAGTGCTATAATCAGTTATCTCAGATGAGAAGGAGAAAGCGATGCAGAAATATGTTTGTGATTTATGCGGATATGTTTACGATCCTGCCGAAGGAGATCGGGACGGCGGAATTGCACCCGGAACACCGTTTGAGGCGATTCCCGAGGATTGGGTATGTCCTGTCTGCGGTGCAAGCAAAAGTATGTTTTCCGCGATGTAAGCGGATGAAAGGGGAATGCCCCTTTCTTTTTTAAAGTTTGATTTATACTTTATACAAATATATAATTTTTCTTAAAGGAGAAAAAATGAAGAAAATTTTTACCGTAATGTTAGTCATGTTTGCGTTGGGTGCTTTTGCACAGGAATCGAACCGCATGCCGCTGATCGGCGATCCGGCTCCGGCGTTTACAGCCGTTACGACACAGGGAACCATTGATTTTCCGAAAGATTTTAAAGGGAAATGGGTGATTCTGTTCAGCCATCCCGCCGATTTTACGCCCGTCTGTACGACAGAGTTTATGACATTTGCTTCCATGATGGATGAATTTGCGGCATTGAATACCCAGTTAATCGGTCTTTCGATTGACTCTCTGTATGCCCATATTGCCTGGCTGCGTAAAATCCAGGAACTCAAATGGAAGGATCTCGAAAATATCGAAGTCACTTTTCCTTTGATCGAAGATATCAAAATGGAAGTGGCCAAAAAATACGGAATGCTTCAGCCGAATGCCTCTTCGACTCAGGCTGTTCGTGCCGTCTTTATTATCGACCCGAAAGGAATTATCCGCACGATTCTGTACTATCCGCTTTCGACCGGACGGAATTTCGATGAAATCAAACGTTTGATTCAGGCTCTGCAGAAAGCCGATGAAGGTGTTGCGACTCCCGCCGACTGGAGACCGGGCGATGACGTGATTGTGCCGACAGCCGGTTCCTGCGGAACAGCGAAAGAGAGAATGGAAAATCAGACGGCGGATCAGTACTGCCTTGACTGGTTTATGTGTTTCAGAAAAGACAATGCGGGTAAAAAAGGAAGAAAATAATTCCTTTCCGTAAGTAAACGAAAGCTGCCGGCACCCGGCAGCTTTTTTTGCGGAAACAGACCGACGGCAGAGGCGCCGGTTCCGGTGTTTTATCGTTCGGTTAAATCCGTAACCGCATAGCCGGCATCGCTAACCGCTTTTTTCAGATCCGCAACAGCAACAGTCTCTTTGATGCGGCATGTTGCCGTCGCTGTCTGCAGGTCAACCGAAGCGGAAACGCCTTCAACGGCATTCAGTGCCGATTCGACATGAGAGCGACAGTGGTTGCACATCATTCCTTCGATTTTCAATTCGACAGTTTTCATGGGGAAACCTCCTCTGTTTTCTTTCTGATTCGAAATGTCTTTGTCCGATTCTTCTGAAAAGCGGGATCGGAAACGCTTTAAACGCAGTGCGTTGCCGACAACGCAAATCGAGCTGAGGCTCATGGCGGCTGCGGCAAACTCCGGCCGCAGCGGAATGCCGAAAAGCGCATCCAGCAGCCCCGACGCGGCGGGAATACCGAGACAGTTGTAAAACAGAGCCCAAAATAAATTTTCCCTGATGTTGCGCATCACTTTTCGGCTGAGCCGTAACGCCGTCACCGCGTCGTAAAGGCGGTTGTTCATTAAAATAATTTCGGCTGTTTCAATGGCAATGCCGGAACCGCCGGCGGGGGCGATACCGATATCGGCGCGGGCAAGAGCCGGCGAATCGTTGATGCCGTCGCCGGTCATACCGACCCGGTACCCTTCGGCTTGAAGGCGGCGGATTTCCGCTTCTTTATCCTGCGGCAGCAACCCTGCCAGAACCGTTTCGATGCCGAGCCCGGCACCGACGGCAGCGGCCGTCTCCGGACGGTCTCCCGTCAGCATAACCGGAACAATTCCCATCTTCTTTAAACCGGCAACCGCTGCCGCCGAATCCGACTTCGGCCGGTCGAGAACCGCCAAAGTACCGAGAAAACGGCCGTTTTCGGCAAAAAAAAGCGGCGTTTCGCCGCCTGCGGCGACGGTGCCCGCCCCGGCGGGCACGGCAATGCCGTTATCGGCAAGAAAGGCGGCATTGCCGGCGTAAACGGTTTTGCCGGAAACGGTGCCGCGGATGCCCCTGCCGGGAATCGTTTGCAGATTCTCTGCCGTCGGATAAACGAGGTTGAGGCTGTCGGCGTAAGCGGTGACGGCCTCGGAAAGCGGGTGGGAGGAGGAGACTTCGACAGCCGCCGCTGCCGTTACAAGCTCTTCGTCCGTCACGCCGGGCGCCGGCAGCACCGAAGTGACAGACGGACGGCCTTCGGTCAAAGTCCCGGTTTTATCCAGCAACAAAAAGTCGATGCGGCCGGCCTTCTCCAACGCTTCGCCGTTGCGAATCAGGATTCCCAATTCGGCCCCGCGGCCGATGCCGACCGTAACGGCCGTCGGCGTCGCCAGACCCAAAGCACAGGGACAGGAAATGACCAGAACCGCAATTGCCCGTCCGAGTGCCGTTTCGAAACCGAGACCGAAAAACAGGGCGGCGGCAAAAGAGAGAAGGGCAATCGTCATGACAACGGGAACGAAGACCCGGCTGATGCGGTCGGCCAGACGCGCAATCGGGGCTTTGGAAGCGGACGCTTCCTCAACCAGTGAAATAATGCGGGAGAGGGTGTTGTCTTTGCCGACACGGGTGGCCCGTACTTTGAGGACGCCCCACCGGTTGACGGAGCCGGCCAAAACCGAATCGTTCGGACCTTTTTCGACGGGAATGCTCTCGCCCGTCAAAGCCGATTCATCCATTGCCGAACGGCCTTCGATAACCGTTCCGTCGGCGGCCGCCGTTTCTCCGGCCTTAATCAGAAAAAGATCGCCTTTGAGTAATGCATCGGCGGGGATTGTTTCCTCCCGGCTGTTGCGGATGACGGTTACCGTTCGCGGCGATAAATCGATCAGTTTTTCGATGACCGAAGAGGTTCGGCGGCGGGCGCGGCTTTCCAGATATTTTCCCAACGAGACAAGAGTCAGAATCATACCGGCCGATTCGAAATAAAGGTGCGTGCCGTATTGTGCGGCAAGAGCGTGATTTCCGGTTTCCAATCCGTATCCGAGCCGGTATAAGGCAAAGAGACTGTAAGCCACGGCCGCGCCGGCACCGACGGCAATCAGCGAATCCATGATCGGTTTTCCGCGCAGCAGCGTTTTAAATCCGCCGGTAAAATACGAACGGTTTAAAAAGAGAATCGGAATCAGCAGCAGAAACTGTGTCAATGCGGAAAGAAGAGTGCCGTGAAAGGCGGCTACGGCCGAGCCGGGAGCAAGGCGGTGCGCCGCCATCGGTCCCATTTCAAGCAGAAACAGCGGTATCAGAAAAACGGCGGAAAGAATCGTCCGCCGGCGTGCCTCCCGGTCGGAAGCGGCCGCTTTTTCGGGTAACGGTCCCGTACCGCGTCCGGCCGCCCCGGAAGGCGGGACGGGGCGGTAACCGGCTTTTCTGACCGCATCCCGAAACGATTCTTCACCGGTACGGTTTTCGTCGTAAACGATTTTGGCTTTATGGGTCAGTAAATTGACCTGAACGGAATCGACTCCCGCTATTTTTTTTACGGCATCCTCGACGTGGACGGCGCAAGCGGAGCAGGTCATTCCTTCAATATTAATTTCGCATTTTTTCATGTCGATTGTTGTCCGGGGCGGTTATAAATAATCGAGTGCGGCGGTACCGATTTGGTAATCCAGCAGTTTCCGCCGATAACCGATCCTTTTCCGATGACCGTGTTCCCGCCCAAAATCGTTGCGTTGGCGTAAATGATAACATCATCTTCGATATCGGGATGCCGTTTCTGTCCCCGTATCGGCGTACCGTTGGTGTCGAAAGGCGAAATGGCTCCCAAGGTAACCCCCTGATACAGAATGACATTGCGGCCGATGCGGCAGGTCTCTCCGATAACAACACCGGTACCGTGGTCGATAAAAAATCCGGGTTGAATTTCCGCGCCCGGATGAATGTCGATGCCGCTCTGAGAATGGGCATATTCGCTCATGATGCGGGGGATAATCGGAACTCCCTGCGAGTAAAGATTGTGAGCCACACGGTAGACAGCCACCGTCTCCACGAACGGATAACTGAGAATCACTTCCGAGAGGTTGAGTGCGGCCGGATCTCCGTGGTAACCTGTATTGACATCTTCCATTAAATCCTGACGGATTTGCGGCAGTGAAAAAAGCAGTTTTCTGACAATTTCATCCGCTTTCTCGCGGCTGCAGGCGCAATCCCCGCTTTCTTTGAGGCACAGGGCGTCGGCAATATGTTTTTGCAGCAACCGGGCAGCCTGTCTCAGGTTGTCCCCGATATAAATATTCATTTCGTCGTTTTCGATTTTTTCTTCGAGGTAGCGGTTCGGGAAAAAGACTCCCAGAATTTTTTTCAGTGCTTCGCAAATATCGGCACGTCCGGCAAGACCGAGGGCCAGCCGGCCTTCGGCAGCGGCGGCAGCCCGTGTTTGAGCCTCAAGCGTTTCGATAACGGGATTTAATTCGAAGTTAAGAGTATAATTCAGATTATTCATAGTTATCATATTACTCCAATCGGAGAAATTTTCAAGGGGCGTTTTCTGCGGACATCAGTCGGCCCGAATAATTTCGTTCATATTATCGTGTACGCATCTCAGCAGGTTTTCCGGGGACACGCGGCGGATATCTGCCGCTTTGACAAGAATCTCGTTCAGTACGGCGGCAGGTTCCTCTTCGATGCTGTCGCTTTCTATCAGAAAACGTTGGGGCGGGCACTCTCTTACGGCTTCCGCAGTTGCGGGCGATTTCAGCGACCGCAGAGAAAATGAGAGATAAACATTTTTTTTCAGGAAAAGATCTGCCGTTTGCGGCGATCCGACAAAGGAGTGATAAATCATCTTCGGATACGGCGGAGTGAGTACCGACAGAACGGCGTCATCGCTGTGTACGGAGTGGAAAGTCAGCGGCCGGTTGTAGGTTTGCGCCAGTCTGTAATGATGCCGGAAATACTCCGTTTGAAGGTCGGTGTTCGGGTGAAGACGATCCAACCCTGTTTCACCCAAAAAAAATCCTCGTCGAACCGCCTTTTCGAGTAAATCGAAGTAATAGGCTGTATTTTTATATTTCGGTTTGCGCAGTTGCCACGGATGAATGCCGGCAAAATAGTAGCGGCTGGCGGAAAAAGAGGGAAATTTCGAAAAATCGGATTCGTCGATGCTGTTGACGAAGAGCAGATATTCGGGATGCCCGCAAATTTGAGCCGCTTTCGGATGAATATGGGCGTCGCAAAGAGGCTTTTCATTTAAGCTCATAAATATAAGCTCCCATATTTCTGGCAAGTCTCCGGTAAGGCCATTGCGAATCGTCGACGGGAATTGTGCGGATCGGTGTCGCGGTTGCGGTTTCCGAAGAAGAGGTAACGGAAAAAATGTTGATTTCTTTTATAACAGTCGAAGGCAGCGGACATTGTTTTCGGAAATCATCGTCGCTTAAAGAAGAGACCTCCTGCTCGGTGAGCGAAAGCGTTTTCGAGCAGAGGGTGTAGGTCCCCGAGGCCTGCGTCTGTATCGACTGTTTGGTGCCGTCCGTCAGAGTTGCTTCGAAACGGTAAGCCGTCGACGAACTGACGGTAATCCGATAAAGCGACTCGTAGGAGACGGTAAAAGAGCAGGAACAGAAAAAAAGGCTTAAAAGAAGAAATAAATTTTTCATTTTACAATAATCTCATTGACGGAGACAGGCTGATCTTCGTTCCGAAAATCGATGCGGACTTCCCTGACGGGAGCTTTGATTTCGCAATCGACTATTCCGTTTCGAAACGAACCGACACCGACGGGATTGCCGTCTTCGCCGTCATAACAGACCGAAACCGTCGTACCGTCATCAATGCGGCCGTTCGGTGTATCGTAAATAAAAAACCCTCCCGAAATGATTTGCAGACGGTTCCCGACTGCCGGTTCTTTCAGCCGGACCGAAAAATAATCGCCGGCTTTCGGGGCAAAGGCCGAAACAAACGCATCGGCATCGCGTCCGTTAACGGCATATTCCGGATAATGACTGTTTTTAAAATTCAAAGAAGTCGCCACCGTTGCCGGAACGGCCTTTTGAAGAGCTTCGCGCGAAGGGGCTTTCCCCTGAGATATGCCGGTCTTTTCGATGACGGGGGAGAGAATCTCGAGCCGTTTCCCGAAACGGGCAAAATTCTTTTTGTTCTTCGGTGTCCACATCTGTTCCGAAAAAGCAAACAGCCGCGGAAAAATCATTTCGTCAATCGAATCCTGATTGACCTCTTCCGTCCATAGAGTACAGGCGCCGCCCATAAACAGATCTTTGCCGGGAGCCGTCGCCGAAGGACGGAAATTGTAGGTATATACTTTTTTCAGCGACAGAACGGGCATCCATGCCGACTTGGCTGTTCCTTTAAATTGGGGATAATCGAAGTAAGCATAGTCTCCGGCCGCATTCAGCGTCCGAATGCCGGCTTTCAGAGACTGTTTTAAGTAAGTGCGGCCGACATAGGCACGCCAGACCTGGGCGATGGCATTGTCGCTGATCTTTCGGGTCGGATATTCGCACCAGTAAATCGGAGTCACTCCTTTTTCTTCCAAATAGGAAGCATATTGTTTCAAAAAATGTGTCAGCAGATCTTTTTCCGATAAATTTTCTCTATTCATTTTTTCCGAACAGAGAGGACAGGCGGCCCAAATACCGAGCGGGACTTCGTCGCCTCCCATGTGAAAATATTCGGGATGACGAAATGCTGTCAGAACTTCATCCAGAATTTCGGTCAGAAAAGGGAACAGATCGGGGTTGGCAACGCAGAGAATGTCTGTCCAGTCGCGGTTGGATATTTTTTCGGAAACGGGGACCCGATCCCGGTTTGAGGGACAGAGCAGTTCGGGATAAGCTTCGACCAGTGCCGCCGCATGGCCGGGCATATCGATTTCCGGGTAAACGGTGATTCCCAGTTCGGCAGCCCGATCCGAAACGCGTGCGATTTCTTCAAACGTGTAAAAACCGTTACGCTCCGATTCGGGATAACGGCCGACACGGGAAGAAACCGTATTCAGTTTCGGAAATTTCCTGCTTTCGATGCGCCAGCCGTCGTTATCGGTCAGATGCCAGTGCAGCCGGTTGATACGGGCAAATGCCAGCTTGTCCAAAAGTCCGATAACCGTATCGATGCTCTGAAAATGGCGCGCCGAATCGAGCATGAAACCGCGCCACTCCGTTTCCGGCCGGTCGCGGACCGTAAAGGCGGGTATCTCTTCGGGTTGCCCCGCTGCCTGGATGAGAGCGGAAAAAGCATATACAAACCCGGCCGTTCCGCCGGCAGTAACCGAAACCTCTCCGTCGGTGACGGTCAGAGTGTAGGCCTCCGGACCCATTCCCGCATCGGTTTTTAAATGCAGCGAAGCCGGGGTGCCTTTGCGGGCCGATACGGGGATTTTTTCTCCCATTCTGTTCAGAAACGCAACCGCACCCGATGCTTCCCGGGGGCATTCGCTGTATGTCAGGACGGCCGGAACGGAAGCCCGGCCTTCGTGAATTTCCGTTTCTGCCGGTGCCGGTATCAGGGCCGGGGGATTTGCCCACCCGTTAAGCGAACAAAACAGAATTGCCGTTATTAATTTTTTCATGATTTTCAACCTCCACTCTTCTTTCCATTTTATCGCAGAAATTTCTATCTGTCAAAACTATTTTGCATGCGACAAATATCTCTCCGATAACGCCGGAAGCGGCACAAAATTACATAATAACTTTTTGTTTTTTTTACACAGGGTAAGAATTTGATTATAGAATGTTTCGTGTAGAGGTGAGTAATGAAGAACAAATTGGTTTTAATTTTTTCAATTTTGTTAATTTTGTCGGGTTTAAGCGCTTGTGACATGACGACCTCCGATAAGGTAGAGGGTGTATGGGTATCGCGAGCGGTTGAACTTTCGGTTCTTTATGAAGAGACTTACACCCTCAACAAAGGCGGTTCCTATTCGTACGAAAGAAAACAGGATGGGAAAAGCGTTTATAAGGAAGAGGGTTCATGGATTACCGATATGCAGACGGTCGGCAATTATGAGCAGGAGCAGCGTGTTATAGTGTTTACTCCGTCGACGCCGAAAGGCACAAAAGCGTATATCAGGCTGCATGCGTTGGAAAACGGCGGAAAGCTGCTGGTATTGGGAACTTATGATTTGGATTCCGACTCTGTCAGCAAACAGAAATATTACGAACAGGAGGTTTCGAAATGAAAAAGACTGTTGTCATTTTGACTTTGACAGCTTTTCTGTCCGGCTGCGGATGGGGAACTCTGGTAGGGGAGGAGCTGACAGGCGATCATTCCGTTTTGGGAGAATCCCTTTCTTCCGTCGGTGTATTGCCTCCTTCCGGTATAAAGGGTACGATTGCACCCGAAAATTCCGCATACACGGTTTTGATTACATGGGATTCGGTCGCCAATGCAAAGGAGTATGAAATTGCTATTACGGGCGATTACAGCAAGACCGAAAAAGTCGAGGTTTCGCAGTATAAATTCCCGGTTTCGTTGGAGAAAGGCGGCTCGTTTACGGCTTCGGTAACGTTGAAAACCATTAATGTCAACGGGAAGGTCTCTGCCAAGAGCGCGCCGCTTGTCATTTCGTTCGGCAGCGATTCCGTATACAGTGAATCGGTTCATGATTTTTACGCATCCAGAGGAACAGAGACATCGGTTCTGCTGACATATACTCCGGCAAAGGGGGCCGACAGATATAAACTGGAACGCCGTCTGACGGGAGCTCCGGTCGATGCCGAATGGGAACTGATCAGCGCCGGGATTGTGAATGCCGATTCGTCCGCATCTCTCTACCGCTATTACGACCAGACGGCCGTGGGCGGATACTGTTACGATTACCGGATTACCCCTGTCGATGCGGGCGGGATTGCCGGTACCGCGTCCGTGACGGAAGCCGGTTTTGTCTGGCCGCTGGCACGTGATTTGCGTGCGGGTCATGGCGGAGAAGGCTTTTATAAAGACAACAAGGGGGTCTTTGCCGTCGAATGGGACATTCAGTCGGAACTGCTCGGGTACGGCGGAGCGCCGATAGATTCTGCGGTCTACCCCGAATTGAAAGAAATTATGAAGGGGTTGAGCTTCCAGTTCCGTGTTGCCGCGGGTGCCAGCCAGTTGGATGATAAGGACGCCAATTTTGCTTCGGATTGGAATTATTCTGCGGGGATTGCTTCGTTTTCCAATTATGACGGAAGCAATCTGGAGGGTTTTACGCCCGAACGGGACGGATTTGCGGATGCGTCAATGAGTGTCGGCGGGGCCAAGGTTTACAAAAAGAGCGAAGGGCATATCGACACCTACCGTCTGTATGTGATTGTCAATGGCGCCGGGCATACGGATGATAACCCGATTTGGGGCAAAAAAGGGTATCTGCAGGTCCGTTCTTCCTATGTCAAATATCCGGCTCTTCCGTGGTCGAACAAGGCGAGCGGGTATGTTGTCAGTGAAGATCATGCCGGAATTTATAAAGATGCGACGGTTTCTGCAGTTTCCGAGAAGGCCAATAGCGTGACCGTTTCCTGGACGGGAGGAATGGAAGGGGGCGGTTTTAAAGGCTGGTTTCTCTATATGAAGAAAGAAGGCGAAGCCGAATTCAGTCAGCGTGAGGATTACGATCTTGTTTCCGGGGTTTCATCGATGGAGATCGGCGGTCTGGCGGCCGGCAGCTACTGGTTCGGTGTGGCCGGCGTCGACAGTTCCGACAATACCGGAATTATTTACGAAAGCGGCAAAGTGACGGTGTCCGACGGGGTCGCCGAATAGGGAGAGTTTGATATGAAGAAACGTTTAGCTTTGATTTTTTTGTCGGTGCTGCTGGCTGCCGGCTGTGCCAATCAGCTGCGGAGCCTGAACGGGCAGGTTGTCAAAACAGCCGGTGCCGTAGAGATTTCCGATCCGCAAAACGATTACGTTATCGATGCCAATATTCCGATTCCGACATCGGTGTCGGCCACTCAGGGAAATTTCAGTGATCGTGTCCGCATATCCTGGCAGCAGGTTTTTTACGGTGATGCCCAGATTCAGTATCATGTGTACAGGGAAGATGTAAAAAGGGACGGCGAGTCGACGCTGCTTCGTCTGACCGGGTACCGGCCGATTGCCCAGCTTCATTACGACGATCTGGTTTCCGGTACCGTTGTGCCCGGAGTGGTTTACAAATATTACGTACGGGCCATTAATATGAGTTCGCCGAATACGGAGGGAAGTGTTCTCAGTACACCCGTTACCGGCTACGCTCTTTCCGGCGTCTCGTCGATTTCCGCCGACTTCCGTGTTTCGACGGAAAAGGTGACGGTTACATGGAAGGAAGTGGAGGGCGCCTCTTTCTATTATCTCTACCGGGCTCCGGAGCCGTACGAAAATGTGATTCCGAACGCCGAATCTTTCGAACGGCTGAGTCAGGCGTTTACGACCACAACGTATGATGATTACAGCGTTCTGAACGGCGGTTCTCTCGAATCGGGGAAAAGTTACTACTATTATGTCGAAGCCTGTTACGACCGGGAGACGGTCAGTCAGCGCAGCGGTTTTGCGCGCGGGGCACTTCTTTCCGCGGGGGCGCCCGCCGAAGGATATATCGAGACGGTCTCTCAGGGGGAAGTGCTTAATGCGATTCGCGTGACATGGAAAGCGGACGAGAGTGCAATCGAATACCGCGTTTACCGTCTGACAAAAGACAATATCGACGGCGGTGACTTTGTCGGTACGGAAATTCCCGTTCCTGTAGCCGAAGTAAAAAAAGACGGAGAGGATGCAGTCTGGTATGATACATCGGCAGACGTCGGCAGCGGCGAAGAGTTCTATTACCGTGTCGCTGCCGTTAACGATTACGGCGCCGGATCCCTTTCGTCACCGACCATCTCCGAAGATGTTCTGGAACGAAGCCGTGTTACGGGAAAAGCGATTCCTTCCGCGGAAGGACTGACTCCGTATGTGATGCTGACCCGAACCGGTTTTTACGTTTCGTGGCCCTCCTGCTTTACGACCCTCAACAGCGACGAAGGCTATTATCTGTTTGCGGCCGACGGAAGTTCCGGCAGCGAACCTTCCGATGAAAAGGGATGGACGCTGCTGACGACAGATCCGGTGAAAGCCCTCGAGAAGACGCTGACCGGGGATGAGTTGAGCGCTGTTTTGGGCGAAACACCCATAGCCGATGCCAAACTCTATTTCCGTGTGTTGCCGGTGAATACCAAGATGGTGACTTATACTTCCGACAGCGGCATTACTGTTGGCGGCGATTATACAAAATACGAAACGGAACTGGGTGAATCAGCCAAAACGTATCTGGTCGGACGATCGACCTATACGAGATCTCTCTATTTCGAAAAGAAGGCTCCCGTTCTGGTTTCGATAAAGGCCTCCGAAGGAACCGAAATCGGAACCGTGAAAGTGACGGCCGAGCTCGATCTGAACTCCGAAATGGGGTATCTGTACGATATCAAACTGCAGAGAACCTGTTATTACGGCGATGAAACGGGTGTATATCCGTTGAGTTTGCCGCCGGCGAATAAGGATGCCGACAAACATTTTCCGTTAAAGAATCAGCCGAAGAAGGCAAACACATCGACTTACCCGATGCAGGAATACTTTAAATCGGGAGTTATCGAGTGGTCCGATCCGATGCCCGATTACTTGGCGAACGGACAGGCGTCCGGAACGGTGACATGGGATTATGCGACATGGGACAGGGAAGGCTGGAAATGCATTCTCCGTCAGAAAGATGTCGATATGCGGCAGTTTATGAAGGTGGAATACAAACTGATTGCCACCGAGATAAGCGGCGGGAAGGAAACGGTCCTCAATCAGACACCCGCTGTCGGTTGGCCCGATTTGAGCGACAAAGAGTTTGCCCATCTCTCCAAGTGGCTGACCGACTGTGCACTGAACACCATCTGGCAGCTTAACATTCCCCGTATGATGTGGGATAAGACTGTCGGCTGGCTGCCGAGCCTGAGCTTCAGCCATAACGGCGAGAAAGGCGGAAAAATGGTTTTCAATGTCGGCAGCGTCACCAATCTGAGCGGTTCCGGCGGAACGAGCGGTACAACTTATTCCGACTGGAACGGGTATGGGATTAAACTGTCGATGAGTATGAAGGTTTCCCTCGAGTCGAACCAGCCGAGGCAGGTCACGTTGAACGGAATTCAGATTACGACACCGCTCTATTCGGGAACCATGGATATGCAGATTACCGTCCGCGATTTCGGTCCGTTCTGGGGCCTCTGGTCGGAAGGAAACGGAACTTATCAGAAGGGAGGTTATGTCAAGGTTAAGTGCGGTAAACGTGCGGCTGTCGAATTCAATCCGTCCGAAATCATTATGAAAGGAACCGGAGCCAGCGATGTCTTCGATTATCAGGTGCACGGTTATGATTGGAATCGGGATTTGGATTCGAAAGAAAAGACATCCTATCCGTCCAAGGGCGGCGGTTCGTGGCACTTTACCCGTATTAACTGGCCGGCGCGTCCGTATCCCGAAAACAATTCCTATATGATGAATAAAGGAAATCAGGCGGCCATTAATTACAATACGACGGCATGGTAGGAGAGAGAAAATGAAAAGAGTTTTGATATTTATATGTTTGATTTTCGGTTTTGTTTCCTGTCTGCCGGAAGGGTATAATCCGGCCACAACGGTCGGGATTGCCGATTACTGGGTTCTGGAGTCCGGAGAAATGACGGAAACGCTCGATCTTTACATCGAGAAAGGCAAGGCCTGTTTCACCTGGACATGGCAGATTCAGGGGGTTGACATTGTCGACCCCGTAAAGGGGCATTACAATGTCCGTCATTCCTACGATTACGGCGAGAAATGGTATGTTCTCACGCTGATGCCGGAAGGCGAAAATCAGCCGGTTTATTCCTACAAAATGACGCTTTCGCAGGATAAACGGGTTCTGGCTTTGGAAGGCAGCGGTATTTCGTATTACTATCGGATTGAAAAAGAAAAGGATTCCGGAAAGGAAAAGTCAAAATAGGAGGTAAAGGATGAACGGGAAAAGAATTTTACTGTTACTTGTATCCGCAGTCCTTATTATCGGATGCGGAGAGAAAGTAAAAGATAAAGAAATCGATGTGGCACCGCGGATTACGCTGATCGGACCGACCGAAGTCTTTTTTAATGTCGACGATATTTATGTCGAATACGGTTATACGGCGACCGATGTCGACGGAAATGATGTGACCTCTCTGGTACGGCGCGACACTTCTTCTCTGAATATGGGGAAAGAGGGAACCTATCAGATTTCCTACGTGGCCGTCGACCGCAAAGGCGTCAAATCGGATGCGGTTTACAGAACAGTCAATGTCGGTGATGCGTTTGCTCCGGAAATCACCATTTCGGGTTCCAACCCGCTTCTGGTAAAGCTGAACGGCGAATTTTCGCAGCCGGCGGCGACCGCCGTTGCCTATGACGGAACCGATTTGAGCGATTCGATTGAAGTTAATGCGGAGAGCGTCGATACGACCAAGGTCGGAACTTACATTGTTTCTTATACCGTAACCGATTCGAGCGGTGTAACCGGGACGGCCCGGCTCTATGTCTATGTGCTGGAATCGAGTTCGCCGCGGATTATTGTAGAAGGAATCGGCGCTATTGAAGATAATCCGTATCCGCTTCAGGTGCAGGGGACCTCTGCCGATGATCAGACCGTTAAATCTTACCTGAGCAAAGCCATTCCCTATTTTGAGGCTTACGATTTGGAGGACGGCGATATTTCCTACAAAGTGTCCGTCAGCGAGGATGAGGCGTATAATAATCTTGTTACTGCGCTGAAAAGCGATGCCGCCTCGGAAGGAACGGTTTATGCGCTGTCGCTGACCGTCTCCGATTCGGACGGCAATACGCCCAGTCCGCTTCCCGTTTTTTATGTGACGGTGGTCACCGATACGACACCGCCGGTGATTACCCTCGATAACGAACAGGCTATGTATACAATCGAAATCGATGCGTGGCATGATAATACAAAGGCATGGACTGATTTGTTTCAGAGTCTCGGGGCCAAAGTAATCGATAATTCGTGGAAGGAACAGATTCCGAAACCGTTTACGCCGAATACGACGGTTGAAGGTCTTGCCGCTAACGGAGTTGATGATACCGAACTGAAAAAGGCTCTGACCATGAACGGCGACCGCTCCAAGTTTGCCGAGAATTACGACGCGAATAATGCGGCTGCTCCGCTTAACTACAAGAAGGTAACGCTGTGGGCGACGGATGCTGCCGGAAATACCGGGAAAAAAGAAATTACCGTTTATCTGACCGATACGACGGCTCCGGAAATCATCAAATCCAATATTACGATTCCGTTCGGGGCCTCGTCTGTCACCGAAGCCTATCAGCTGAAGTGGCAGGATAATTCCGGTGCGGAAGGGACCTGTTCCGGACTGAAATTATCGGACATCGATAATGCTTTGACGGAAGGTTCTTTTAATGTCACTTTTACGGCAACGCACACCAACAACACAACCAAAACTTCCACTCTGATATATCCCGTTCGGGTCGGGTCGCCGTTGCTCAGTTCTTCCGGCGGCAGCTGGAAAAACAACAACCTGTTGGCGCAGGCAGGGGTAAATTATAATTTTTTAAATGGAACGAAGTATTCTGCAAATGATGGGAAAAATGTTGCACAGAATTGTAATCCGATTACTCCTAAAGGGTGGTCTTTTGTAAATCCGCGTAATGAAACTGATTCTCAATGGTATTGGACAGCAGTCGACTCTGGATACGGACCAATAAATTCGGTAACAGCAGCAGATACAGATAACGACTGTATCGTTTGTGCCGGATTGACGTATCCCCAATCAAATGCGACCGTGGGAGCCTATATGACATGCGGTAATTTATATATAAAATATAGTGGGTTTTTTGCTGATGTTTATGTGCGAAATGTGACAGTCGGAATATCGGCGGATGCTCAATTGTCGTTGTATAACTCTGTTACTTATGAAATCGGTTATGATGCGGCGGATTTTTATATCAGTGGAGACGGTATTCCCGATATAGGGGGAAAGCGTGAGTTGTCTGTATCCGTTACGGGGGGGACCGGTCGTTTCGGAGATAAAACATCTGTACAGGCAGAGTACTCAGCCGGTGTTACCAATAAAACAACATCACATGCGTATCAATCATTGGAGACCCTTGTATCGGGATCCGGTTCGTATAACGATTGGGAATATATTTCTACCGAAACGACAATTAATGGTGGAAATGTTTCATCAATTAACCTTCATTACAGTGTGTACGACCCAGGTGACAGTGCCGATTACGGATCGCTTGTAACGAATTTCCGTATTTGTCCCGTCAAGTGGAAAGGAAAAGAAAATAGAAATGACCCTAATTCTAAGGTAGGCTACTGGAGTTACGATACATCTACCGGTAAAGTCTCTTGGTCTGAAGGCTAAGCTTTTCTGCCGCCCCCCTGTGGGGCGGTTTTTTATTTCCTAAAGAATCCGGGCGGATGCGGACGGTCTTCGTCGGTACAATAAAAGACTTGACAAAACCGCACGGAGCGGGTATAAACAGAATATCGGGCCTATAGCTCAGTCGGTTAGAGCACTTGACTCATAATCAAGGTGTCCCAGGTTCAAGTCCTTGTGGGCCCAGACGCGCCGTTTTTCGGCGCGTTTTTTTATTTGTGCTTGTCATAAAAACCCCCTGCGTGGTATAATATAATATGCAGATTTTAATGGTGGCCAGCGAGGCCGTTCCTTTTGTCAAAACGGGCGGTTTGGCGGATGTCGTTTCGGCGCTCTCCAAACAGTTGAAGAAAAACGGGCACGATGTGCGCATCGTCATGCCGAGGTATTATAAAATCGACCGGTCACATTTGGAACTGTTGCCGGGGGCGTTGGGAATTCCTCTCGGATTCGGACAGGTTTGGGCCGGTGTGTACGAAGGACGTTTGCCGGGAACGGATGTACCGGTCTATTTTCTCGACCATGAAGGATTTTACGGACGCGACGGAGTGTACGGCGAGTTCGGCGGCAGTTATCCCGACAATGCGGCGCGGTTTGTGACACTCAGCCGCGGCGCGTTTCAGCTTTGCAAAAAGTTGGGCTGGTATCCGGACATTCTGCATCTTCACGACTGGCCGACGGCGCCGGCGGCAGTCTTCCTCAACACATGGGAAAAAAGCGGATATTTTACGAAGACGGCGGCGGTGCTGACCATTCATAATCTCGGTTATCAGGGGTGGTTTCCGAAAGACGATTTGACACTGTTTCAGCTGCCGTGGGAAGAGTTTTACGAGAGCGGTCTGGAGCGGCATGACAGTCTCAATTTTCTGAAAGCCGGGATTCTCAAAAGCGATCTGATTACGACGGTGTCGCCGACTTACGCACGTGAGATTCAGGGCAGCGGTTACGGCGAAGGGCTTCAGGATGTGCTGGCACAGCGCCGCTACGATCTGTACGGTGTACTGAACGGCTGCGATTACGAAGACTGGAACCCGGAAACCGATAAACTGATTCTGTTCAACTATTCGGAAGAGACGTTGCGGGAGAAAGCGCGTAATAAAGAGGCGCTGCAGCGCGAGCTCGGGCTGACTCCCGATGCGAAGGTTCCGCTCATCGGAATGGTGTCGCGGCTGGCCGAGCAAAAAGGGTTCGGAGCCTTGTGCGGGCCGGGTTCGGGAGCTCTCTATCCGATATGCCGCGATATGAAAGTGCAGTTTGTGATTTTGGGAACGGGCGAGCAGTGGTGCGAAAGCGAATTGCGTCAGCTGGATTCGGTGCTTCCCAATTTACGGGCGGAGATCCGCTTTAACAATGCACTGGCTCATAAAATCGAGGCAGCGGCCGATTTCTTCCTGATGCCGAGCGCCTACGAGCCGTGCGGATTGAATCAGATGTATTCCTTGCGTTACGGAACATTGCCGATTGTCCGGCGCACGGGCGGTCTGGCCGATACGGTATGGCAGTATAATGAGGCGGACGGCGGCGGGAACGGCTTTCTCTTTGACGATCTGACGCCGAATGCGCTGTATAATGTGGTCGGGTGGGCCGTTTCGACCTGGTACGACCGGCCGCAGCATATCGAAAAAATGAGGAAAACGGCAATGGCGCGCCGTTTCGACTGGGCGCAGTCGGCGGCCGAGTACGAGCATCTGTATGCGGTGGCTTTCGACAAGCGCAAGCGCTTTCATAATTTGTGGTGAACGTGAATAATATTCTTTCTTCTTATTATAAAGATAAAATAAACGATTCCGATCCCGATTTTAAAGTGCACGGTTGGGAAAGCGAAGAGGCGGTTCGCGAACGTTTCGATGTGCTGTTTCGCTCCGTTGATTTGAACGGGAAATCGCTTCTCGATGCCGGTTGCGGAACGGGGGTGCTGTTCGATGAAATAAAGCGCCGAAAAATCAGTTGCGGCTATCTGGGAATCGATATTCTGCCGGGAATGATTGCTCTGGCCAGAAAGCGGCGTCCGAAGGGTACATTTTTATGCATGGATTTGACGGAAGAGAATCCGTTCGACCGCGGCTGTTTCGATGTTGTTTATGCTTCGGGAATGTTCAACCTGAATACGGGCGACAATGAAGAGGTTTTGGAGGAGATGCTGACGGTTTTTACGGAGATCGCTTCCGAATGTGTCGTCTTTAACCTGCTTCATGAGCGTTCTGCGGATCGGGAAGAGACTTATTTTTATTCGTCGCCGGAGGCTGTCGAACGGCTTTTAAAGCGGGCACGGATTCGCTGCCGCTCGGTTGAGTTTGCCGACGGTTACCGCAACAATGATTTTTCGGTGATTTTGAGGTTGTCATGAAACCGCTGACATTGGATGATCGGAGCCGGCTGGAGTCGGTTCTTCGTTTATCGGGTGATTTTCTGTCGGAGTACTGTTTTTCGAATCTTTATCTCTTTCGCGAGAAACACCGTTATGCGGTCGAGGAGGCCGGCGGCTGTCTGTTTATCCGCGGGGTCAGCTACGACGGGCTCTCCTATGTGATGCCGTGCTGTCTGAAACAGCTGCAATGTCCCGAATACAGAGATGTTCTGATAGCGGCGCTCGATCGGGTCGATATGATTTTCCCGGTCCCGGCGCGGGCTTTGAAGTTTTTTCCCGCCGAACAATTCCGTTTCGAGTCGATGCAGGAGGATCTCGATTATATTTACGTCCGGGAAAAAATGGTGCTTTATCCCGGGCGGAGATTGCAAAGTAAACGGAATTTACTCTATCAGTTTTTAAGAAACGAGCCGGAACACCGTGTGGTTGCCTTGGATGAGGCGGAGGCGCGTGAGGGGGCTTTTGCGGTCTTGGAGCGTTGGCAGAGTGATTCCGGATTTGAAAATTCGGGCGAAACCGATTATCTGCCGTGCCGCGAGGCATTGGAATTATACGACCGTTTGGGGTTGCACGGATTCACGGTCTTCGGTTCCGCAGGGGCAATCGGATTTCTGATCGGAGAACCGATTCAGGATGATGTTTTTGCTTTTCATTTTGCGAAAGGTGTCAGGTCGGTCAAAGGAATTTATCAGTTTCTCTTCAGTACGGCGGCCGCCCGCTTGGCAGAAGGGTTTTCGTATGTTAATATGGAGCAGGATTTGGGGAGTCTGCCGCTGCGGGCGTCCAAGTCTTCTTATTTGCCGGATATAATGGCGCAAAAATACAGAATTTTTAAACGGTGAGGGAGCGGAATGGCAAAGCTGTGGCAGAAGGATTACAGTTTAAATGCATTGATTGAAGAGTTTACGGTAGGAAACGATCCCGTTTTGGATTTGGAGCTGACGGTTTCCGACTGTGCGGCGTCGATGGCCCATGCCAAAATGCTGGCGTCGATCGGAATTTTAACGCAGGAAGAAGCGTTTGCTTTATGCGGACAGCTGTCGCAGATTATGAAAGAGGCTTCCGAAAAAAAGTTTACGATTGCTTTTTCCGATGAAGACTGTCATACGGCGATCGAGGGGCGGCTGACCGAACGGCTCGGTGATGCCGGGAAAAAAATTCACACAGGCCGTTCCCGAAACGATCAGGTTGCCACGGCTCTGCGTCTTTATTCGAAAGCGTATGTTCTGGCTATGATTCGGGCAATGGCCGATTTTGCCGAAACCGCTTTGGCGTTGGCGCGCCGCGAGGAAAAGACGCCGATGCCGGGACGGACGCATTTGCAGACGGCGATGCCGTCGTCGGTCGGGTTGTGGGCGGCGTCGTTTGCGGAGGAGGTAATTGATCATATCCGTCACTTTTTTGCGCTGTATGATTTGGTGGATCAGTGTCCGCTCGGTTCCGCCGCCAGTTACGGCGTGCCGCTGCCGCTGAACCGGGAAATGACCGCATCGCTGATGGGGTTTTCCCGCGTACAGAACAATGTTCTGTATGCCAACAATTCGCGGGGGAAGTTCGAATCGATGCTGATTGATGCGGCCGATGCGGTCTGTCTCTGTTTTTCAAAGGCGGCGCAGGATTTGATTCTGTTCTCGCTGCCGGAATTCGGCTATTTTTCTCTGCCGCGCGAATTATGCTCGGGATCGAGTATCATGCCGCAAAAGAAAAACCCGGACGGGTTGGAGTTAATGCGGTCGAAATCCGCGGTAATCGGCGGCTGCGCGATGACGATTAAAAGTATTCTTCGTTCGACGCCGTCCGGCTATAACCGTGATTTTCAGGATACAAAGGAGCCGTTTCTGAAAGCGGCGCGGCTGTCGGTTCAGTGTGCCCGCATTATGGAGCTGACTTTCCGAAAGCTGGAGGTCAACCGGGACCGGCTGCGCCGGTCGTTTACGCCGGATAT
The DNA here is from genome assembly GCA_949289575.1 of uncultured Spirochaetales bacterium. Taxonomy (GTDB): domain Bacteria; phylum Spirochaetota; class Spirochaetia; order JAFGXN01; family JAFGXN01; genus CALXOJ01. The sequence continues at coordinate 97,427 of CASEOG010000003.1, read as the reverse complement.
TTTTGCAACCGATGCCGCACTGGAAAAGGTGGCGGCCGGAGAGAGTTTCCGTGATGCCTATAAGGAGGTCGGTCTTCATTTGGACCGGCTGAAGCAGTATAACCCCGACGAAGCCATTGCCGGCCGGACCTATACGGGAACGACCGGGTGTCTGAATCTGGAAAAAGCGGATCAGTCTCTTCGCGGGCTGTCGGAGCAGTGGGCGGCCGAGGAGAACCGCTTTTGTTCGGCAATCGAAACGCTGACGGGACTTTCCGTCCGGCTGTTTTAAGTATCCGCATTAATTTGAAAAAGGTCTGCGAGAGCAGACCTTTTTTTATCCGTTTGTTGCCGGCACGGCAGCCGGGGGCTCCGTTTAGTGGATTTTGTTCAGTTCCTCGGAGATATTCATCGAATAGTCGCCGATATGCTCGAGGTGTTTGACGAAATCGAGGTAAAGGAATTCGGCGCGGACATTCGATCCGTTTTCGATTCGGGTGCGGGCAAGACGTTTCAGTTTGTCCTGTGTATCGTTGATTTCCTTTTCCTGCTGTGTCGCCGTTTTCAGAACAGAGCTCGGCATTCGGAATTTGAGGTTATTGGCGATCATCATCAGAAAAGTCCGGACCTGTCCGCAGTAGGGCGTCAGTTCGTTCATCTGCTCTTGGGTGAAGGCAATCTGTTTTTCGATCTGTTTTCGGGACAGCATGCTGAGGTTGAGACAGCTGTCGGCAATGCTTTCCAGTTCGTCGGTAATTCTCAGAAGAGCCGAAACGTTGCTGTGCGACTGTTCGTTGATTTCTTCGTTGGAGCATTCGATGAGGTAGAGGGAGATCTGTTCCTGCATCCGGTCCGTAAAATTTTCGTCTTCGATTTGTTTTTCGATTTCTTCCTGAGAAGCCGAAATCTGCTGTTTGAAAATATCGTAGAAACGGTCGAACATGGCAATCACGATCTGAAACATGTGCTGAATTTCGTAACGGGCATTGATAATGTTGATTTCTCCGACTTCTCTGAACGAGGCGGAAATAAATTTCAGCTCGTAATCCGATTTTTCGTTCTTTTTGTCGGGCATGAGTCTGACAATCAGTTTTTCCAGATATTTCATGGGGCCGATGAAAATCAGAGTGTTGATGCAGTTGAAGATTGTATGAAAAGCCGAAAGGTGGAGGGTAATGGCCGCATTGGTGTAGGGAACGCCGGCGGCAGCGGCCGCTTCGATATCGGCCGGGTTGATGTTGGGGTTGCCGGGAACAATCAGGTCGACCAGATGCAGAAACGGGTAAAACAGAGCCAGTGCCCAGACGGCACCGAACACGTTGAAAAGAAAGTGAGCCAGCGAAGCGCGTTTGGCGTTGACGGAAGCTCCGATGGATGCCAGCAGGGCGGTGACGGTGGTTCCGATGTTGGAGCCGATAGCGATAGCCGCCGCCTGCGGATAATCGATCCAGCCGGAGAAAGCGACGGTCAGGGTGATGGCCAGGACCGCCGAAGAGGACTGCACGACAACCGTAATCAGCAGACCGATGGCCGTAAAGACCAATATGGAAAGGTAACCCCAGTCCGTAAAACTTCGGAAAGATTCCAGAAGGGCGGTGTTGCTTCCGATATCGGGAACGGATTCTTTTAGGTAATTCAGGCCGAGAAACAGCAGACCGAATCCGATAATGGTTTCGCCCCAGTTGGCAATGCCGGCTTTTTTCAGAAAAAGACAAATAACACCGATTCCGACAGCGGGAACAGCCATCAGGGCAATGTCGAACTGGAATCCGAGCAGGGAGACAATCCAACCCGTAACGGTGGTTCCGATGTTGGCTCCCATAATGACTCCGATTGACTGGAACAGGGAGATCAGTCCCGCATTGGCGAAGCTGACAACCATGACTGTTGTTGCCGAAGAAGACTGAATAATGGCGGTTACCAGAAACCCGGTCGCCACGGCTTTAAAGCGGTTTCCGGTAATCCAGTTAATGATCGCCTGAATCCGTTCGCCTGCCGATTTTTGCAGACCGTCGCTCATCAGTTTCATTCCGTAGATAAAAAGACCGAGACTTCCGATAATCTGAAATGCGGAAGCTAAAATACTTTTGAAAATGTCCATGAACTCTCCTGAGTTTGTATGGCTTATCTTATCAGAAAAGAGTCGGAAATTCAATCCGAATTTCGGGAGGCCGGCGGCGATTTTCTTGAAAAGCGGTCCGTTTCTCCGTTTACTTTTTGTTATGTTCGTGCTAAAATGCAAAAACGGAGTCATTCATGGGAATTCAAATATCATCGAAACTCGGAATTATTTCCTGTCCGGGAGGCGAGGTTTTCGCAAGAAGCGTGACCGATCATCTGACGCGGCTTTTTAAACGTGATTTGGAACGGAAGACCGGCGATCTGGCAAAAAAATACGGATTACCGAGAGAGGAGGTGGTTCGGAAGTTTAATCTGAATTCGGAGTTTGAAGTCCGCCAGCGGGTTTCCAAAGGATCTCCCGACGAATATGCCGTACCCCGGTTCAATATTCCTGTCGAATTTACCCGTTTTGCCAACGGCGAATTTAAGGCGACGATTAAATCGTCTATTCGCGGTATGGATTTGTATATTTTCCAGGATGTCGAGAATCATTACCCGATTACTTTCCCCAACAGCGGAGAAACGGCTGTTCTGTCGGTCAACGATCATCTGATGTGTCTGCTGACGGTTGTCGATGCGGCTGTTCAGGCGGGTGCCACGACAATTACGCTTGTTGTTCCGGCCTATCCTTATTCGCGTCAGCATAAAAGAAAGGGGCGGGAGGCTCTGACGGCGGCGTGGTTTGCGCGTATGTGCGAATTTATGGGGGTCGACCGGATTCTGACGCTCGATATTCATTCGACCGAAATTCAAAACAGTTGTAAAACGATTGCGCTGGAGAATATGCATGCTTCTTACCAGATTATGAAGAAGCTCTGTTCGCTGGTTCATTTGGAAGATAACGATTTGGTCATTGTTTCTCCGGATACCGGTGCGGTCAACCGGAACAAATTTTATGCCGACAACCTGAAACGGCCGCTGGCGATGCTGTACAAAGAGAGGGATTATTCCGTCGTAACAAAAAATGCGGGACAGTCCAATATCAAGTCGATTCGTCTGCTCGGAGATGTGGAAGGGAAAAATGTTTTTATGGCCGACGATATGCTGGGAACGGGCGGAACGCTGATCAAGGCGATGCGGCGGCTGAAAGAAATGGGGGCCAAAAATATTTTTTGCGGAATCAGTCTGCCTCTTTTTACGGGAAATGCAATCGAAGCGTTTGACGAAGCGTATGCGGAAGGCTGTTTCTGTAAAATCATCGCAACCAACGGTGTTTTTCATGATGAAACTCTTTTGAAAAAGGAGTGGTATATTTCCGCGAGTGTTTCCGAGCTGTTTGCCCAGTTTATCATGAGGCTTCACTATAACGAGTCGACCAGTCCTTTGCTGGAAAATATTAAAATTATTCAGAAGCTGCTGAATCCGTAAAGATGACAAAAGAAACGGTTCTGGTCTTTGATTTGGGGACCTCTTCTCTGAAAGCGGGTCTTTTCGACGGAGAGGGGAATCGGGCGGCTTTTGTCCGGCTTCCTTACGGCGACGAGGTCAGACCCGATTATTTCGGGCGGACGGCCGGGACGGTGCTGAAAACGGCGGCAGCGGCGGTCGGCCGATTGTGCGGCGACGGGCGGTTTGCGGTCTCGGCTGTTGTTGCGGGGGGAAACGGGCCGTCGTGGGTGGCTTTGGATGCGGGCGGAGATGTTCTCGGTGTGCCGTATTCGCGGATGTATGAATCGGATGCTTTTCCGGCCATCCGGTCACGCTATCTCCGGCTGCTGTGCGCGTTTCGGCGTTCGTGTCCCGATGTTTACGATAAAGCGTCGCTGTTTCTGCCTTTTTCGGACTATCTGCCTTATTTTATGACGGGAGAGGCTGTCGCTGCGCTTTCCTGTGACGGGGTCCGGTATCTTTACTGGGACGGCGGGCAGTGCCGGGAGGCCGGGTGTCCGCAGGCGAAGCTTCCCGGGTTGGTGCTGACGGGGGAGCGGCTCGGCGTCGTGACAAAAAAAGCGGCCTCTTTTTTGGGGATTCCGTCCGGCATTCCGGTCTATGCGGGGGCTCCCGATTATGTTATGGGGCTGATCGGGTCGGGGTCGATGGTGCCGGGGGCTGTTTTTAACCGGACAGGGACCAGTGAAGCGTTGAATGCGGTGACGGAGAGCGGCGATGCCGGGGCTGTTCCGTTTTGGGACGGACTGAGTGTCGATTCCGTTTTTCTTCCGGAAACCGGGGCGCGTTTCAGTGACTGGTTTTTCGGCCATTTCCCACCCGAAACGTCGGTGACGGCGACGGCCGATGCGCTGGCGGGGAAAAACCGGGGCGTTTTTACCGGGAGCGCTTTTTCTTCGGGGCAGAGTCTTTTGTGTGAATTCGAAGAGGCTTTCCGGGCTGCGGTCGCCCGGCTGAGGCAGCGGGGCAGGGTTGTCGAAGAGGTGTTTGTCGGCGGCAGCCAGGCCGAGTCGCCTGTCTGGATACGGCGAAAGGCGGCGGCGGCCGGCGTCCGGCTGCGTGTTCCGCGGTATGTCGCCTGCGAGTTAATCGGCGGGGCTGTGCTGGCGGCAGCCGCCGGAAAGCGGAGCGCCGTGGCCGGACTGTCGCTGCGCTTTTCCCGTCCGCCCTCCCTTTGACAGGTTCTCTTTTTTTTAAAAATATTGCAAACAGGCGGAAAATCCGTTGACATTTTCCGTGCAAATTTATATAGTTAGTCACTGTATTATCAGTAAAATGCCCTTGTAGCTCAGTCGGTAGAGTACAACCATGGTAAGGTTGGGGTCATCGGTTCAAGTCCGATCGGGGGCTTCTTCAATAACGAATAAATCGTAAGATTTTCAGGAGAATGGTTATGGCAAAGAAGAAAAAGGGAAATGTTGAGCTGGTCGCTTTGAAGTGTGAAGAGTGCGGCCGCCGCAATTATACAACTCAGAAAAACCGGAAGAACACGACAGGCAAATTTGAATTCAGCAAATACTGCAAATTTGACCGGAAGCATACTCTTCACAAGGAAACAAAGATAAAATAATCCTTTAGGTCAGTAGTACAACGGCCAGTACAACGGTCTCCAAAACCGTGGATGAGGGTTCGATTCCTTCCTGACCTGTATTATAAAGGAAAGAGGTTTTTATGAAAAAAATCATCAATTTCTTTAAAGAATGCTACAGTGAGTTGAAGAAAGTCGTGTGGCCGACACGCGAGTCGGTGATGGAAAATACCAAAATCGTTATTATTTCGATTGCGGTTGTTGCCGTTTTTCTCTTTTGTATCGACTTTCTCTCTTCGAAACTGGTTGCCGATGTTCTCGCCGGCAAGTGGCTGACGGGGGGAATGTAAAAATGGCGCGCGGCTGGTATGTGCTTCACGCTCTTTCCGGATATGAAGCCAAAGTTGAATACGCCCTTAAAAAACTGATTGAAGAAGATTCCGAACTGGCAGAATCCGTTTTTGATGTAAAAATTCCGTTGGAAGAGGTTGTCGAAATCCGAAACGGAAAAAAACGGACCGTTAACCGAAAGTTTTTACCGGGATATATGCTTGTCGAAATGGATTTGTCCGATTTGACATGGAAATCGGTTGTTTCCAAGATCCGCCGGATTAACGGTGTTATGGGGTTTTTGGGGACGACGGTTCGCGGTCAGAAGCCCAATGCGATTCCCGCGGAAGAAGCCAGAACCGTTTTGCAGAAAACGGGAGATATAAAAGCGGACAAGTCGGTCAGACTGAAGCAGGATTTTGCAGAAGGCGAGCAGGTGAAAATTATCGCCGGTCCTTTCGATACTTTTTCGGGAAAAATTACGGAAGTCAATCAGGAAAAAGGCCGCCTGCGGGTTTCCGTCGGTATTTTCGGTCGTTCAACGCCGGTCGAAGTTGATTTTACTCAGGTCGAAAAGATCTGATCGCGTTTTGGTGGAAATGGGAGTCCGTTTCGGACGCTTGTACCATAAGGAGTATAGAATATGGCTACGAAAAAAGTCACGGCAGTGATTAAGCTGCAAGTTCCCGCAGGGAAAGCCACACCGGCGCCTCCGGTTGGTCCCGCGCTGGGTCCTCACGGGGTGTCTGCCCCTCAATTTTGTCAGCAGTTCAATGACAAAACAAAAAACATGGAACCGGGTTTGATTATTCCGGTTGTTATCACCGCGTATGCCGATAAGTCGTTTACGTTTATTACGAAAACACCGCCGGCGGCTGTTCTGATTAAGAAAGCGCTCGGGCTGACAACGGCCAGTGCGAATTCCAAAAAAGAGAAAGTCGGAAAGATTTCCCGTGCAAAACTGAAAGAACTGGCAGAGCTGAAAATGCCGGATATCAATGCCAACGATATTGATGCCGCCATGAAGATTATCGCCGGAACATGCCGCAGCATGGGCGTAGAGGTGGAGGATTAATATGCGCAGAGGAAAACAATACAAAGCGGCGGCGGCCAAATACGATAAGCAGAAACGCTATGAATTGGGCGAAGCTGTCAAACTGGTGAAAGATCTGGCTTACGCGAAATTTGACGAAACGGTCGAGCTGTCCGTCAAACTTAACCTGAAAAAAGGTCAGTCGGTTCGCGATACCGTGGTTTTGCCGAATCAGTTTGCGGCCGAAAAACGGATTCTCGTTATTGCGAAAGGCGAAAAAGCAACCGAGGCTCAGCAGGCCGGGGCGGCTTATGTCGGAGACATCGATTTGGTGCAGAAGATTCAGGGCGGCTGGCTTGATTTCGATATTGTTGTGGCGACCCCCGATATGATGAAAGATGTCGGTCGGTTGGGACCCGTGTTGGGACGACGCGGTATTATGCCGAACCCGAAAACGGGAACCGTCACAATGGATGTTGCCGGAGCCATTAAAGAGCTGAAGCAGGGTCGTGTCGAGTTCCGGAATGACAAAACGGGTGTCGTTCACCTGTCTGTCGGAAAAGTTTCGATGAATCCCGAACAGGTTGCGGAGAATGTCCGTCTGGTTATGGGAGAAATCAAGAAAAAACGGCCGTCCGATGTGAAGGGCGATTTTGTAAAAAGTGTTGCCGTTTCGTCGACAATGGGTCCCGGAGTCAAAGTCGACTTCAATGACAGAATGTAAGGAGAGAGGAAATGGCAGAGCGCGAAGTGAAAATTCAGGAATATAAAAAAGAATCCGTTGCTTCCCTGACAGAGGAACTGAAAGGACACAGTGATTTTATTTTTTCCGATTACCGCGGGATGTCTGTCGAGCAGATAACCGAGCTTCGGAAACAGTTGCGGGCCAATCAGGCTGTTTTCCGCGTTGTGAAAAACAATTTTGCCAGAATTGCCCTGAAATCGCTGGAAACTCCGGAAGTCGACGATCTTTTAAAAGGACCGACCGCAATTTGTTATGTTGACGGAGAGACAATGCCTGCCGTCAAGGTGCTTTTCGAAATGGCCAAAACGATGCCGCTGGAAGTGAAAGGCGGAATCATTGACGGAGAGATTTTCGACCCGGCAAAGATGGAAGCCTACTCGAAGCTCCCGACAAAGAACGAGCTGATTGCGTCGTTGATGGGAACCATGAAAGCGCCCGTACAGTATGTTGTTTACGTACTCGAGGCGTACAGAAAGAAACTGGCGGGAGAGGAATAAGCCGCCTTATAACGGAAACTGCAGCGTTAGTCTTCAATTTGTACCATGCTATCGCTGTAAAAATATCTTAATAACAGGAGGAAGAGAATATGGCTACACAAGAAGAAATTTTAGAAGCAATCGCTAACATGACGGTTTTGGAAGTGGCTGATTTGATCAAAGCCATGGAAGAAAAATTCGGTGTAACTGCCGCTGCTCCCGTAGCTGTTGTTGCCGGTGGTGCCGCACCCGGTGCTGCTGCCGCTGCTGCCGAAGAAAAAAGCGAATTTGATGTCATTCTGGTTTCTTTCGATGAAGCGAAAAAAATCAATGTCATTAAAGTCGTCCGTGAAGTCAGCGGATTGGGCCTCAAAGAGGCAAAAGACCTTGTCGAAGCCGGCGGAAAAGCTGTTAAAGAAGGCATATCCAAAGAAGATGCTGCCGCTCTTAAAGCGAAACTCGAAGAAGCCGGTGCCAAAGTCGAGGTTAAATAATTTTCATTCTTCCGCCCTTCCGGGCGGAAGAATTTCTGTTTTTTCGGACACAAAATTGAAAAAATCTTTTTATCAGACAGTTAAATTTGAATATATCAGTTTATCTCCCGGTTCGGCGGAGATAGACTGTCTGTGTATATAAGGGGGCGGTAAAAAATGGCAAAGGGAAAGGCACCGGTTAAGCGAACTTATATTGGTGAAGATTTCAAAGATGTCATGGAACTTCCGAATCTTATCGATATCCAGTTGAAATCATATGAAGAGTTTTTGCAGAGAGATGTCATTGCGGCGGGAAAAAAGCCGGAACGGCAGGGGTTGGAAGATGTCTTTCAGAGCACATTCCCCATTAAAAGTCAGAACGGAGATATCGAAATGCGCTATGTCTCTTACCGTTTTGACGAACAGAATATAAAATTCACGGAAAACGAGTGCAAAGTCAAGGGGCAGACTTATCAGATTCCGATTCGGGCCACTATCGATATTGCATTTTTGGAAACGGGAGAAATTCGCAGAAAAGAAATTTATATGGGCGATATTCCGCTGATGACAGATCGCGGTACGTTTATTATTAACGGTGCCGAACGCGTTGTTGTCAGTCAGATTCACCGATCTCCCGGTGTCATTTTTAATTACGAAGGCGGAATTTATTCTTCGCGGATTATTCCTTACCGCGGTTCCTGGCTGGAATTCGAAATCGATGCGAAGAAAAATCTGATTTATGCGAAAATCGACCGCAAGAAAAAGATTTTGGGAACGATTTTTCTCAGGGCAATCGGTTACGATTCCCGCAAGAAGATTATCGATGCCTTCTACAAAACGGAAACGGTCAAGGTTTACGGAGATCACGAAAAAAACGCTGCTTTGATTGACCGCGTGTTGGCCGATGCGGTTGTTTGCGAGAAGGACGGGGAAGAGGTTAAGCTGTTCAGAGCCGGCGATAAAATTCACGAACACGATATATCGGAATTGATCGAATTCGGGGTTAAGGAAATTTCCTTAATCGATTTCGAAGCTCCCGGATCTCTGAATTCGAAAATCGTTATCAACTGTTTTGAAAAAGAATCGGTTAAATACACGGCAAAAGACGGCGAATTTGATGAGATGACAAAGAATGAAGCTTTGACGACCGTCTACAATGTTTTAATGCCGGGCGAACCGATTACATTCGAGAATGCGGAAAAAGATTTGTCCGATATGTTTTTCTCGAAACGCCGCTACGATTTGGGAAAAGTCGGACGCTATAAGCTGAATAAAAAATTCGATTTCGATTTTCCTATTAATGAGGCGTGTCTGACAAAAGATGATGTTGTCGCGACCATGAAATATCTCATTCGCGTTTTCGAGAGAGATGCTTCCGTCGACGATATCGATCATTTGGGGAACAGACGAATCCGCAGTGTCGGAGAATTGCTGACAAACGCGCTGAAAACCGCTTTTGTCAAAGTCGAACGTCATGTGCGGGAAAAAATGTCTTCCAAAGATCAGACCGATACCATCAAACCTCAGGACATTCTGTCGACCAAACCTGTTATGGCGGCTTTGAACGAATTTTTCGGTTCGAGCCAGCTGTCGCAGTTCATGGATCAGGTCAACCCGCTGTCGGAGCTGACTCATAAACGGCGTTTAAATGCTTTGGGACCGGGCGGTTTGACCCGCGACAGAGCCGGATTCGAAGTCCGCGACGTTCACTACACCCATTACGGACGTATGTGTCCGATTGAAACGCCGGAAGGTCCGAACATCGGTCTGATTGTTTCTTTGTCGAACTACACGAAAGTGAATGATTACGGTTTTCTGGAAACACCGTACCGGAAGGTCGTCGACGGAAAGGCAACCGATGAGATCGAATATCTTTCCGCAATGGATGAGGATAAATATGTTGTCGCTCAGGCCAACGCAAAGCTGAATCCCGACGGATCGTTTGTCGAGAAATTTGTTTCCTGCCGGAAGCAAGGTGATTATGTTTCGAAGGAACCCCGCGAAATTCAGTTTATGGACGTTTCGCCGAAACAGGTCATTTCGGTTGCGACATCGCTGATTCCGTTCCTGGAGCATGACGATGCAAACCGCGCTCTGATGGGATCGAACATGCAGCGGCAGGCCGTTCCTCTTCTGTTTCCCGAAACGCCGATTGTCGGTACCGGAATGGAGAGAAAAACAGCTTTCGATTCGGGCGTTCTGCTGAAATCGAAAGTCGAAGGTGAAGTGGTTTATGCATCCGCAGACCGGGTCGAAGTGAAGCCGAAAGAGGGCGGAGCCAATCTGGTTTATCCTTTGCAGAAATATACACGGACAAACCAGGATACCTGTTTCAATCAGAGACCGGTTGTGACAGTCGGGGAAAAGGTTGTCAAAGGGTCTGTTTTGGCGGACGGTCCGGCAACCGATGACGGGGAACTGGCGCTGGGTCGCAATGTGCTGGTCGGATTTGTTCCGTGGAACGGATACAACTACGAGGACGCGATTTTGATCAGCGAGCGGATTGTTCAGGACGATGTTTTTACTTCGATTCACATCAAAGAATTCCCGATGGAAGTGCGTGAAACGAAACTGGGGCCCGAGCTGATTACCCGCGATATTCCCAATGTCGGAGATAAAGCGCTTCAGAATCTGGATGCGGAAGGAATCATCCGTATCGGAGCAAAAGTTCAGTCCGGCGATATTCTGGTGGGTAAGGTCAGTCCGAAAGCCGACGGTGAGTCGACGCCGGAATCGAAGCTGATGAATGCGATTTTCGGCGAAAAAGCCAAAGAGAAAAGAGATACCTCTTTGCGGGTGCCTCACGGATCGCAGGGAATTGTTGTCGATGTTCAGCGGTTGAGCAAAAACAACGGCGACGAATTGAGTCCCGGTGTCAACGAGGTGGTCAAGGTTCTGGTGGCCGTTAAACGGAAATTGCGTGAAGGTGACAAGATGGCCGGACGTCACGGAAACAAAGGTGTTGTCTCCCGTGTTTTGCCTGTCGAAGAAATGCCGTACATGGCCGACGGAACGCCGCTGGATGTCTGTCTGAACCCGCTGGGTGTTCCGTCCCGTATGAACCTCGGTCAGCTGCTGGAAACCGAGCTCGGCTGGGCCGGTCTCAAACTGAAAGAGTGGTATTCGACTCCTGTTTTCCAGTCGGCGTCCGATGAGCAGATTCGGGCCAAACTGAAGGAAGCCGGATTGCCCGAAAGTTCCAAAATCACCCTGTATGACGGAAAAACCGGAGAACCGTTTAAAAATGATGTTTTTGTCGGTGTCATGTATATGATTAAGCTGAACCACCTGGTCGATGACAAAATGCATGCACGGAGTACCGGTCCTTATTCGCTGGTAACGCAGCAGCCGTTGGGCGGAAAGGCTCAGTTCGGCGGTCAGCGGTTGGGAGAGATGGAAGTCTGGGCTTTGGAAGCGTACGGAGCTTCGAATACATTGCAGGAGCTGATGACGATCAAGTCCGACGACATGAACGGACGTACCAAAATTTACGAAGCGATTGTCAAGGGAGAACCGAACTCGACGGCCGATACTCCCGAATCGTTTAATGTTTTGGTGCAGGAGCTGCGCGGATTGGCGCTTGATATCATGATTTACGATGCGGACGGGAAGCTGGTCCCTCTCACGGAACGTGACGAAGAACTGATTAATCGACAGTCAACCCTGTTTTAATAAGGAAAAAATCGATGGAAGATATGCAGGATTTTGATAAAATGAAAATCATTTTGGCTTCTCCGGAAAAGATTCGGGCTTGGTCTTGCGGCGAAGTCAAGAAATCGGAAACGATCAATTACCGGACACTCAGACCGGAACGCGACGGTCTTTTTTGCGAAAAGATTTTCGGAACGACGAAAGAGTGGGAATGTTACTGCGGAAAATTTAAATCGATTCGTTATAAAGGGGTAGTCTGCGACCGCTGCGGTGTCGAGGTTACACATTTTAAAGTGCGCCGTGAAAGAATGGGGCATATCGAATTGGCTTCTCCCGTGGCGCATATCTGGTATTACCGCACGGCTCCGTCGAGAATGGCTCTGCTGTTGGATTTAAATTCCAACGATCTGCGATCGGTTTTGGCCTACGAAAAGTACATTGTTACGGATCCCGGAGATACCGATTTGAAAAAGCTTCAGCTTTTGACGGAAGCCGAGATGAACGAATGCCGGGCCCGCTACGGAATGAATTTTACGGCCGATATGGGAGCCGAGGCAATTCGGACACTGTTAAAAGGGCTCGATCTCGAAAAGCTGGCTATCGAATTGCGTGCCCAGATGATTCAGAAAGGAGCGAAGGCGGAAAAACGCCTGGTCAAGCGAATCGAAATTGTTGAAAATTTCCGTGACTCGGGAAACAAACCGGAATGGATGATTCTCGATGTGATTCCGGTTATTCCGCCCGATTTGCGCCCGATGGTGCAGCTGGAAGGCGGACGTTTCGCGACATCCGACCTGAATGATCTTTACCGCAAAGTGATAACCCGTAACGGACGTCTTCAGAAGCTGCTGGATCTCCATGCACCGGATATTATTGTCCGCAACGAAAAACGGATGCTTCAGGAAGCGGTGGACGCTCTTTTTGATAATTCGAAGAAAAAAACGACGGCGGCAAACGGTCGTCCGAAAAAGTCTCTTTCCGATATGCTTCGCGGTAAACAGGGTCGTTTCCGCCAGAACCTTTTGGGGAAACGTGTCGACTATTCGGGTCGTTCGGTTATCGTTGTCGGTCCGACGTTGCGGCTGCATCAGTGCGGAATTCCGACAAAAATGGCGTTGGAACTGTACAAGCCGTTCCTGATTAAGAAGCTGGTCGACCGCGGTGTTGTTTTCAATGTCAAGAAAGCCAAAATGCTGGTCGAGCAGGAAGATGCCGAAGTCTTTGCGGTTTTGGACGAGGTGGTAAAAGAACATCCGGTGATGCTCAACCGTGCGCCGACCCTTCACCGCTTGGGTATTCAGGCGTTCGAGCCGGTTTTGGTGGAAGGAAAAGCGATTCGCCTGCATCCGCTTGTCTGTCACGCCTTTAACGCCGACTTCGACGGAGACCAGATGGCGGTGCACCTGCCTTTAACTCAGGCGGCGCAAATCGAATGCTGGACGCTGATGCTGTCGGCCAATAACCTTCTGAACCCGGCCAACGGTTCGCCGATTGTTTTTCCGTCTCAGGATATGGTTCTCGGAATTTATTATCTGACAAAAGATAAACCGGGAGTGAAAGGAGAAGGCAAGGTTTACTATGATCAGGACGAGGTGGTGCTGGCGGCCGAAACCGACTGTATCAGCTATCACGCCAAAATCAAATGTCTGGTCGACGGTGAAATGATCGAAACAACGCCCGGACGGATTGTCTTCAACATGGCGATGCCGAAAGAAGTTCCTTTCATCAACAAGACTCTCGGTGATAAAGAACTGAAGATCTTCATCGGCGATGTATTCAAAAAATTCGGATCGGCGGTGACTATCGAGATGCTCGATTCGATTAAGGATACCGGATATAAATATGCGACCATTTTCGGGGCAACGATCAGTATCGATGATATCATTATTCCTCGGGAAAAAAAGGAAATGATTGATACGGCTAACCGTGAAACCGAAAAAATTCAGCAGCAGTATATCCAGGGACATATTACTCTGGAAGAGCGTTATAACCGTGTTGTCGAGGAATGGAGTAAGACAAACGAAGATTTGACCAATACGCTGATGAAAACATTGAGCGAAACGAATGACGGATTCAACCCGGTCTTCATGATGGCTCACTCCGGAGCGCGGGGTTCCCGGACTCAGATTCGTCAGTTGGCCGGTATGCGCGGTTTGATGGCCAAACCTTCGGGAGAAATTATCGACCTGCCGATCCGTTCCAACTTCAAGGAGGGACTTTCGGTTATCGAATTTTACATTTCGACAAACGGTGCCCGTAAAGGTTTGGCCGATACGGCGCTGAAGACGGCTGAGGCCGGATATCTGACGCGGCGTCTTGTCGATATCGCACAGGATGTGGTCGTTAACGAAGAGGACTGCGGTACGATTAACGGTGTCGAAACATCGGCTCTGAAAGACGGCGAGGATATTGTCGAGTCGCTGAGAGACAGAATTGTCGGGCGTTTCCCGATTGAGGATGTCAGACATCCGATTACGGGTGAGATTATCGTCGAAGCCAACAAGGAAATTACGGAAGAGATTGCATCGACCATTGAGGCGGTCGGAATCGAGAAAGTCAAGATCCGCATGGTTTTGACATGCGAGGCAAAACACGGCGTCTGTAAGATGTGTTACGGACGGAATTTGGCCAATAATAAAACGGTCGATATCGGTGAGGCGGTCGGTATTATCGCGGCACAGTCCATCGGTCAGCCGGGAACGCAGCTGACGATGAGAACCTTCCATATCGGAGGTGCGGCAACGAAGATCAGCGAAGAGAACCGTATCAGTCTCAAATATCCGGTTGTTGTCAGTGTGATTAACGGAACCCGTGTCGAAGCGGCCGACGGATCGGTCCTGTTTGCCAGAAAAGGAAATCTGCGCGTTCATAAAATTATTACACAGTTTACGTTGAAACCGACTGCCGAGCTGCTGGTTCGCGAAGGACAGAAGGTGACAATCGGTATGCCGATTTACAACGAAGACGGACAGACGGTGACAGCTGCCGAAAACGGCTATGTACACATCGACGGATCTCTTCTGATGCTGTTGGCTCAGGAACAGAAAATCGAGATCAGAACGGGATCGACGCTGCTTGCAAAAGAGGGCGATATTATCAAAGCCGGTGATTCGATTGCGACATTCGACCCGTTCTCGGAACCGATTATTGCCGAGCAGGCGGGAACGATCAAATTCGAAGGAATTGTTCAGGGATCGACATTAAAAGAAGAAATTAATGACGATACGGGCAATATCGAATATAAAATCACCGACATTTACGAGGATGTCGAACCCAAGCTGCTGATTACGGATGATGACGGTAATATTCTCGGAGAATATTACCTTCCGGGAGGCGCCTACCTGAATGTTCAGGACGGCGACAAGGTGGAAAAGGGACGTTTCCTTGCCAAAATTCTGAAAGAGAGCGGAAAGACGATGGATATCACCTCCGGTCTGCCCCGTGTCGGCGAATTGTTCGAAGCGCGCTCTTTGAAAGATCCTGCCGTTCTTTCGCGGATTACCGGTACGGTCCGATTCGGCGAGAGCGTGAAAAAGAAGCGTGTCGTGATTGTTGTCGACCGTTTCGGAAAAGAATACAAACATCAGATTCCGATGGACAAACACCTGCTGGTGCGCGACGGAGACCTGGTCGAAGCCGGCGAGCAGCTGTGTGACGGAAGTATCGAACCGCACGATATTTTGGAAATTCTGGGAGAAAACGAACTTCAGCGCTTCCTGATGAACGAAATCCAGGCCGTCTATCGTTTGCAGGGTGTCAATATTAATGATAAACACATCGGTGTTATTATCCGTCAGATGATGAGACGTGTCGAAATTGTCGCTGTCGGGGATACCAATTTTATTTACGGACAGCAGGTCGATAAGTTCCGCTTCTTCGAAGAGAATCAGCGCGTTATCAAGAAGGGAGGTCAGCCGGCCGTAGCCAAGCCGTTGCTGTTGGGAATTACCCGTGCGGCTTTGAGTATCGACAGCTTCCTGTCGGCCGCATCCTTCCAGGAAACAACGAAAGTGCTGACCAATGCGGCTATTGCCGGAAGCACGGACGAACTGAGAGGTTTGAAAGAGAACATCATTATCGGACACAAGATCCCGGCGGGAACCGGAAACCGTGTTTATCGTGATGTCAAATTGGTTGACGAGTCGTTAAAGAATCTCGACGAATCGGTCAAGAATATTATGGACGGTCGTCTCGATATCGATGATGATTTCGACGATTTGGACAGTGAATTTGACCGCTTCGAGGAATTCGAGACCGAAGTTGCCGATGACGAGGATTTGTCCGAAAATTGACGGGAACGGGTTGACAAGCCCTGTCGAATTTGTTATTTTAAAATCCGCAATAGTGGATGATTTATATTTAATTAGGAGATAGAAATGCCTACAATAAACCAGTTGGTTAGAAAAGGTAGAGAACAAGCAAAGAAAAAGAGTAAATCGCCGGCGTTGGACGCCTGTCCTCAGAAACGCGGTGTGTGTGTGCGTGTTATGACAATGACTCCCAAAAAGCCGAACTCGGCTTTGCGTAAAGTGGCCAGGGTTCGTTTGTCGAACGGAATCGAAGTAACGGCTTATATCCCGGGTATCGGACACAACCTGCAGGAGCACTCCGTTGTTCTGCTCCGCGGCGGAAGAGTCAAGGACCTTCCCGGTGTGCGTTATCATATTATTCGCGGTGCAAAAGATACATTGGGTGTCAATGACCGCAAACAGGGAAGAAGTAAATACGGAAGTAAAAAGCCGAAGGCATAAGGGTAGAGAAATATGGGTAAGACCGGAAATACAAAAGAAAAAAACGTACAGGCAGATCCGATTTACGGCAACGCGGTTGTTTCCCGCTTTGTGGGCCGCATGATGCTGGACGGAAAGAAAACAGTCAGTTATAAAAACATTTACGGGGCTTTGGATTTATTGAAAGAAAAGGGTAACGATAAGCCGCTGGATGTTTTTCTGAAAGCAATCGACAATGTCAAACCGCAGATTGAGGTCAAGTCGCGTCGTGTCGGCGGTTCGACTTATCAGGTTCCGGTCGCGATTGACGAGAAGCGGCAGGAAGCCCTTGCTATGCGTTGGGTTATTAAGGCAGCCAGAGCGCGAAGCGGAAAAACGATGTCCGAAAAACTTTGCGCCGAATTCCTGGATGCGTCCAATTCGACAGGTGCCGCTTTTAAGAAAAAAGAAGATACGCACAGAATGGCCGAAGCAAACAAAGCTTTCAGTCATTATCGTTTCTGAAAATAAAATCTGCCAAATCCCTTGACTTTAACAGGGGATTTGTGTATTATTTCAAACATCGGACTGTCCAAACCGGTTAACCGGCCGTTCTGGCGAGGATAATTAGGTGGAGAGTCTCTTTCATAAAGAGATCATCCCCCACAATATTTTCGATAATACAGTCTCGGTTATGTGAAAAAAGCAGAAATTCTGCTAAGTATAGAATCACTTATTTTGTCTTGGAGGAAAGAGATGGCAAAGGATAAGTTTGTAAGAACGAAACCGCACATTAACGTAGGTACAATCGGACACGTTGACCACGGTAAAACGACATTGACCGCAGCTATTTCCCAGTACTGCGCGATCAAAAACGGCGGTAAGGTCATGAAGTATGAGGATATCGATAACGCTCCGGAAGAAAAAGAGCGCGGTATCACCATTAACACACGTCACGTCGAATACGAAACACCGGCCAGACACTATGCTCACGTCGACTGCCCGGGTCACGCCGACTACATTAAAAACATGATTACCGGTGCGGCTCAGATGGACGGCGCGATTATTTTGTGTGCTGCCGATTCCGGTCCCGAACCCCAGACCCGCGAGCACATTCTGCTGGCCCGCCAGGTCGGTGTTCCCAAGCTGATTGTTTTCCTGAACAAAATGGATCTTGCCGATCCCGATTTGGTCGAACTTGTCGAAATGGAAATTCAGGAAATCCTGACCAGCTTCGGATATGACGAAAATACTCCGATCATCAAAGGTTCGGCTTTCGAAGCGATGAGCCATCCGGATGATCCCGAAAAAACAAAATGCATTCAGGAATTGCTGGATACAATGGATGCTTACTTCCCGCTTCCCGAACGTGATGTTGACAAACCGTTCCTGATGCCGATCGAAGATATTTTCTCGATTCAGGGTCGCGGAACTGTTGTTACGGGTCGTGTCGAGCGCGGTACTCTGCATCTGAACGACGAGCTGGAAATCGTCGGTATCAAAGAAACACAGAAAACCGTCTGTACCGGTATCGAAATGTTCAACAAATTGTTGGATGAAGCTCAGGCCGGAGATAACGTCGGCGCTCTGTTGCGCGGTATCGACAAGAAAGCTGTTCAGAGAGGACAGGTTTTGGCAAAACCGGGTACGATTACTCCGCACTCGAAATTTAAAGCCGCTCTTTACGTTCTGAGCAAAGAAGAAGGCGGACGCCACTCCCCGTTCTTTAACGGATATCGCCCGCAGTTCTATTTCAGAACAACCGATATTACCGGTTCCGTAACACTTCCTGCCGACAAGCAGATGGTTATGCCCGGTGACAATGTCGAATTGACGGTTGAACTGATCCACCCGATTGCGATGGAGAAAGGTTTGCGTCTGGCTATCCGCGAAGGCGGAAGAACTGTTGCCAGCGGTCAGGTAA
This sequence comes from uncultured Spirochaetales bacterium, assembly GCA_949289575.1. Lineage (GTDB taxonomy): Bacteria > Spirochaetota > Spirochaetia > JAFGXN01 > JAFGXN01 > CALXOJ01. The sequence continues at coordinate 79,069 of CASEOG010000003.1, read as the reverse complement.
CCGAAATTATCGAATAATACGGGTATTAGCGAGGAATAGTCCTGCTTGAAAGAGCAGGACTATTTATTCAGGAGGAATGATGGCAGCGAAAGCAACAAACGGAAAAGCGGCAGAAGATAAAATTCGCGTACGCTTGAGAAGTTTTGATATTGAATTGATTGATGTGAGTGCAAAATCGATTGTCGATACGGTTGATAAGGTCGGGGCCGATTTTTCCGGACCGGTTCCTCTTCCTACGAAAATCGAAAAATTTACGGTTCTTCGTTCTCCGCATGTCAATAAGAAAGCAAGAGAACAGTTTGAGATGAGAACTCATAAAAGATTGATTGATATTTATAATCCGGATCAGAAAGTGGTAGAGGCGTTAATGAAACTGGAACTGCCTGCCGGTGTGGATGTCGAGATCAAACAATAGAGGAAAATAAGATGCTTGGATTGATCGGCAAAAAAATCGGAATGACACAAGTTTTTGACGAAGCGGGAAAAGTGACGCCCGTAACTGTGCTTCAGATTGAAGATAACTATGTTGTTGCGTTAAGAAATGAAGAAAAAAACGGCTATGATGCCTGTGTGTTGGGGTCGGGCGTGAGAAAGAAAAGCCGGACGACAAAACCGTATGCGGGGCAGTTCCCCGAAGGCATTGAGCCGACCCAATATCTGATCGAATGCCGGGATTTTGATTTGGATGCGAATGTCGGTGATAAACTGACTGTCGAAGCTTTTTCCGATACCGACTATGTCGATGTTATCGGTATTTCCAAAGGAAAAGGTTTTCAGGGTGCGATGAAACGCCACGGTTTCGGCGGAGGTCGCAAAACGCACGGTTCGAAATTTCACAGAGCTCTCGGCGGTACCGGTGCCGCTACGACTCCCGGTACGACAAAAAAAGGCCGGAAGATGGCCGGACGCATGGGAAGCGAGCGTGTGACGGTTTTAAATTTGCGTGTTGTTAAAGTGGATACGGAAAAAGGTGTTCTTTTGGTAAAAGGCGCCGTCCCCGGTTACGCGAACGGTCTCGTGTTTGTGCGTGAGGCAATTAAAAAATAGGGGCAGCGGAAATGGAAGGAAAAGTATACTCTGTTAACGGAACTGAATTAAGAACAATCGAGTTGAATGATTACGTGTTCAACGCGGAATACTCCGAAGGTTCCGTATATTATGCGATTCGAAACGAAAATGCCAACAAGCGGGTCGGTACGGCCTGTACGAAAACCCGATCGGAAGTAAAAGGAACGACTTCCAAACCGTGGAAGCAAAAAGGGACCGGTCGCGCCCGTTCGGGACGTCGCCGTTCGCCGGTGTGGGTCGGAGGCGGAATTGTTTTCGGGCCCAAACCCCGTGACTATTCTTATTCGATGCCTAAAAAAGAAAAAAGGCTGGCTGTCCGTTCTATCCTCTCTCAAATCAACAGAGAAGACAGAATGACAATTATCGAAGATTTTTCGATTGAGAGCGGAAAAACAAAAGATCTGGTCGCACTGCTGAAAAATTTTTCCCCGGAATCGAAAACGATGATCATTCTTAAAGACGATGATTTGATGCTGAAAAGAAGTGCCAGAAATATTCCCTGGGTGAATTATATGGCTTACAATCGTCTGAATGCGCATGATCTTTTTTATACGGAAAAATTGATCGTATTGGAAACGGCTGTAAAAAATCTGAATGATTTTTATGCAGCGAAGGAATAGGGTTGATATTGTGAGAGCAGATCAGATTATAATTGAGCCGGTTTTAACGGAAAAAACGAACCTCATGAAAGAAGGTGTTCGTGCGAAATATGCGTTTCGCGTTCATGATTCCGCGAATAAATTTGAGGTGATGGATGCTGTTTACAAGCTTTTTTCGGTTAAACCCGAAAGCTGCAACATTGTAACCGTAAAGGCGAAAACAAAAACCCGCCGAACCCGGTCCGGAAAAACATCGGGAACTGTCCCTCAGTGGAAAAAGGCGATCGTGACCTTGGCAAAAGGTGACCGGATTTCGGTTTTTGAAGGCGTATAAGGGGGAAGACTGTGGGAATTAAAAGTTACAGACCGACAACGCCGTCCCGCCGTTATATGACGACATTGACATATAACGAAGAGAATATGACGGTAAATGCTCCTGAAAAAAGTTTGACGAAAGGGCTGAATAAAAAAGCCGGACGGGGAGCCGGCGGACGTATTTCCGTAAGACGACGCGGAGGCGGACATAAAAGACTGTATCGTGTAATCGATTTCAAACGCGATAAATTCGGCGTTCCGGGAAAAGTGGCTTCCATCGAATATGATCCGAACCGCTCTGCCAATATTGCGCTGATTTTTTATGTCGACGGAGAAAAAAGATACATTGTCGCACCGAAAGGACTGACGGTCGGCATGACGGTTATCAGCGGGGCGGATGCTCCGATTGAGGTCGGAAACTGCCTTCCTTTGGAATTCATTCCGATCGGTATTACCGTTCATAATGTCGAACTTCAGTACGGAAAGGGTGCTCAGTTGGTCCGTTCGGCCGGATGCGGTGCTCTTGTTGCCGCAAAAGAAGGAGATTACGTGACCCTGAAGATGCCTTCCGGAGAAATGAGAATGGTCTTCAAAAAATGTATCGCCACAATCGGTACGATCGGAAATGAAGACTCGATGAATGTTTCGTTCGGTAAGGCGGGACGTTCCCGTTGGCTCGGACGCCGGCCGAAAGTTCGCGGTGTTGTTATGAACCCGGTTGATCACCCCCATGGCGGTGGTGAAGGAAAGACTTCCGGAGGACGTCACCCCGTTACTCCGTGGGGTGTTCCGACGAAGGGATACAAAACAAGAAGCCGAAAGAAACCTTCGGGTAAGTTCATTGTAACAAGAAGAAAGTAGGAGCAGAACAGTGGCTAGATCGATAAAGAAAGGACCTTATGTAGATAAGAACTTGTTCAAAAAAGTCGGTGAAATGAACAGTGCCGGCGAGAAGAAGATGATTAAAACTTATTCCCGCAGCTCCACAATCATTCCCGATATGGTCGGGTTTACTATTTCCGTATACAACGGTAAAAGCTGGGTTCCGGTTTATGTGACAGAAAACCTTGTCGGACACAAACTGGGAGAATTTTCTCCGACACGTCTGTTCAGAGGGCATGCCGGTTCTGACAAAAAAGCGAGGAAGAAATAATGGCTGAGAAAAAAGGTTATGTAGCACATGCTAAATTTTTAATGATTTCGCCGTCAAAGGTTCGCCGTGTCGCCGATATCGTAAGAAATCAGCCGTACACGGATGCTTTGGCTGTCTTGAGTGCGTTGCCGCAAAAAGGGGCGGCCGTTCTCTATAAAGTTGTGAAATCTGCCGGTTCCAATGCGCTTTCTTTGAACAAAATGCTGGACGAACAGTCGCTGGTTGTAAAAGAGATTCAGGTCAATGACGGACCCCGCATGAAACGGGTTTGGGCCCGCGGACGGGGGCGGCGCGATCTTCTTCTGAAGAGAATGAGCCATATTTCCGTGGTTGTAGATGAAGTTAAGAAGGCAGGAGAATAGTATGGGTCAGAAAGTTAATCCGATTGGATTGAGATTGGGCATCAATAAAACATGGAAATCTAAATGGTACGTTGATCCCCGGAACTATGCAGATACTTTGTTGGAAGACTTAAAGATTCGAAAGGTGATCTTAAACAGCCCCGAAGTCGAAAAGGCCGATATTGCCGATGTCGAAATTGTCAGACAGCCGCAGAAAGTAACGGTTTTTCTTCAGACATCCCGCCCGGGAGCTTTGATCGGTCCCAAAGGACAAAATATCGAAGTTCTGACCGGAAAGATTTCCCGGATTACATCGAAGAAAGTTTCCATCAAAATCAAAGAGGTTAAAAAACCCGAGGCCAATGCCCAACTGCTGGCTCTGAATGTGGCCAAACAGCTGAAAAGCCGTGCGGCTTTCCGAAAGGTGTTAAAGCAGTCGGCAGGAAAAGCGCTTCAGGCCGGTGCGCTTGGTGTTAAAATTAAAATTTCCGGACGAATCGGCGGGGCCGAAATGTCGCGTATGGAACAGTATAAAGAAGGACGAATTCCTCTTCATACTCTTCGTGCCGATATCGATTACGGTTTTGCCGAAGCCGATACCACTTTCGGAAAAATCGGTGTTAAAGTTTGGATCTTTAACGGTCTGATTTTCAAAACCGATATGAAAGAAGATGCCGGGGAACTGGTAAGAAACGACAAACCGGCAACAAGGAGAAAGAGAGATGCTTAGTCCGAAGCGGGTTCTTCACAGAAAAACATTCAGAAATAAAGCGAGCTTGACAGGAATTGCGACGCGCGGAAATACAGTTGCTTTCGGAAAATTCGGTCTGATGTCTTTGGACAATCACTGGATTACCAACAAACAAATCGAAGCTGCCCGTATTGCAATGACCCGTCACATTAAGAGAGGCGGTAAGGTTTGGATTCGCATTTTCCCGCACAAGCCGTATACAAAAAAACCGGCCGAAACACGCCAGGGAAGCGGAAAAGGAAATCCGGAAGGATGGGTTGCCGTTGTTAAACCGGGTACGGTGATGTTTGAAATGTCGGCTGTCGATGAAAGTCTGGCGCGCGAGGCGATGCGGCTTGCCGCCAATAAGCTGCCCTGTAAATGTCAGTTTATCATACGAAGAGATGCGGAGTAAGATATGAAGACGTCGTTTAGTGAACTTTCTTATAAAGAGCTTTTGAGCAAAAAGGAAGAATTGGCCAAAAAGCATATGGACCTTCGGTTCAGCAAAGTGACGGGCCATTTGGAAAGTCCGATTGAATTGCGGAAAGTACGTCGCAACATTGCGACAGTCAACACACTGATCCACGCGTATCAGATCGGATTGAAGAAGTAAGGAGAACGGTTGTGGAATCAGCAGTCAGTAAAAAAACATTCATCGGAAACGTCGTCAGCGATAAGATGGATAAGACAATTGTTGTAGCGGTTGTCTTTAAAACGCTTCATCCGCTGTACAAAAAATATGTGACCCGCACAAAAAAAGTGAAGGCTCATGACGAAACAAACTCGGCTCATATCGGAGACCGTGTCAAAGTTATCGAATCGAGACCCTACAGCAAAGAAAAATGCTGGAGACTGGTCGAGATTCTCGAAAGAGCGAAATAGGGGGTCGTTATGGTACAGATGCAAACCTATTTAAACGTTGCGGATAACAGCGGAGCGAAACTGGTGCAGTGCATCAAAGTTCTGGGCGGTTCGAAACGTGTTTATGCTTCCGTCGGTGATGTGATTGTTGTCGCCGTCAAGGATGCATTGCCGAACGGTGCAGTCAAAAAAGGAAAAGTCTTTAAGGCTGTGATTGTCCGTACGAAAAAAGAAATTCGCCGTCCCGACGGAACCTATATCCGTTTTGATGATAATGCATGTGTTATTTTGGATGCGGCAGGCAATCCGAGAGGAAAACGTATTTTCGGGCCGGTTGCCCGTGAGATCAGGGAAACCGATTACAGCAAAATCGTTTCATTGGCACCTGAAGTCTTATAAGAGGGGAAATGAAGATGAAACTGAAAAAAGATGATTTGGTGACAATTATTGCCGGAAAAGATAAAGGAAAATCCGGTCGTATCTTAAAGGTCGATACGAAAAAAGGTCGTGTTGTCGTTCAGGACAGAAATATTGTTAAAAAAGCGATGCGTCCGAAAAACCAGCAGGACAAGGGTGGTATTGTCGAGATCGAAGCTTCCATTGATGCTTCCAATGTTATGATCAACTGCAAGAAGTGCGGTCCGACTCGAATTAAGTATGCCATGGACGGAGACAAAAAGATCCGTAAATGCTGCAAATGTGGGGAAGTATTATAATGGCAGGTTATATTCCGACAATTAAGAAGTTTTACAGTGAGAAGGTTGCGCCGGAATTAATGAAAGAATTTAATTACAAATCTTCCATGCAGGTTCCGCGTATCGAGAAAGTGATTTTGAGCGTCGGTTGCGGTGAAGCCGTTCAGGATAAAAAACTTCTCGAATCGGCATTGAATGAGCTTGAATTGATCACAGGCCAGAAAGCGGTCAAAACCAGAGCCCGCAAATCGATTGCGAATTTCAAAATTCGCGAGGGTCAGGAAATCGGAGCGAAAGTAACGCTTCGCGGAAATATTATGTGGGAGTTCCTCGATCGGCTGATCAACATTGCTCTTCCCCGTGTAAAGGACTTTCACGGCGTTAAGGCAAACGCTTTCGACGGAAACGGTAATTTTTCGCTCGGAATTCAGGAACAGATTATTTTTCCGGAAATCGATTACGATAAAATCGCTCAAATCAGCGGGTTTAATATCGCTATTGTAACGACGGCTAAGACAGATATGGAAGCCAAGTCGTTGTTGCAGAAAATCGGTATGCCGTTGCGGAAGAAGGGAGCTTAATTATGGCAAAGAAATCGATGATTATTAAGGCGCAGCGGACGCCGAAGTTTTCGACCCAAAAAGTGAACCGGTGTCAGATTTGCGGACGCCCCAGAGGATATATCCGTAAATTCAAAATGTGCAGGGTTTGTTTTCGTAAATTGGCAAATGAAGGCATGATTCCCGGCGTAACAAAATCGAGTTGGTAGGAGAAAGCAGATGGCAGTTTCTGATCCTGTAGCAGATATGTTAACAAAATTGCGAAATGCAAGTCGTGCCGGCTTCGAGACAGTGGATGTTCTTCCTTCTAAACTGAAATTAGAGGTCATCTCGCTTCTGAAGTCGGAGGGGTATTTAAAAGATTTTCAGAATGTAACGGTTGACGGAAAAGCGTTTGTTCGTGTTTTTCTGAAATATGACGAAAATCATTGCCCCGTTATTCATGAAATCGAAAGAATTTCCAAGCCGGGTAAGCGGGTATATTCCGGATACAAAGATATGCCCAGAATTAAAAACGGTTTCGGAACGATTGTCGTATCCACCTCGTCGGGTGTGTTTTCCGGAAAGATTGCTTCCGAAAAGAAAGTCGGCGGCGAATTGATCTGTTCCGTTTGGTAGGAGAGAGTTATGTCACGTATTGGAAGAACACCGATTAAAATTCCTCAGGGAGTGACTGTTACTGTTTCCGGTAATACGGTTACTGTAAAAGGAAAAAACGGAGAATTAACACAAAATTACGCAGACGGTATTTCTTTACTTCAGGAAGGTGATGTCCTGACTGTAACGCGTGCCGACGATTCGAAGCAAAACCGCGCCAACCACGGTCTTTACCGGACTCTGGTTGCCAATATGGTAACGGGAGTTTCCGAAGGCTTTTCCAAAACGCTCGAGATTCAGGGTGTCGGTTATCGTGCCGAACTGAAGGGAAATACACTGGTTTTGAACCTCGGTTACTCTTCGCCTTTCTGGTATGATTTACCCGAAGGAATTAAGGCTGCTGTCGAAAATCAGACGAAAATCACCGTCAGCGGGCCCAGTAAAGAGCAGGTCGGACAGGTTGCGGCTGAAATCCGTTCTATCCGCGGTCCGGAACCGTATAAAGGAAAAGGTATTCGTTATATCGATGAATTCGTACGCAGAAAGGTCGGAAAGTCCGGCGGTAAAGGCAAGAAATAGGATAGCGGTATGAACAGAATTATTGCGAAGCAAAAACAGAGATTAAAAAGAAAGAAAAGCATTCGGAAAAATATTTCGGGAACTCCCGAACGTCCCCGTCTGAGTGTTTACCGCAGTAACCGGTATGTTTATGTCCAGGCGATTGATGATACAAACGGTATTACGCTTGCGGCTGTCAACAATTTACAGGCGGATTTTAAAACGGTTAAATCGACAGTTGCCGAAGCCGGTAAGCTGGGGGAAGCATTGGGTGCCAAATTAAAAGCACTCAATATCGAAGCAGCCGTTTTCGATCGGAACGGGTTCCGTTATCACGGAGTGATTAAAGCTTTGGCCGACGGTGTCCGTAGTGCCGGTATCAGGTTCTGAGGGGTTTGTGTTTTATGGAAAATAATGAAACAATTTTGATTGAAAAAATGGTCAAACTGAATCGTGTTGCGAAGGTTTTGAAAGGCGGACGCCGCTTTTCGTTTTCCGCGCTGGTTGTTGTCGGTGACGGAAAAGGTCGCGTCGGTTACGGTTTCGGCAAGGCAAACGATGTTTCCGAAGCAATTCGAAAGAGTGTCGATCGTGCAAAGAAAAATATGATTTCGATTCCTTTGAAAAGAAACACATTCCCGCACGAGATTCTGGGAAAATACAAAAGTGCGTCTGTTCTGATTCGTCCGGCGGCTCCCGGTACCGGTATTATTGCCGGCGGTTCGGTACGTGCCGTTATGGATGCCCTCGGAATTCAGGATACTTTGTGTAAATCTCTGGGATCGAAAAACAGTATGAATATTTTAAAAGCAACTTTTAACGGTCTCGAACAGATTCTCGATGCCGGAAAAGTGGCCAAAAACCGGGGCAAGAGCCTCAATGATATGTGGGGTTAATGATATGGCAGAGAAAGTAAAAATTACTTTGGTTCGCAGTGTCATCGGAACAAAACCGAATCACCGCAAAACAGTGAAGGCACTCGGTTTGGGTAAAGTGAATTCCGTTGTCGAACATGAAATGAATGATGCCATCAGCGGAATGGTTCGTACAGTTTCTCATCTTGTCAAAGTGGAGAGGGTGTAATTATGTCTATGAATTTGAAAGCTCCCGAGGGAGCCGTTAAAAACAAAATTGTCGTCGGCCGCGGTCGCAGTTCCAAAAGAGGCGGAACATCCGGTAGCGGTAACAACGGACAGAATGCCCGTTCCGGCGGCGGTGTCAGACCCGGCTTTGAGGGAGGCCAGATGCCGTTGTACCGTCGGATTGCCATCCGCGGTTTTTCCAATGCGCGGTTCAGAACCGAATATAAAGTTGTGAACCTTCAGGATTTGGAGAAAAACTTTAACGACGGTGATGTTGTCGATATCGAAGCTTTGATGGGAAAGGGTCTTGTAAAAGGGGCTTCCGTTGCCGTGAAACTTTTGGGTAACGGCGATGTAACCAAAAAGCTGGATGTCAAACTTCCTGCGGTTTCCGCTTCGGCTGCCGAAAAAATCAAAAAAGCCGGCGGTTCGGTCCTTTGCGGATGCGGAAGTTGCGATGCCTGTGCCGGTTGCGAAACCGACGAGACATAGGAACGGGATAGATTATGTCAAGTTCAATTACAAAGATTTTCAGAATCCGCGAGCTGAGAAAAAGAGTTCTTTTTACTCTTTTCATGCTCGTTGTTTACCGGCTGGGATCCGTAGTTCCGATTCCCGGTATCGATGTGAATGCATTGAAAGATTTCATTGCCAGTACGAGCCAGAACAGCGGCGGAATCGATTTGATGTCTTATCTGAACTTCTTTGTCGGCGGTGCTTTCGAGAGATTTTCCATTTTCCTTTTGGGAATTATGCCTTACATTTCCATGTCGATTATCATGCAGCTTTTGTTGCTGGTTTTCCCGAAGCTGAAGAAAATTTCCGAAGAGGAAGGCGGACGTAAGAAAATTCAGAGATATTCGCGTTACGGAACGGTTCTTGTCTGTATTATTCAGGCTTTGACGATTATCAATTACGCCGGCAACGAACAGTTTCAGGAACAGGTCTTGAAGATTCCGATGGCCGGTTTTGTGGCCATTGCCATTCTTTCCACGACATGCGGAACATTGCTGCTGATGTGGATGGGAGAGCAGATTACACAGAAAGGAATCGGAAACGGAATTTCGCTGATTATTTTTGCCGGAATTGCGGCCCGTTTGCCGGGTGCCGTGAAGTCGCTGATTGATCAGGTTCATGCGGGCGATTTGAACGTTGTTGTTCTTCTGCTGGTCATGCTGATTTATATTGTGATTATCGCACTCGTTATTTACGAACAGCAGGGACAGAGGAAGATTCCGGTCAACTATGCACGCCGCATTGTCGGTCGGAAAGTTTACGGCGGTCAGAGTCAGCATATTCCGTTTAAAATTAACCCGTCGGGGGTTATTCCGGTGATTTTCGCCTCTTCCATTTTGACTTTTCCGCTTTCGTTTATGGCGGGAAGTCAGACAGATTGGGTTATGAAACTTGCCAATTTTTTCCGGTACGACGGAGCCCCTTATCAGATTCTTTACTGTCTGCTGATTATTTTCTTCGCTTATTTCTATACGCAGGTGACATTGAACCCGCAGGAGATTTCGAAGAATATTCGCGAAAACGGCGGTTCGATTCCCGGAATCCGTTCCGATAAGATCGAGGAGTATCTGACAAGGGTTTTGAACCGGATTATTTTACCGGGTTCGCTGTTTTTGGCTTTTATTGCTGTCGTTCCGACAATCATTTCGGCCGTATTCGGGTTTCCGGCTGAAGCAGCAATGTTAATGGGCGGAACTTCGCTTCTGATTATGGTCGGTGTCGATTTGGATACGATGAGTCAGATCGAAGGTCATCTGAAAATGCATCATCAGGAAGGCCTTGTTAAAAAAGGCAAAATCAGATCAAGAAATTTATAAGAGGTTGGTTATGAAAGTCAGAGCAAGCGTTAAGACAATTTGCGATAAATGCAAAGTCATAAAAAGAAAAGGTGTTGTACGGATTATTTGTGACAACCCCAAACATAAGCAGAGACAGAGATAGGAGTTTAGGGAATGGTACGTATTGCAGGTATTGATATTCCGAACAAAAGTATCAAAATTGCGTTGACCTATATTTACGGTGTAGGCCGAACGATTGCCTTGGAAGTTTGCAAGAAAGCAAATATCGATCCGGATAAGAAAGCGGATGATTTGAACAGCGATGAAATCGCGACATTGCGGAAGATTCTGGAAGACGAATATATGATTGAAGGTCGTCTCAGAACGCAGATTGCGATGAACATCAACCGTCTGAAAGATATCGCCTGTCACCGCGGTTTGATGCACCGAAAGGGATTGCCTGTGCGCGGACAACGGACCAAAACAAATGCCCGTACACGTAAAGGTAAACGGAAGACTGTTGCGAATAAGAAGAAGGCAACGAAGTAATTCGGAGGAGTGTAACTTTGGCTAAGGTAACGAAAAAAAGAAAAGAGAAGAAGACCGTTTATGACGGATGCGTTTATATTCAGGCCACTTTTAACAATACGATTGTCACTGTGACCGATTTGAACGGAAATGCCATTTCCTGGGCAAGCGCCGGAAACCTGGGCTTTAAAGGAGCCAAAAAATCGACTCCCTATGCCGCTCAGCTGACAGCGGAAACAGCCGCCAAAAAGGCGATGGATTACGGTCTGCGCGCCGTCAATGTTTTTGTCAAAGGTCCGGGTGTGGGACGGGAATCGGCTATTCGCGTTTTGGCTAACCTGGGACTCACCGTTATGAGTATGAAAGATATTACACCGATTCCTCACAACGGCTGCCGCCCGAAAAAAACACGTCGTGTTTAATTTTATAAGGAGTGAATGAACTATGGCAAGATATACCGGACCCAGTTGTCGATATTGCAGAGCCGAGAAACGGAAACTTTTTCTGAAAGGGGAACGATGCAGTTCCGCAAAGTGCCCTATTAATAAAAAAAGACCGGCTCCGGGAAAAGATGCAAAAGCCCGAGCCAAAAAAATGTCCGACTACGGTATTCAGCTGCGTGAGAAACAGAAGCTGAAGAGAATTTTCGGAATCCTCGAAGCTCAATTTCGTCTTTTCTATGCGCGTGCAGCCAAAAAGGCGGGAAAAACCGGTGATAACCTGATTATTCTTTTGGAAAGCCGTCTGGACAGTATTGTTTACCGGATGCGCTTTGCTTCCTCGCGCAAGCAGGCCCGCCAGATTATTTCGCACGGTCATGTTCTTGTGAACGGAAAACGTGTAACAATTGCCTCCTATATTGTCCGCAAGGGGGACGTGATTGAGATTTCCGCCTCCGGCAAGAAAATGGCTGTGATTAAAGACAGTCTGAAGGCGTTGTCGCAATCGGGATCTTTTTCCTGGGTTGATGTTGATGCCGACACTTTGAAAGGAACGGTTGTGGCTATTCCCGAGCGGGCGGACATTACGGATCTCGAGGATATCAAAGAGAACCTGATTGTTGAGTTGTATTCAAGATAATCGGTACCCAAAGGGGAAATTGAGGAGTAAAATATGGCAAGGAAAAACCTTTTAAAAGGGATTAAAAAACCGGATAAAATTACCATTGAGAAAAATTTGCTTGATGCCAATACAACCGTGTTTTATGCATATCCTTTTGAAAGAGGCTTCGGTGTCACAATCGGCAATTCATTGAGACGGATTTTACTTTCTTCGATTCAGGGTTATGCTGTTTCCGGTCTGCGTGTGACATGTATTTCCGATAACGGGGAGCAGCATCTGATTTCGAGTGAATTCGAAATGATTCCGGGCGTTGTCGAAGATACCCCGCAGGTTATTGCCGCGTTGAAAAAACTGCGGTTTAAACTGGATGAGAGTGAAGAGCAGAAAACGATTGCAATCGAATTTACCGGAGCAAAAAATGTAACAGGTGCGGATTTTGTTCAGAGCGGAGTTGAGGTATTGAATCCCGAATTGGAAATCATGACCTTAATGGATGATGCCCGGTTCGAAATGGAATTGAATATCGACTTCGGACGCGGCTATATTCCTTCGGATATCAATGCCAAATATGTCGATATCGTCGGAACAATTCCTGTCGATGCACTGTTTTCTCCCGTAAAGAAGGTCAGCATCGATATTCAGAACTGCCGTGTCGGGGATCGCAATGATTACGATAAACTGGTGTTGACAGTCAAAACGGACGGAACGATTACGCCCGAAGATGCGGTTGCCGAAGCAGCAAAAATAGCAAAGGAACAGTTTTCCGCATTTATTAATTTCGACGAAGGTTCTATCAATGATCCGGATAAAATCGATGAGGATGAGCTGCGCATTCAGAAACTTTTGGATACAAAGGTCGAAGAGTTGGAACTTTCGGTCCGCTCCAGTAACTGTCTGAAAAACGCTCACATTAAGACAATCGGAGAGCTGACTCGAAAATCCGAGGATGAAATAGCCCGGACACGGAACTTCGGAAAAAAATCCCTTCAGGAGATCAAGGATAAACTGAAAAGTTGGGGTCTGTCATTCAGCATGACCGATTACAACGGGGTTAAAATCAGCGAAAAATTTATGAGTAAGGAAGAAGACAATGAGGCATAAGGTCGGTTTTAAAAGATTGGATGTAAAAGAAAGTCACCGAAAAGCACTTAAAAGAAGTTTGATTACTTCGCTTTTCAAATACGAGAGAATCGAAACAACTGTCGTAAAAGCAAAGGCCGTTCAGGGAACAGCCGAGAAAATGATTACACGGGCAAAAACCGATTCGGTCCACAATCGCAGAATTATTGCGAAGGACATTAACGATAAAGCTGTTTTGGCAAAACTTTTTACCGACATTGCCGTGCGGTCGAAAGAAAGAGCCGGCGGGTATACCAGAATTCTGAAAATCGGATTCCGTCCGAATGATGCAGCCGAAATGGCAATTTTGGAGCTGGTAGACAGGAAGAGTGCGGAAGAGAAGAAGGATGAAAAACCGGCCAAGTCTTCCGCTAAAAAGACTGCCGTAAAAGCCGAAAAGAAACCGGCCGTAACGGAAACAGCTGCCGCCGAGTCGGCCGAATAAGAAATAAATAGGTTCGGTATCCCAAAAGAGTGCCTGAGGGCACTCTTTTTTTGTTGCAATTCCTACGAATGTTATATAGAATGGGCGTATGAAAAAGAATTTATTATTGTTATGTCTGTTTTGTCTTTCGGCAGTTCCGCTTTTAGCGCAACAGCATATTTCCGTTCCCCTGAACGATCCCGTGTACAAAGTTATTGATAATGCACTGATAAAAAATTATATATCACCTCTTCCGACGGCAAAGCCGTATTCCCGTGCTGTCATACTTGATGCTTTGTATGAAATGATTCGTTCGCCGCAGATATCGGCTATGGAAAAATCGGCAGCGGAAGGATTAATTGCCCGTTTCGAGTCCCGAAAAACCGATCCCTGGTATCAGCGCGGCGGTTACCGTTACGATTCGGAATACGCACCGGATAAGGCAACCGAAAACCCTTCGGCAACGGAGGAGTCCGACCGTGAGGAAGGCTCCGGGTCGTCCGCAACCGGAGACAAAGAAGATGGGGAAGAGGCCGGCTCTTTTAAAGAAAAAAAATCTGTTTATACATCAGTCGAAGTCGGCGGATCGTGGCAAAGCCGTGCCGATTTCGGAGCTTTCAATAACGATGCTGTTTTTTCTACCGAAAACTGGCTCGAACTCTATTTACAGGGTGATTTGTCCGAATATTTTTCTTACAGATTTAATATTGGTGTCGGCCTTACCGATTTGAACGCATCAGCCTATGCGCCTTATTCATACTCTAAAAGTTGGGACGGATATCAGTTTCTTTTAAAGTCTGCCGATAATTTTTCTCATTTTGCGGAAGAACCGGCCGGTGCAATCCGAATTCTTCCTGAGCTCTCATTGTCTTTATGGGATCAAAAATTACGTTTTAATTTTTCCCGTATACGGCGCGATTGGGGTCCCGGAGACGGAAATCTGATGATTTCGGGCACGGCCCGCCCGTTTATGGGCCTCGATATGCACCTGAATCCGGTCGACTGGTTTAATCTGTCGTTTATTGTAGGAGTACTCGAATATGAAAGTACGGACGGGTTAAAAAAGAGTTCGATGAACTTCCAGAATGCATACACGGCATCTCTTGCGGAATTTTTTATTACCCAATGGGCTTATCTCGGTATCAGTAGTTCCGTTGTATGGCCGAAGAGGTTTGAACTCGGATACGGGAACCCGGGCATGATGTCTTTTTTATATCAGAATATGATCGGTGATTTTGATAATATGCAGTTGGGTGTTACATTCGGGTTTAATGTTCCTTCTTATTTGAAATTGTACGGTGGGTTTTTTATTGATGAAATCAATCTCCTTCAGGATAATTTTTCACATCTCGATCGGAATATGTACAGCTGGCAGATCGGCGGACGGCTTGCGGTTCCCGGGGCGCCTTTTACCACTGTCTCGCTTCAGTATACAAAAGTGGAGCCGTATATGTATACCCATCCGACAACGACAACGCCCTGGTATGACAAGCCGATGAATACGACATATATTAACCACGGAGAACCGTTGGGATATAAACTCGATCCCAATTCCGATGAGCTGAAACTGAAAATCGAAACGATGCCGCTCTGGTATCTGAATGCTTCCCTGATGTATCGGATGATTCGGCACGGAATTTCTGCCGACGGAAGCACCTATACCGATTATTTGAACTACAGTGCAGATTATAACGGTGCCAAACCGGGAGATTTATATTGGAAAGACTTCCTTAAGGACGGCGTTTACGAGTGGATTCATTCCGTAGGGCTTCAGGCCGAATTGGATTTGCGTTTTGTGAATGTACCGATTGCCCTCGGAGCGGGGTACACCTTTTATTACCGATATCTGACCGAATATGACGGCGATACCGGAAAAATAAAACGTTTGGACTCTTTTGAATGGAAGGAATCGCTTCATAAAACAAATATGGGAAACCTGTTTTCCGTTTATGTTCGCATTTGGTGAGTAGGTGAAATGAAAAACAGACAGTAATTTTGATGGTCGCCGGATTAATGTCGTGTTATCAGGTTACGGACGCGGACCGGACGCAGAATGCAATGAAAAGAGAAAAAGGATATGTCGTCGGCAGTGAAGGTGTCGAAACGGCGTACGACATAAAATCGGGAAAGGACTGTTTTGCTTTATCGTATCATGATGATTTCAATTACAATTCGGTCGATGAACTTCTGGAAGCTGTCCATGACGGCAGTAAAGAGCCTGTATGGACCGCCCGGAACGACTGGAATATTCACAGGGACGGAATCTCGCTTGAAGAGGGGAGACTCGGTCTTTGGGTTAAAAGAGTTGACGATCCCAATCACCCGGTTGTTAAAGAAAATCGCCGTATTGCCAAAACTCTTTGCGGGGGCATCACTTATAATCGCGAAGTTAAATACGGTTACATCGAAGCAAGGTTGAGAATGTACAAAAAGAAATCTTCCCAATATTGGCCCGGTTTTTATACATACGTTTTGAAGAAAGACGATAACGGGAAAAGTCTCGGCGGTTATGAATTCGATATTTTCGAACCACTGGACAACAGGGAAATCAATCAATCAGACAACCCACTGGCCTTTTACCGATGATTTTCGTACCTCGTATCAGTACGGAGCCCCTCTGGAATTCGAAAAATGGGTAACGGCAACGGTTGCCTGGACTCCCGACAAGGTGGCCTATTACCTGGATGACAGGCTGTCTTATGTGTTTTATAATGATAACCGAAACGGCTTTCTTCCTCCGGGAAAAGTCCGTCAGATAAGAAACGGCGGCGGAGTGGCCTCCGCAAACCATTCATATCGGATTGTTGCCGATTTGCCGCAAAAGATTATATTTGTTGTTGCGGCCGGTGACGGCGGAGCCTCGGCATGGACCGGCATCGAGTTAAAGCCGGTCGATCAGCGTGAAAACGGCTGGAGCCAGCTGGTCTATGAATACGACTCGTTCACCTATTATACTTACGTCGGAACGGAAAAATAATTTTTCGGAATCAGGCTGCTTTCGGACGATGAGACCGGAGTGAAATGCGTCGGACAGTTTTTGCTTAGCGGAAGAAATTTTCTTGACAGAAGAAGGGGATTCGGTTATACTTGAGTATCAGGAGGAACCATTATGGTGAATATTATATTGTATGTGGTCCTTCCTTTTATCGGTGTAATCGCAGGGTGGCTCCTGCGGTGGTTGTTTTCAAAACTGCAGTTATCATCGAATGAGCAAAAAGCCGCGCGAATCAAAAGCGAGGCCATAAAAGAGGCGGAAACGGCAAAAACGCGGATGCTTCTTGAAGCAAAAGAGTCTTTACTGAAAGACAGAAATCAGGCGGAAAAAGAAATTCGGGAGCGTCGCGGCGAAATTCAACGCATGGAAAGACGCCTTCTTCAAAAAGAAGAGACATTGGATGAAAAATCCGCTGCTGCAGATAAAAAACGAAAAGAGCTTGCCGATTGGGAAGACCGTTTAAGCGGAAGAGAAAAACAGATTTCGGGACAGGAAGAACAGCTGATTCGGAAACTGGAACAGGTTTCGGCGTTAAGCCGTGAAGAAGCCAAGAAGCAGATTATCGAACTGATGCAGGATGAAGCAAAACGGGATGCGCAGGAACTGTTGCAGAAAATCGAGCAGGAGGCGCAGCTGGTTGCGGAGCAGAAAGCGAGAGAGTTCCTGATTGCTTCGATTCAGCGCATAGCCGTAGAAGTGACATCCGATGTGACAATTTCAACCGTCAGTCTGCCGAACGACGATATGAAAGGCCGCATAATCGGACGCGAAGGACGGAATATCAGAACGTTGGAAACGCTTACGGGAGTCGATGTCGTTATCGACGATACACCCGAGGCGGTCGTTATATCCTGTTTCGATCCTATCCGGAAAGAAGTTGCCAAGATAGCGTTGGAAAGGCTGATTCAGGACGGACGTATTCATCCCGCACGCATCGAAGAGATTGTCCAGAAAGTTGTTAAAGAGGTGGCCCGCAAGATTATCGAAGAGGGTGAAAAAGTTCTTTACGATCTCTCTCTTCCCGGATTGCCGCAGGAAGGGATTAAAGCATTGGGGCGGCTGCATTACCGCACCAGCTACGGACAGAACGTGCTTCAGCATTCCAAGGAAGTGGCGATTATATCGGGTATGATTGCAGCCGAGCTGGGACTGGATGCGGTGAAAGCAAAACGGGCCGGACTTCTGCATGACGTCGGAAAAGCAATTGAATCCGACGGTTTTTCGAATCATGCCGAATTGGGAGCCGAACTTGCCAAACGTATCGGTGAAGACAAACAGGTTGTGAATGCTATTTTGGCTCACCACGGAGATGTCGAAGCGGAAAGTATCTATGCGACCATTGTTCAGGTTGCCGATTCGGTTTCGGCTGCCAGACCGGGTGCCAGAAGAGAATCGATTGATGATTATATTAAACGGCTGGAGAATCTGGAAAAGATTTCGATGTCGTTTGCGGGTGTCGAAAAGGCTTTTGCCATGCAGGCGGGACGTGAGTTGCGTGTGCTGGTCGATACCGATAAGGTTAATGATGTCGAGGCAAAAGATCTGGCCAAATCGATTGCCAAACGGATCGAGGATGAATTGAAGTATCCGGGACGGATTAAGGTAACCATTATCAGAGAAACGCGTGTCGTTGAGTATGCCCGCTAAGGAAGGAAAATGAGCAGAACCGTTCGTGTTTTGTTTTTGGGAGATGTAATAGGACAGCCCGGAGTGCGGGCTGTCTTTACTCATTTACGGACTGCAATCAAAAAATATAAAGCCGATTTTACTTTTCTAAACGGGGAGAATGCATCCAACGGTTTCGGACTGACACCGGAAATTGCGGAAATGTTTCGAAATGCGGGAGTCGATTGCATAACTTCGGGCAATCATATATGGCAGGACGATTCGATTTTTCCGCTGCTGCGTAAAGGGAATTTTGTTTTAAGACCCGCAAATTATCCGTTAAGTGATTTCGGTACAGGATATACCCTGATTGAAAAAGCGGGCATCAAAATCGGTGTTTTAAATGTGATGGGCAGGCATCAGCTGGCTAATATCGACTGTCCGTTCCGCTGTGCCGTAAAATGGGCGCGGGAGGTCGGGAAGCAGACTCCTCTGCTGTTTGTCGATTTTCATGCCGAGTTCCCGGAAGAGAAAGAGGCGCTGGCCTGTTATCTTTCTGGAAAGGTAACGGCGGTTATCGGAACGCATACACACGTCCAGACAGCTGACGAGCGGCTTACGGACGGGGGCACCGCCTATATCACCGATGCGGGGATGGTCGGACCTGTTTTCGGGGTTATCGGGGGTGATGCCGAAACCTCCGTAAGGAGACAGCTGACAATGATTCCGATTAAAATGGAGCCGGCGGACGGTTCCTGTGCGATGCAGGGTGTTGTCATTGACGCGGATGCGGAAACCGGAAGGGCTCTTCAAATTCGCCGGATATCGGAATCTTTATTTTAATGAGACTTTTGGATTTACTGGCCGAACGCTATCCGGATGAAACTCGCGAACAGCTTTTTTCGGCGGTTTTATGCGGAGATGTGAAAGTTGACGGGGGAATTGTCCGCGATCCGAAACAGAACGTTCCGAAACGGGTCCGTATCGACCGGCTCTCGTTCCGGTATGTATCCCGAGGCGCACTAAAGCTGGAGCGGGCGCTGGAGCTCTGGGATTTTCCGGTAGGCGGGCGTGTCTTTATTGATGCCGGATGCTCGACGGGCGGATTTACCGATTTGCTTCTTCGGAACGGGGCTGCGCATGTTTATGCCGTCGATGTCGGGTTTAATCAGCTTGCTTTTTCATTGAGAAACGACAGCCGCGTTACGGTAATGGAAAAAACCAACATCTTATCACTTGATGAAACGAAATTGCCGATTCGGCCTCATTCCGCTGTCGCCGATATCTCTTTTCGGTCCGTGATTGCCCCGGCTGTTCATCTTTTCCGCCTGATTTCCGGCGATGAGATAATTGTCCTTCTGAAACCTCAGTTCGAATGGAAGAATCCGCCTCTCCGATTTAACGGAGTTATTTCGGACAGAGGGGATCTGGCTGATGTCCTGAAAGAATTTTCTTTGGATCTGGTCCGATCGGGACTGCATTTAAAGAAGTGTGCGCTGTCCCCGATTAAAGGCGGAAAAGGAAATGCCGAATTTCTTCTGCTTCTTCACCGGTTTGAAGGTGTCGGCGACCCGTATGCGGCTTTAACGGAGGCGGCCGCCGGCGTCGGAGAATCCGGGGGGTGTTAAAGCCGGCTGTCGTTTAAAAGGAGTCTCGCGAAAGAGGCAGTTCGATATACGATCCGTCGGTCAGGTAACTCTTCTTTTCACCTTCAATCAGAAACTGAACCGCCGACACTGTCGGAAATTGAGTTGCCGTATAAACAATTTGTGCCAGCTGTGCTTCCATTCCTTCTCTTCCGTTTGAGTTGAACATAAACGCTTCATTGAAGTTGATTGTGGCAATTCCTTTCTCAATTTTTATCGAAAGAATTTTGGTTTTGTCGGGAATCATTGTGACAAGATTTCGCGAAAGTTCGGAGACATTCGGGCCGTAGAGCAATGTATTCAGAGTCTGTGTTAACGGGGAAGCCTCGTAGGAAATACGGCGAATTACGGGAACAATTTCGATTGATTCCGTCGATTCGCTGTAGCGGACGAAAAACAGCTGTTTTTCTTCGGTTTTTATTTGAGGAGAAACGGGGCTGCGCTCCTCCTGCGGATCCGGACGGCGGTCCGGCTTTTTTGTTTCCTGCTTGTCCGTTGCCGGTTTATCGGTTTCGGGCCCGGAAGCCTTCTCTTCGGTTATTTCGGGCTCCTCTTTTGTTTTGACGACGGTGACCGAAGGCTCCGTCTGTTTTTGAGGTGACTCCCGGTGAGGTTCCGACGAAGCGGATTGCGAAAAGGCGTTTTCGGATGAGGAAGAATCTTCCGTAACGGGAGGACGGACGGTTGATTCTCCTTTTCCGATGTTATCTCTGTATCTGAATGAAACAACACCGATCAGAATCAGCAGTGCCAGAACGAGAAGAAGAGAGCCGGTTGTACTTTGTCCCTTTTTTTTCCTTGATTTTTTTCGCTTTTTTCGCGGAGCATCCATAAAAAAGATAATATCAAATTTTTTTTTTTTTTGCTATCGTTTGACACTATAATAAAAGTATTTTATTATAAGAGCATGAAAGAGATATACGGAATTCCCGTTTCCGCGGGAATTGCTATAGGAACCGTCTGGATTTACGATTCGCAGACCGTTCATTTACCTCATTATACGATTCCGCCGGAAAAAAGAGCGGAAGAAGAGAAGCGTTTCGAAAAAGCTGTTGCCGCTGCCGGCAGGGATCTGGAAAAAATACGCAGCACGCTCTCCGAAAAAAGCAGTTCGATGGAATCTTTGATGATCGATTCTCATCTGCTGATGTTGCAGGACCCGGAACTGCGCAGCCGTATTTCGACCGGAATTCGGGAAGGAAAAAATGCGGAATGGGCTTTGGGCGAGGCTTCCGATTTCTTTATCCAAATGCTCAACGAATCGGGCGATGAATATCTGAAAGAACGGGCGCTCGATATCAGCGATATTACCAAAAGACTTCTCCGAAAAATGAATTCCAAAAATTCAGAAGAAGACGGTAACCCGCTGGCTCATCTGCCTCAGGATTGTATTCTTGTCAGCCGCAACCTGCTTCCTTCCGATACGCTGGCAATGGACAAGCGAAAAGTCAAGGGTTTTGTTACGGAGATGGGCGGACGGACCTCTCATACCGCCATTCTGGCCAGAGCCTTCGAGATTCCGGCAGTTGTCGGTGTTCGCGATGTCCTGAAAAATGTGACAAACGGAATGAAAGTAATCGTTGACGGAAATCGGGGCGTTCTCATTCCCAATCCGACTCCCGAGAGAGAGGAGCTCTATCTCCGGTATATGACCGAATGGCAGCTGAAGGAAAGTCAGCTGCTGACGCTGACCCATTTGCCTGCGGAAACAAGAGACGGGAAACGGATTACATTGATGGCCAACATCGAATTACCCGAAGAGGTCGATTCGGCCGTTTCTCACGGCGCCGACGGAATCGGATTATACAGATCGGAATTTCTTTTGATGAATGCCCGGGTTGAGGATAACGAGGAGGAACAGTTTCAGGCTTACCGGTTTGTTCTCGATCGGATGAATCATAAGCCGGTGACAATCCGAACCTTTGACATGGGCGGTGATAAAGTTGTCAGAGCGGTCTCGACGGCAGCGGAAACGGAAAGCAATCCGATTCTGGGGTGGCGTTCCATCCGCTTTTGTCTCGATAATCCGAAACTTTTCAAAACACAGCTGAGGGCATTGTACAGGGCCGGCTTTCAGCGCAATCTGAAGGTGATGTTCCCGATGATCAGCGGCACACAGGAGCTGCTTCGGGTTTATGAGGTTGTCAAAGAAGTGCGGGAAGAACTGACGGCGGAAAAGATTCCGTTTAATGCGGAAATGCCGATCGGAATCATGATTGAGGTTCCTTCGGCAGCTCTGACGTCCGATATTTTGGCCAAACATTGCGACTTCTTCTCAATCGGAACCAACGACCTGATTCAGTATACAATCGCCGTCGACCGCGGTAACGAGCGGATTGCCTCTCTTTACGAATCGCTTCATCCCGGTGTTCTGAGAATGTTGCGGATTATTATCGATAACGCACACAAGGAAGGGCTGATGGTCGGTATGTGCGGAGAAATGGCGGGAGACCCGTTATGCACCGTTGTTTTGCTGGGGCTCGGGCTTGACAGTTTCAGTATGAGTTCGGCAGTTATCCCGGAGATCAAAAAAATGATTCGTTCCGTAACGGTTGCCGAGGCGCAGATACTGGTCGGCAGGATTACGGAACTGGAGACGGCTGCCGAGGTCCGGCAGCATGTAGAGGAGTGGATGCGTGAGCGGTTTGGAGAAAAATAGGGAACCGGTCGTCGTTATTATCGGACGTCCGAATGTCGGTAAATCAACTTTTTTCAATCGTCTGATTCGCAGCAGAAAAGCAATTACCGATCCGACTCCCGGTGTAACCCGGGATCCTGTCTCGCATCTGTATGAAAAAGAGGGACTGCGGATTCGACTGGTCGATACCGGCGGACTGAAATGGGATCGAGAAGGGCTGGATTCTCTCGTAACGGCACGCAGTCTGAAGACAGCGGCAGATGCGGATCTGATTGTGGTTCTTTTCGATGCGACGGAAACGACAGGTGAAGATGAAGAGTTGATTGCTCTTTGCCGTCCGTATACGGATAAGCTGATGATCGTTGTCAATAAGGTTGATTCTCCGGCTCGCGAAGCGGCTGCCTGTGCCTATTATGCGTACGGATTTTCGACGCTGTACAAAGTATCGGCAGAGCATAATATCGGAATCGATGAATGGGAAGAAGCTCTCGTTGAACGCCTGAAAGCAATGGGCTTTGCCCCGACCGAATCTCTTTCCGATGAAGACGGAGCCGGGGAAGACAAACCCCTGAAAATCGTTGTTTTGGGCCAGCCGAATACGGGAAAATCGACGTTGAACAATCTGCTGACGGGACGGGAAAGCTCGCTTGTTTCCGATATTCCCGGAACGACACGGGATATTGTCGAAGGATCGTTTCGTTTTATGAATCGGGATTTTGTGATTCTGGATACGGCCGGAATTCGCAGAAAGCGGAGTGTCGGAGAGAATATCGAATATTATTCGGTCAACAGAGCCATTGCTTCGATTGCCGATTCCGATATTGTTTTTCTGATGATTGATGCGGAAAAGGGACTGGCGGAACAGGATAAAAAGATTGCGGCACAGGCCGTCAACCGCGGTAAAGGAATTATTCTGGTGCTGAACAAATGGGATCTGATGCCGCAGCATCGTGATGCGGTGAACGCCGTAACCGACAGAATCCGTTTTCTGTTCCCGGTTCTCTCGTTTGCGCCGATTGTCACGATTTCCGCCAGGGAAAACAGCGGTGTAACACGTCTTCTCAAAACCGCTCTGCAAATGGAAAAACAGTTTCACAATAAAATATCGACAAACAAATTAAATACGGCATTGTCCGAGTGGCTTTATGAAAATCCGATACCCTCACGCGGCCGGATCAAATATAAGGTCAAATATCTGACTCAGTTGTCGACGGCGCCCGTCAAATTTGCGGTTTTTGTTAACCGCAAAAAAGGCTTTCCAGAAACATGGCTGCAGTACATGATCAACAGAATCCGTTCGGTATTCGGTTTTCGAGATGTACCGATTCGTATAGAAATTAAAGAGAGCAGGAAAGGAGATAAATCATGAATCCCGCATTGAAGGTTTTAAAAGAGAGAGGATTTTTTCAGCAGTGTACCGATGAAAGCATTTTGAACGGGATGCTTGAAAAAGGAGAGGTTCGTTTTTATGCGGGATTCGATCCGACAGGGCCTTCTTTGCATTGCGGCCATCTGGTGCCTCTGTTTGCGATGGCTCATTTGCAGAAATTCGGACATAAACCGATTGCGCTTGTCGGCGGCGGAACGGCCAGAATCGGAGATCCTTCCGGTAAAACCGAAATGAGAAAAATGCTGACGGTCGAACAGGTTAAGGAAAATGCGGAATCGTTAAAAAAACAGATTGCCAGATTCATCCGGTTCGACGAAAACGAAGCCCTGCTGCTTGACAATGCGGAATGGCTTGCCTCGCTGAATTATATCGATTTTCTCAGAGAAATCGGACGTCATTTTTCTGTCAATAAAATGCTGACTTTCGAGTCGTATAAAAAACGGTTGGAAACCGGGCTTTCGTTTATCGAATTTAACTATCAGCTGCTTCAGTCTTACGATTTTCTGATTCTGCGCCGCCGCTACGGATGCACGCTGCAAATCGGAGGCGACGATCAGTGGGGAAATATTGTAGCCGGAATGGATTTGATTCGCCGTCTCGATTCGGCCGAAGTCTGCGGGCTGACTTTCCCGCTGGTAACCCGCAGCGACGGAAAAAAGATGGGAAAAACCGAAAAAGGAGCGATCTTTCTCGATGCCGCCATGACCCCCGTTTACGATTTCTTTCAATATTGGCGAAATGTGGCCGATGCCGATGTCGGTAAATTCCTGAAACTCTATACGTTTCTGCCGACCGCGGAGTGCGATGCCTTAGGCGCCCGTACCGATGCCGGAATCAATGAAGCGAAGGAAATCCTGGCATACGAACTGACAAAAATTATTCACGGAGAAGAAGAAGCCGATAAAGCCCGCAATGCTGCCCGTGCCGTTTTCGGCGGAAGCGGCGGCAGTCGTGAAGGGATGCCCTCTTTGGAAATCCCGGCGGCCGAGCTGGAAAACGGAATCAATGTGCTCGATTTGTTTGCAAAAACATCGTTGTGTGCGAGTAAAGGCGAAGCGCGGCGTTTGATTGCCGGCGGCGGAGCCTCCGTCGGGGAGACTAAAGTGACGGATGAAAAAATGACCGTCACCGCCGATGATGTAACCGACGGTGAGATCATTCTGAAAGCCGGAAAAAAACGGTTCTTCCGGATTATAGTGGTTTAATAATCCCTGTCATTGGACAGGGGGCCTTTATTGGATGCGTCGTCGATCAGGTCGCTTGTCCGGGATTTCAATGCAACGGGACAGGGTTGGATATTCCAAATATCCCGGGCATATTCCCGGATGGTGCGGTCCGAAGAGAACTTCCCGCTTCTGGCCACGTTCAGAAGGGCGATCTGATTCCATTTCTTCCGGTTCTTGTAGAGATCGTTAATCTTCTGCTGTGTATCCGCATACGACCGTAAATCGGCGAGGTGCAGGTACGGATCGTTCGGCGACAGAATAGAGGCGACAATATCATCGAAAATTCCCGGTTCACCGAAGTTAAAATGTCCGCTTTTCAGCAATTGGACGGCCTCATTGATTTCGGGATCTTTATCCAGATAGGCTTGCGGATTGTAATTTTTCTGTTCTTCGGCCGCTTCTTCCGCCGTCAGTCCGAAAATGAAGATATTCTCTTTTCCTACCTCTTCGGCAATTTCGATGTTGGCACCGTCGAGCGTTCCGATTGTGATGGCTCCGTTGCACATGAATTTCATGTTGCTGGTTCCGGAAGCTTCCGTTCCTGCCGTCGAAATCTGTTCGGAAATTTCGGCTGCGGGAAAAATCCTTTCGGCCAGAGACACCCTGTAATTCGGCAGAAAATAAATGTTCAGCTTTCGGTTGACATCCGGGTCGCTGTTGATAACGGAGGCCAGGTTATTAATCAGTTTGATGATCTGTTTGGCCATGCGGTATCCGGGCGCCGCCTTTCCTCCGATAAAAACCGTTCGCGGTTCGAGGTCTCTGTCATTTCCTTTTTTGATGAGGTTATAAAGCATGATGACATGAAGGGCATTGAGCAGCTGCCGTTTGTATTCGTGAATACGCTTGACCTGGAAATCGAAAATCGATTTTTCATTAATCTGCCATCCGAATTCCCGGTAGAGGTAGGCCGCAAACGACTCTTTTGAGGCCTGCTTGGCAGCGGCAAACGAATCGAGGAAAGTGCCGTCGTTTGCGTAGGGTTCGAGTTTTTTCAATTCGGAGAGATCCGTAATCCAGGCATCGCCGATCTTTGAAGTAATCAGCTCCGAGAGTTTCGGATTGGCCTTCAAAAGCCATCGCCGCTGAGTAATGCCGTTTGTCTTGTTGTTGAATTTGTTCGGATAGAAATCGGAAAAATCGGGAACCAGACGGGTCTTTAACAGTTCCGTATGCAGGGCGGCAACTCCGTTGACGGAATGGGATGCCACAATGCTCAGATAAGCCATCCGAATCTGCTTTTCGGGTCCCTCTTCGATCAGACTCATACGGGCAAGTTTTTCGCAGTCATTCGGGAAATGGATATTCACTTTCTGCAGAAAATGGTGATTGATTTGATAAATAATCTGCAGATGACGGGGCAGTAAATGCTCGAACATTTTAACGGGCCATTTTTCCAGAGCTTCCGGCATCAGAGTGTGGTTGGTGTAAGCGAATGTCCGGGTACAGATATCCCACGCATCGTTCCATTCCAGACCTTCCTCATCGAGAAAGAGGCGCATCAGCTCGGCAACGGCAATGGCCGGGTGTGTATCATTAAGCTGGATGGCGCAGAAATCGGGAAAAGATTTCCAGTCGGAATGCACTTTCTTATAGCGGCGGAGAATGTCTTTCAGCGAACAGGCGACAAAAAAGTACTGCTGCTTTAAGCGCAACTCCTTTCCGAGATAAAGTTTGTCGTTGGGGTAAAGAACCTGAGTAATGTTTTCGGCAATCACCTTTTCCTTTACGGACTGAAAATAATCACCGCGGTCGAATTCGCCGAAAATAAATTCGTTTGCGGCTTTCGAGGACCATAACCGCAGTGTGTTGATGGTTTTTCCGCCGTATCCGACAATCGGTGTATCGTAGGGAACGCCGACGATTTTATCGGTGTTAATCCAGTGATATGTGGTTTTCCCGTTTTGTATCAGTTCTTTAACGGTTCCGCCGAAATTGACGATAACTTCGTAATTCGGACGCTCGAATTCCCACGGATTTCCGTTGCGCAGCCAGTCGTCCGGAAACTCTATCTGGTATCCGTTTTCTATTTTCTGATTGAAAATACCGTAGTTGTAACGGATTCCGTAGCCGAATGCGGGAATATCGAGTGTGGCCAGCGAATCGAGAAAGCAGGCTGCCAGCCGTCCCAGACCGCCGTTGCCCAATCCGGCATCAACCTCTTCTTCTCTCAATTCCTCGAGGGAATAACCGAGGGCTTCCAGCATTTTTTTCACATTATCTTCCATTTTCATGTTGATAATATTATTTCCCATTGCGCGTCCCATCAGGAATTCGAGGGAAAGATAGTAGACACGTTTGGTGTCCTTCTCGTAATGTGTCTGCTGGGTTTCGACCCACTGATTGATGATCTTATCGCGGATTGTGTAAGCCAGCGCCATGTACTTGTCGTGCATGGTTGCCGAGTGCTGATCGTCTCCGAGAGTCATTCTCAGATGTTCGGCGAATCCCAGAATCAGAGAGTCGGTATCGAATTCCTGTCGTGTCGAGTGGATGGTTTTTTTCATAAGAAGTTCTCCTTTTATTCAGCCTCATCAACAATGCTGAGAGTAATCACTTTTGAGATTTCGGGAATCCGGCGCAATTCCCCGGCCGCCTGTCTGACGGCGGCTTCCGTTGTCCGGTGTGTTGTCAGAACAAGGGATACGGGGCGCTGCGGCTGGGGATCTTTCTGAACGGCCTCGGTAATCCCGATTTTATTTTTTCCCAGAATATGTGTGACCTGAGCCAGAACGCCGGTTTTATCTTCGACATCCAGGCGCAGATAGTAGCGGCTGCTGTAACGGTCCAAAGGCAGCTGCGGCAACCGTTTGTTTTTGTCCGGCCAGATGCGCAAAGTATCGAAACGGGTTTCTTTGTAGCCGAGTGCCAGTGAAATAATATCGGATACCACTGCCGATGCGGTCGGAAGACTTCCCGCTCCCTGTCCGTAATACATGGAATGACCGAGATTGTTTGCATAGACGCTGACGGCATTAAAACTGCCCGAAACCCAAGCAAGCGGATGATCCTTTTTGATAAACGAGGGGCGTACGCAAAGCGAAATGCCGTCTTCCGTCTTTTGCGCGATAGCCAGCAGTTTGACCGTATAACCCATTTCGTCTGCCATGTTGATATCAAACAGATCCAGCCGATCGATTCCTTCGACCGGAATCGCACTTAAATCGGTGTCGGTCGAAAAGGCCAGAGAAGATAAAATCGCCAACTTATGTGCGGAGTCATGGCCGGTGACATCGAGCGTCGGGTCGGCTTCCGCCAGTCCCGCTTTTTGAGCCTCCTTCAGAACCGTGTCGTAATCTTTCTTTTCGGAAATCATGGCCGACAGAATATAATTGCAGGTTCCGTTGATGATGCCGATGAAAGAGTTGATGTTATTGGCCAGCAGTCCGTCATACAGAGTCCTGATAATCGGAACACCGCCGACACAGCTGGCTTCGAAAGCCACGGCAGCGCCGTTTTCCCGGGCCAGCCCGAAAAGTTCCGTTCCGTGAGCAGCCAGAAGAGCCTTGTTGGCTGTGACGACCGATTTACCGCTTTTAAGGGCTTCTTCGATAACCGATTTTGCCAACGTCTTTCCGCCGATCAACTCGACCACGACGTCGACTTCGGGATCGCCGCAAACGGTTTTATAGTCGGTTACAAAAAGCGATTCCGGCAGACCGAGCGCACGTGCATTGTCAAAGCGAATATCGCACACATACTTCAGTCGGAAATCGATGCCGGTCCGGTTTCGGATATCGGATGCCTGTTCGTGTAAGATTTTTGCCGTTCCGCCGCCGACAATGCCGCAGCCGACAACCGCTACCGTAAAATGATCTTTTATCATGAATTCCTCCGTTATTCTATAAAAACAGCTTTTACTGTCGATGTTCGGCAAACCACAGCTGAACCGATTCGACCGGATAGGGCGAAATTGTTTCGGAATGAAGATTCTGTTCAACCCACGGATCGAGAATCTGCTCTGTCAGCTGCTCCCATCCGATCGGCTTCGGCCCGGGACCGTAAATTAAATCCGGATTCGGAAGATGGTAAATCAGATCCGGATAAAGCGTGCAAAGCGCCGATTCGTTTGTTTCAATGACGGAAGAAAGACGTCCGGCAATGCCGAAAGAGTCGAGCCACGCCTTTTCGCTTTCCGTAATCAGCATTGTCTGTGTCTCTTTTTCAAAAAACCATCTGATGAACTTTTTTGCCGTTCCTTTCTGTTCCGAGTTTTTGGGTATGGCAAAAAAGACAACATCGGGCTCGGTTGTCATTTTTCCGTTTTCGCAAAAATAGTGAAAATCGAAGAGACGGCTTTCTGCCCGCGGAATTTTTATCCACTGACTGAATTCCGTATCGTAGAAAAGAATTCTTTCCGACAGCAAAAGGTTGGAATAGTGGTCGTACAGATATTTTTCGCGGAAAGATTTTTCCGCAAGGGAGTTCTCCAACGGAAAAGCATTTCTGTAACTGTTTTTGAATTCGTTCAGCAGAGAAATCATTTTATCCGTATTGATGTTCAGATAATCTTTTCCCCAGGAAGAAATTTCGCATCCTCGGTCTTCGAGATAATGATAGAAAAGATTGCGGCTCCACATCGGAGAAAAAGCGATTTTCGTATATTTGCCGTTGCGGAAGAGGGCAAAATCATTGTTGGCATTCATGATGTCGTCAAAAGAAACCGTCAGCCGGGGTTTTTTGACATCCGATGCTTTGGTCAGGAAGATGTGCAGATCAAATGCGGCCGGAATGACCGGGTAACGCCCCTGGTTTCTGTAAGATTCCAGAAGGTGGGGATAGAGTTCCGAACCGGAAATCCGGTTGCGGCTGACAAGAGAGCCGAGATTCTGAAATGATTCAATCAGTTCCTTATCGAGTATCGAAGAGGCAAAAATCAAATCATATCTTTCCGGATTTTGTCTCAGTTCCGACTCGGGGGCAGATGAGTAGGTGACAAAAGCCTTTCCTCCCGAATCGGAAGCATTAAAAAGCTCCGCATAAGCAACCATTTCCGGCGCATCGGTTAAAATCATTAATGGCAGGGACGGACGGCAGGCTCCCGCCAGCAGGAGGAGCAGAGCAATCCCCGCCCGGGAAAAAACTCTCTTCACTTTGACTCCCGTACGGACCAGTCATAAAGCGGATTCTGACTCATTTTTTCCAAAAGGAGAAAACATTTGGCTTCCATACGGGGAATATGAAACGGACCTTTAAAGTGATTGCCTTTTACAAGGTTCGACACGGAACCGTCGCGGCGCAAATAGCCGAACCATTCTCCGTATTTTTTATCGGGAAAGTGGCGGTAAGCCCATTTCCGGGCTTTGTTGTACCACTTTTCAAAATATTTGTCGCCGGTGAGATAGTAAGCCAGAAGATTGGCGTAAATCATTTCGCACATCGGCCACCAGTATTTCATTTCCCATTCAATCGGCGCCGCCGGTTTTCCGTCGATGTCGAGAAAGGAGTAAAGACCGCCGTACTTTTTGTCCCAACCCCGTTCCTGCGACCATTTCAGAACGGGAAGAATCCGTTCGGCCAAGGCCCGGTCTTTTCGGTAGCGGGCTTCTTCGAGGATGAACCAGGCCGTTTCGATGGCGTGTCCCGGATTCAGTGTCCGGCCTGCCGGAGTATCCCAAAGAGAGCCGTCTTCTCTGACGGTTTCCATCAGGGCCTGCCGGTCCGGCTTGATAAAATAGCGGAAAAGCTCGTCAATCTGTTTGTCGATTTTTCGGGTCCATTTTTCCGTGTCACCCGTGATTTCTCTCAAAACCTGATAGATGTTAATGACAATCATGGTCATCGAGTGTCCGCGCAGTCTGATGTAGTCGGGATTGATTTTCGGTTCGGTTTTATCGGCATAGAATTCCATCGTTTCGACGGCTTTCAGAGCATCTTCGAGGGCACCGGTATCACCGGAAGCTTTGGCGTATTCCGCCAGCCCGATTGCCGCAAATCCTTCCGCAAAGACGTAACGGCGCATGATAATCGGGTCGCCGTCACCGGAGAGGCGGAAATAATAGCGACCGTCGCTTTGGCGGCGGCACTTTGTGCGCAAAAAGTCGGCGCACGCTTTGGCGGCTTTCAGCCACCGCTCGTCTTTATCTATATTATTGTAGACAAACGAATAGGTCCATGCCGTTCGCCCCTGGAACCAGCCGCCTTTCTCATCCGAAAGATGACTTCCGTCCCGATCAAGGTAATCGTTGATACCTCCTCTTTTCAAGTCGATACCGTTATTGTACCAGAAAGGCAAAATGTTTTCGGTTAAATCTTTTTTAAAAAAACCGGCCTGTTTTTCCCATTTGTTTCCCATATTTTGTTCCCTCTTCGGAGATTATCATACAAATTAAAAGGTTAGTCAAGAGGGAACGGAGCGCGAATACGGATTTCCGAGACGGGCGGAAGGCTCCAGTCGATCGGTGATTTTCCCCATTCTGCCAGAATTTGATTTGTTTTGGAAAACGGCCGGCTGCCGAAGAATCCGTACGTAGCGGAAAGCGGGCTCGGGTGGGGAGATGTCAGAACCGCGTGTCGGGCAGAGGTGATGAGTTTCTTTTTTTCGATCGCATTGCGACCCCAAAGTATAAAAACAATCGGATCGGGTCTGTCGTTCAGCAGCGAGATAATGTGATCCGTAAACGGTATCCATCCGGCCGTTTTGTGTGAGTTGGGAGAGCCGCCCCGCACGGTCAGAACGGTGTTGAGCAGCAGCACCCCCCGCGCCGCCCACGGCTGCAGGCAGCCGTGGTTCGGGATCGGCAATCCCAGGTCGCTGCTCAACTCTTTAAAGATGTTGAGCAGCGACGGCGGCGCGGGCACGCCCGGTAAAACCGAAAAACAGAGACCGTGTGCCTGACCGGGACCGTGATACGGATCCTGCCCCAATATCACGGCTTTGACATCTTTATACGCAGTCGTATGGAGGGCATTGAATATATCATGCCGGTCCGGGTAGATCGTCTGCGTCCGGTATTCGTGAATCAGAAATTCGCGAAGCTTTAAATAGTAATTTTTTTGAAACTCGGGTGCCAGCAGAGGTCCCCAGTCGTTTTTAAAATCGGCAGCCATATCAAACAATTAAAAAAGGGAGGATAATTCCTCCCTTTTAGCAGGGGCAAGACTCGAACTTGCGGCCTTCGGGTTATGAGCCCGACGAGCTTCCAACTGCTCCACCCTGCGTCGTTGGTTAAATCTACCATATTTCTATAAAATGTGCAATACCTTCCCGAAAAAAAGATGTTCAATATGGTTAAAAATCGGCTTGCTTTTTTCCCGGCTTTCGGTTATCATTTTTCCTATGCGCAATAAAGTTTTATTGCTGATGATGTTTCTGTCTGCTTTTTCTCTTTTTTCTCAGGATGTCGATTTAACCGTTTCGGTTTTCGGGTTTCCCGATAAGGTCGAACTGAAGTGGTCTGTGGCGGCCGTTTCTTCCGAAGGATTGAAATATTACGTTTACCGTTCTTCCGTAGCGGGACAGCAGAAGCTGCTGACCCCCGGGGGGATAACGGCGACGGCTTATTCCGATACGACGGCCGTTCCGGGAACGTCGTACCGGTATTTCGTGAGGGCGGTGACATCGGGCGGACTGGTCTTTCAGAGCCGGAAACAGTGCGGAGTCGCCGGGCTTCTTCCGCGCCCCCGGGTCGATGTTCTTCCGGGACCCCGCGCCAATGTTCTTTTGAGAATGAAAAACCGCCTGCCGTATCTCAAAGTCAATGTCTCCGTTTCCCGCCCGTATTACAATCCGGTTTACAGACTGAAAGAGGCGTACAGTGCCCAATACGGAAATCATGTGATTAATGAGCGTTCGCCGATTCCGTTTAATTACGAAGACTCGCTGTGTTATGCCGTGAATCCGAACCGCCGCTACTCCGCTCCGGCTTATATCTGCCGTCTTTCGCCTTGGGACGAGGTGTCGGATAATGCCGCTGTCCCCGGAAACAACCGGTATACGGTTCAGTACGTTTATACTTTACCCGACGGACGTGAAAGACTTTCCGAATTTACATCCGTAACGGGCTTCCGCAGTGTGTCCGACAGGGAATTTCTTGACGAAGTACTGATGACGGTCGAGCGGTCTCAGTTTAAACTGGACCTGATTCACAGAGGGGGAACGGCTCCCAACGGGTTTGATGCCGTCGAAGACGATACGAAAAACGATAATGATTTGTTTGTTAAAGACCCCAAAAATCCGCCCCGGGGATGGCTCTATTATGATTGCGAATTCAGTCTCCGCAAGATGCTGGCAGATGTGACGCTGATTTACCGCGAATATCAGGATTACGACCTGATTCTGACGACCGACAGAAACCGTATGCACCGTTCTCTGGTCGGGCCTGAAAAGATTACCAATATCAATGATACGAAAGTCGGTGAATTGGTCGGAGTGATTTCCGTATCGGGAATTTATTCGGGAGAAGTGGAATTTCACATAAAAGTCGGAAACCGCAGCGCCAAGCCTCCGTATCCTCCCGGTTCTCCTTTTTATTCCGCCGATCAGCAGAAACGCTTTTTTTACAGCGGGAAAAAAGGCCCCGGGCAGAATCCGGGTGAAGCAGGAGAGGGATCTTATTATATTGTCCGGCAGAAAAAAAACGGAACCGTCCTGTCCCAATCTGTTTTTGCCTGGGACTACGACAGAGAGAGAACCGATCGGCGGCTGTCGGAGATAAAAAAATGAAATTATTATTAAATTATAAGATATATTTTAATAATTCACCTCTTTTCGTTGACTTTTTGGAGAAAGTGGGTTATTGTAAGTATAAGAGGAGTGTTTTATGAATTCAAAACGCTTTCTGTTTTTGGTTGTATCCGCATTGATTTTCTTTTCAGCCGGTTGTCAGATTCGGATGGTTTCCCGAATGCTGAACGGCGTCTGGACCGAAACTTATTCGACTTCGTCCGGCGAACAGGTCGTACTGACGCTGACCTTTGCCGAAGAAAGTTCTTCTTTTACATGGATCGAAAAACAGGGAGATTTGGAAAAAAACAATCGCACAGGGACTTATTCCGTCTATTTGAATGATTCGCTGGCCGACAGCAGTTCGAGAGCAACGATTGTTCTTCAATTTGCGCCGGGAGCCGACAGTGCCGCCAAAAATACGGCGTTTTGGTTTTCCTTTTTCGAGAAGGACGGAAAGACTTATTTGAATCTGAAGCCTGTTGCGGACACGAAAGAGACTTATGTTTTACTGCAAAGCGGTGCTTTGTAAGAAGAAAGGAGTTGTTATGAAAAATTCCGTAATCGGTTTTCCGATTATATTATTGTTTACGGGGGCTGTTATTTCCTGTCAGAGTCCCTTTTTCGGTGAACAGTTAAAATCGGAACACATCGAAGAAGAAGTTTATGTACCGCCTCAATACGATAAAGTGGTTCCTCCTCTGTCGGTATCAGCCACGGATAATGTGACCGACAAAATAGAAATTTCATGGACAAAGGTTGCTGCGGCTTCCGGCTATCGGATATACCGCTCCGAAGATGCGGCAACCGGCTTCGAATTCCTGGCGGAAACATCGGAAACATCTTTTCCCGATGACGGATCGATTCTTTCTCTGAAATCGGGTGTTTCCTATTATTATAAAATTTCGTCCGTCAATCCCGAGAATGTCGAATCCGCACTGACGGAAGCGGTTGCCGGCCGCTGTTATCTCCGGAACGGAGAGGTCATTCCTCCGGCCGTGGTCACGGCTTCTCAGGGAAGTTTCGGTGACCGTATCGTCGTTTCATGGGATGCGGTTCCGACAGCCGCGTCATACCGGGTTTTTCGTGCCGGCTCCGAAACCGGACCTTTTGACGGTGAGGCTCTGATTGCCGAAACCGGAGCAAATGTTTATGAAGATAACGATACGAACTTAAAGCCCGGACAGAATTACTATTATAAAATTCAGTCGGTCGGAAAAGCCGCGCAACCCGAAGAGGTGCCCCCGTCCAGTGTGCTCTCGTCGCCGGTCTCCGGCTATCTTGCCGATCCGACCGTACCGGAAGTGACGGGATTGTCGGCATCGACTGCGGATCCCGATAAGGTCCTTCTGACATGGAATGCAGTCGACTGTCCTGTCCGTCTTTTCCGGGCGGAAGCCGAAAACGGAGTCTATGAAGTTTTGGCCGATATTGCTGCCGGTTCCGAATATTCCGATTTAAAAAGTAACGGCAACCTGAAAGAAAAGGTTTATTTTTACAAAATTCAGGCAATCAGAAGCGAAACCGAAAAGGGTATTTTGTCGGCTCCCGTCGAAGGGCATGTTCCGATTCAGCCGCCTCAAATCACATTGACCGGCGGAGATGTAATTATCGATATTAACCGGACCCGGACTTTCATCGATCCCGGATTTTCCGCGTTCGATAATTTCGACGGAGAACTGACCTCCTACTGTATTGTCGATGAGTCGGAAATCGATTTTACGAAACGGGGAGAATGGACGGTTTACTATTCCGTTACCGATGCGGCAGGGCAGACAGATAAAGTCGAAAGAAAGGTCAAAACTATCTTTCTTCCGAATCTGGATAATGCCGATATTGTTGTTCTTTCCGATTATGCGGCGGCAGGACAAATGTTTTCCGTGGAAATACAGGGGGTTCAGCCGGCAGAAGTGCCTTCCGAGCTGGGAACGTCGTATTCTTACAGTTGGTCTGTCGATTCGGGAACGGTTTCCGGAGATACGGCCCGTGTATCGATGTTGGTGTCTGTTTCCGATTCAAAGGTTCAGGATAAAAAAATTGTCGTGACGGTTTCGACTGCCGACGGTTCGGTCAGTTGTGAAAAAAATATTCCGATTTATCCTTCCCTGACGTCATTCGGTTCCGATTTTCTGTCTGCGGGAAATATTGCACCCTACACAGCAGATATTAAGGTTTTGTGGTACAATAAATTTTCGGGATGGGTTATCGAAGAAGGTTCCGATTTGGTATCGGACTACGATTATACATATAACGGCGGTGCCGTGTGGACTACCGAAGACGAAAATTTGGAAAATATTATCAAATGTTCGGACGGACTGTTTGTTGTCAGCGATACTTCCGCTTATTTTGACTGGTTGGGAGCCGGTGATGCGGCAGAAACGGCTGTGCGTCTGAAAGGACCGGAATTCGGTGTCTGTGCCGGAGTCCGGTATGAAATCAAAACCCGAATTTATCGGGGCGCCGGGTCCAAAGCGGACGTTTTTGTCCGTATCGGGAACGGAACCGTATTTTCCGATTTTGCCGTTTCGAC
The DNA here is from genome assembly GCA_949289575.1 of uncultured Spirochaetales bacterium. Taxonomy (GTDB): domain Bacteria; phylum Spirochaetota; class Spirochaetia; order JAFGXN01; family JAFGXN01; genus CALXOJ01. Next base: position 42,886 of record CASEOG010000003.1, on the reverse strand, counting down.
AACCGAAGGTTGGACCGATTATGTATTTGATTTTGTATCCGAAACGGATGAAACAGTGTCTCTTCAGGTGTGGAAAATGCCTTCGGGAGTGCGTCAGTGGGGCGATATCACCAAAGGAGAAACCGGTAATTTGAGAACCGGCAGTGATCAGAAAGAAGTTCGTATCGATTACATTACGATTTCTTACAAAAACTGATTTTATCTGTCCCGGCGGAGGTGAAGAATGAAAACGAAAAATCTTTTGATTGTTTTCGGTGTTGTTTTTCTCTTTTCATGTACCGATCGATTTATTACGGACCCGCAGGCCGGTGCATCCGGTCTGAACGGAGTCATTTTTCCTGAACCGGTTCCTTTCGCCCCCGATCCGATCGAGGTGACGGGGTTGTCGGCCACCTCGGAAATCTATATCCATCAGATTAATGTAACCTGGAACACGGTTTCTGCCGGGGTTTATTACTGGCGTCTGTTCTGGTTTTCCGACTTTGCATCGGCCGAAACGGCGTTAAACAAGGCCAAAACGACTTCGTTTTATAAAACAGAGGAATTGCCGGCGGAAACCCAGGTCTCCCGGCGTCTCTCTTATGTCAGGAATTCTTACGAACATCTTACCGTGTACGACGGAGAAGGGAACGAACAGCTGCTTTCTTCGGGAATGACATTCTATTATCTGCTGAAAGGATACGACGGAGGCGGTCGGATTGTTGCCTATTCCGGCATTGCCGTCGGAAAAACGGCCGAAGTTCCGTACAATGTAACGGCAACCCGAAATTATCAGCCGAACAATATGCAGGATCCGGCCCGTATTACTCTGACATGGAAATGGGATCATTCCGATTCTTCGTTCCGCCTGGAAAGAGCCCAGGCTCCGTTTTCTCAGGATCAGAAATGGGAAGATCGGGGTATAGTAAATCCCTCAAAAGAAGGTGATTTATATGTTTATACAGAAGAGTTTTCTCACGGTGCCTCCTGCGTAACCTCTTCCGCCGAATCTTTTTATTGCGACTGTCAGATTGGTGAAGAATTTGCTTACCGGATTTATGCGATTACGGACGGGAAGAGCTCGCAGCCCAGCCAGATTGTCAGGGGATTGACTGTAAAATGGGGAACTCCATCGGCTGTCGAAGGGGTTTCCGCGACGCAGGGAACTTTCGGCAGGAAAATCAGTCTGACATGGAACGACGTTTCGGGAACGGAAAATTTTAAAGGGTATTCTGTCTACGTCAAAGAGAAGGCCAACGGAAACTGGGAGAAGAAGCTTGACAGGTATACCGAGTCAAACCGGTACGATTACGAGACAAAATCATTTAATACGATTCAGTTTTATGTAACGGCATCCAACCATTTGGGAGAAGGGGCGCCGTCCGAGACGGTGACGGGATATATTCTGCCTCAGGTCAGAAATACCTCGGCGACGTTGCTTGAATACGGGTCGCAAATTATTGTTTCGTGGAATCCGATCTCTGTTGCCGATCGTGACGCCGGGATTGTGTACGATTTGTACAGAAACGAAACCGGCGGCGAGGAAGGATCTTTAATTGCCGCCGATATATCCGCCGATTTATCCGGATCGATTAAATATACCGACAGCGATCCCTCTCTTGTGCCGGGCAAAGTCTATTATTATGCGATTATGCCGAAAAATACGACGGTCGGATCACCGGACGGTGACGGGCAGAAAACGGCATTTAAGGATACTTACGGTGTTGCCGGAACGATGCCGAAACCGGAATATACCGTATCGACAGGTGCCGACAGGGTGACAATCACCGTTTCCAACAAACCGTCTTACTGTTATTCGACAGTCACTGCTAAACGATGGGTTTATACTCCGGTTTATACCAAAAAAGCAAGCGCTTCTTCCGGGATTCCGAATCAGCCGCAGACATGGAAACAGACTCTTTCGTTTAAAAACCGATGGACCCGCTCGAAAAAAGAATTTACGGCCGTCGCAAATACAACGGAGACGGTCATTGTCGACCCCGGTTCCGCATTCGGGTGGAACGATTATACCGTTTATTACGGATTTGATATCCCCGAAATTTCGTTTTCGACCCACTCGGAGGCCGGTGACGAAAAATCGGGCTGGCGTCAGATTTCCAACGAGGAATTCCTGATTAATGCTTTGCGGGTAATCGATTTCTCTCAATCCTATCTGGAACGGATTCACCAGCCGGGAACGGGAGCGGCCGGTTTTGACTCCGTTTCGATTAATGGATACAGCGGTTGGTCTGCCGAGAACTGTGCCGGAAAGGGCGGCAAGTGTTCCGACAAGATTTCCAATCCGAATAAAGGATGTTTTCATTATAACGCAAAACTGGGAGCCGGGTCGGTGACTGTCCCGCTGATTTACAATGAGTTCAAGGCTTTTGATATGATTTTCAGTTCCGTCGGTACGGGGCATCAGACCGAGGTGAATTTATCGGCGAACGGTAAACTCGTCGGTTATATTAATATCGGCGGAATGTATTCGGGAAAACTGACTTTCGATCTGACCATTACCGATTCCGTTAAATCCGGCGGTTCTTATAAAGTACAGCAAACCGGGAAATCGGAGCAGAGTCTGGCATGGGATATCGACCGAAAATACTTTTAGCGGATGATCGGGATTTTATGTCACTGTAAAGGGGAGTTGAATGACCGATGAGATGGCGGGCGGCATTATTATTGGTTTTTGTTTTTCTTTCATGCGATCCGTCGAAAATGAACGGCAGAGAAGATCCGCAGGTTTTGTCTGTCGTCCTGCAGGCAGAGAAAACGGTTTATGAGTACGGAGAGCCGATTGAAATCAAGGCGGTTGTTTCCTCGCAGCTCAGTACGGCACGGTTGTATCATTGGTATACAAACGGGAAATTCGAACCTGCTTCAGTAACGGACCGTTATGTCCGGACGCCTTCTTTTGTTGCCGGAGAACCTTACAGTCTCGAAATTTCCGTTAAAGTCCGTGTCGGGATTTATGTCGCAACAGGACGGATTTCGGTAACAGTCAATCCGCCTGCCGAACCTGTTTACGATTTTTACGTAAACGGGCGCCCGGCGCAAACTCAGTTGCTGCTGTACGGGGAAACATTGGAGGCCTCCGTTGTTTTCCCCGACGAAAATCCGTTTCGGTACTGTTACTTTTATTGGGATTCGACCCGGCTGAACGGACAGACCGGAAACGAAATCCGGTTGAATGTTACGGAATCCCATTTCGGAACGCACCGCCTTTCGGTTCGGGTTATCGACGGGAATATCGAATCGGAGCGGGCGTGTACCGTTAAGGTGGGTCCGGTTATCGGGGCCGTTTCTACCGACGAGCCCGGACTGATTTCGGCTTTATACGGAGAGGATCTTACTGTCGGGGCACAGTTCCGCAGCGCCGGCGATAAGTACCGTTTTCTGTCGGCTTCCTGGTTTATCGGGTCGCCTCAATCCCAACCGGCGGCGCTGACTCCGCTGGACGCAGCCTATATCAGCGAAAACGGTCTGAAATTGAATTTGCCGGGATCGACGAAATGGATGAGTCCCGATGATGCTGCCGACGGAAAACGTTATCAGCTGCGTGTCGAATTCCGCTTCGCCGATGAGGTTCAATCGCAAACCCGCACCATTTCGGATGCGGTGATTCTCGAGATTGCACCTTACGTGCCGTTGCGGATTGAAAAGCTGACGGTTCCGTCGGAGGTTTCTTATTATGAGTTCAGAAACGGCTTGATTCCCGTTTCCGCTTCCGTTACGGGCGGGCGGCCGCCTGTAAAATATCGGTGGAGCCTGGACGGCGACAGTACCGGCAGCGTTTCACTTCCGCAGTGGACCCTTCCGCGGCCGGCAGAACCGTCGGTAAATCCGAATTTGTGTACGGTAGAGCTTGTCGTGACAGACGGTCTGACGGAAATGTCGCAAAGTGTGCCGATAAAAATTATTCCTTCCGATGCTCCCCGTGTTTTTCGGTATTATTCGGGAGAGACGGTTGTTTTCGATCCTTCGTCTGTTTCGGCGGAAGAGGTCTTTTTTATCGTCTCTCGGGCGGAAAACGCGGAAACCGTTTCTCAACGGCAGGCAGCCGCCGTATCGGGCAAAACAGAGGCCTACGGAAACGAAACGGTCACCGGACGCGGTTCGGATATTCTTCTTTCCGGTAAAACCTTTACGGTCTCGGGACATTCGGTACCGGCCGTTTTGAGGCACACCGTCACGGATTCGGCAACCGGCATAAATTGGGAAATATGGGTAGCGGAAAATTGCTGGACAGACGGAGTTTCGGCTTCGGTGACGCAGTCCGACCTGAAAAAAATTGCGGAAGCATTTATGCCCTCTTCCGGAAACGGCATCTACCGTCAGACAACGTCCTTGCTGGGGGATGCCTGGGGAAATTTTCCTTCCGTCCTGTATACAAAGTATATCGATTCCCACCGGACATACTCGATTCTGCTTTGCGATATCGACGAGGACCGAAAAACCGATTTTTCGTCGGGTGCCGTGGCCGGTATTTTCGAGCCGAAAAACTGTTTCCGTAAAGTCTATGAGCCGACGTCCGATGAGAAGCTGCTTGTCGCAGTCGATTCGCTTCTGTACGGGTTTGATGCGGAAACGGTTCTCTCGACCGCGGCTCACGAGTTTGCCCACCTGATTTCATTTTACCAGAAAGAACTTTCCCAATTTTCGGGGAAAAAAGCGATGGCCCGATGGCTGAACGAGATGATATCGATGTGTGTCGAGGATCTGATTTCCGTCAATATGGGGTGGGCGGGACCGAGAGGAATAAAAGGTCTTGCCGTTCCCGTTTATCCTCCCTGTCTGACGGCCGGTCGGTTACCCCACTTTATTCCGAATCTGACGCTGCCGCTGACTCCCGACCGGTATGAGTATCCCTCTGCATACGAAAACTATGCGACCGGATATGCTTTCGGGGCTTATCTTATGCGCAATTACCCGCACCCCGAACTTCTGAAAAAAATATTGAAGAATGCCGACGACGGTTTCAATGCCGTCCTGACGGGGTTGAATAACTGCGGTTATACCGTTACGCGAGAAGATCTGTTTGCCGACTACGGAACGGCAATTGTTTTATCGGATATGAAAGAGCTTCCTGCCGTATCGCGGCAGCGTTATAATGCCGGGGAAAAGGGATTTATCTATTCGGACGGTTTTCCGCTCGGATCCGTCGATTTAAATGCATACCGGAAGGGAACACAGGAAGGACCGTTCTTTTCTTCGAATCTGCCCGAAATCAAAGCTCCCGCGAAAAATTATTCTCACATTATATACCGCATGACAAAAGAAGACGGTTATTCGGCGGTCACAGGGACAGTCCCCGAGGGATGTGTCGTCACTCTGGTTGAAAAGTAGTTCAGAAAATTCAGATTATTTCTGTCCGATTCTCCGAAATTTGATTATATTAATATCAGAGAACAGGAGGGTCTTATGGACTGGGATAAATATACAGAAAATGCAAAAAATGCTTTACAGGATGCTGTCTCGCTGGCCATTAAAAACGATAACAGTGAAGTGACTTGCGAACACTTTCTTCAGGCTTTGTTGGAACAGGACGGAACCATGCTGTCAACACTGCTTGAACGGTTGGAAACGGATACGGCGCAAATTCTTGATCGTGTCAGACGATCGGTCAAATCCTTTCCGAAAGTTACAGGCGGAAATTCCGAACCGCGTTTGAGTAACGAACTTAATCGGGTTTTGATAAAAGCGGAAAATGAAGCCGATGCTTTAAAAGATTCTTATATCAACGTCAACCATCTTTTTTTATCATTACTGAAAAGCGGAGGCTCGGCGGCATCGCTTTTAAAGGAGTTCGGACTGACTGCAGATCGCGTTGCGGCTGTACTGAAACAGGTCGCCGGCAGTACGGGAGGAGAAAACGGGGATAAAGACGGCGGTGATAAAATCCTGGAAAAATACTGCAAAGATTTGACCCGTCTGGCGCGGCAGGAAAAATTGGATCCGGTAATCGGCCGTGATGAAGAAATTCGACGTGTTATGCAGGTTTTATCGAGACGGACAAAAAACAACCCGGTTCTGATCGGAGAACCCGGTGTCGGAAAAACCGCGATCGCCGAGGGGTTGGCCCGCCGGATTGTTTCCGGAGATGTTCCCGATTCTCTGAAAAACCGGAGACTGCTGGCTTTGGACCTGGGGGCACTTTTGGCCGGAGCCAAATTCCGCGGTGAATTTGAAGAGAGACTGAAAGGAGTCATCGAGAAGGTTACCGCCTCCGACGGCAAAATTATTCTGTTTATCGACGAGTTGCATACCCTGGTAGGAGCCGGTGCGGCGGAAGGCTCGACGGATGCCTCTAATTTGCTGAAACCGGCTCTGGCACGCGGACAGCTGCGGGCCATCGGTGCGACCACACTGGATGAATACCGTAAGTATATCGAAAAAGATGCCGCATTGGAGAGACGGTTCCAGCCGGTTTATACCGGAGAGCCGAGTGTCGAATCGACAATCGCGATTCTGCGCGGAATTAAAGATAAATATGAGGTGCATCACGGCGTTCGCATTAAAGACGATGCGCTTGTGGCTGCTGCTGTTTTGTCCAATCGGTATATTACAAGCCGTTTTCTGCCGGATAAGGCAATCGACCTGGTTGACGAAGCGGCGAGCCGTCTGAAAATGGAAATCGAAAGTCAGCCATTGGAGTTGGATCAGTATAACCGTAAACTGCTTCAACTGGAAATCGAGAAAAAATCGTTGGAAAAAGAAACGGATCAGGCAGGGAAAGATCGTCTCAAAAAGTTGGAAAAAGAATATTCCGATCTGAAGGAGATCCAGACCAGACTGACTCTGAAATGGCAGGCCGAGAAAGAGGTTATCGGAGAAATTCGAAGCCGTAAAGAAAAACTGGAACAGCTGAAAGCGCAGGAGACACAGTACGAAAGAGAAGGAAATCTTGCCAAGGCAGGAGAAGTCAAATACGGACTGATTCCGCAAACACGAAAAGAGATAGAAGAGCTTGGGAATAAACTGAATGAAATGGGTGATGACAGACTGCTTCGCGAAGAGGTTTCCGAAGAGGATATTGCCAAAGTTGTTTCGACCTGGACAGGAATTCCGGTACGAAAAATGCTTTCTTCCGAAATGGATAAACTGATGAGGCTTGAAGAGATTCTCGGAAAACGTGTAGTCGGGCAGACAGAAGGAATTCGTGCTGTCAGTGATGCTATCCGCAGAAATAAAACAGGTCTTTCGGATGAAAATCGTCCGTTGGGATCGTTTCTCTTTCTCGGACCGACGGGGGTCGGTAAAACAGAACTGGCAAAAACTCTGGCGGCCTTTCTGTTCGATGACGAAAAAGCTTTGACCCGAATCGATATGAGTGAATACATGGAGAAGCATGCCGTTTCCCGATTGATCGGAGCTCCTCCGGGATATGTCGGATACGACCAGGGAGGCCAGCTGACGGAAGCGGTTCGCAGACGCCCTTATTCGGTCATTCTGTTTGATGAAATCGAGAAGGCGCATCCGGATGTGTTTAATGTGCTTTTGCAGCTGCTTGACGACGGACGTCTGACGGACGGACAGGGACGGGTCGTCGATTTTCGTAATGCGATTATCATTCTGACCAGTAATATCGGCAGCGAACTGATTCTGGAAACTTCCGATCCGAAAACGATGGAAGAGAAAATTTTCGGACAGCTGAAACATTTCTTTAAACCCGAGTTTTTGAACCGGATTGATGAAACCATTATCTTTCATCGTCTGGAAAAAGAACATATCCGCCGGATTGTCGAAATCCAGCTGCACCGCATCGAAAAACGGCTTGCCGGAAGAAATATCGGAATCCGGTTTGAAGCGGGACTTGTGGATCATATTGCCGAAGAGGGCTTTGATCCCGTTTACGGTGCCCGTCCGGTCAAAAGAGCGGTTCAGAATGACGTCGAGAACGAGCTGGCCAAGGCGATGCTGACCGGCCGCTTCGGTGACGGCGATGCCGTTCGTATGGACTGGAAGAACGGTGAGGCGGTTATAGAAACCGAAAAAGGAGGGTTTCATCCGACGGAAGAGTAGAACAGACGCTTTCGCCGTCAATCCCCGGTACAAAAAATACCGGGGATTTTTATTCCCCGTATTCGCGGAACAGAAAAAGTTCGGGGCGGTATTCGAAGTGCATGTTGTCCCAAATGTCCCACTTGCCGCCCCAGATAAAACCTTCTGCCTCAAAGGCATCGATGACGGCCTGCGGAGGACACCAACGCTTTTCAATCGGAACCAGCATCCAGTTCGGATTGCGGTCTCTTTCCCAGCTCCAGTAAACAATTTTATTGCCCCACCCTTTCGGCAGAATGTCGACGGCTATGGCATAACTGTGAAAGGAGCGGCTGCCGGTGTCTCTGACATCGCGCCAGTGATAGCAGTCGCATGTTGTGATTTCTTTAATGAAATTCCTGACTTCCGAATTCCAAAGACGTTTTTTGGTAATGTTTTTTTCGACCTGTTTCAGCGGCTCTTCGATTTTTTCATGGACGGTCAGTTTTCGCCCCAGAAAGGTCGTTTTGACAAGATGACGTTCCAGTGATTCTCTCGACGCGGCGTCATAAATTGTGTCAAAAAACCGGGGGGAGGAGATAGCGCCGTTCTTTCTCGCATCTTTCGATGTGTAGGCTTTTAATTTCCGGATGTACTCATCTTCCATTGCGGACGGGTCTTTTATCTTTTCCGGATACAGATAGAATTGAGAGCGGTATTTGTGATCTTCCGGAAGCTGTGTCTCCGGCAAAATCTTTCCTTCTGCCCAGAAGAGCCGGACATCCTTTCCCGAATAATCCCGGAGAATCAGAGCCCAGTCATTCAGTTTATAGTCATACACCACTTCACGTACTTCGTTGGGATAGGCTTTCCCGAGAATCGTCAGAGCGGTTTTGGCCGGCAGCTCTTTAATCCGAACCGGATGCCCGATATTCGACAGAAGAAAAAAGCAAAACGGAATTAGCAGAAAACATATCTTCATACGGTCATTATGCTATATTATTATCCGAATGTAAAGTTTTTTTCAAAATATTAAACAGGTCGAAAAATTCTTTTTTTCCGCCCGAAAATATGTTATAATTTTCCCGGAGAGGTAAATGAAAAAAACGGTCATTATCGGAGGCGGCATTGCCGGTTTAAGCACAGGAATTTTTCTTCAAAAAAGAGGATTCCCGACGGTGATTTACGAAAAAAACAGTGTTCCCGGCGGTATTGCTCTGCCGCTGACCGTGGACGGATTCCGTTTCGATTTCTCCTGCCGTTGTCTCAACGGTATCGCCGTCGGTCGCCGACATAACCTGATGCTGGAAAGCGGGGCTCTGTATCCCCGTATTCCCTTCGACTGCTCTTCGCCCGAGATTTACGAAAATGAAGGAGAGGTCTTTCGGGTCGAATGGAATATCGAATCATTCCGGAGTCTGCTTTTCCGGCTGGCCTCTCCCGCTGATGCGCGTCGGATTGACCGTTTCTTTCAGACTGTGGAAAAGTTCTTCGAATTTTCCCGGGAGCCGAAGGAGCGGCCGTTTGCTCTTTTGACATTTCGGGAAAAAAAAGATTTTCTGATGCATTACAGAAAATATCCGATTCCGTTTTTTAAGGCGATGATGACTCCGTCGGAAAAATGGATCGGAGAATGGGAGAGCGATTCCGCACGCAGACTGTGGCGGGCACTTTACCCGGACCATTACTCATTGTACGCGTTTTATACCTATATGGCGGCAAGACTGTACGGTAACAGCGGATTTCCGAAAGGGGGAGCCGGAGAGCTGGTTAACAGACTGGTCGAGACATACCGTTCGTCGGGAGGCGAACTGATAACAGCAGCGCCCGTCGATGAGATTACCGTTTCCAATGCACGGGTGACCGGTGTCCGCGTCGGGGGCCGGCTGATTGAAGCCGATACCGTCGTGGCTGCCTGTAATATCAATGCCGTACTGGGTAAATTTCTGAAAGGATGCTTAAAAATCCGCCCGGCTGTTAATCTGATGAAACAGGGTGATTTGTTTTACCCGCTTTTTACAGTCTGTTACGGGTTGAAAAAACAATACGGGATTCCTGCATCTTTCTGGTTGGAAGACGAAAAAGGTGTCGACGGTTCTCCGGATCTGACAAATTACCGGATAGAAATCCACTCATCGGAAGGGGATTCGGATACCGCCCCGAACGGAAAAAGTGCTCTTGTCGTCAATCTGCGGTGCGATTATTTTTACTGGAAAAATCTGAAACAGAAAAGCGGGGAGGCTTATCTTCAGTATCAGTTGATGGTTGTCGATGAGCTGAACAGTTGCATGGAACGGCGGTTTCCCGGATTCATCGATTCGATAGAAACGGTCAGGACGCTGACGCCGCTGTCATACGAAGAAAATGCGGATCTCTATAAAGGCTCGTGGCGCGGGTTTGCACCGACCGTCTATTCTCTGAAAAACAGAATACCCCGATGCGTAAAAGGATGTCGCGGGCTTTATTTTTGCGGACAGAGCGTGGCTGTCGGCGGCGGCATCGATGCGGTCACGGAGGATGCTTACGATACCGCGGTGTCAATCGAAACAGACTCCCGGCGCTAGCTTTTTACGGCATTGACTTTTGCCATGACATACAGAAGCAGTGATCGGGGCACCACTCTTTGCAGAAACCGCAAAAATGCAAATTTTTTCTCGGGAATGATAATTGTTTTTCCTTTTTTAAATTCTTTGTAAACGCGGTCGATGATGACGGACGGCGGTTTCATACCCGAATTCCTTTTCGGGTCGAACAGAGTGTCGGTTCCCGCTTTTTTGAGAAACGGCGTTGCGCACGGACCGGGACAGTAGCAGCATACGCGCACGCCGGTCTTTTTATTCTCGGCCGCCAAGGCTTCCGTTAAAGAGAGAATGTAGGCTTTGCAGGCCGCGTATGCGGCCATGTTCGGTTCCGGCTGGAAAGAGGCGGCCGAAGCGGCATTCATGATGATGCCGCTTTTCGATTCTATCATATCGGGAAGAAAGAGATGAATCATTTCGTTAACGGCTTCGACATTCAGCCTGATCATCATCGTTTCTTTTTCGGCAGATATTTTGTGAAAAGCTCCTCCGGTGCCCATTCCGGCGTTATTGACAAGAATTTCGACACGCAAATTATTGGTAAGACAATATTCTTTTACGGAAAGACGGCCTTCCCGTGTCGTCAGATCGGCGGACAAAATAAGAACTTCTGTCGGGAATTCGGATTCCAGCTCCCGCTTTGCCTTTTCGAGCAGTGCCTGCCTGCGTGATACCAGCAGCAGAGCCTGCCCGTCTGCCGCAAAACGGGAAGCCAATTCCCGACCGAACCCTTCCGAGCCTCCCGTTATCAGCACGATACTCTTCACCGGGCAGACCCTTTCCCGCGGGGTAACGATTTTGTTTCCGTTTTCGACAGCAGATGATCCAGGGCCTGCAGGTAAAGATGTTTTCTTTCCTGTTCGTTTTTCCGGAAATAAGAACGAATCCTGATTTTGAGGATTTGGATTTTCAGTTTTAACGGAACCCGGACAGGGGCGAGGCATACGGAATTGCGGAACAGGAAAAACGGTTTTGAGGGAGGAAGGAGCAGCGTCCGTTCAAAACGTTTGCGGAATTCCGCCTCCGAATCGGATTCGGGCTCCGGACGGTGAACGGACTCCAGTCTCCCGGCAGTCGCTTTCGCCAAACCGGCAATATTGGCCGTAATCTGTCTGGCCGATTTTTCATCGTCGCCGATAATACCGACCGTTCTTTCGCCGTGCAGAATCGATTTATGATGAATATATTTTTCGAGCGAAAATTTGTTTTTCAGACTGCCGGAAAAAAGATAAACCGTTTCTTTGGGCCGGTTTCGGTCAAAATAAGCGGGAATGAAGATCCGGTCGAGAAAAAGTTTGATCTGAGGCTCGAAGAGACCGAAACAGATTTCGGAAGCAAAAATAACGGCATCGGCATCTCTGTATTTCGGATAAACGGTTTTGGAGATATTGTCGTTGCCCGAACATTTTCGGTCGCGGAAACAATTCATACAACCCGAGCACGGGAAGCAGAGCGAAAGATCCGACAGGTTGACGGTTTCGGTTTCGTAGGGGAAATAACGTTTCCACGTATCTATCATTTTTTTCAGATTCGGATTTTTACCCGAACCGGCAGTCAGAATCAGAATTTTCTTTTCCGTTGATTTTTTCGGTACGGAAGCTGTTTCGACCGGTTTAAAGGGCAGACTTCGCTCCCGTGAAAGAGAATAAAATTTTTCGCACGGAAACCGGAGTCTGACTTTCCCGAAAAAAGCGTCCGCGAATCGAAGCCATTTGTCCGTACCGTTTTCATTAATGGCTGCGTCGGGCCGGCAGTGAAATCCCCGAATGTAGTTCATATCCCATGTCTGGCAGGCTGCCGCCAAATATTCTTCCGCTTCTCTGTGAGAGAAAAAGGAAGAGGTGAACAGGGCCGTCGTATATTTGTTTTCCAGCCGCTCGCCGGCATTGCGGCTGTCAATCAGAGAGAGAAAATGACAGATTTCGTAACAGGGTAAAAGATTTCTTACGGGAACCAGCCAGATAACGGCATCGCTTTCCTGCATGGCTTTCAGGTAAGAATCGAAAAAGTCACGATTCTCTGCGAGAACTTTTATATATTTTCCGACTTCCAGAATTTCGAATCGAAGAGATTTATCGGCCGTACTCATCAGACGGCGGGCGAAATATAATGAGGAACTTTCCTGACCTCTGCAGCTTCCTTCTATCAGTATAATTTTCATAGAAACTTCCTATGCAGGCTTATCAGTTTTTTATCGGTCCGTCACCATTTAAAATTGACTGTACAGGCGTTCTGATTTATAATATGTGCATGAAAAAGAGACTGATTCCCGTTTTCATTCTGATTTCGGCAGCTTTGCCGGCAAAAGAGTTCCGTTACCGGTTTGAGGAAGGAAGCCGTTATAAGGCCCGCTCGGTTGTGAGAGAACAGGTCTATCTGAATCACAACTATATTTCCGATTCCGAAATTCTCAACCTCTTTTCCGTAGAGATTACCGGAGTCCGTCCGGACGGACGGGGAGAGTTGGAGGCCCGCTACGGAGTGGCCGAAACGATTCGCCGCCCCGGATCGGCGGTGGTCCTCTATTCGACCGGAACTGCCGAAAAAAATTACCTTTCCCGTTTCTGTCAGGACCGGTTCGGCGCTTTTTCCGAGGATGAAGATGATTTTATGCCGGTTGTGCGGAATGTTCCGCTTTTTCCCGAACGCGACTTACAGCCGGGGGATCAATGGTCGGCGCCCGGTTATGAGGTGCATGATTTTCGGGAATCTTTCGGGATTCGTGACGGTTTCCGTTTCGATACCCAAGTTTCTTACCGCTATATCGGAGAGACAGAGCGTAACGGAGTGAAAGTGGATGAAATCGAAGCGGTTTCGTTTGCTTCTTTCGTGCCCCGTGAGACGGCTCCGGCTTTACCGATTCGGGTGGTCAGTCAGGTGAATCAGAGTTTGTATTGGGATAACAGTGAAGGCCGATTATCCGCCTGCCGGGAAAATTTCGATATTCTTTTTCTGTTTCGTGACGGACGGACATGGAATTTCAAGGGATTCTCGGAATCGGAAATCATCGAAGTGCTGCCGATGGATCGCAAGGGGGTCGTGAGCGAACTGAAGAAAAAACTGGGCAGCGACCGGATCGGGATTGAAGAAAAGGAAGAAGGAATTTCTCTGGTGCTGAACGATCTCCGGTTTTATCCGGACGAAGACCGTCTGCTGCCGGGGGAAGAATCGAAACTGGATGAAATAGCGGAAGCATTGAAACAGATTCCCGGTTACGATATTCGTGTGATCGGTCACACGGCGGAGGCCGGCAATGCCAAGATGAGATTGCAATTGTCCCTCGATCGGGCGGGACGGGTAGCCGAAGAGCTGATTCGCCGCAAAGCACGGAGTGCGGAGCAGATTCTGGTCGAGGGAAAAGGTTCCGAGGAGCCGGTCGCGTCAAACGATACCGAAGAGGGGCGGAGACTGAACCGGCGGGTTGAAATTATTATCGTGGATGAGTATAATCGGGGAAATGGAAACAAATAATTCTGTCGGTTTTATCGGAGCCGGAAATATGGCTTTTGCTTTGGCAAAGGGCATGAAAAGCCGGTTTCCTTCGATTCGTTTTTTTTATACCGATCCCGTTGCCGAACGGATAGCTCTTTTTCGTAACGAGATTGACGGTGACGGCAGCTGCGGTTCCGTAGAAGAGGTGAGCCTCAAAGCCGGTATTCTGTTCCTTTGCGTGAAACCGCAAATGAAAGAGGCGGTGCTTCCTTCGCTGGCGGCAGCCGACAAACCGGTGGTGTCGATTATGGCCGGTGTGCCGCTGTCGCTGCTGACGGCGGCGATGCCGAAAGCCGCTGTCGTGCGGGTGATGCCCAATACCGGCTGTCTGGCGGGGGAGATGGCGGCGGCGTTCAGCTGCGGCGCCTCCGTGACGGCGGCTGTGCGCGGTGAGGTGCGGGCGCTGCTGAATGCCGCCGGTACCGCGGTGGAGGTCGACGAATCGCTGTTGGATGCGGTCACCGGGTTGAGCGGATCCGGGCCGGCATTTGTCGCCCGCCTTTTGCAGTATTTTACCGACGCCGGTGAAGCGGCCGGACTGCCGCGCGATGTGGCTTCGGCACTCATTCGCAAAACCTTTCTCGGTACGGTCCGGTTGCTCGATGAAACGGGAATTGATGAAGAAACACTGATAAAAATGGTCAGCTCTCCCGGAGGAACAACCGTCGCCGGCCGCAATGTTTTGGAAAATTCAGATGCGGCCCGCATCATCACGGAAACGGTTGCCGCCGCGACGGAACGCAGCCGCGAGCTGGGGAAGGCGTAATGATGGAAGCATTGGTCAAAGCCGCCCGGGAGGCCTCTTTCCGTACCGCGGTGATCGAAACGGAGGTTAAAAACCGTGCCTTACTGAAAATTGCCGAAGCGCTGCAGGCGCGGCGGTCGGAAATCGAAGCCGCCAACGACGAGGATATGCGGCGTGCGGCTGCCGATAAACTGACTCCGGCTTTGGTTGACCGGCTGCGTCTGGACGGACATAAAATCGATTCGCTGGTGACCGGGCTGAAGAGTCTGGCGGAACTGCCGGACCCCGTCGGAGCGGTGCAGCTGAAACGGGAGCTGGATACCGGTCTGGTTCTCGAGCGGATTGCGGTTCCCATCGGTGTGATCGGTGTGATTTTCGAGGCGCGGCCGGAAGCGTTTATTCAGATTGCCGCACTCTGCATCAAGTCGGGGAATGCGGTGATTCTGAAAGGCGGCAGGGAGGCGGCGTCCTCGGTCAGGCTGTTGAACGAAATTGTCAACGATGCGTTGGCGGCAACCGACAGCCGTTTCGAGGCGGCTGTGCAGTCGGTCGCTTCGCGGGAAGAGGTGAATGCACTTTTGAAGTTCGACCGGTACATTGATTTGATGATTCCGCGCGGATCGAACCGTCTGGTGCGTTCGATTATCGAAAATACGAAAATTCCGGTTCTCGGTCATGCCGACGGGCTGTGTCACACCTATGTCGATGCCGATGCCGATATCGCGAAAGCGGTTCGCGTCGTTACCGATGCCAAATGTCAGTATCCCGCCGCCTGCAACGCCACGGAAACGGTGCTGGTGCACAGCCGGATTGCGCCCGCCTTTTTGCCTGCATTAAAAGCGGCTTTGGACGGCAAGGTCGAGCTGCGCGGCTGTCCCGAGACGCTGAAACTGATTTCCGTCAATCCCGCTTCGGACGATGATTGGGACGAGGAATACAACGATCTGATTCTGTCGATTAAAATTGTCGCATCGGCGGAAGAGGCGATTGAATTCATCAACCGGCACGGCAGCCGTCACACCGATGCGGTTCTGACCGAAAACCGGGAAACGGCGGCGCTCTTTTTGCGGAAAGTCGATTCGGCATCGGTCTACCACAACTGTTCGACGCGGTTTGCCGACGGATTCCGCTACGGCTTCGGTGCGGAGGTCGGTATTTCGACACACAAAATTCATGCCCGCGGTCCGGTCGGATTGGAAGGGTTGACGATTTACAAATATCTTCTTCACGGAGACGGTCAGATTGTCGGCGATTACGTTTCCGGAAAATCTTCTTTTCATTATAAGGACTTAAAATGAGAATTCTCGTCAAAATCGGAAGTGCACTCATCAGCAAAAATCACAAAATCGATTATTCGTGGCTTGCCGTCAAGATTCAGCAGATGGCGGCGTTACAGAAAGCCGGCCATTCGGTTGTTCTGGTCACGTCGGGAGCCGTTGCGGCAGGAATGGAGATTAACGGCATCGGGGAGCGGCCGAAAGAGGTGCTTCGCCTGCAGATGCTCTCGGGGCAGGGGCAGGTGAAACTGATCCGGTTTTATCAGTCTCAGTTTGATATTCACAACGTGCCGATCGGTCAGGTTCTTTTGACGCACCATAATTTTGATAAAGAAAAAGAGCTGAAATGCATTACCTCGATTATCGATGCTTACTGCCGTTCCGGGGTGATTCCGGTGATCAACGAAAACGATATGGTCAGTAAGGACGAGCTTTCCGACAGCGAGCGGATTTTTACCGATAACGATATTCTGACGGCGCTGGTCGGGAAAAATATCGGTGCCGATTTGACGGTGATTTTAACCGATGTCGACGGGCTTTACACGGCCGATCCCAAAAGCGGCAGCGGTGAAATTGTGTCCGATGTCCGTTCGGTGACCGACGAAATCTTCGGCATGGCTTCCAAAAAAACCAATTCGCTCGGCCTCGGCGGGATGTATTCCAAAGTCCGTGCGGCCGGCATCCTTACCGCGGCCGGTATCGACACAATCGTCGCCAACGGCAAATACGATCTGGATGCCGTGATTGCCGGCAGCTGTCCGCGAACCTTTTTTCATAAGGTCTGAAAGAGAGGCGTTATCCCTGTTTCCGGCCGCTTCACGGTTGTTCGGCTGTCTGCCGGACAGCCGTCCGCCCTCAGCGGATGAGGGCGGTGAATCCTCCGTCTTTGTCCATGGTGACGGTCAGGACCGGGTTGTCGGCGGCCGGCAGGGTGCGGGCGTCGAACGAATCGGCGGTCGGGCCGTCGGCGGCAAGCACGATTTCCGTTTTGTTTTGACCGGCAAACCGGGTCAGGTCGATTGTGACGGTTTTCTTTTCCGCAGACGCATTAAAACCGGCGACAAACCAGTTATCGCCTTTTCGGCGGGCAATGACGGCATGAGTGTCCGGATCGCCTTCCAGCAGAATCGATTCGTCCCAATCGGAGGGGATTGCTTTCATTAAAATTTCGACTTCGGGATAGGCGGCAAAGACCTTCCTGTACCCGGCTTTCGGGTCGTGAACGGTGTCGGCATAGTGAGTGACTCCCGATTCAAACATAACGGCCTGTGCCAGAGAATGGCCGTAGGTGCTGCCGCAGCTCAGGTAGTACGGTTCGAAAATGACCGGGGTAAAATCCATCGGTGCCGTGATATTTCTTGTAAAGACGAAGTAAAGATTTTCGTCGGCGTGCGGGCCGGCATTGATTCCGAAATGGTACTGTTCGCCTCCGAAAACCGCTTCGGCCGTCATCAGATTCGGAAAGCGCCGTTCCCATCCTTTCGGCAGTGCACAGCCGTGAAAGTTAATCATCAGACCGTATTCGGCGGCATCTTCCAAAATTTCCAGATAATTGCGGATCATCGCCTGCTTTTCCGAATGGAAAAAATCGATTTTCAGTCCTTTGACCCCCAACGCGGCCAGTTTCTTCATTTCCGCACGGCGGATTTCCCGGTTGTCCATTTTGTTGCGGGGGGCTTCCGTGACGGAGTTGTGTTTTCCGCCCGAGTTGTACCAGAGCCAGATACCGACTTCGCCGCCGGCAGCGTCAATCAGAGTTTTGACTTTTTTGTACGGATCGATTCCCCATGTATTCCAGTTGGCGTCAACCAGTGAGTATTCCCATCCCAGTTCGCGGGCGGCCGCGGCGGCTTTCACTTCCCGTTTGTATCCGGAGTTCCACCGGATATTATGATAATGCCCCCAGTTCCAGGCGCTGCGGCCCGGTCTGACCCATTCGGGGAAAGTGCCGCCGAAAACCGGATCGAGTTCGGCCGAGACGTCGGTGACCAGCGTGCTTTCGAAAACGGTTGCCAAATCACCGGCAATCAGAACCCGCCACGGTGAAGCAAATTCGCCGTCGATGCGGGGGCAGACCTCTCCGTGTCCTTTGGCATCCCCCCCGTAGGGGAAGCGTACCGTATAAAGGCCGTCGGTGCAGTCGGCATTCAGCCGGATGCCGCAGTAATTTTCGCGGACATCGGCATCGGCAATCAGTACAAAGCGGCCGGGGGCCGGTTCGAAGAGAGCCGGCAGGCACCAGCCGTTATTGGGGCGGACGGTGTCGGCATGGGTTCCGGTAACGGTCCGCGTGTACGGCTTTTCGTAGGCGGGCGCGCCGAGTGCCGGTTTGTCGTAGGTTTGCATCCAGGCGCGGATTCCCGGTTTCAGCTTAAATCCGGTTTTTTCGTTGAGAACCGTCGTCGAGCCCCAGTTCCCGGTGTAGCGGAAGGCGGCTCCGTCGGGATAAACCTGAATCTCGAGACCGAGGCGGGTTTCGTCGGCGGCAGCAAATGTCAGCGTCAGGCTGTTGCCGCTGTTGGTATATTGCGACTTTTTGCCGTGACCGATGCGGTATGACTGCGTCACGCTGCCCCGCTTCTCCGAAACAAACGACAGATTGCCGGTGAGAGCAGTTGCGGCGGTTTCGATTCCGAGCGGTGACGGTTCGATATAAACGGTGTTTTTATCGAATAAGCGGTAAGAAAGAGATCCGTCATCAAGAGTGACTTCGAATGTCAGCGATTTTTGGGGATTTGATATTTGCCACGTCTGTGCAGGCAAAAAAAGCGCTGTTGTCAGAAACAGCGGTATCAGCATTTTTATTTTCATAAACATTCTCCTTTTATGAACATAAGGATAATACACCTTTTATCCGAATGAAACAAAAAATTTAATTTTTTCCAAAAAGTTAAATTTGAAAGAAGGAAATATTGTTTTTTTGCTATTTTTTTGCTAAAATGCGGTTCGGATAGGAGAAAAAAGCAATGTCAATTGCAGAAGATGTAATAGCCAAAGTAAAACAGAAAGATGCACATGAAACGGAATTTATCCAGGCAGTAACGGAAGTTATGGAAAGCATAGCGGTGACCGTAGACCGCCATCCCGAATTCGCCAAAGACGGTGTTTTCGAGCGGATTGTCGAACCCAACCGGGTTATTATGTTTAAAGTTCCGTGGATTGACGACAACGGAGCCGTTCATGTTAACCGCGGTTTTCGTGTTCAGTTCAACAATGCTATCGGGCCTTATAAAGGCGGTCTGCGATTCCATCCTTCCGTCAATCTGGGAATTATCAAATTTTTGGGATTCGAGCAGATTTTCAAAAATGCTCTGACAACATTGCCGATTGGCGGCGGTAAGGGCGGTTCCGACTTCGATCCGAAAGGAAAATCGGACAGAGAGGTCATGAGATTTTGCCAGTCGTTTATGATGGAACTTTACAGACATATCGGTCCCGATATCGACGTTCCCGCGGGTGATATCGGTGTCGGCAGCCGGGAGATCGGATATCTGTACGGGGCCTACAAAAAAGTCAGAAACGAGCATACCGGAGTTTTAACGGGAAAAGGGCTTGAATACGGCGGAAGTCTGATTCGTCCGCAGGCAACCGGATTCGGTTCGGTTTATTTTGCGGCGGAAATGCTGGCCACACGCGGAGAATCGTTCGACGGAAAGACAGCCGTTGTCAGCGGCAGCGGAAACGTGGCTCAGTTTACGATTCAGAAGCTGTTACAGCTGGGTGTTCGGGTTATTTCGGCAAGCGATTCCGACGGGACCGTTATCGATGAGGCCGGCTTTGACGAAAAGAAACTCGATCTGCTGATGAAAATCAAAAACGAAAAGCGCGGCCGGATGAAAGAATATGCCGAGGAACTGAATCTTCCGTATTACGAAGGTAAAAATCTTTGGGATACGGTTCGCGAACAGGGGATTCGATGTGATGCCGCTTTCCCGTCGGCTACTCAGAACGAGCTGAACGGCGAAAATGCACAGGCATTGGTCAATAACGGCTGCTATTGTGTTTCCGAAGGAGCCAATATGCCGAGTACTCCGGATGCGGTGGAAATTTTCCACGCCAACAATGTTTTGTACGCACCGGGAAAAGCGTCCAACGCCGGCGGTGTGGCAACTTCCGGACTGGAAATGAGTCAGAACAGTCTCAGAATGTCATGGGATTCGGAAGAAGTCGACAGAAGACTGCATAACATTATGAGATCGATTCATAAAAACTGTCTGTCTGCGGCCGAAGCTTACGGAAAAGCCGGTAATTATGTTGACGGAGCCAATATTGCCGGATTTCTGAAAGTGGCCAAAGCGATGATTTCGTACGGTGTTATATAAGATATAATCTTGTATTCTAACAATTTTTAGAAGAAAAGGTTATTTTTTTAAAAAAAGAATACCTTTTCTTTTTTTTTTGGTTTATAATAGAAAGTCGGTAACGATAAACCAAAACTTCATGAGATGGAGGATTTTTTATGAAGAAACATGTACCGTTGTTGATTTTGGTTGTACTGGCTCTTTTTGCCTGTAAAACCAAACCTTCCGCAGAAGAAATTACCGCCGCCGATGCAATGAGAGAAGAGGCCGTTGCGGCTCGGGAAAAAGCACTTTCCGTTCAGGCAGACGAAAAGGCGGGTGATCTTTTTGCACAGGGAGAAGCGGCGCTGAAAGCCGGGGATGAAGCGGCAGCCGGTGAAGACTATGCCGTTGCTTTGCAGAAATACACCGAGTCGAGAGATGCATTTCTGAAAGCTTTCGAGCAGGCAGGGGGCTCCAAATATGCGGAAGCTCTTGAGGCATTGCGTCGAGCGGAAGAAGCTATTGCCGAAAATGATGAAGCGATTCGGGTCGGGAACGAAGAGATAGCCCGTCTGGATGATGAAGTCAGACAGCTGCAGGAGGCCGATGAATGAAAAAACGAATTTTTGTTCTCATCATTATGTCGTTTTTTTCCGGAGCGGTTTTTGCCCAAAACTTCGAAGACAACGAATATTACCGCCGATCGGTCGAGTTGAAAGAGAAAGCGAAAGTCGAACTGGAAAACGGCAATTACGATCAGTCGATACAATATTCATCCGAGGCAAAAGAACAGGCAAGGCTGTCGCTCGAGTATATCGAGAAAATGAAACTGATTTACCGGGCCAACAGTAAAGTGAAAATGGCCGGCTACCGTATCGATTATGCGAAACGGATTAAACTGGCCGATTTCGATGCGGAACTGTTCGCATCTGCCTCCGGCTGGTATAATGCGGCCGTTGAAGCTTTCGAAACGGAAGATTACCTGACGGCTATTGCCGAAGCCGATAAGGTGATTAATGCGCTGGCCGATATTCGCCGCCTGTATAAACCTTCGGAAACGGTTGCTTCGGAAGATGTATTGCCGCAGTATTATGTCGTTAAGCTTGTACCGGAATGCAGGGATTGTCTGTGGCGCATCGCCGGTAAAAAAGAGGTTTACGGCGATCCGTTTAAATGGAAGGTGCTTTACGAAGCCAACAAAGAAACATTAAAATCGGATTCACCGCATTTGATTTATCCGGGTGAAAAACTGCTGATTCCTTCTCTGAACGGAGAAAAACGGGAAGGAACATTCTGATCCGGTTTTGAATGAAAAGCTGTACGGGGTTTCGTACAGCTTTTTTTATCCTTCTCTATCGAATTTTGTCATTGACATCTTCCGAATGCTCCCTTATAATTTTATTAGAACAATTGTAAAGGTGGCTTTTATGAAAAAATTTTTATCTCTTCTGTTTCTGGTTTCGGGCGGAATGCTGTTTGCATCCGATTGGGAGAACGAACAGGTGATCGGAATCAACAAAACAGATCCTTTTGCGACCCATGATTCGTATGCAACGGAACAGGATGCACGGGAAGATAACGAAGAGGCAGCTTATAAACTGTCTTTGAACGGGAACTGGAAATTCGAATGGGCACCCCGACCGGAGAAAGGTCCCGTTGATTTCTGGAAAACGGGATACGATGATTCCGGATGGAAAACTCTTAAAGTTCCGTCGAATATGGAGATAGAAGGATACGGAACCCCGATTTATGTCAACCAGATTTATCCGTTTGTCAAAAATCCGCCGTATGTGACGGGAGAACCGCCCAAAACGTGGACAACGTATGAAGAACGCAATCCGACCGGATTTTATGCACGCGACTTTTCTTTTCCCGCGGATTGGGGCGGCCGTCAGATTTTTCTTCAGTTCCAGGGTGTGGCATCGGCTTTCTACGTATGGGTTAACGGAAAACAGGTCGGCTATAGCGAGGACAGCCGTACACCCGCGATTTTCGACATTACGGATTATGTCAAATCGGGGAATAACCGGTTGGCCGTGCAGGTTTTTAAATATTCCGACGGTTCCTATCTGGAATGCCAGGACTTCTGGCGGCTGAGCGGTATTTACCGTGATGTTCTGCTTTATTCGACTCCCAAAACATCCCTTTTTGATTTCAAGGTCGATACGGTACTTTGCAATGATTACCGGGATGCGGAACTGCGTCTTCAGGCAACGGTCAAAAATTACGGGAAAAGCGAATCCAACGGATTGCTTTCATACGCTTTATATGACAGCGGAAAAAAAGCGGTTGCTTCCGGAACCGTAACTTATAAAGTTCCCGCAGGACAAACACGGGTGCTGAAAACAGACTATTTTGTCGCAAATCCGAAACTCTGGAGTGCCGAGATTCCCAATCTGTACCGTCTTGTTTTCTCGTTAAAGGATAACTCGGGACAGCTGCTCGAAGCAACCGGTTGCGATGTCGGTTTCCGCTCTGTCGAAATAAAGGAAGGAAACCTCCTTGTCAACGGACAGCGTATTTTTATCAAAGGGGTTAACCGTCACGATCATGATGCTTACACGGGGCAGTATGTTTCCCGTGAGGTTATACGAAAAGATTTGGAGACGATGAAACGTCTTAATATCAATACCATTCGAACCGCTCATTATCCGAATGATCCGTATCTGTACAAATATGCCGACCGGATTGGTCTGTATGTGATCGATGAGGCCAATATCGAAAGTCACGGAATGGGATACGGATCGGCCTCGCTGGCCAAGCGTCCCGAATGGGTGAAAGCTCACGTTGACCGTTTTGCCAGAATGCTTCATCGCGACAAAAATCATCCTTCCGTCATTATCTGGTCGGCTTCAAATGAAGCCGGGGACGGAATCGGTATAGTAGCAGAGCGTAAACTCTCGAAAGAGGTTGACCCTTCGCGGCCTTTCCTTGCGGAACGGGCCGGACACGGAGAGAATACCGATATTTATGCCAGCATGTATACTCCTCCCTGGGATCTTCAAAATTATGCCGATTTGAAGCCTGTCTACTTTGTCAATGACAAAGTCTATTCTGTTCCGACGGCGGCACCCCGAAAACCGTTTATTCTTGCCGAATATGCCCACGCAATGGGAAACAGTCTCGGCGGGTTTAAAGAGTATTGGGATATTATCAGGTCGGGAGCCTATTTGCAGGGCGGCTGCATTTGGGATTTCAAGGATCAGTCGATTATGACCCGTACGGAGGACGGGGTTTCCTACCTGGCTTACGGCGGTGATTTCGGTGATTATCCGACCGACGGGAATTTCTTAATGAACGGAGTGGTGAATTCTCTGGGAATTCCGAATCCGCATGCGGCCGAGGTTAAGCATATTTACCAGAATATCGTAACCGAACAGACGGAGGAAAAAACCGTTTTCCTTTTAAAAAACGAGAATTTTTTTGAAAATCTTTCGGCCTACTGGGTTCAGTGGAAAGCGGAAGTGAACGGAAAAAAAGTTGCAGACGGGGTTATCGGCGCGCCGAATCTTCCTCCGCAGGAATCGAAAAAAATTGATTTGACAGCCGAGTTAAAGCCCTATCTCAACGAGTCGGATATGATTGTGACTTTTACATATCTTTACAACACGGACAGAATCTGGTGTAATAAAGGTTACGAATACGGTTTCAATCAGTTTGAACTGACCGGACCGGAGGCTCTGGCGCAAAAACGGGTCTCATCGGGAACGGTTCCGACAGTCGATATGTCGGGAGATTTCTGTGTCGTTTCCGGAGACGGTTTCGAGATTGTTTTCGATAAAAGCAGCGGCGATATGACCGAATGGGAACGGGGCGGAAAAACTTATATGACATCACCTTTGCGGGTGAATTTGTGGAGAGCTCCGACAAACAATGATGAAGGCAATAAGGCGCCGGAACGTCTGAATCAGTGGAGCCGGATGACGGATGAAGGCACTTCACGTACCCGGTGGCAGGTTGAAGAGAAAGAGGGAGCGGTTGTTCTGACGGCATCGTCCCGACTGCAGGGATTTTCGCGAATCATTCGCGAATACACGATTTATGATGACGGCACGGTCGATGTGTCGGCGAATTTTAATCTCAAAGGATCCCGTGATGTGCCCCGTGTCGGTCTGACTTTCGGTCTCGACAAATCCTTTACGGATGTCCGGTGGTTCGGACGCGGAAAAGAGGAAAATTATCAGGACCGTTACAGCGGTTATCCGATCGGTGTGTATGCATCGCCGATTTCTTCTCTGAACCACATGTATACCGATCCGCAGGAATGCGGTTATCGAACGGAAGTCCGTTATTTGGAAATCGACGGGAACAATAAGAGCCTTCGTATCGAAGGAGATCCCGTTTTCTGTTTTAATGTCTGGGATTTTACGCAAAAAGCGCTCGAAGCGGCAAAGCATCCGCATGAAATTCGCGACAGAGGCGAAACCGTGACAGTGAATATCGATATTGCCCAGCGCGGTTTGGGCTGTATCGACTCATGGGGAGCGGCTCCTTTGGACAAATATCTCTTGCCCGGAAAACAGACTTATTCTTACCGGTTCCGCATGACAGCGGAATAAAGAACGGGTACGGAAGACGGGGAGAAAACGGAATGCAGGAATCGATTTTGCTTTTTTTTCAACGGAACGCATCGCCTTTTTGGGACGGACTGTTTCACTTCTTCAGTTTTATGGGAGAGCCGCCTCTTTATCTGCTGATATTGGGGTGGCTGATCTGGAACGGTGATAAGAAAAGAAGCTTTGCCTTTTGTTTTGTTTTAATGTATTCCGTTCTCTCCAATCTGCTTCTGAAAATTATTTTCAGACATCCGCGCCCTTTTCAGTCTCTGGCGGAAATTGAAGGAAAGCGGCTGGAAACCGCCGGCGGTTATTCTTTCCCGAGCGGACATACGCAGAATGCGGCAACGTTTTACTTCTCCTGGGCGGCTTATCTCGGAAAGGCCTTTCTGCTTCCGATTGTCTTTTTGATTGTGGCTGCGATTGCGTTGTCGCGTCTTTATCTGGGGGTGCACTGGCCTCAGGATGTCGCATTCGGATTTTTGCTGGGGGTTCTGTTTCCTTTCCTGCTTTTTCATCGATTCTCCCGTATTTATGAGGATCGCCGTGTTCGGTTTCTGTTTCTGACGGTAACGGCTGGGACATCGGCTCTGCTCGGGATCGGCTTTTATGCCGCCTCTTTTTTTCTGTCGGAAGGATTTGATTTGGGAGATATTCATAAATTTTCCATGCTGACATCGGGGCTGGCCTGCGGTTATCTTTTCGAATATTTTTACGGCGGCTATTCCACGGCCGGTACCGTCAAGACAAAAATCTTACGCTATGCCGTCGGTCTGATTCCGATTGCACTGATTTATACAGGCATTAAATTTCTGTTGCCGGAATGGGGTTGGCTCGATATGATTCGCTATTTCGCGGTCGGCCTTACAGCCGTCGGGCTGATTCCGTGGTGCGGAGTTAAATTAAAACTGTTTCAGCCCGACGACGCCTGCAGCGGATTTAAAGCGTAAAATCTCTTTTTGAGAAGATAACCGCCGATAAACCAAACAGAAGCCATGCTCCCGCCAAGAGGACGGCTGTGCCGATATAAGCGGCGGGTTCCTCTCTGACCAGTCCCGACGGATCGTAGAGCGAAAAGAAAGAAAGATATCGAAACGCCGCGGTCTTTTCTCCGGCATTGCCGAGCATTGTTATGACATAAGAGAGAACAGGAATGCCCGCACCGGCACCGATGCTGCCTTTCAGGTCGTTAAACGAAACGGCGCAGAGAAATCCGATACCGAGGATAAAAAGGTGGAGGGCAAAGAGCCCGAAGTTTATCTGCAGTAAACCGCCTATCTCTGTTTCATCCGGAAATTGAATGACCGAACAAACCAGTTCCGTCGCTGTGATATACAGCAATAAAATCAGCAATCCGATAACGGCGGCCGCTGTTTCTGTCAGAATGATCGACAGGCGGCTGACGGGAGCCGACAGAAGAACGGAGAGAGATCCTTTATCGATATATTTTCCGACCAGTTTGTAGGCGCAAAAAAAAGAAAAGATCATCGGGAACATCAGCAGGATAAATCCGTAAAGATAAGAAATCATAAAACCGGTCAGCGAATCGGAAGTTCCGTTCATGCCGACAATGGCCATTAATTCCGGCATGGTTTCCCGGAATTGGTTGATGGTGCCGATAATCGACGGATCGTACATCGCAATAATCATGGAGATATAAAGCGTCAGGATAGCCGCAAAGATTGCCAACAGCTTTATCAATCCCTTCAGTTCTTTCAAAAGTAGAGCTTTATTCGGCATTTTGAACTTCTCCGTAGTACTGCATAAAAATTTCTTCGAGACTTTGGTTGACTTCCGATAAATCGGTAATATCGTATTGCGAAAGCATTTTCAGAAATTTTTTAAAATTCCGGTGAACGGCAATTTCGATACGGTTTCCGTTTCGTTGTAAATTATTCGATGCGGCAGAGGCAAACCGCTCCGACTCCCGTTCCGACGAAAAGGTAAGGATGAATTTTTTGGTTTGCGAAGCTTTCAGCGACGCAACCGAGTCCGCCGCAACCAAATGTCCGGCCCGGATAATGGCGACTCTGTGACAGGTGCGTTCCACTTCTTCAAAAATATGACTTGATAACAGAATCGTTTTGCCTTTTTTTCGTTCTTCTTCCAAAAGTGTGATAAAGCGATTCTGCATCAACGGATCGAGGCCGCTTGTCGGTTCGTCGAGAATGAGGATTTCGGGATCATGCATGAAGGCCGCGACAATGCCGATTTTTTGCTTCATCCCTTTGCTCATTTTTCTGATTTTTCCTTTCGGATCGAGTTCGAAGCGTTCAAGCAGTTCTTTAGATCTGTCGGGATACCGAAGGCCTCTGTATTTTTTGATGAATTGAAGAAAAGCATCACCCGTCATGTCATCGAAAAAACTGATTTCGCCGGGAATATAGCCGAGGCGTGCCTGAATCATTTTGCTCTCTTTCCGACAGTCATATCCGCAAATCGAGCAGCTGCCGCTTTGGGGGCGCAGAAAGCCTGTCAGGTGGCGGATGGTTGTTGTTTTCCCGGCTCCGTTGGGGCCGAGAAATCCGAAAATTTCCCCTTCGGCGATCGAAAAAGAGAGGTTGAAAACACCTTTCCCGTTTCCGTAGTCGCGTGTCAGATTTTCGACAGTCATTTTGTCCATATAATCTCCGTTAATTTCCCGAGAAGGAATCGAAACCGGAAAAAGAAACCGCGCGGTGTGTGCCGCGCGGAACTGTTATCGTGTTGTCACTTTGAATTCTGCGGTTCTGTTACCGATAGTGACTCTGGCTTTAACCGTTTCTCCCGATTTTTCGGAGGCTTTAACCTTTACAAAAACGGCATCTCCCGGTTGAACCAGGCCCGGCGCATCGGTATATTCCGAAACATAAATACGGTATTCTCCACCCTTAATCCGAATCGGAACGGGATTGACAAAGCCCGAAAGCAGAACGGCCGAAGATTCGATATAAGCTCCCGGTTCGGCATCCGGAACAGGTTCGAATGAGAAGGCGTCCACTTTTTCTTTTCCGATTCCTTTTTTCTTTTTCGGAGAAACTTCGTATGAAATCGGTGTCGGCTGTTCGGCGTTAAAATCAACCGGAAAGAGCATATTGTCATCGGCTTTAACAACCGGAATGATGACCGGATCCGAGTTAAGCCCGCAAGCCGAAGCTTTAACTGTTATTTTGCCGGTTTGATATCCGCTTTGTACCAGAATAATATGTTGTCCGGCGATCAGCTGCACCGGGTTTTCGCCGATGAGCCGGCCGGGGCCTTCGATAAAGAATGAAAGGGGAGATGTCTCTTTTTCGACAATCATGCCGTTTTCGTCGAGAACGGAAACCTGCAGGCGGATTAAATCGCTTCCGTCGGCTTTTAAGGCCCGGTCTTCACGCTCGACTTTCAGGGCCGCAGGGCTTCCCGGTTCGCTCCAAAGCGCCGTAGCGACTGTTTTCCCGCCGCTGAGAGCTTCGGCTTTTATAAAGTTCGAGTCTGCGGGAACGGTAAATGTGATAAAAGGATGATTCACATTCAGGCCCTTATCGGGATTTCCGATACCGATTTCTTTCATTGTCTCCTTTGTCGGGCCCGCGAACAGTCTGGCTTTTTCGGCATTTGTGAACACGACTGCCGACCCGCTGTTTTCGCGGACAATGTAGATCATCGGTTTTTCCGTCAATTCACTCTGGTGCCAGAAATAGGAGTATTTGGGAATGCGGAAAAGATCGCAGATACCGTGACGGGCAATCGCTTCCTGCGAATTATGAAAAGTGTTGTAGTCGTATCCGCACCAGCTGGCCAGCCCGTAATTGCTCGGAGTGTTGTTGGCCCGGCTGATCATTTCCATGTGACGTCGGGCCTGTTCCAACTCCCGGTTGCTTCCGTTGCGTTTGGTTTTATTCCGCTCGCCGCGGGTTGTCGGAAACATATGTCCGGTATGTTCGAGTGTCAGGGCTTTTTCCGAAATTTTTCCGTGGGTAAAATCCATCGGACAGTAGACGGTTTCCTGGCCCAGAGCCCGACCGGGATCTTCCTTTTGTGCCGATGCAACCAGTTCGGGAAGAGACTGTGTTTCGTGGTTAATGCAGGCATTCCAGATCATAATGCAGGGATGATTTCTGTCCCGTCTGATCATCGATGTAAAAGATTTTGTCAGATTCTCCATCCAGGCACCGGGGATTCTTCTCATCCATGTCGGCCCCTCTTCCAGTGCCAAAAGTCCCAGTTCGTCGAGATCGTCGAGGAAATCGGGGTCGTGCGGGTAATGAGAGAGGCGGATCCAGTTGATCCCCATTGCTTTCAGCTGTTCCGCATCGGCGCGGTGCAGTGTGTTCGGCAAAGCCCCGCCGATGTACGGCCAGTTCTGGTGCCGATTGGTTCCGACCAGTTTTAAATGTTTTCCGTTAAGAAAAAAACCTTTATCGGCCGTCCATGTCATCCATCGCAAACCGATCCGGGTTGTTTTGCTGTCGACCGAGTTTCCGTTTTTGAGAACGGTGGTTTTCACGGTGTATAGGTAGGGAGAATCGGGGCTCCACAGTTTCGGTGCGGTCATTGCCGGGAGAGTCTGGCTGACACACAGGTCGTTTCCGGCAGGCAGTGATTGTGCGGGAGTTGTGTTCGAGACAACAGGCTTTCCTTCTTTATCAAAAATTTCGGTTTTAACGGAGACCGATGCGGCCTCATTCGATGTGTTGCGAATGCCTGTTTCCGCAGCAATAACAGCTTTTTGTTCGGATATTTCGGGGTAATAAATCCGGATGCCCTGTTTTTCGCCTTCCCACGGATAGGTGATGTGGACTTTGTCTGTAACGGAGAGGTAGACATCTCTGTAAAGTCCGCCGAAAAGAATAAAATCATGTTTGACACCATCCGGAGGCAGTTCTTTGGTTTCTCTGTTGTCGACACGAACGGCAATCAGGTTATCGCCTTCCTTTACAAACGGTGTAATATCGAAGCTGAACGAATCGTAACCGCTGACAGCATATCTGCCGGCTTTTTCACCGTTCACATAGAGATCGACCGCCTGCATGGCTCCCTGGAATTCCAGAAGAACCGCCTTGTCGGCGATATCGTTTAAAGAAACTGTTTTCCGATACCAGCCGACGGAACGTCCCGATTTGGAGAACCCGTTTAAATCATAGGGGAATACTTTCATGGTGTGGGGCAGTGATACCAAATCCCAGCGGGAAGTATTGGTGTTTAGATCCTCGCCGTTTCCGATATCGCCGAAATGGAAAAACCATCCCGGGTTCATGTTGTATGTGATTCTTTCCGCAAATGCGGAGAAGGGTAGAGAAGTGAATACGGCGATTACCGTAAACAGTTGCAGAAATCTTTTCATAAAATAAAGCTCCTGATGATGATATACATGAATTATAAGGCAAGATTTGTCATTTGTCAAAAAAAAATAAAAACCCCGATGAAAATCGGGGTTTGTTTTCGAAATTCGCTTTTAAACTGATTTTCTTGTAATCGAAAAAATCAGTCCCGCCGACGAGAGAACAAAAACGGCAGTGAGGATTCCGGCAACCGCATACGATTCGTAAATATAGTAACCGGTCGCAAAAAGAGCCGAATAAACCGTAAAGCAACCCAAGATCATTTGCAGAATTCCTTTCGGAATGTTGGTGGCTTCGGCGGTTGTCTGAATCGGCTTTCCTTCGTTTTCGGCATCGCGGAAGATCTTTTTCCAGCCGGGACCGCCCGGGTTGGTTTTGGCGACAAAACGGCGCAGCACTTCGGGGTCGGTCGGCTTCGTTGTGAAAGCGACAATCAGCCATGCGGCTGTCGTAATGACAACGTTCAGCAGCAGGTGATACATCGGATTAATAATCGGAGCCCCGGGGATGTTGCAGATGAATTCGACTCCGGCAACGGCGCCTTCCGTATTTTCGCCTCCGCGCACGAGAACAAAGGTCAGCAGAACGGCGATCACAAACGAAACAATCATGGCCGTAAATTCGCAGACAGCGTTAATCCGCCACCAGAACCACCGTAAAATGAGCAGCAGACCGGTTCCGGCCCCCATCATAACGATTAAATCAAATGCCTGTTTTGCATTTGTGAGTTTGAAAGCGATAAAAGCGGAAATAACCAGCAGAACCAGTGTCGAGAGACGTCCGATCCAGACCACTTCTTTCGGAGAAGCGTTCGGTTTGACGAATCGCTTATAGACGTCGTTAGCCATATACGAGGATCCCCAGTTGAGGTGGGTGCCGATGGTCGACATGTAAGCGGCCAGCAGTGAAGCCATCATAATGCCGAGAACACCTTTCGGAAGGAATCTCAGCATGGCCGGATAAGCGGCATCGTGACTGATAATCGATGTATTTTTTAAATGAGGAAATGCGGCTATAATATCGGGGACCGTCGGGAAGACGATAATCGAGGCGAGAGCGACGATAATCCACGGCCACGGTCTCAGGGCATAGTGGGCGATATTGAAGAAAAGGGTAGCGCCCGTTGCGTTTTTCTCGTCTTTGGCCGCCAGCATCTTCTGAACCAGATAACCGCCGCCGCCCGGTTCGGCACCCGGATAGTAGGAGGCCCACCATTGAACGGCCAGAGGGATAATCATGAGAGTGATAAAATCTTTCCCCTGCGGAATAATGGAGAGTTTCTGCGAGAAATCGGGATTGCTTTTCAGACTGTCCATCAGTCCGGAGAGACCGACAACGGCACCGTCGGTTGCCCCCGGTAAAGCTTTGACCGAGAACACGGCGGCCGCCACGGCGCCGACCATCGCCAGAATAAAAAGGAGAAAGTCGGTCAGCAGAACCCCTTCGAAACCGGAAATCGCACTGATCAGCAAAACGACAACCGAAGCAATAAAAATGGTTTCGAAAGGAGACAAGCCGAGCAGAATGCCGCCGATTTTAATGGCGGCCAGACTGACTGTTGCCATGACCAGAACATTAAACAAAAATCCGAGGTAAACGGCCCGGAAACCGCGCAAAAAAGTGGCCCATTTACCGCTGTAGCGCATTTCGTAAAATTCCACATCGGTCAAAACGCCCGACCGGCGCCATAAACGGGCGTAAATGAAAACGGTCAGCATTCCGGTCAAAAGGAAGGCCCACCACGACCAGTTGCCGGCAACACCCTGTGTCCGGACAATATCGGTCACCAGGTTCGGCGTATCGGTTGAAAAGGTTGTGGCAACCATCGAAAAGCCGAGCAGCCACCACGGTTGCGAGCGTCCGCCCAAAAAAAAGCTTTCGGCATTTTTTCCGGCACGTCGGCTGACACTGAGTCCGACGCCGAGAATAATAATGAAGTATGCGGCCACAATGATCCAGTCGATCGGACTCATCAGAGAAGCGCTTCCGGCTGTTGTAAGCCATGAAAAGAAATCTGACATACGATTATCTCTCCTTAAATGAATTTAAAATCATTATAATACAGGAGAGACGGAATCGCAAGAATTATTTTTCGAAATTACGGGCGGCGTTGGCGGCTCCGAGCAGAGATGTCGAGTAATTGCGGACAATGTAAATCGGAATCGTTTTCAGCAAAGCCGAAATGTTGTTTTTGTAATTGACGGAGAAAGCATCCGTGAAAACAGTGTCGGCAAGAAAAAGTTTTAAGTCTTTCGAGATGACGCCTCCGGCGATGTAAAGACCCCCTTTCGGCAGCAGAACCGTCGCAATGTTCCCGGCCATTTTGCCGTAAATTTTTCTGAAAAGCCGGTGGGCTGCGGCGCAGACAGGATCTTTAAGGGCGTTGGCGGCAATGAGAGGCGGACGATCGCGTTCGGGCAGCGCTTTGATTTCTTTGCAAAGCGGTGTCGGTCCGTTTTTTTCGGATTCCGTTATGAAGTCGAAAATGTAGGAAAGTCCCGCTCCCGAAACGAAGCATTCCATATCGGGGTGAACGCCCAGTCTGTTTCTCAGGAAAACCATCAGATCCGTTGTTTCGTCATCGAATGCGGGGAAATCGAAGTGGCCGCCTTCCGACGGGAAGGCGATGGTTTTTCCGTTGACGGTTGCCGTAAAACCGACCCCCAGTCCGGTTCCCGCGCCGATAACGGCCTTGCAGTGACCTTCCGGCGGGGGGGTGATTCCGCGGGCGTCTTTCATTTTAATGATCTCGTTTTCGTTGTCGACGTCCAGGACGGGAATTCCGTAGCTGAGGGCCGTGAAATCGTTAATCACATAAGTTTTAAGACCGAATTCCGCGGTAATCCGGTTCCCGTCGACACCCCATGAGGCATTGGTCAGGTGGCAGACATTGCCGTTAATCGGACCGGCGGCACAGATACAGCATGACTCCGGAATTTTGTACTGATAATTTTCGGTAATGTAGGCAAATGCCTGACGGAACGGAATCATATAGTCCGAGATTTCCTGTGTCGCAAAAATAATCTTCACAACAATGTGGAATTTATCGTTCTGCCATCCGACAAGAGCGATAGTGGTATTGGTTCCTCCGATGTCGCTGACAAGATAATATTTTTTGCACAAAATCCCGTTGTCGCCGGTTTCGATTTTCATAAGAAGACTCCTCAGTTTTTCGGATAAATAATATAGTCCTTCAGTTCCTGCTGTAACAGGCCTTCTTTTTGGAAACCTCCGCCGAGATGCTGCCAGAACGCTTCCGCATAACCGGCCTTTCCTCCGGCCATTTGAGCCAGTTCGACATTGTTCTTTTTCATTTCCTCGAAGAAATTATCCATTTTATGCATCACGCGCATCAGGTCGATCTGCGTTTCGTGTTTCGACAGCATTTCCATTTTGGCGTCGATGGACGATGTAATGTCGACATAGAATGTCGGTGTCGGATAAGGGATTCCGCCGACCGGGTTTGTCAGCGACAGCGGCGTTGTATGGTAGAGGAGCGGAGTGATTTCCAGCGGTGATGCCTTGGTGATCAGATTCGGAAGTGTCGACAGCATGGCGGCAATTTCCGTTACCGATGCGGTGACTCTGTGATCGCTGTGGTAGTCGGTCGGCAGGTGGGTCATGATGATGCCGGGAGCGATGTCGCGAATCAGTTCCGCGACACTGTTACGCAGTGCTTCGCTGTCAAACACAAATCCGTCGCGCTGATCAAAGCAGTAGTAATCGGCGCCCAGCACTTCGGCTGCGGCCGCCGCTTCTCTCTTGCGGGTGATAATGGTTTGGCATTCGGTCGAATTGATGCCGCCCATACCGCCGGCAGTCATTGTGGCAATGGAAATCTCATATCCTTTCTGTTTCAGCAGTGCCAGTGTGCCGCTGCAGAAAGATTCCGTATCATCGGGATGGGCGTGAATGGCCAAAACTCTTTTCGGAAAATGAAACATAACAGAAACTCCTTTTGATTAAATTTCTTTGTCCAGTTCGACATAGTGAGGCAGGTCGGAGACCAAAGGCCGCATGTAATCGAAGAACTTTTCGGTCACAAAATTGCCCCGTTCGTTAATGAAGTCACGCGGCATTTCTTTGGCATTGACAGCCACTTCGCTTAAAGGCGCCTGTCCGAATTTCATTGTTTTCGGGTCGTTTTCATCGGGAATCATCGTGACCATCACGCCGCTTTCTCCGGCAGTCGCCAGGCGAACGGCCTCTTCGCCGCAGGCGAAGGCTTCGTCGATGTCGCGTTGAACGGCGCGATCCGCGGCACACATAATCAGTGATTCGGTAATTTGAAATTCACCGCGGTAGCCGGTCTCTTCCCGCAGCATGCGGTGAAGCTGAAGAGCGACGGATGATCCGCCCATGGCGCCGAATTCGATATTGTTGAATTTATCTTTTGTCTGACTCGAACTGACGGGGGTTCCGTCGGCATATTTGATGCCCTCGCCGCAAACAATCGAGCAGAAACCGTATTTCTCGATGCACGCTTTGGCATCGGCCAGGAATTCCGCTTTGTTGAATTTGGTTTCCGGCATGTAAATCAGATGCGGAGCATCGCTTTCCTTTTCTTTGGCCAGTGCGGTGGCCGCCGCCAGCCAGCCGGCATCGCGGCCGATGGTCTGATAAATGACAAATTTATCGACTTTCTGCATATCCCGGGCCAAAACTCCCGACTGTTTCACCGATAAAATATTATAGCGGGCCGCCGACATAAAGCCGGGGGTGTGATGGGTTCCGAAAAGGTCGTTGTCGACGGTTTTGGGAATACCGACGCCGCGCAGTTCGTAATTTTGAGCGCGACAGTACTTCTCGACACGGTGAATGGTATCCATTGTGTCGTTTCCGCCGATCAGAAAGAAATAGCGGATATTGTATTTCCGAAGGACTTCCAGAATGCGGGGAAAGTCGCTTTCGGTCACTTTGTGCCGGGTCGAGCCGAGTGCCGACGAAGGAGTCGTCTTTAATCCGTCCAGAACCTCTTTTTTCTGGGCCGATAAGTTAATCAGCTTTTCCTGCATGAACCCCTCGATTCCGTAGTTCATTCCGTAAACGGTTTCGATGTCGGCTGTTTTCATTGCGGCGGCAACCGCGCCGGCCAGACTGGCATTAATAACGGATGTCGGACCTCCCGACTGTCCGATGATGGCATTCCCTTTCATAATTTTCTCCGAAAATGAAAATCTCTTATTATGATAATCGATAGAGAGAAAAAAAGAAAGTCTTTTTTCGAATTTATTGCCCGGACTCGGAAAGGAGAAGGTTGATTTCGATATTCGACAGACAGTTGTTTCCGTCAATCAGCTCCTTGCACTGACGAAGTTTTCCCATCAGCCGCTCGGCGGCAATATCCTGTGTATCGGCAATTTGCGCCAATAATTCCCGTTCTTCCTGACTGTAAGCATCGGGAATCGATTCCAGAATATCGTGAGCGGTATCTTTAATGTCGAGATGCAGCTTCAGAAGATTCCGCAACTGTTTCAGAGTTGCATTGTTTTTATTTTCGATGGAAACGGAGGCGTCTGTTTCGGTTATATATTTCGAGCAGAACATCAGTTCGTCGAACATTTTTCCGCAATACGGTTTATCCGTCAGTTCGAAATGAAGGGCGTCCCGAATCAGAGCCAGCAGACTGTTCAGAAAATAGATTTTTTCGTCGATTTTTATTCTCGGATCCATACTCTTTTGTCGGTATAATCCCGCGGTTGCTTGACAAAAAAACGGAATATTCATATAATCAAAATGACCTCTTTATCTGCCTGTGCAGATCAGAAAATTTAGTCCGAAAGGAGGGATCATGAACGCATACGAGGTTACTTTTCTTTTCTCTCAGAACGAGGAGTCCTTTAAAGCCGGTCTTCAGAAAGTGAAAGATGAGTTTGCAAAAGCAGGTGCCGCGATTACCAAAGAAGATGATTTGGGAATCCGCACAACGGCTTATCCGGTCAAAAAGCAGACCAAAGCTCATTATTACTATTTCGAAATGACGGCCAAACCGGATTTCATTCAGCCGATGGAGAAGATTTTTAATATTTCGGGAGACATTCTGAAATATCTCTTTGTTCGCAAAGAAAACTAAGGAGTGTCGGATGGCGAGCGACATCAATCATGTTATTCTGGTCGGTCGTTTAACCAGAGATATCGAATTACGGTATACCAACGGCGGCGCCTGTGTCGGCCGTTTTTCCCTTGCCGTGAACCGCAATAAGAGGTCGGCGGAAGGGCAGTGGGAAGAAGAAACCGGATTTTTCGATATCGTTCTCTGGGGAAAACAGGCCGAGTCGTTGAGTACCTATCTTCGAAAAGGGAAACAGGTTGCTGTTGAAGGCGAATTGAGACAGAACCGGTGGGAACAGGACGGACAGAAAAAGAGTAAGGTGGAAATTGCGGCTACCGGAATTCAGCTGCTCGGCGGTAATACCGGCGGCGGTTACGGAGACAATGCTCCTTCTTCTTATGCGGCACCTTCCGCACCGCAGACGAACGGCGGATATGTTGCGGCACCTCCGTCGGGAAACCGCTTCCAGTATCAGCAGGCCGGAAACGATTCGGCAACCAACGATTTCGAAGATGATATTCCGTTTTAAGGAGATTTATTGACTATGGATGATAAGATGAATTTTTCGGATAAAGACGATCCGAAAAAAGGGATAAAAGGCGGAGCCGGAAAGGCTTTTTTCAGAAAAAAGGTGTGCCGTTTCTGTGCAAACGGAACAAAAGCCGACTATAAGGATCCGGAATCGCTGAAAAGATCGATTACGGAACGGGGGAAAATTTTACCCCGTCGCATTACGGGAACCTGCGACAAGCATCAGAGAATGCTGGCACAGGAAATCAAAAAAGCCCGCGTTTTGGCTTATCTGCCGTTCGCAAAGAAATAATCGGGTAAGGAGAGAACGGAATGAAAATCATTTTATTTGAAGATGTACCCGGATTGGGAGAAGAGGGCGATATCGTAGAAGTTAAAAGAGGATATGCCCGAAATTACCTGTTGCCGCGCGGTTTTGCCGTTATCTGTACAAAATCGGCACTGGCTGCTCTGAAAGAAAGACAGTCGGCTATCGAAAAACGCAAGGCCGAAAAACGCGAACAGTCTCGGTCTGCGAAAGAAAAAATCGAGGCCATGAATTTGCAGATTAAAGTTTCCGTCGGAGAGAACGGCAAACTGTTCGGTTCCGTCAGCAGTGCCGCTTTGGCGGACGAGCTGCTGAAAGCCGGAATCAACGTCGAACGCAAACGGATTGAAATTCCCGAGCACGCCATTAAAGCGGTCGGCAATTACACAGCCAAAATCCGTCTCTACGAAGATCAGACAGCTGTTCTGAAATTCTCGGTTACGGATGCGAAGGAAGCCGAAGCTGTCCCCGCGTCTGCCGAAGAACCGGCTGCCGAATAAAACAATTTCGGATTTTGCGAAACCGGGTCGTCTCGATCCGGTTTTCTTTTTGTTGTCGGAGGTCAAGTTATGGAAGAAAGACTGTCGGATGCGATGCCGATTTACAGAGAGGAAGCCGAAAAGGCCATTCTGGGAGCAATCCTGCTTGAGGGCGGAACCATTTTCGAAAAAATCGAAAATAAGGTCAGACCCGAATCATTTTATTCGGAACGTCATCAGGCTCTCTATTCCGTTCTGAGAGAAATGAACGAAGCATCCGTGGCTATCGACCAGCTTTCCGTGACCGAGACCCTCCGAAAAAAAGGCCTGCTGGAACGGTGCGGCGGCGTTGCTTTTGTCACCTCTCTTCCGCAGGCCGTTCCGACCGTTGCCAACATCGAATATTACTGCGATCTGGTTTACGAATGCGCGCTGCGCCGCGATCTGATTCGATTCGGTCACGAGGTGATTAAAGAGTCGCACGATATCAGTCAGTCGATCGGCGAAGTGGTCGAAACACTCGACCAGCGCTTTTCCCGATTCGCTCTCAAAAATACCGACGGCGGTGTCCATACGATGCACGACGTTCTTTTCGGACTGGTTGAAGATATCGAGTCGAAACTGAATTCTTTGCAGCTTTACGACGGTATCGAATCGGGTTATTCCGATCTGGATGAGCTGACAACCGGTTTTAAAGAAACCGAGGTGATTATTATCGGTGCACGCCCGTCAATCGGAAAAACAGCCTTTGCCATTTCGATGGCGATGAACATGGCGATTCACAAAGACATCCCTGTCGGCTTCTTTTCCCTGGAAATGAGTGCCCCCGATATTATGCGCCGGATTCTGGCGGCCGAATCGCGTGTTCCGATGGGACGGGTGAAACGGCCTCAGCGGATGCAGGAAGATGATCTGAAAAAGATTTACAACACCTCATCGATGATCCACCGCAAGCCGTTTTACATTTGTGCCGAACCGAACATGAACTTTCTCGATATTAAGGCGACGGCCCGGATGATGAAGAAAAAACATAATGTCGAAATTATCTTTATCGATTATATCGGGTTGATTACTCTCGAAAATGCCGGAATTCGTCCCCGTCACGAAGTGGTCGGGGAAATTTCGAGAGGGTTAAAATCGCTTGCCCGGGAATTGGGAATTCCTCTGGTTGTGCTGGCTCAGCTGTCGCGCGAATCGGAAAAGACGGACGAAAAAGAGCCTCTGCTCTCCAATCTCCGGGATTCCGGGTCGATTGAGCAGGATGCCGATGTGGTTATGCTGCTTCACCGGCCGCGCGTCACCAAACAGGATGAATCCGGCAATCAGACCAAAATTCTGCCGACCAAAGTGATTGTCGCCAAAAACCGGAACGGAGCGACCGATACCGTCACTCTCAATTTCATTCCCGAATATGTCCGGTTCGAAGCGGTGGCCGGAGAACGGTAAACGGTATTACGGCATCGGAACGGCCGACATCTCTTCGACCGCATTCCAAAATCCGTTCAACTGCCCCCGAGAAACAAACATCAGCCCTTTCGGCTGCAACGAGTTTTTGTCGTAAACGGAGACCGTATCATCCGTGTTAAGGATGTAAAGCTCCGTTTCGCTTTCGACGACCTTGGCGGCCGGCCGTGTCAGCGACAGAACCGGCGACGGCATTTCATCACTGCCGGTGCTGCCGGCAAAAGTACCGACCTGTTTCTTTTCGATAATCGAAAAAAAGGAGTCTCCCACACGGAACCCGTTTAAGCGTGCCGACGGTAACGCCGTTTTCCAGAGAAGCTGCTTCGAATACGGTTCGTTCAAATCAATATTATAGAAGGAAAAGAATTCACCCGAACCCGATTTTTCCCGTGTCATCAGGGTGAACTGCGGCCGGTTGTTCGGATTGTAGAGCCGGTGCGCCGTCGGAACCGTCAGCGAAGTCAGCGTTTGCTGTCCCGATTCGATGTCGATTTTGGCGACACGCTCGCCGGCCGGAGAAGAACTCTTTTGCAGGACATAGACCGCATCGGATGAGGTGTACAGTAACCGCGACGCCTTTTGCGGCAGTGTCTTCTTTTCGACGAGATTCGTGCGGTCCAAAAGCCGCAGTGTGCGGTCGGAAAAGAAAACCGTTAACAGATCGCCGTTGTCGAGCAACGAAACCGTCGGTTTGTCGAACGAGACGGTTGCCTGCGTAAAACCGGTGCCGCCTTCGATGCGGGTCAGCCGGGAGCCGCTTTTATCGGTTGCCAGCAGAATCAGATCGTTGCCGACCGGATAGAGATAAACGGCACGGCCGAGCGGATTGAGCGGCGGCACTTTGGTGACCGCTTTCGTTTCGGTATTGACCGCATGGATCTGTCGATCCGTGGCCAGGTAAACCGTTTTGCCGGCAACCGCGATATCGCTGACCGGTTCGGGAATAAAGACCGACGAAATGGGAATGTTGCGGGTGTCGGCGCCGAGGATTGAGACCGAGCCGGTTTGGTAGCCGAGCAGAAAGGCGGTTCCGGACTGAATCACCGCCGTCATCGGTTCCGGGTTGCGGATAATGCAGGCCGGCATGAAGATTTCCCCCGTTTTGCGATAGTTCCATGTGTAAAAAATCAGCTCCCGCGATGTTGCCGTGCAACAGGAAACGGAACCGATTGATTGAGGCGCAATCAGGCGGATATTCTCATCGGGAAGATCGGTCGAATTGATCACCTTTCCGTTGGCAAGACTGACCAGATTGAGTTTGATTCCGTCGCGAACCAAAAGATAATTTCCGCCGGGAAGAATGCGAGGCGACTGCGGATTTTGAGGTCCTTTCAGAGACTTGATGACTTTGTTGTCCTGCAAATTATAATAGAAGATGGTCCCGCTTTTGGTGAGAGCCAGAAAGGCGGTCTCCCGGTCGTTAATGTAAAAATCGAGCACCGGTTCGGTCACCTGAAACGGCAGCACAATACGGTTCAATGTTTCGGCATCGAAAAACAGCAGCGAATCTTTTTGATCCTGTGCCGCAATGACCATTTTCCCCGAGGGCGAGAAAGCGAGACGGTGAATCCGGCTTTCGATAAATACCCGACCCAACGCTTCTCCCGTATCCAGATTGCGCAGCAGAAGACCGTATCGGGATGAGCCGCGCCGTTCGGCCAGGACCATGCGGCGTGATCGCGTATTAATGACCAGATCCGTCAGCGGGACATCGCTGACAGAAAACGAACCTTTCATATCGAGTGCTTTCGTATCCCAAATTTTGAGATAACCGTCCTCGCCGGCCGAATAAAGCAGCTGTGCTTCGTGGTCGAAAGCCAGGGCATTGATATTGCCCGTGTGGTTGAGAAGGGGCTCTTCGGCAAACAGACCCGCCGTACAGAGAATCATTGCCAGATACAGAAAAAGATTTTTCATCTCTCCTCCCCGTTACTGTCGTGCAAAAAAAATGAACTCGTTCGTCAGAACCAGAACCGACAGCAGAATAATGACAAAGACACCGACTGTCTGATAAATCGAGAGCGCCTTCGGCGGCAGCGGCCGTCGGATAACCGTTTCGATCAGCGAAATCAGAATCAGTCCGCCGTCCAGAGCCGGAATCGGCAGCAGGTTCATAAAAAAGAGAATGACGCTGATGACCGCAATAATGCGGAACGTGTACATAAATCCGTCTTTAATGCTGAGTCCGAAAGAATAAAGCACGCTGTCGCCGATCATGGCGGTAATCCGCACCGGTCCCTGCAGGGCGCTGTTGAGATCAACCTGATTTAAAATCGCGAACGATTTGATTTGCTGCGCGATAATGGAAAACGGTTCGGTGACGCCGCCGGCAACCGCTTTGATAAACGGCATCCGCTCGGAAGGGATGCGCAGTGTTTTTAAAGAAAAACCGGGAGCGCGGCGTTCCGCCGGGTCGAAAAAGAGCGTCAGCGTTTGCAGATCACCGCCGCGGCTGACGGTCACCGCCGCTTTGCCGCCTGCCTGCGGTGCCGACAGCGCTTTTTGCAGATCGAGGGAGTGGGTAATCGGCGAGCCGTTGATTTGGATAATCACATCACCCGACCGCAGTCCCGCCTCGTAGGCAGGCGAACCGGTCCGCACTTTGTCGATTTCCGCCGGCTGGAAGTTGTAAACTCCGATGACACCGCCGCCGGTTTTCGGATTCAGCTGCGGCGTGACGTTGATTGTCAGCAGATCGCCGTGGCGGTCGACCGACAGCGTCAGCTCTTCGCCGGCATGAAGTGCCGCGGCTTCCAGAATCTGATAAAAATATTCGGTCGGTTGGCCGTTGACCGCGGTGATCCGGTCGCCTGTCTGCAGCCCGGCCGCATCGGCCGGCATATCGGCTTTGCCCGTGAAATCGGAGGCCAGAATAATGCGGTTATCGGTCGTTTCGATGGTGTATCCGCTTAAATTGATGATGATAAACAGCAGCATCGCCGAGACCAGGTTGAAAAACGGACCGGCGAAAGCGATCACCATCCGCTTCCACGGCGCAATGCCGTAAAGCGACCCCTCGGAACCGTCGATTCTTTTGGCTTTCAGTTCCATCGCTTTGACAAAATCTTCTTCGCCTTTCATCTGGCAGTAACCGCCGAGCGGCAGTGCCGAAATCAGATATTCGGTTTTGCCGATTTTGCGGCCGTAGAGCTTCGGTCCCATGCCGACGGAAAACTTCAGCACCTCGACGCCGAACATCCGCGCCGCCAGAAAATGGCCGAATTCGTGAATCAGCACCATGACACTCAAACCGATAATCCCGATAAGGAAACTCATGCACAACTCCTGTTCTTTAACATAGCAAATTTTACGGGAGATGACAAGGGCGCGCCGGAGGGACAGATTTCTTCAAAAATAATGACCGGAATAATGTCAGATCAGCGGCGTTTAAAATCAATGGAGATGTTACACAGTATGAAAAACTATC
The DNA here is from genome assembly GCA_949289575.1 of uncultured Spirochaetales bacterium. Lineage (GTDB taxonomy): Bacteria > Spirochaetota > Spirochaetia > JAFGXN01 > JAFGXN01 > CALXOJ01. Next base: position 426 of record CASEOG010000003.1, on the reverse strand, counting down.
TACTCGAAAAACTCTTTATTTTTCAAAGTTTTTCGAGTAGAATAAATGTATGGAAAAACAAATTCAACGGGATTTTTATCTTCATCAACTGATTGCCAATAAGGACAGGTCTGTCTGCAAAGTGGTCACCGGAATGCGCCGCAGCGGTAAATCCTATCTGCTTTTCACCCTGTTTTATGAGTGGCTTTTGAAAAACGGGGTTCCGGAAAACCGCATCATAAAAATCGACCTGGAAACCCAAAAAAACAAACCCTTCAGGGACAGCGAAAAATTATACAGTCATTTAAAATCTTTGTTCAGGGATGAAGAACGCTACTATATCTTGTTGGACGAGATTCAGGAAGTTGACGGTTTTGAAGATCTGGTCAACGGACTTATGGTGGACCATAACTGCGATGTGTACATTACGGGAAGCAATGCAAAACT
>CASEOG010000002.1 GCA_949289575.1 uncultured Spirochaetales bacterium | reverse complement strand
TGCATGCTTAAAACGCGCCGCCAGCGTTCGTTCTGAGCCAGGATCAAACTCTCCATTATTTCTATACCAACGGCTTGCGCCGTTAATACCTTAAATAATCAAAAAGTTTTCCTTTTCAATTTGTCATTGACGGTATCTTTCCGATACCTCTCGCACAAACAACTTTTCTCCATCCCTTTTTATTCACTATGATCAGCGACGGTCTTCTCTCGGCCCTCCTTTCAGGCTCTCGAGTCTTTCCCGTCTTGTTTGCCCAATATACTCCTTTCCTCTTTTTTTGTCAACACCGACGCAAACTTATTTTTATTTTTTTTATTTTTTCAACAAATCCCGACACCAAAGTGCTTTATCAGAAAAAAGAAAAGTCGTGGTCGAAAAATTCCTGAATCAGACTCAAAAAGATTCCGTACGTCTCCCCCATCGACGTCGGGTCACCGTAATTTTCAGAAAACATCTCTTCTCCGCCGACTTCCTCAAACCAGCTTGCTTTCAGATCGACCGTTTGCTCATCGACAGTAAAATCGAGCGCCGCCCCGCCTCTCATCATCAAACGATCGTTGTTGTAAAATTCGAACTCGACAACAAGACCGTCATCCATATAAACGGGATTCCCGGGTCTAATCTCCATCTCCGTACGCACAGACCCGCCGTTCTTTTCCGGCGTAATCAATGCCTCCCATCCAACAATTCTCCGATTGTCCGATTCCCTGCGGAAGAAATCATACTCAGAAACGAAAGCTTACATTCGGCATATTCCGGCAAAAACGCATCCTCCGCAAAAAGCGAACCCGAAAAAAACAATAAAAAGAAAAGGCAAAATAAATTTTTCATTTTTTTCTCCCGTATAGTCAGATAATATAGTTTCTTTTAACAGATTACCTCTATCAGGGAGTGAGAGACTCTCCGTTCAGTCAAAAAATTTGATTGAAAAATACGGCGACGAACCGGAATGAATTTCCAAAAGAAATCATAAACAGCTCTTCGCAATCACGGGGCAACATCACCGGATTGAAAGACGCATTAATTTTTCATGAAACCGGGCTTAACCGCTTGCCTTTTATCGGTTTAATGATTATTTATCTCTTATATTTAAATTTTTGGAGCTGTTTTGGACGACCCATCGATATTAGGTTCTCTTATTTTACAAGTTGTTTTAATTCTGCTGAACGCTGTTTTCGCCTGTGCGGAAATTGCCGTTATTTCCACCAATGCGGCCAAACTGTCAAAGCTGAAAGACAAAGGAAACCGCAACGCAAAATGCCTTTACAAACTAAAAGTCAAAAATCCGGCCCGCTTTCTGGCCACCATTCAGGTTGCCATCACTTTGGCGGGATTCCTCGGAAGCGCCTTTGCCGCCGACAACTTTGCCGAGCCGATTGTTAAAAAACTGACACCGTACAACCTGCCGCTCTCGGAATCGACGCTGCACACACTTGCCGTCATTGCCATCACTCTCGTTCTCTCCTATTTCACACTGATTTTCGGAGAGCTGGTGCCCAAACGTCTGGCCATGAAAAAACCGGAAACAATCTCGCTCATACTTGCCCGGCCGCTTTGGCTGATTTCGAAGCTTTTTGCACCTCTCGTAATGCTGCTGACTCTCTCGACGAATCTGGTTCTCAGACTGTTCCGCATGGACCCGAACGCCGACGAAGATCCGATTACGGAAGAAGAAATCCGGCTGATGGTCGATGCCGGCAGTGAGAAAGGCACGATTGACGACGATGCCAAAGAACTCATCAAGAATGCTTTCGAATTCGACGATCTGACGGCCGGCGAGTTATGTATTCACAGGACGGCTGTTGTGATGCTGCCTCTGTCCGAGTCGGAAGAGGAATGGGAAAATACCATTACCGAAAATCCATACAGACGCTTTCCTGTTTACGGGGAAAATTCCGACGATATTTTGGGTATTCTGGACGAGAAAGATTATTTTCGTCTCGCCGACCGCAGCCGCAAATCGGTTATGAAAAACGCGGTGCACAAGCCCTTTTTCGTTCCCGACTCCGTCAAGGCGGATGATTTGTTTCGCAGCATGAAACGCGGCCGTCACTCTTTTGCCGTCGTGCTCGACGAATACGGCGGTATGTACGGCATTCTGACCATGACCGACCTGCTTGCCTCACTGGCGGGCAATTTCGGCGAAACGGAAGCCGAAGCCGAAGCGGACATCCGCAACACGGGCGAAAATCAGTGGATCATTACCGGAGGCGCCCCGCTGGAAGACGTTGCGGAAGCCCTGAAACTCGAACTGCCGACCGATGATTACGAAACCTTCAGCGGTTATATCATCGGACTGACCGGAACGATTCCCGAAGACAACACCTCTTTCGAAGTCGAAACGGATCGAATGAAAATCCGCGTCACGGAAATTCGGGACAGACGCATCGGACTCGCCGAAGTGACTCTGATCCCCGCCGAAACGGAAGAAAACGAAGAATAGCACCGTTCGACAACCCGTCGGCAACGACAAAAAAAAACGCCCCAAAAGGGCGTTTTTTTTATTGAAAAGAAAACCCGGCAACAACACCCCGGTGATTCGAACCCGAAACCCGAAACGTTCCCGAAAAGGAAGGTTGAATTGTTTTCGAACAGAACAGATAGTCGGTACGGACACTGTTATTTTCCGTCATATTGTAACGGTGGTCATCGGCCGTATGCGCATCCGTCAGCCCCGACTGACCGAATTCTTTATACAGGCGGGATGTCGGCAGAAATCCGAAATCTCCGCCCCAGATGACCGGTTCACCGTCGATTTTGACAGCCGGCTCCGCATTTTCGTAAACGAATCGTCCGTCGGAAATCTTATCCAACAGACCGGAAACAAACTTGTCATAACGAACCGGATTCATCGTCAGCAGGGTAACGGAATGACCGTTGACATTCAGACGAAGAATCCCCAACTTGGCATTCTGCCCGGGATATCCGTTGATATACGCCTCTCCGCAGGCGACCGTCTCCCCGACTTCAATTTCTTTTTTGACAAGAAAGGCGAGCCGAAACACTTCTCTTTCAAACACTTCCGTATGAAATGAAACCGCATATCCCTTTTCCTCAAAACGGGCTCCGATCGTCTCCCACCCCTCTCCGAATCCGCTCAGCATTACGACATCGGCACCGACCGCCGTTATTTCCGCAACAGCCTCATCGTACGAATCGTTTTTCTCCGTCAGATTGACGGCGGCAACCGACAATTCGCATTCGGGAAGCGGTTTATCGATTTCGTAAACGCATGCCCATGTCAGACACGACATAACTGCCGCAATGATAAAAGCAGTGACCTTCATATCTCTTTGCCTCCGAATCGATTTTAACGGAATATTTTTTTTTTGTCAATCGGACAGAAAAGAAAAACCCTTCCGAGCCGATACCCGGAAGGGTTTTTTATATCATTGAAAATTCAGTCTGCAGATTGCGTCTTTAAGAACGGAATCAGATAAGTCAGAAAGGAGACCACGCTGGCAACGGCCGCCGCCGAAAACAGAACCGTCAACCCGATTCCGATATATTCGGAAACCGCCGCATCCAAATCGGGCACAAACCGGAAAACGCTCTCGGCCGCCAACCCGGCAATCGAAACAACGGCATAAAGAATCGCTTTCAGTTTTCCCCAGAGATTGGCCGGAATCACCGTCCCGTCTTTGACGGCCAGCATCCGAACGAACATCTGCGCCAGCTCCCGGTAAAGAATCACCATCAGAATCCAGACCGGCATCAGTCCGGAAACCGCAAAACAGACAAAGTAAGTAATGCGGATCAGCACATCCGAAAAAGGATCCATCAGTTTTCCCAAATCGGTCACCATGTGATACCGGCGCGCGATAAACCCGTCGGCCGCATCGGAAATCTCGGCCAGAATCAGAAAAAGCCAGACCGCCGCTACGGAAACGACATTCACAACAAACAGCGAATCTTCGGTCAGATAATCGTAGAACCAGTACAGCGCCCACTCCGGCAACAGGAAAAAGACAAAAAACAGCGGCGTCAGAACAATCCGGACAACGGTGATCTTCGTCGGCAGATTCATAAGTCCTCCTACCGTTTTTCCGCAACCGCGGTATTCAGTTCGTCAATCAGGTCACTCACGGCGATTCCGTTGACCTGCCGTCCGTCACGGTAGCGGATACTGACCGTTCCGCTCTCTTTTTCTTTGTCTCCGAGAATCAGCATGCACGGAATTTTGCTCTTCTGGGCATTGCGGATTTTGGCATTCATCCGGTCGTCGCTTAAATCGGTTTCGACACGGAATCCGGCAGCTTTCAGCCGGCCGGCCATTTCCGTCGCGTAATCATCAAACGCCTCGGCAACGGGAATCACTTTAATCTGAACCGGCGACAGCCAGAACGGGAACGCCCCGGCATAGTGTTCGATTAAAATTCCGAAGAACCGCTCGATCGATCCCAACAGAGCGCGGTGAATCATAAACGGTCTCTGTTCGGTACCGTCTTTTTCGGTATATGTCATATCGAACCGGGTCGGCAAATTGAAGTCGAACTGAATGGTCGACAGCTGCCATTCGCGGCCGAGCGCATCTTTGATTTTCAGGTCGATTTTCGGCCCGTAGAACGCACCGCCGCCGGCATCGACGTCGTATTCCAGTTTTTCGGCTTCCACCGCTTTTTCGAGAGAACGGGTAGCCAGATCCCAGTCTTTTTCGTCACCGACCGATTTTTCCGGCTTGGTCGAAATATAGGCTTTGAACTCGCTGAAACCGAATGCCCGCAGCATTTCCAACGAAAAGCGCAGAACTTCGCGAATTTCCGACTCGACCTGATCGGGGCGGCAGATAATGTGGGCATCGTCCTGCGTAAAACCGCGGACACGCAGCAGTCCGTGCAGAGCGCCCGCTTTTTCATAGCGGTAAACGGTTCCCAGCTCCGCCCAGCGGCAAGGCAGTTCGCGGTAGCTGTGCTTGCTGTTGTTGTAAATCATGATATGAAACGGACAGTTCATCGGCTTGACATAATAATCGAGATTGTCCATTTCCATTTTGGGATACATTCCCTCTTTATAAAAATCAAGATGCCCCGACGTCTGCCACAGCCACGACTTTCCGACATGAGGCGTATAGAGCATTTCGTATCCGTTTTGATAGTGGCGATCCCGCCAGAAATTTTCGATTGTCAGACGAATGCGGGCTCCTTTCGGATGCCAGTAAACCAGTCCGGGACCGGCCTCTTCGTGCAGCGAAAACAGATCCAGCTCTCTTCCCAGTTTCCGGTGATCCCGTTTTTCGGCTTCGGCCAGCTGATTGAGATAGGCGCGCAAATCTTTCGGGTCGGCAAAGGCAAGTCCGTAAATGCGCTGCAGCATCGGTCGTTTTTCATCGCCGCGCCAGTAAGCCCCGGCCGTTCCGGTCAGCTTGAATGCCTTAAAATTCAATTCCTTCAAATTTTCGACGTGGGGACCGCGGCACAAATCGGTAAATTCACCCTGCGTGTAAAGAGAAATCTCGGCATCCTCGGGTAAATCGCGAATCAGTTCGGTTTTAAACGGCTGATCCGCAAAACGGGACAGCGCTTCCTCTCGGGAAACGACCGTTTTTCGAAATTCGCCTCCCTTTTTGATAATATTTTCCATGCGGGATGCAATTTCATCCAAATCTTCCGGAAGCAGTGTCCGCGGTAAATCAAAATCATAATAAAATCCGTTTTGAATGGCCGGTCCGATGGCTGTTTTGGCTTCGGGAAACAGCTGCAGAACGGCTTCCGCCATCACATGCGCAAATGAGTGACGTATCGTCGCCAATCGTTCTTCGTTCATAATCACTATCCTTTCTGTCAATTTAGTCTTATTTGCGGACGCTGTCAAGCATTTTCCGGGGATTTTCGGTTCTTCATTTTCTCCAACGCCCGGATCACATCGTCGATAATGTTTTGCGGCGTCGAAGCACCGGCCGTCACACCGACGGTTTCGTAATTTCCGATTTCGGGAGACAAATCCCCTGCCGATTCGATTTGCCGGACCGGCTTCCCGGCACGACGCGCCGTATCGGCCAGACGCACCGTGTTGGCACTGTTTTTTCCGCCGATAACAACGACCGCGTCGCATTTTGCCAGGAGTGCCAGAAGCGCTTCCTGCCGCTCCCGTGTCGCGGGGCAGATTGTTTTATGGGTCTTAAACTCGCAATTCGGAAAGCGCCGTTCCAGTTGGGCCACGATCTGCTCGTATTCTTCTTTTTTGATTGTTGTCTGAGCGATGACGGTACAGACGGGCGCCGGCGTTAATCTCTCCAAATCGGACTGATCCTGAACAACCGCCACGGATGCCGCACAGCCGGCAATGGCTCTGACTTCTCCGTGATTCCGGTCTCCGACGACAATGACCATTTCACCGCGTTGCGATGCCGCTTCCGCAATCTTCTGAGATCCCAATACGCGGGGACATGTGGCATCGACAATCTGCCAACCGCATGCCGTTAAATTTTGCCGCACCGAAGGGGCCACTCCGTGTGCGCGGAGAACGACAACACCGGCTTCCGGCGGAAGCGGCTTTTCCGGATCCAAAACGGCAACGCCCTGCGCTTCGAGACGTTCCGTTACGGACGGATTGTGAATCAGCGGTCCGTACGTATAAACGCGTCGGTGGCGGACTGTCGAAACCGTCTCTTCCGTCGTCTCGACAGCTCTTCTGACTCCCATACAAAATCCCATTACATCTGCCTGTTCGACCTTCATCTTTTCCTCAAAAAAAGACCGGCATCCTCTGCCGGTCCGTTCGTATTAATAATCGACCGCCTTTTCCTGAAGAGCGGCCAGCGCATTCTCGTTGCTTTTTCCGATTTCCACCAGCTGTTCCGACTCGCTTCGAACGGCATTCAATCCGGAATCGATCGCATTGATTCCGTCCCCGATAATACCGATTGCATTGCGCACCTCATCCATCGCCTTGTTTTCTTCGTCGATAATCGCACTCATTCTTTCCGTCGAAATATCAACCTCTTTTTTCAGGTCAACGACGTGATAAACCGCTCTATTAATTTCTCCCGTTCCCTGCGAAAGCTCCATCAGTCCCTGATTGATTTCCGTTAAGGACGAGGAAATATTGACAATTTCCTGTCCGATGACTTTGATGTTGTCGGAAGATCCTGTATTGGCAACGACCGCATTTTTAACGTCCTGAATATTCTTTTTAATCATTGCGCTGATGATTTTCGAGTTTTTCGATGTTTCTTCCGACAAATCCCGAATCGACTGGGCAACAATGGAAAAGCCTTTTCCGGCTTCTCCGGCATGGACCGATTCGATAGATGCGTTCATCGCCAGCAAATTGGTTCGTTCCGAAATATCTTCGATAACACCGACGATTTCACTCATCTGATTGATGGACTCGATAATCCCGTCGAAAATCTGAACCGAAGAAGCCAGCCGGTCGATTCCCTCCTGAACCGTCGCCGAAACCGCCGTCAGTTTTTCAATCTTTTCGTTAGCCGATGCCGACATATTTTCGATAGAGGAAGACATTTGCGCAATGGCCGCCGTCGTCTGTTCGAAAGCGACCGCCTGATTGTTGATTCGTGATTTTACCCCTTCGTTGGCTTCGATAATCTGCGTTTGAAACGCGGAAATACGGTCGATACTTTCTTTGACGACGTTCTGGTTTTCTCTGGAGGCGGATGTCAGTTTTCCCATTTCCTGTAAATTTCGGGATATTGTTTCCGCACTGGCGTTTAACTGGCTGCCGATATCCATATTGTCGGACAAAGAATGGAGCCAGCCGGTCAGTGTTTTCATTTTATTTTTGACATCCTGTTCGCGCTCGGAAAGCTCCCGAACAAGAGTCCGGTTGGAAAACCATGCCGTTAAAGACAGCACATGCGCCAGAACAAGCAGAATAATCATCGAATAAAAGACATCCATCAGTTCCTGCAATGTGCCTGTTGCGACTCCGACCGGAACCGCACGCGTTATCATCATAAAAAGAATTCCCGCATATATCAGCGGTGCGGTAATAAAGAACGCCCACTTGCTGACGGAAAAATTACCGATTAACAGTACTATAATACTGAAGCAGAACATCATGTAAGAGGCATCTATAATACTCGGCTCCCGGGAAAGAACCAGAGGAAAGGCAATCAGAAACCCCATGGACAGGGCGTACGACCATCCGAGCCGATACCACCCCCGATACTGCAGAACAATGATCAGAGTCGTAAACAGAATCAGGACAATCTCGAAAATCGCCATCGGAATATAATTTAAGACAAATAAATTTTTAACAACTCCTCCGGCAAGAGCGAAGCTCATCAGAATAAAAATAATCTGAAGAACATTCGTTTTTGCCCGTACATCGATTGTCTCTTTGTCGTAATACCTCGATATCAGCCTCAATCTCATCAACAGCTCCTTTTCGAATGATCGAATACATATCGGAAATGCAGAAATCGGTTTGCCGCATTATCCCGCATCTTCTTTTATATCGGTTTATCAAAGAGTAAAAATAAGGAACAAACCGAAAAAGTTAGCGACTTTGAAATCCGGAGACACTGTCTTTCATTTCTTTCATCAGCTCTTCGTTTGTGGCCCCGATATTGAGCAGCAAATCGGACTTTTCTCTGATGCGTCCGAATTCGTTTTCGAGATTCTTCATACTGGAATCTATCTCGCAGACGACATCTTTCATAACATTCATTGCCGAATTTTCATCGGCAATAATCCGATTCATGCGCTCTGTCGACAGGTCAACCTCTTTCTTTAAATCAACGACATGGTAAACCGCATTGTTGATTTCAACCGTTCCCTTGGCCAGCTCGGACAACCCGTTGCTGATTTCGTTTAATGAGGAGGAAATCACCAAAAGATCGTTTCCGATCCCTCTGATTTTCAGGGACGACTCCGAGTTTACCGTTACGGCGTTTTTTACGGCGGAAATATTGGTCTTAATCATTTGAGAAATAATTTTCGAGTTACGAGAAGTTTCCTCGGACAAATCCCGAATCGACTGGGCGACAATGGAAAATCCCTTTCCGGCGTCTCCCGCATGAACCGATTCAATGGAGGCATTCATTGCCAAAAGGTTGGTCCGCTCCGAAATATCTTCGATAACACCGACAATTTCACTCATCCGGTTGATCGATGAAATGATTTCTTCGAAAATGCGTGCCGAGCTTTCCAACTGCTCGATGCCGGTTTTAACAGCGGAAGATATTTCCATCAGCTGTGCCATTTTTTCGGTTGCATTGCCCGACATTGTTTCGATTGACGACGACATTTCCGTAATGGCCGCCGTTGTCTGTTCGAACGCGGCTGCCTGATTATTGATTCTGATTTTCACACTTTCGTTCGCTTCCGCTATCTGATTCTGAAGCCCGTAAATACCTTCAATCTGGCTTTCCAAAGACTTCTGTCCCCGGCGTGTTTCGTTTTTGCATTCCTCCATTGCCAGCAGACTGTCGGAAATGGCATGCGATGTTTCCGTCAGCTGATTTCCGATATCGGCCCCCGACGAGACTTTACCGACAATATTCGAAATATGTCCGATATTTTTCCGCAATTCCGACTCTTTTTCGGAGAGCTCCCGATTCAGATCGTTATCGGCCTTCCATCCGACAAAAAAAAGAACATCGGAAAAAACAAATATACAGAAACTGCCGAAAAACATATCAAACATTAAAGGAAGACTTTTGTTTTCGACCGCATAGGGAACCGAAACAGCTGCAAGGGTTCCCAATACCACACCGTACAGAAAAATATGGAAAAGAATAATATTCCAGCGGGAAGTCAAATGCTGCACACCGAACTGAACCATGACACAGGCCATAAAGAGCCCGTATAAAACAGTATAGTAAGAATCGGGCCAGGTCAGAATTCGGGACAAAGCCAGTGAAGCAATAATCAGATTACACAGCAGCCAGCTGATTTTATAATATCCTTTCCACAAAAGAAATGATCCGACAGCGGCTGTTACGACCAGCACCAGATCGAGAACAAAGAGAGGAATATTTCCTTCCGAAAACATCTGTAATGCTGCAGGAATAAAGGCAAATATCGTGGAAATAAAACAAACTTGCAGAATTTTGGCTTTTTTAATGACACTTGTTGATTTGTTTTGGTAGACATCCGATATTAAACGAATTTTCATTTAGATTCCGCCCCGAAAAAAATAAAAGACCGATAATTTCTTATCGGTCTTTCCGTCTGATAAATTAATGCCTGCGTTTCTTCCCGCGCATCTTGCGTTCCAGCATCGGAATCGCTGTCTCATCACTGTCAACCGAGGCAGCCGCAGCTTCGGCGGTGACGGCGGCAGCAACGGCTTTTTTGCCGTATTTCTTTTCGGCTTTTCTCCGTTTCACCGCAGCTATCGCCAGCTCGGTCCAATAATAGAACGGGGCAGCAATGAAAATCGTCGAATAGGTTCCGCATAAAATACCGACAATCACATTCAACGCAAAGTTCTTTATATCACTTGTTTCGGATGCAAACACATACAGCGCCACAACGGTAAACAACGTGGTCAGTGAGGTAATAATCGTTCGGGACAGCGTCTGAGTAACAGAGATATCGATACGCGATCTCAGCGGAAGATTCGGATTGAGCTCCATACTTTCACGAATACGATCGAAAACAACGATTGTGTCATTCAGTGAATAACCGATAATTGTCAGAATAGCGGCGATTGTGACGGAAGTAAATTCGACCTGAAAAACACCGATAAAAACCATCATCATAATAATATCGTGAAAAACGGCAACAATCGCTCCGACCGCAAAAGCCAGCTTGAACCGGAACCAGATATAAATCAGAACAAGTGCCATCGCCGCAACAACAACCCAAACGGCCGTCATTGTCAGTGTTGCCGCACGGGACGGTGTCACGCTCGCTTTCTGCTTAATCTCGACAGTATCGGCTCCGAATTCCGCTTCCACAACCTTTTCCAGCTCGCCGGCAGCAATTTCGGCAAAATCACCGTCTCCGACGGCCGCACGATAAGCCAATGTCTGTAACGGGCTGAGCGCAGCCGCTTCTTCGGCTGTCATCACCTCCGACGGATCGACGCCCTCCGCTGCCTTCACCGGTTTACGCAGATTAACCTGAGACAACCGGACACGGTACTCACGGGTCAGCGGATCCTGATTGGGAATTTCCTGAATCTGAGCTTCGTAAGGCGTCAAAAGTTTACGGATAACGGAAATCGTTTCGATTTCTCCGGCCGCCGCATTTTCTGCCGTAATCGCTTCCTTTAATTTAACGGAAAACTGAATACTGACACCGGGGTTGAAATCGACTCCCATATTTAAACCGTGATGATAGAAAATCGTAAACAGCAGGCCGAAGATCATAAAAGCAAGCGACAGTCCGACCGTCAGGAAACGGTAACGGGTAAATTTAATTGTTTTCATATTTTCGGCCTCCCCACATAATCTTTATCCGTTTGACTTTCAATGTTTCGTAGCAGAAGTCGAAAATCAGACGTGTCACAAATATCGCCGTAAACATGGAGCAGACAACACCGATCGCAAGCGTATAAGCAAATCCCTGAATCGATCCGGTTCCCAATACGGACAGAACCAAAGCCGCAATCAGGGTCGTTACGTTGGCATCGACGAGAGCCCACAACGCCTTGTCATACCCGACCTTCAATCCGGCCACTGCCGACTTGCCGGCTCGCTGCTCTTCTCGCATACGTTCGAAAATAATAACGTTGGCATCGACCGACATACCGATCGAAAGAATAATACCGGCCAGACTGGTCAGCGTCATCGTAAAGCCCAATTTGGCCAAAATCGCAAAAATAAAAACCAAATCAAGGAAGAGCGCCACATCGGCAATAAAACCGCCGCCGCGGTAATACAGCAGCATGAAAACAAAAACGGAAACAAATCCGATTGTCAGCGCCCAGATTCCGGACTGAATGGCATCCTGTCCGAGGGAGGCATTCACTTCCTGAATCTCTTCAACCTGAAGTTCGACAGGAAGCACACCTGTTTTCAGCAGTTTCCGGAGATTTTCCGCCTCTTCGCCGGTGAAGCTTCCGGAAATCTGAACGTTACCGCCGGCAATTTTGCCGGAAATGGTAGCCGCTGCCTTGATTTTGCCATCCAAAGCAATAACCATGGTCTTTCCTTTATTGGCATCCGTCAGATCGGCAAAGAGCGTTTGAGGATTAATCGGTTTGCCGTCCGCATCTTCCCCCTCCGTTCCGATCCGGAACGAAACAGCCGGTTTTCCGTACTGATCCTGTGCCCGCGCAACATCGCTCAAATAGATACCGCTGAAATCGGGAACAGCCGTAACCACCAGATAATCCTGCAGTTCATCCTCGCCGTAAACGTCTTTGTCGTAAAGTCCCATAACTTTGTATCCGGGATTGACAATTCCCTTCTCAATCAGACCGGCCTGAGCCGCTTCGTCATTGGTGTCGAAACCGCTTTTTGTGGTTCCGTAAGTCTGTATCAGGTACGAACGGAATGCGGAGGTCTGAGCCGCATCAACGATATGAAAATTCAGACTTCCCTTTCCCATTAAAAAGGTTTTAATACGTTCGGAGTCACGGGCACCCGGCAACTCAACCAGAATGCGGTCTGTTCCGACTTTCCGGACTGACGGTTCCGAAACCTTGAAGGCATCGACGCGATCGTAGATGACATCCACTGCATCCATCACCGGATCATCGCCCTGAGTGACCTTGTCCCAATCGACATCGGCTTTCAGCATGAAGCTGATACCGCCGTTCAGGTCCAATCCGAGCTTCAGTGCACTCTCGCGCAAATTTCTGACGTCCTGAATGCGCTTTACGAAAGCAACCGCATCGGTCTGAATAAACAAGGCTTTGGACTCATTCTCGGTCATCCCCGGAAAGGCAAAGCGGACGATATTCAGATAGGTCCATTCGGACGGTTTTTTCTCTTTCATCTGCCGGAGATTCTGCCGGGCGACGGGAATCAGAAATTCATATTCTTCCGCAATCACCGCATCCGGAGTTGTGCGCGATAATTCACGAAATTCGTTCCATTTCTTTTCCGCTTCCGTTGTCGCGTAATTTCGGACATCCTGTCCGGGCAGGACGGCCAAATCCTTTTCTTCCTGTGTCACGCCCCATCCCGCATACCAGCGAACAGTAGGCATCAGGAAAAGAACGGCAATTACGCAAACCAGCAAGAAAATCAAAAATCTTGATGTTTTACTCATTTTCTTCTCCACCTTTTATTTATTTTTCAATATCCCGACTGACGGTCCCGGACTTTTCGGTCTGAACTTCCGTTTCCGCTTTTTTCTTCCGAAATCCCGAGAAAATCGACTTGCGGGGTTCCGGCTGCGGTGCCGGGTTTTTCTTTTCCAAAACCTGTGTGACCGCATATTTCGCAAATTCGACTTTGACATTATCGTTGAGCTTCAGAATAAAAGAAGTCTCTTTTACCGTATCGACCACACCGAAAATCCCGGACGATGTCATGACGCGGTCGCCCTTTTCCAAAGAAGCGAGCATCCGTTGCGTTTCTTTCTGTTTTTTGCTCTGCGGGCGAATCATAAAAAAATAGAGTACCAGCAGAAAAAGAACCATCATCAAAAGAAAACTCTGATTCGCAAACGGCGATGCTGCCGTTGTCTGTGCCCCGCTGTTGTCAGCCGGAATCTCCTGGGTCCGATTCTGATTGGATTCCGTAACGATTCCTGTTTCCAACAAAAGCGGCGACCACGTTAACTGTTCCATAATTTAACCTCTGAAAAAACTAAATTTCAACCGATTATAAAAAATAACACAGAATAATGAGGATGTCAAGAGAAACTCTTATATCAATTTTACCTTCACATTTTGAGGAATCGAAAAAACGCCGAACAGCCGGTTCAGAACATCGACGGATGCATATCTGCACGATTCGTTTTTATTGATTATCCCGAGAAGATATTCCAAATCATCCCGTCCCGAGGGCAATCCCGACTCACGGTCGAACAATGCGGCACAGAAAGCCGGTTTATACAACCCCATATCGGCCAGCTGACGGGACGTCTTAGACCTGTATTTCTTTTTCAGCGATTTATCGACAATAACGACATTATCGTACGAGCCGACGGTAAACATAAAATCTTCTTTTTTCATATCTTCTATAAGATAACACAATTCAGTTCAAATGACAATTCTTTTTTTCGATTCGCACGGAACGGGCGACCATGCGGGCCGCCGTCGCAACCGCTTCTTTCATTCCCGTGGCATCGGCGATTCCTTTCCCGGCAATATCGAAAGCCGTCCCGTGGTCGACCGAAACACGAAGAAACGGCAGACCGGCCGTTACGGAAACGGTACGGTGAAAATCGAGCGTCTTGCAGGCAATATGCCCCTGGTCATGATAGAGGGAAACGACGGCATCGTATCTTCCCTCTGCCGCCTGTGCAAAAACGGAATCGGCACCGATCGGTCCGACAGCATCGACGCCGCCGGCGACAGCCGATGCGACAGCCGGAGCGACCGATATCATCTCTTCGTCTCCCAACAGTCCGTGTTCTCCGCAATGCGGATTAAATCCGGCTACGGCGATACGGGGTGTTTCGATTCCCCACTCCCGCAAAACATTCCGGCAACGCAGAATAAAGCGGCATAAAGCTCCGGCTTCGAGTGCGGCGGGAACCTGCGACAAAGGCAGATGCCGCGTATAAAAAAAGACGCACAGTTTGCCGGTCAGGAAGACGGTCATCGGATTCTCGGACCCGGTCAGTCCTTCGAAAATTTCGGTATGCCCGATATAAGGAACACCGGCCGCCCGCAGCGATTCTTTGTTCAACGGAGCGGTTACAACCGCATCGCACTGCCCCCGTTCAATCAACCGGACAGCCGTTTCGACCGCCGCATAGGCCGCCGCACCGCCGCCGGCCGACACACGGCCCCACTGCCACTCTCCCGTCTCGGGACAGTCGGCAAATTCGACAACACCGGCCCGGTGCGGCCGCGGCCGCCCGCTGTCAAACGGCCTCAAACGCAGCCGCCGCCCCAAAACGGCAGCCGTCTTTTCCCAAACGGAGCGCCCGCCGACCAAAACCATCCGTGCCTGCCGCCGTAACCGCCGGTCCGTTGCGGCCCGAATCGCGATTTCGGGTCCGATCCCCGCCGGATCTCCGGCCGTCACCGCCAAAACCGGAATCTTTTTTTTACGAAACATGTTTACCGCCTTTTCGATTTTTTTGCTGCCGACAAAAAAAAGGCACCGCGCTTTGGCGGCTTCCGTTTCGGAAGAAGACCTCATCGCGGTGCCCTTTCCCCTTCGTCGGGAAACTGTTACATCATTCCGCCCATACCGGGATTCATCGGAGCCGCCGGTTCGGGTGCGGGAATATCGGTAACCGCGCATTCCGTTGTCAGAATCAGCGACGCAACCGAAGCGGCATTCTGCAGCGCAATCCGGGTCACTTTCGCCGGGTCGATGATACCGGCCACAAACATATCAACCCACTCGTCATTGGCGGCGTTGTAACCGACTCCGTCTTTGCTGTTCTTAATCCGATCGACAATAATCGATCCGTCGACACCGGCATTCACGGCAATCTGTCGGGCCGGTTCGGCCAAAGCCTTGGCCACAATCCGAAATCCGACTTTTTCTTCTTCGGAATAATCGGCAAGATTTTCTTTGTCCAGAGCCGTTACACACTTCAGCAGCATGACACCGCCGCCGGGAACAACGCCCTCCTCAACCGCGGCACGGGTCGCCGCCAGAGCATCTTCGACTCTGTGTTTTTTCTCTTTCATCTCGACTTCGGTCGCCGCACCGATATTGATGACGGCCACTCCGCCGGACAGTTTTGCCAGACGTTCCTGCAGTTTTTCGCGGTCGTAGTCGGATGTGGTTTCTCCGATTTGCGTGCGAATCAGAGCGATTCTTTCTTTCAACGCTTTTCCGTCGCCGGCACCGTTGATAATCGTTGTGTTTTCTTTTTCGACTTTAACGGTTTTCGCGGAACCGAGCTGCGACAAGTCGGTCGACTCCAGTTTCATACCGAGATCTTCGGAAATGACCTGACCGCCGGTCAGAATAGCAATATCTTCGAGCATCGCTTTTCTTCTGTCGCCGAAACCGGGCGCCTTAACGGCAACGGCATTCAGCGTTCCGCGCAGACTGTTGACAACCAGCGTGGCCAGAGCTTCGCCTTCGACATCTTCGGCAATAATCAGAATCGGCCGGCCGGACTGAGCCACTTTTTCCAAAATCGGAAGCAGATCTTTCATTGCGGAAATTTTCTTTTCGTAAATCAGAATGAAAGGATTATTTATGACAACCGTCATGTTCTCGGAATTGGAAGCAAAATAAGGCGACAGATAGCCGCGATCGAACTGCATTCCTTCGACAAAATCGACAGTTGTCTCGATTGTTTTGCTCTCCTCGACCGTAATGACACCGTCTTTGCCGACGCGATCCATCGCATTGGCAATTTCTTCTCCGATAACACGATCGTTATTGGCGGACACGGTGGCCACCTGTGTGATTTCGTCTTTCGACTTGATTTTTTTCGAAGTCGAATTGATTTTCTTCACCGCCAGCTCGACGGCACGGTCGATACCGCGTTTGATACCCATCGGATTGATGCCGGCTGCAACACTTTTCATTCCTTCCTTCGTAATAGCATAAGCCAAAACGGTTGCCGTTGTCGTTCCGTCTCCGGCCACATCGTTTGTTTTGCTGGCCACCTCTTTCAGCAGCTGGGCTCCCATATTTTCGAACGGATCTTCCAGTTCGATTTCTTTGGCGACGGAAACACCGTCTTTCGTGACAGTCGGCGCACCGAATTTTTTATCCAAAAGAACGGTACGGCCTTTCGGACCCAAAGTTACTTTGACGGCACTCGAAATCTTTTCGACACCGGCCAGAAGAGATTTCCGTGCTTCTTCGTTAAATTGCAATTGTTTTGCCATTTGATTATCCCTCAAATAAATTTAAGTTCGGTTTGTTGGTTTTAATTTACAAAAACTCACTCAGAAAGTAAAGAGTTTTCATTTTCTTTTTTTCGGAAATCCCCCTTCAATCCTCCCGGCAGAGCGGCTACAATCCGGCTCAGAACGGCGGGAGAAATTTCTTCGCCGCGATCGCTCATACGGATACCGCACGTTCCGAAAGCCTCCTCGAGACACCCGGCCGAAAAACGGCCTTTCAGCGAAGAGAGATTATTCTTCAATGTTTTTCGCCGGGATTTGAATATTTCACCGGCCAGCCGAATATATAAATTCCGGTTCAGAAGAGCGTTGCGGGAATGACGGGTCATCACGACAACCGTAGAGACCACTTCGGGCTGCGGATAAAAACAGTCGGCGGGAACATCAAAAACCGTTTTCACATCGTAGTCAAGCGCACAAAGCAGCGAAAAAGAAGAATAATCTTTGGTACCGGGAAGCGCCTTCATCCGGCGGGCCGCCTCTTTCTGCACCATAAAAACCATCCGCGGCGGGAGCACCTCTTTCTCTATCAGTCCGCCGATCATGGCAGCAGCGGAACAATAAGGAAGATTTCCGTAAATCAGATCGGGTTCTCCGCTCGTTTCGTAATAAGCGTAAAAGGTTTTGACAAAATCCCCCGGTACGATTCTGCGATTCGGGAATTCGGTTTCCAGAAAACGGATAAATCCGTAGTCAATTTCAAACAGCGTTAATTCTTTCTCTTCCGGAAACAGGGCTGTCAGAGAACCGAGCCCTGGACCGATTTCCCATGCCGATTTGACCGTTCCGGCATTCAGTTCCGAGAAAATCCTTTTCCGGTAATAGTCGTTCACCAGAAAATTCTGACCGAATTTTTTCTGCATGGAAAGATGAAACAGCCCGAGAACCTCTTTTATCTGCGAAACCGACGAATAATCAATCACCCGATACTCCTTTCTCCGATTCTACCTTTTTTTCGGAGAAAAAACAACATAACCCGCTTAAACACGCCCCTCTCTCCGGCAGCAATCAGAAAAAACGGAAGAAAAAAGAGGACGCCGAAAGGGAACAGCGGCAATGTCGGAATTGCTGAAAATCCTTTCAGTATCGTCACAATGACATCGCAAACCGCATCCGATATACCGGCCGCCGGAAAAGCGATACCGTTCATTCCGGAAAGCGCAGCCGCAACGGAGAGAAACCGAACATACATAAACAAAACCAGCAACGGAGACACCGTAACCGAAGCAATGATTCCCCCGGGATTGATGCCCTCCATTGCAAACAGGAACGGAGCCACCCCGATTTGCGCGGCATACGAAACGGCAAAGGGCGCTGCCGCCGCCTTCGGCACCCACCGGCACAACGACGTTTGCAATCGGCGGGAAAAAAAGACGATCCCGAAAACGGCGGCAAACGAAAGCTGCATTCCGGGATGATAGAGCTCCTGCGGATAAATCAGTGCATTGACAATCAGCGACGCACACAACACATCGGCCGGCGGCAGCTTGATTCCGCAAAATCCGGCAGCCGAAGAAACGGTAAACATAGTGTAAGCCCGTTTCAGGGACGGAGAACTTCCTGTCAGAATCACGTAAATACCGAGCAACGGAATCAGAAAGACATTCAGATATTTTTCGGGAATCACTTTCCCGAAACAGAGACGGAGAATCCCTATCAGAATTCCCAGATGCATTCCGGAAAGAGCAATCAGATGAAGACATCCCGACTTTCGGAAGATATCCGTCATCACCGAATTCAGATCATCCCTGTCTCCCAACAAAAGCGCTTCAAAAAAGGCTCCGGACGAAGTCTCTTCTATAAAAAATGTCCGCGTCAGTTTCTCCGAAACAACAGCCCGGGCTGCCGGGAGCGGAGCCAAATTCCCGGAACGGACCACGGACGAAGCGCGGAAAGAGTGCCCCGAACGACGCCCCGTGACCGTCACCGGCTGTCCCTTTCTCAATTTTTCCCCTTCTTTCACCGTCACAAACAGAGCGCAGTCGACGGAAACCGTAAATCCGTTACCGGAGGCCCGGTCACACCGGATATTGTACCCTGTCCGCCCGTAATCGAGCCGCCGGCTGTCGGCACTTAAAACGCCGTGCCATACAGTCAGTTTTTCGGGATCGGCGCCGAAACGGTCTCCGGTACGGGCCAGCCGAAACAGAAACAGCCCCGCAATTAAAAATCCCGCATTTAAATAAAGAAAAGCCCGGCCGGCTGCAGGCGGAAGGGAGCACCGGAAAACAGCTCCGAAAACAATGCGGCTTAAAACGGAGAGTGCAAAAATTCCGGCCCACAACGGTATCAGCAGCTCGGGAACGGGCCGCACAGCCGATGCCAGCAGCGGGAAAACCGCCAGGAGAGGCGGAAGCCGATTATAAACAATCCTCTCGATTTTTTTTCTTTTCATACTTTGAATAATGGGAAAAATCTGTTACACTGTCTTATGATGTCCGAAAAAAAAGAAATTTTTTTCCGTATTGCGGAACCGCTGCTGATTTATCTTGTTCTCTACTTTCCGACCATCCTGCAACAGCAGGTCGGAACCGGCAGAATCGACTTCGATAATCCGTTCTTATATCTGACCTACTTTGCCGTCGCTTTTCCTCAATTTCTTTTTCTTCTTTGGCTGATTCACCGCCAGGAAGGGACGACCTTTGCCGATTTCGGTTTCCGCAAACCGGAAACACCGATTGACCGGCTGATGCCCTTTGTTATTCTCGCCTCTCTGTTTGCCGTTCAGACAGCCTCCGTTCTGCTGCCCCGAATGTTCGGCTGGGGAGCTCCCTCTCCTCAGGAAACGATTCCGTTTTCCGTGACCAACGGAGCGATGCTGATTCCGGCCTTCCTGATGTTTCTTCTGACCGGATACACCGAAGAACTTTATTTCCGCTCTTATCTGCTGACCTACCTGAGCCGCTGCCGTGTTCCGATGGCGCCCGCACTGCTCGTTTCCGCGTTTTTGTTCGCCTCGGGTCATCTTTATCAGGGAGTGACGGCAACCGTATCGATTTTTGTCATCGGATTGGTTCTGGGACTCTGGTATTACGCGTTAAAGAACATTCATCTGCTGGCAGTCAGCCATGCGCTCTTTAATTTTTTCCAGCTGCTGTTTCTCTATTTCATTAATTATCCGACTGTCTCAAATTAAAAGAAAAAAATTGTACTTTTCGGCATTTTCGTTGTATAATGTCGGAAAAGGGCAACCTTAATTTATTTCTTATCAGATAACAGAGGAGTCGGCTATGAAAAACCAGAAAGTACTGGCATACTGCAATCTTTTCGGCGTCTTGCGTAACATCGAGTTCCTGGTTAATCGCGACGAAGAGTGCAGAAAAATCGTTGCGGGGAAGAATCTCTCCATCCAGTTCAAGGTCAAAAACGGACCGAACGGAAACCTGTCTTTTAAAAACGGACAGGCGGAAATGAAAGAGGGTTCGCATCCGTCACACATTCTCTTATTTTTTACTTCTCCCGAACATTTCAATAAAATGATTGACGGGAAAGCCAATCCCATTCCGCTCAAAGGACTGACCCGTATCGGTTTTCTGACGGGACCGTTTACAAAACTGGCGGACCGGTTGTCGTATTACCTGAAACCGACAGAGAGTCTTTTGTCGGACCCCGGTTATTTTGCCATGAATACCGAAATGACATTCTACACCGCCTTTTCGTCACTGGCTCAAATCGGAAACCACGACCCGAAAGGAATTCAAAACGCGAAACACATTCCGAACGGCATCATACAGGCTTCAATCGGCACGGAAATCGGTCTGTATATCGATGTCAAAAACGGACATCTGACGGCATACAAAGGTTTTGCCGAAAAATCGAATGCACGACTTGTTTTTAAGGACCTCGGAGCGGCACAGGGCATTCTTTCCAGAAAAACAGATACTTACGTTGCTCTGGCAACGGGAGATCTGCTGATGAAGGGATTCATTCCGATGGTCGAGTATATGAATCCGATTCTGGAACTGGTCGGCGGATATTTAGCATAAGGAGAACGGCATGAAAGAGTTTTATTCCAACACAAAATCACTGGAACTGTTTAAAAAAGCAGTCAAATATATCCCGACAGGAATTCCCGGCCATCTGGGGCCTGTTCAGTCACAGTTTATTCCCGCAAGCGACTTCCCTTTTTATGTCGATCGTGTGAAAGACTCCTACTTCTGGAGCATCGACGGAAACAAATATATCGACTACATGTGCGCTTACGGACCGAATATTTTGGGATACAACAATGAAATTGTCGATAAAGCGGCCAATGAGCAGCTGAAAAAAGGAAACTGTATGGCCCTGCCGGCACGGGTTCAGGTCGATTTGGCCGAGTTGCTGTGCGACACAATCGAAATAGCCGATTGGGCTTTCTTTCTGAAAAACGGAGGCGATGCCACCTCGTTTGCTGTTCTGACAGCCAAAGCCGCAACCGGCCGGAGCAAAATTGTCCGGGTTCAGGGCGGTTACCACGGAGTGGTCCCCTGGACACAGGCCGAAGGTGCCAACGGTATTACAAAAGCCGATTTACAGGATGTAATCGTAATTCCCTGGAACGACGCCGAAGCTTTCGAAAAAACGGTTGCCGAAAACAAAGATTCGATTGCCTGTTTTATTGCCACACCGTACGATCACCGGATTTTTGCGGATAACGCACTCCCCGTTCCGGGATACTGGCAGAAAATCCGCGAAATTTGTACCCGAAACGGAATCGTATTAATTGTGGACGATGTCCGTTGCGGATTCCGGCTGCACATCGAAGGAAGCGCCAAATATTTCGGATTCAAACCCGATCTGGCCTGCTACTGCAAAGCATTGGCAAACGGCTACAATATTTCGGCCGTCGTCGGTATCGACAGCCTGAAATCGGCTGCCGGCTCCGTCTTTTTTACAGGCAGTTACTGGTCGAGTGCCGTTCCGATGGCCGCCGCCATTGCCTGTATCAACGAAATGAAAAGAATCGATGTTGCCAACCTGCTGATCGAGAAAGGAAAAAAATTCGCTTCCGGCATGATCGACGCCGGCCATGCTCACGGAATCGATATGAAGTTCTCGGGTGTGGAATCGATGCCTTTCATGCGGATTACCAACGACCCGACAACGGAAATGATGCAGGATTTCTGTGCAGAGTGTGTCAAACGCGGAGTTTTTCTGGTCAGCCACCACAACCACTTCATGAACGCCTCTCTGACGGATGCCGACATCAAAAAAACGATCGAAGTGGCGGACGAAGCGTTTGCGGCTGTCGCCAAACTGCATCCCGACAAAGTTAACTGATAAATTTATATATTCTTTTTCAAGGAGAAAAAAATGGGACTGACTAAAGAAGAATACCTTGCTCTCGAAAACAAAGCAAGGGAATTACGAAAACTGACAATCGACACGGTTATGTGGGCAAACGGAGGCCATATCGGCGGCGCCCTGAGCGCAACCGATATTCTGACAATTCTGTATTACAAATACATGAATATCGATGTCGCCAATCCCCGATGGGAAGAGAGAGACCGGTTCATCCTCAGCAAGGGACATATCGGCGTCGGCTTTGCCCCGGTTCTGGCCGACAAAGGATTCTTCGATAAAGAAATGCTGAAAACCTACAACCACACTTTCAGCAAATTGGGTATGCATCTGGACAGAAACAAAGTGGTCGGATTGGATGCCTCCACAGGTTCGCTCGGACACGGGCTTTCGATTGCCCTCGGCATGGCTCTCGGCGGACGTCTGCAGGAGAAAAACTTTAAAACCTACTGTCTGCTCGGAGACGGAGAATGCGACGAAGGATCGGTATGGGAAGCTGCCATGGCAATTGCCCATTACAAAGCCACAAACGTCATTACAATCATCGACCGCAACAAATGTATGATTGACGGACGCACCGAAGATGTCATGAACCTGGAACCGTTTGCGGATAAATGGACCGCCTTCGGATTTGATGTCAAAGTCGTCGACGGACACGATATGTATGCGCTTGCCGATGCGATCGAATACGCTCTTGCCGCAAAAGACAAACCGGTAGCCATTATCGCCGATACATTTAAAGGCTGCGGAGTTGCCGATATTCAGGACAACTACCAGTATCACTACGCCAGCGTCAATGCCGAAACCGGCGAACGGTACAAAAAGCAGATTGACGAATATCACGACAGCCGATTGAAAAACTAGGAGGAAACGGATGGCTAACTTAAACTATACAATGCTTGACGCGGAGAAAATGTCGACCGCGGAATATTACGGAAAAGTGCTTTGCGATTTGGCGGCACAGGATAAAAGAGTTGTCGGTCTGTCTGCCGACCTTGCCAAATCGACCAAAATCGGAGCTTTGGCAAAAGACTTCCCCGACCGGATTTTCAACCTCGGTATTGCCGAACAGAATATGATGGGAGTTGCAGCGGGAATGGCCGAAGCGGGTCTGATTCCGTTTGCTTCCACTTTTGCGATTTTCGCCTCGATGAGAGCCCTGGATCAGTTTCACACCGACATCTGCTATCAGAATATGAATGTAAAGGTCATTGCGACCCACGCCGGTCTCTCGTTCGGTCAGGCAGGCAGCACGCACCACTGTACGGAAGATATCGGCATCATGAGAACGATGGCCAACTGCCGCGTGATTGTTCCGGCCGACGGAATGGAAACGGCCAATGCGGTTATTGCCGCCTACGAAAACGACGGTCCTTTTTACATCCGTATCAACCGCGGTTACGATATGCCGATCTACAAAAGTACCGATTACGGATTTCAATTGGGGAAAGCGGTACAGATGGCAGAGGGAACCGACCTGACCATCATTGCCTGCGGCGCCTGTGTTGCCCGCGCCGTTGCGGCCGCCAAAGAACTGGAAGCCGACGGTATCCGTGCCCGTGTTTTGAACATGCATACAATTAAACCGATCGATAAGGAAGCCATTGAAAAAGCGGTCATCGATACAAAACGCATCATTACCGTCGAAGACCATAACATTATCGGCGGATTGGGAAGCGCCGTAGCCGAAACCGTCACCGAACTGGGTAAAGCCTGTGTCATGAGAAAATTGGGAGTTCCCGACACCTACTCCATTATCGGACTCCACGAGGATTTGATGTCCGAATACGGATACGACTCGAACGGTATTGTCAAAACAGCTCACGAAATCATGGGCGTTCAGATCGAAGAAGACAACGACTGGGACGACGACGATTTCTAGGAGGACGGAATGGCAACTGCGATTACAAAAGAACAGGAAACGCTTTTTTCGACCCATCTCTTCCTCTATGCCGTTTGCCCTCTTCTGAAAACCATTCTGGAAGACCGTCCGGCATTGCAGAAGGGCTGGCAGGCGAAAAAAGCGGTCGCCCAAATCAGCTGCAAAACTCCCGACGGAAAGATGGCGATTCACTATATTTTCGAAAACGGCACCTGTACACCGAAAAAAGGGGTTTCCGAAGAGACTCCCGATGTCGAACTGGAATTTAAATCACCCGAGCATCTGTGCGGCTTCTTCAAAGGAAAATTATTTCCGCTTCCGAAGATGAAAGGCGCTTTGAAACATTTCTCCGTTTTTCTGAATTTTATGAAGCTGCTCTTGACAATGTCGGGACTTCTCGGCGCCAAAACAGCTCCCAAAAAAGAGGATGACCAAAAGCTGCTGGTCAAGTGTATGTTTTATCTTCTGTCACGCGGAATCAGTATTCTGAACAAACTGGGACATCCCGATGTGGCAGCGTGGGCGGCTCTCAGTCCCGACCGGATTTACGCATGGGCTGTCGAAGGAGAACCGGAGCTGTCGGCTTATCTCCGTGTCAAAAAAGGCCGGACAAAAGCCCGAAGAGGTCAATACACAAAAAGCATGCCCTTCTTTACAATGAAATTCGACTCGCCGAAAAGCGCATTGGGAATTCTGCAGGAAACGGACGACATGATCGAGGCGACCATTCAGCAAAGACTGGTTATGGTCGGCGGACCCGAATTCGGTGCCCAGCTGGGCGACTACATGCTGCTTGTGGGAAGCCTGGTAAAATAGGAGGACTCAATGAAAGCCAGAGGATTCAACCATGTCGGCATAACCGTCAAAGATTTCAACAAAGCCGTCCGATGGTATCGCGATGTTTTCGGATTTTCTCTGATTTCGAAAGGCGGTCTGGATGCGGAACGAATGAGCCGCATGAAAAAACTGTACAACCTCCCCGACGGAATGTCCGTCCGATTCGGATTTTTGCTCGGGCCGAGAGGCGGGTTAATCGAAATTTTCGAATTTTCGGAAACCGCTCCGTTCGAACACTGCTGGAACCGTCCGGGAACACATCATTTTACGCTCGATGTCAAAAATATCGGGAAATGGTATAAGAAATTGAGCGAGCGATCCGATGTCGAAATTTTAAACGAACCTCAAAGAGACGACGGAGCCGACTGGTTTTTCTTTCGCGATCCGGACGGGAACCTGATCGAACTGATGGATTTGCACGCCAACTATTTTCCGATTAAATACATGAGCAGATTGATCGGCTTCTTCATGCGGAAAGGAAAATTCAAAGACTATTACAAGTAAAACTCGGGAGCGCCCTCGGCGCTCCTTTTTTATCGCTCCGCACAAACGGCAAAGGAATTCCCTATTTCCGTAAATTGGTGTATACTGACGGACGGAGGTTTTGATTGATACAACCCGATGCATACAATACGCTGATCATGAAAAAACAGATTTCCAAAGGGATTCTGCTGACGGACGGCGAACAGGATATTCTTCTGCCCGCTTCCGATTCGCGCCCTCCTTTCGAGAAAGGGAAAGAAATCTCTCTCTTTGTTTATAACAACCGGGACTCGTTGAGGGCAACCGAACGCCGGCCTTACGGGTTACGGGGTGATTTTGCGGCCCTGACCGTCAAAAGTGTCGAAACTTTCGGTGTTTTTGCCGATTGGGGGATTCCCAAAGATCTTTTTATTCCGAAACGAAATCTGGACCATGACGAATATCAGCCGGGAGAAAAAATTATCGTCAGACTGATTCCCAACTACGACGATGACACCACAATCGGCGACTGCTATGTCGAAGATTATCTCGAAAAAGCCGACGGCCTCTACACCCCGAATCAGGAAGTGGAAATTCTGATTTACCAGATGACCGGACTGGGCGCCTCCGCGATTATCAACAACCGTCATGCCGGACTTTTATACAAAACCTTCGCCGAAAAAGCGTTTCGGATCGGCGACAGACGGCGCGCCTACATCAAAAAAATACGGGACGACGGCAAAATCGACTTAAGCCTCTTTCCGCAGGGCTACAGAAAATCCGTCGAAGCGGCGGAAAAAACCCTTATCGAAGCATTGGAAGCGGCAGGCGGGAAACTCCCTCTCTCGGATAACAGTTCCCCCGGTGAAATCGAAGCCGCTCTCGGCATGAGTAAAGCGCTGTTTAAACGGACAATCGGAAGTCTCTACAAAACGGGGAAAATTAAAATTACAGCCGATGCCGTTGTTCTCAAAAATGCCGCCGGGAAAAACAAAAACGGAAAGACCGATAAAGGGCCACACCGGCGCACGGGATTCCGGAACTGAAAAAAATCAGCCTCTCTCTTTTTTCTCTTGTATTTACGAAAAATTTCCGTATAATGGGATGTATGAGTCAAACAATTTGCAAATTACTGTTTACGGGATTATTTTTTATCGGGTGCCTTTCTGTCGATATTCCGCCGACGGTATCGGATACGGAAACAAAAGAATATGTTCCGCCGATTGATTTACCGGCCGCCGAAGCGGCACCCCGTGCACTGATTCCGTTTCCGCGTCATGTTGTCTGGAAAGAAGGCGAATGGCCACTCGAACAGTGTCAAATCATCAAAAAGAGGGAACCGCTTGCTTTCAGCCGCTCACCGGAAGCTTATTCTCTGAAAATCGAAAACGGTATCGTCGAAATCAGGGCCAATGACGAACGGGGCCTCCGCTATGCGGGTTTGACACTGAATCAACTGAGCGAAAACGGACGAAAACCGGTGCCGGCCTGCATAATAGAAGATTTTCCCGCCTTTTCTGTCCGCGGCTTTCACCATGATACCGGAAGAAATTTTCAGACGATTCCCTATCTGAAAGAACAAATCCGCCGTCTGGCCGCTTACAAACTCAACACATTCCACTGGCACATCACCGACAATCCGGGCTGGCGGGTCGAATGTAAAAAATATCCGGTTCTCAACGATCCGAAAACGATGTACCGCAGTACCGAATTTTATACTTACGACGAAATCCGTGATCTGATTTCTTTCAGCAACGATCTGGGCGTCCGGGTGATTGTGGAACTGGATATGCCGGGACACAGCAAATTCTTTCCGAAAGCATTCGGTTTTTCGATGGGTTCGCAAAAAGGAACCCAAATCTGTCTCGATCTGATTCAGGAATTCTGCGATGAAATCCCGGTCGAAACGGCTCCGATTATTCATATCGGTGCCGACGAAGTTCGGGCTCCCGTTATCAAAGAATTCATGCCTCTGGTCGAGGCAAAACTGAAGGAAAACGGCCGAACCGGAATGGTTTGGAACCCCGGAATCCCCTCATCGAACGATATGATCGAGCACACATGGTTTGAGAACGCCAAACAGCCCGGTTACCGGAATATCGATTCGAGCGGTCTCTATACAAATACTTTTGATTATTTTAATGCCGTTCAGGCTGTCTACTTCAAACAGCCGTGCGGTGTTCCCGAAGGATCGGAATCGGACATGGGTGCGATTCTCTGTAACTGGAACGATGTGGCTGTTGCCGACCAGCGCGAGGTTTTACTGAATAATCCGGTATACGCAGCGGGAATCACGGCGGCCGAAATCTTTTGGAACGGCAATCCGACGGGAAGCCGAAAATACAGACAAATGATTCCCCCGAAAGGCACGGCCGCCTTCCGAGCCTTTTCCGAATACGAAAACAGACTGATTGCGCATAAAGATCTTTATTTCGGGGATGTCGGCGCCGAATTCATTTACGAAAAACAGTGCGACACGGTTTGGCAACTGACGGGACCGTCCGGTGAAACGGTGGAGGGACGGGGTGTCTCGCTGCTCCTGGACAGCTACTTCCCGAACGCAAAAAAACGGCAGGCCGCTTTCTGCCGGACGGAAATCGTCAGCGATACGGACCGGGACGTTCTGCTGCATGCCGGTTTCGACGTCCCGCTGCGTGCGCACCGTTTTTACGGCGGAGTTCCTCCGAAGGGCAAATGGGACCGCTACGGCAGTACGATTACGTTAAACGGAGAACCCGTCGCACCGCCGCAGTGGCAGCAGCCGGGCGCCTACCGCCACGACATTGTCCAAACATGGGATCACCCGGTACAGGAGGTCCCGTGGACAGCCGAAGAACTCTACTGGCGCCGGCAACCGGTCCGTATACAGCTGAAAAAAGGAGTCAACGTTATCGAAATCAAAGCGGTCAAAAATTCACCGAAACAGACCTGGATGACGGCATTTTGGATTGAAGAAATCGAAACCCGATGAACTCTTCGCTCTCTCCGGTCATTCTCATAGGGACGATTCTCACAGGAACGCTTTTCTTTTCTCCCCATGCCTCTGCAGCCGAATCGGCCGATAAAGTCCTTTTCTACAAAAAACCGGCACAAAATTGGGAACAGGAAGCTCTTCCGATCGGAAACGGATGGATGGGCGCTTCTCTTTTCGGAGGAGTTTCCCATGAACGGATTCTTCTGAACGAAAAGACACTCTGGGAAGGAGGGCCGGGAGAATGGACCGGGTACGGCAAACCCGATCCCGGTAAAGGCGCCTTTGCCTTACCGGAAATCAGAAAAGCCGTCGCCGAAGGCCGCTACGAAGAAGCTCATCGTCTTTCGCAAAAGTATCTGACGGGTAACGGAACAGGAAAAGGAGCATATCAGCCTCTCGGAACCCTCGATCTTCATTTCCCCGAACTCGGAGAAAACCCCCGAAATTATATACGAAAATTGGATACATCCGTCGCTCTTCATTCCGTTACTTTCAGCTCGGACGGGACACATTATACCCGAACGGCATTTGCCTCTTACCCCGATAAAGCAATGCTCTTCGCACTGACGGCAGACACCGAACGGAAAATCACATTCGGATTGCAGTGGGAACCGGTAACGGATACGAACAACTATTACGACCGATATCGCAACGAATTCCCCTGCTTAAATCCGAACGTCGGGAGAGGACGCAGGGAAACGGTATCGACAGTCTGTATCGACAGCCGGACGGCACGAATGACAGTCGAAGGAATCCTGAACAACAACGGCATGAAATACGCCGCCGTCATTTACATAAAAGCCGTCAACGGTACGATCGCTGCCGACGGCGAATCGGTGACTGTTCGGGGCGCCGACAGTGCCGTTCTCTTTTTCTCCGCGGCAACAGACTACATCAACGAATACCCTTTGTACAAAAGCCGTCGGTCACCTCTCAAAACGGCCGACAAATTGGCCCGTGAAGCCTGCCGAAAAGGGATCGACCGAATACTCGAGAATCACCTGCGCGACTATACGAATCTCTTTGACAGAACAACTCTCCGTTTTTCGACCCGATCCGATTCGAAAACGGATATTCCGACCGATAAACGCTTGCGCCGTTTTGCCGTCAGCAGAGACCCGCTGTTTTTGGAACTGCTTTTTAATTACGGAAAATATCTGCTGATTTCCTCTTCCCGTGAAGGCTCTCTGCCGCTCAACTTACAGGGATTGTGGAATGCCTACACCGATCCGCCGTGGAGCAGCGACTACCATACCAATATCAACCTTCAAATGGCCTACTGGCCCGCCGAGCCTCTCGATCTGGGAGAGGTCCACAAACCGCTGCTCGACTACATTCCGACACTGGTTCAACCGGGAGAAATCACCGCCCGTCACTATTACGGCACCGACGGATGGGTCTGCCATACAAGCAACAACCCTTTTGGGGAAACGCAGCCCGGCTGGGGAATTGTCTGGGGCCATTTTCCCGGAGCGGCAGCCTGGCTCTGCCGCCATTTATGGGATCACTACCTGTATACGCAGGATACCGCTTTTCTGAAAGAGATCTATCCGACGATCAAAGGCGCCGCGCAATTTTGGGTCGATTGGCTGATTGAAGACGAAACCGGTCATCTGATCTCCTCTCCTTCTTATTCTCCCGAGCACGGCACCGTGTCGGCCGGCGCGTCAATGGATTTCCAAATCGCACACGAAATCCTGAAAACCGTCGTTTCCGCTTCCGAAATTCTCGAAACCGACGAGCGGGAGCGGGAGGATTGGCGATCCTGTTTGGAACGGATTCCGCAACCGAAAATCGGACGGTGGGGACAGCTCCAGGAGTGGGCCAAAGACATCGATTCGAAGACAAACAAACACCGCCATATTTCTCATTTGTACGCCCTACATCCGGGAACTCAAATTTCTCCGATTACGACACCCGAGTTGGCAAAAGCGGCTGCCGTTACGCTAAAAGCCCGAGGCGATAAGGGCACCGGGTGGTCGATGGCCTGGAAAATGAATTTCCATGCCCGTCTGGGGAACGGCGACCACTCGTACCGGCTGCTGAGGAATTTTGTCAAGCCGACTTCGCGGTCGGAAATTGCCCTTTCCGGCGGCGGCTTTTATAAAAATTTGTGGGATGCCCACCCTCCGTTTCAGATTGACGGTAACTTCGGACTTGTCTCCGCCTTTATCGAATGGCTGCTGCAAAGCGGTAACGGAGAGATTCATCTGCTGCCGGCGCTGCCTTCGGCTATCGCAAACGGCCGCTTTTCCGGTTTTAAAGCGGCCGGCGGGTTTACCGTATCCGCATCGTGGGAACAGGGGCAACTGACGGAAGCCGTTATCCGTTCCGATGCCGGAAAACCGTTAACGGTTCGCTACGCCGGCAAAACAATCGATATCGAACTGCAGCGGGGCGAATCGGTCCGGCTCAACGGCAATCCGGAAATTCTTTTTTCGGAACGATAATCACGCGCTGCCGAAAACGGCACCTTCTTCAAACAAGAAGGGCGCCCGCCGCCCTTCCCGTCTCTTGACTTTCGTTTCCGACAAAGTTATAATCGCATCATGGCAGATTCATTTCACTGGGCCGATATTACGGCCGACAAAATCATTCGAGAAAAAGGCGACAAAGAGCTTTACGTTTGCGCATCCGGCATTACGCCGTCGGGAACCGTTCACATCGGTAATTTCCGCGAAATCATTTCCGTAGCCCTCACCGTGCAGGCGCTGCGCGAAAAAGGAAAAAAAGTCCGCTTTTTATATTCGTGGGACGATTACGACGTTTTCCGGAAAGTTCCCAAAAATATGCCGCAGCAGGAACTTCTCGAATCGTATTTGAGGCAGCCGATTACGTTGGTGCCCGATGTGTACGGCGAGTACGAAAGTTACGCCCAATATAATGAAAAAACACTCGAAAAACTGTTGCCGATTGTCGGTGTCGAGCCGGAATTCATTTATCAGGCCGCCAAATACCGCAACGGGGATTATGCCGAAGGCATCAAAACAGCTCTCGACCGGAAAGACGAACTGAAAGCGATTCTGGACGAACACCGGACAACGCCGCTTCCCGAAGACTGGCTTCCCGTCTCTGTCTTTTGCGAAAAATGCAACCGCGATACGACTCAGGTGACCGGCTACGACGGTGAATGGTCAATTCATTACACCTGCTCTTCCTGCGGCGCCGACGAAACCATCGATTTGAGAAAAACGAAAGCGGCCAAGCTGCCGTGGCGTATCGACTGGCCGATGCGGTGGGCTTACGAAAAGGTCGACTTCGAACCGGCCGGAAAGGATCACCACTCCGAAGGCGGCAGCTTCGATACCGCCAAGAAAACGGTCGCCGTTTTCGACTGGCAGCCGCCGGTCACGTTTCAGTACGATTTTATTTCGATTAAAGGCCGCGGCGGCAAAATTTCGTCATCGGGCGGCGATGTCATCGGGCTGGATGATGTTCTGGAAGTCTACACCCCGGAAATCACCCGCTACCTGTTTGCGGGGACCCGGCCGAACACCGAGTTTGCCATTTCGTTCGATTTGGACGTGTTGAAGATTTACGAAGATTACGAATCGTGCGAGCGGCTCTTCTTTGCCGAAAATCCGACGCCGAAAGAGGCGGCGAAAAAGGCCAAAAGCGACCGCATTTACCGCCTTTCCCAGGTCGGCGATGTGCCGACAGAATGCCCGTATCAGATTCCGATGCGCCATTTATGCAACCTCCTGCAGATTCATGACGGCAACATCGATGCGGTGCTGGCCACCCTGCCGGATCTGAAACCGTCCCAGAAACCGCGGCTGGAACAGAAATGCCGCTGCGCTTGGAACTGGATTACCCGGTTTGCGCCGGAAGAGTTCCGTTTTTCGCTGCGCACCGCGGATGAGGAAAAACCGCAAGCCGACGAGGCGTGCGCGCGGGTGATGGCCGATGTGCGCCGACTGGTTGCCGAGAAAATGGAATCGAGCGACGAAAAAACGTTCGGCGAGCTCATTTACGCTTCGATGCAGGAAAACAACGTCTCTTCCGCCGATTTTTTCACCCTGATGTACCGCACTCTGATCGGAAAAGAAAAGGGACCGCGCTTAATCAACTTTATGTACACAATCGGCAAAGAAAAACTGCTGAAACTGCTGTAAAATCACATTTTTTGCGAAAAAAAAGAGCGGATTTTTTCAAAAAGAGTCAGTCCGGACATTAATGAATACGGAGGTCTCTTATGAAACATACCGCTCTTTTTTGTTTATCGCTTTTTCTTCTTTCCTGCATTCCTTTATCGATTGGGAAAAAAAGCAGTCCGATTGACTTTTCGCCGCCCCGTTTTACCGACGCAGCCGTGACGGGAGAACGGAGCATCCGCCTCCGTTTCGATAAAGCGTGCACCGTTCCCGACAACAAACCGGTTATCAGCAGCGGCTTAACGGTTCAAAAGGTGTCGTATCCCGAAGAGGGCATCATCCTGATTGAAACAAACGAAACGCAGGTACCGGGGAAGGAATATGTCATCGATTTGACTGTAGCCGATGCTTCCGGCAACACGACAACGCTGATGTGGGCCTTTTACGGATTCAATTCCCGAATTCCCAGGCTGCAACTGAACGAAATCTGCGTCAACGGCAGTACAACCCGTCCCGACATGGCGGAAATTCTCTCTCTTTCCGAAGGAAATCTGGCGGGAGTCTGCCTGTACCACGGTTCTCCGTCCGATTACAAATCGCTGTTTATTTTTCCGAATGCAGAAGTCAAAGCCGGCGAAATGATACTGGTTCATTTCAAGCCGGAAGGGTTGGCAACGGAGGTTCAGGAAACCGGCGCGTTGGACGAATCGGGAGGAAAAATGGCGCATCCGAATGCACGCGATTTTTGGGTTGAAGGCGGCAGCGGCCTTTCGGGGACCAACGGCGCTCTTACCCTCTACGACACGCCGAACGGCACATTAATCGAAGCGTTTTTGTACTCGAACCGCACTTCGGCATCGGATACCGCGTATAACGGCTTCGGCAGTGCCTCGTTTTTAACCAATGTGACGGAGATCACGGAGGCCGGCGGCTGGGAATGGTCCTCCGAAATCCCGCGCCCGGAAGAATGCTTCAACCCGACCAAATCAACATCGACACGAACCATCAACCGGCGCCCCGATTCCCCTTCCGGATCCCGCTTTTCGTGGTTTATCGGCGCCACAAGTACAGCCTCGTTCGGTGAACCGAACACCGATAAAGAATATTTTTAAAAATTGTTTCGAAAAGAATCGAATTAATTCTTTTCGACCATTATTAATTACGGATGTTTCATCCGCAGGAGGTTTTATGAACAACTTAAATTCCATTTTAATCGAAGGCAATCTGATTAAAGATCCCGTTCTCAGATCGACACCCAACGGAACACCGGTCTGTCTTTTCTCGGTCGCAACGAACCGTTTTTTTAAACAAAACGATGAGCTGCAAAAAGAGGTTTCCTATTTCGATATCGAATCGTGGGCCTCGACGGCACAGTCGTGCGGGAATTTGTTAACAAAGGGGCGCGGTGTTCGAATCGTCGGCAGATTAAAACAGGACCGTTGGAACGATGAAAACGGAAACCCCAAAAGCCGTATCAAAATCGTTGCGGAACACGTCGAGTTTAAGCCGGTCGTCTCGAAAGCAGCTGAAAGCGTCGGTGAACCGCAGCCCGATTTTCCGGACGAAAACAGTGCGGAAAAAGAATAAATGATTTGCTTTTTTATCAAATTTTGATTATACTAATATTATCAAAATTACGGAGATAAATAATGGCTATTGAATTGACAAGTGAAAATTTTGATGCGGAAGTTTTAAATTCGAAGATTCCCGTATTGGTTGATTTCTGGGCTCCCTGGTGCGGTCCCTGCAAGATGCTCGGACCGATTATCGAACAGCTGGCTGCCGAATATAACGGTAAAGTTAAAATCGGTAAAGTCAATGTCGACAACGAACGGGAACTGGCACTCAAATACAATGTCTCCTCCATTCCTTCTTTAAAGTTTTTCAGGAACGGAACGGTCGCAAACGAGGCTGTAGGACTGATGCCGGCCGACCGGATTCGGGAAATGATTGACAACTGAGGACTTCCAAAAAAAGGAACCGGATTTCCGGTTCCTTTTTCTTAATGAATATCCGAAATATACTTAATCTTTCCGTCCCCTTCCGTCGGAACCAGAACGTCATCGCCGTCCATCAGAAAGTCGCCCGGCAGATTCAAATCGCGATCCCAAATCGGATACATCATATTTTCGTCGGCATCAAAACAGAAAATACGTCCCGGTCGCTCGGAAGAACCGCGATCGGTCACAAAAATCGAATTATCTTCGACAGCGATTCCCCGGAAACGGCCTTCAGCCGTTCCGATGAAATACGGGATGACTTCATTCCTGGAGACACGGATTTTTAGATACCCGACTCTGCTGACAGGCCGGTCTTTATCCGAGCCTTCCGTACAAAAATACAGCTTTCTGGATTTAAAATACAATCCCGAAACACCTTCTATCGGTTCCAAAATCAGCGGATAGAAATCACCGTTAAAATAAACACGATAAATCAGTCCGTTTTTTGAATCCGTTACGGCAAACGAAACACCGTCATGAAGCGACTCGATATCGATCAGCTTCTCCGTTTCCGGCATTTCCAGCGTAAATTCTTCCTTGCGTGTCAGCAAATTAAACCCGCGAACAAACCCGGCATCGGCCACATAAAGACGGTTGTTCATGACTCCCATTCCCCGGGGTGCCGTCAGACCGGAAATCCAGTACTTGTCGACAATTTCTCCCTGATCGGTCAGTTTGGAAATATATCCGTCCGGATTGTTTTTATCACCGTTTCCCAAATTGGAAATAAACAGATACCGTCCGAAAGCGCAAACCGATTGGGGAGCCGAAAAACCGACCCATTCATATTCGAATCGGGTTCCCGCAAATCCTGCCGATGCGGTTAAAATCAGAAAACAGGCAAAAAATATCTTTCTCACAAACAGCCTCCGTTCCGGCTATTTTATCATATATTGGCGCGAAAAAAAAGACCTTTTGTCATCTTCGCCGAAAAAGAGATTGCCAATTCGGTCGAAATAGTGTATATTTATACGTGATGTTAAATAAAAATTATCGTCTGCAGCTGATTAGAGACTTTATTTCGGGAGAGCGGATTGAGTCTCAGGAAGACCTGCTGACCAAACTGCAAAAAGAAGGAATTACGTTGACTCAGGCGACTCTCTCCCGGGATCTGAAACAGCTCAAAGTGGCCAAAATCGCCGATACGCGCGGATACCGTTATATAATCAACGATCACCACGAATCGACCGCCCACAAAAAAGAGTATTTACGCGATATTGCCAGAGGACTGATTTCCGTTGCCTTCTCGGGAAATATCGGTGTTATCAAAACCCAAACGGGTCATGCCGACAGCGTCGCGCTGGCCATCGACAGACTGAACATTCCCGATATTTTGGGGACCATCGCCGGAGACGATACCATTTTTTTTGTCATAAGCGACGAAGCCCGTAAATCGGATATTTTAGCATGTTTGTCCGGAAATGCACCGGATAAGGAGTCGGAATGAAAGCAGCAATTATCGGAGCTTCCGGATATACCGGACAAATTTTATTACGTTTATTGGAGAATCATCCGAAAATCAAAACCGTTATTCCCGTTTCTTCGACAAAGGCGGGAACGCCCGTAACGGATACGGACGCCGCCATCGGAAAACCGATGAAAAAAACAGCCGAAACCGATTATCGATACGTATCGGTTCAAACAGCAACGGAAATGAAACCGGACGTTGTTTTTGCGGCTCTTCCTCACTTGAAAAGTGCGGAAGTTTGTGCTCCTTTCTTCGATAATGCGGTTGTAATCGACCTCTCGGCCGATTTCCGAATCAAAGATCGGAATGTCTTCAAAGAGGCTTACGGTCAGGAACCGCCCCGTCCCGATCTGCTCGACCGGGCTGTTTTCGGTCTGGTCGAAGTTTATAAGAAGGAGATCAAAAAAGCGTCCCTGATTGCCAATCCGGGATGTTACCCGACCTGTACGACTCTGCCTCTATATCCGATTCTGAAAAAGTTTAAACATACGGGCCCCATTGTGGTCAATGCTCTTTCGGGAATTTCGGGAGCGGGGAAAAATCTGAAAGAAAATCTGATGTATTGTCAGAGAGATGAAAACTGCGGTGCCTATAATCCGGGCAAGCTGCACCGGCATACACAGGAAATCGAGCAGGAACTGAACAAGGCGCGATGCGGAACCGACATTTTCTTTACGCCTCACCTGGTCCCGCTGAAACGCGGCATGGCCGTCACTTCGTTTGTTTCTTTTAAAAAAGAACTGACCGACGAAATGATTGAATCGACACTGAACCGCTTCTACAAAAATTCTCCTTTTATCAACATCGTCGGTAACGGACGTATCCCCGAAACAGCCGATGTTTTGGGTTCCAACCGGTGCGATATCGGGTGGAGAATTTTCGGCAAACAGGTCATTTTTATGTCTGTTATCGACAATCTGATGAAAGGAGCCTCCGGTCAGGCCGTCCAAAACATGAACGTCAGATTCGGATTCAAAGAAACGGCCGGACTTAATATTTTCGGAGAACTGTAATGGAGATTGCTGTTGTCAAAATCGGAGGCCGCGTCGCCTCGGAAAAAACAAAAACGGAAGCTCTTCTTCGCGATATGGCGACCGCCTCTTCCGTTTCATATATTCTGGTTCACGGCGGAGGAGCCGAAGTTACGTCTGCTGCGGCACGCTTCGGAATCGAATCCCGATTTGTAAACGGAATCCGTTTTACCTCTCCCGAAGAGATGGCTGTCGTCGATGCCGTTCTGGCCGGAAAAATCAATAAGGAGCTGGTCAGAATGGCCGCCCGTGCCGGATTGAACGGAGTCGGGCTGAGCGGTTCGGATGCAAAACTCTTTACGGGAAGGGCCGTTTCCGACGGATCCTGCACCGGAACCGTGACCGCAACCGACACCGGCCTCCTCAAACTGCTGCTTGAAAACGGCTGTTTTCCGATTATCGCAACCACATCCATGACCGATACGGGGCTTCCTTTAAACATCAATGCCGACGAAGCGGCTCTGGCTCTGGCTTCCGCTTTAAAGGCGACCCGACTGATTTATATTTCCGATATACCGGGCGTACTGAAAGAAGGAACCGTTATTCCCCGTCTCGACAGGAAGACTGTCGCCGCGGAAATCGAATCGGGAGTGATTTCGGGAGGTATGATTCCCAAAGTGAACTCATCTGTCGAAGCCGTTGCCAACGGAGTCGGTTCCGTTATCATCGGCGGATACGAGGAAGAGGGTGACTTGCACCGGCTGGAATCGGGTACAAAAGGGACTTCGATTACCTTTTCGGACTGAAGGAGACGAAATATGAACAACCAGGATGCGTACAGTATCAATCCCCCGCTTTGCCGCAACTATGCGGACCGTTTTTTGGTTTTCGACCGCGGTGAGGGGTGTCATCTCTATGATATAAAAGGCAACCGCTATCTCGATATGGCAGCCGGTATTGCCGTTAATGCTCTCGGTTACGGCAGAAAAGACATCGCCGAAATCATGAGCCGTCAGGCGGAAAAAATCATACACTGCTCCAATCTTTTTTCCACAATTCCGACGTTAACATTGGCACAAAAGCTGACAGCCGCTTCCGGCTACGAAGCTGTTTTTTTCGGCAACAGCGGAACGGAAGCCAATGAAGCTGCTCTGAAATTTGCCCGTATTTACGCAAAAGCCCGTAAAGGGGAAAAAGCGGTCGCTTATCTCAGCTTCGAATCCGCTTTTCACGGCCGGACGGCGGGAACGCTCTCCGTCACCCCGAACGAAAAATACCAGAAATCGTACCGGCCGCTGCTGCCCGAATGCTACACGGCCGTCTTTAACGACATCGCCTCTCTCGAAGCCGCTTTAAACGATTCGTTTGCGGCTGTTATCGTCGAACCGGTTCAGGGAGAAGGCGGCATCCATGTGATGACACCCGAATTTGCCGCGAAACTGAACGAACTGTGCAAAGGTTACGACATTGTCCTGATAGCCGACGAAATTCAGGCCGGCCTCGGACGGACAGGATATCCGTTTGCATCGGCAGCCTGCGGTTTGAATCCCGATATTATCACATTGGGAAAACCGATTGCGGGAGGTCTTCCGCTCGGGGCAACTCTTGTCCGAAAGAAAATCAACGATGTCATCCACCCCGGAGACCACGGTTCGACATTCGGCGGGAATCCGGTCTGTTGCGCCGTGGCCAATCACATGACCGACACACTTCTGAATCCTGATTTTCTGAACGAGATCAAAGAAAAGGGAATCTATCTGCGCAAGCGACTGACCGAACTGAAAAACCGGTATCCTCAGCTTATCTCGGAGGTCAGAGGAATCGGTTTAATCTGCGGTCTGGTTCTTAAAGACATGAATCCTTCCGATGTTATCCGCGAATGCGAAGCAAACGGTCTGATCCTGCTCAGAGCCGGTACCGATGTTCTCCGTCTTGTTCCTCCGCTTATTATTTCGCACGAAGAGATTGACGAAGGAATCGCTGTTATCGAAAAGGTACTCTCGGGTTGCTGATTTTATTGGGGCAAATGTCACCGGGTGAATCTTTTTGCAACCGCAGGCCCGAAAGGACTTGATGAAATCGGAGAAAAAATGTATATTTATTAAACAATAAAAATAATTATACATCTTCAAAGGAGATTGTTATGGCAAAGGAAATCAAAAAAATCGTTTTGGCTTATTCGGGAGGTTTGGATACATCCATCATTATTCCGTGGCTGAAAGAAAACTACAATAATGCCGAAATCATCGGCGTCTGTACCGATGTCGGACAGAAAGAGGACTGGGAGGCCATGAAGGCAAAAGCCGAAGCTTCCGGCGCTTCCAAACTCTACATCCTCGACATCAAAGAGGAGCTGGCTCAGGATCTGATTTTCCCGATGACCCGTGCGGGAGCCATCTATGAAGGCAAATACATGTTGGGAACCTCGATTGCCCGCCCGCTTCAGGCCAAACATATTGCCGAAATCGCTTTGAAAGAGAATGCCGATGCGATTTGTCACGGCTGTACGGGAAAAGGAAACGATCAGGTCCGCTTCGAGCTGACATTCAAAGCAATTGCGCCGGAACTGACCATTATTGCTCCGTGGAGAATTTGGGATATTCACAGCCGCGAACAGGCCATCGATTATGCGCAGGCTCACAATGTTCCTCTCGGAAACATCACAAAGAAAAACATTTACTCCCGCGACTGGAATATGTGGCACATGAGTCATGAAGGAGCCGATCTCGAAGATCCTGCCAACAGGCCTCAGGAATCGCTTTTTCAACTGACTGTATCGCCGAAGGCTGCTCCCGATACCGAAACCGTCATCACAATCGATTTCGAGAAAGGAATTCCTGTCGGAATCAACGGCGAAAAAATGTCGGGAACAGAGATTATTATGACGCTGAATAAACTCGGCGGCGAAAACGGCATCGGCAGAGCCGATCTGGTTGAAAGCCGGACAGTCGGTATGAAAAGCCGCGGCGTCTACGAAACACCCGCAGGAACGATTCTTTACACGGCATTAAAAGAATTGGAAATGCTGACACTCGATGCCGATACGCTCAGCCTGAAACAGCATCTTGCGATAAACTATGCGGAACTTCTTTACACGGGGAAATGGTACTCTCCCGCCCGTGAAGCGCTGGAAGCGTTTATGGCCAGCGCCTGCGAATATACAACCGGTTCCGTTACAGTTGCTTTGTATAAAGGAAACATCATCATTGCCGGCAGAACTTCGCCCTATTCGATTTACAGCGAAGAGCTGGCCTCCTTCGGCGAGTCGTCCTACAATCACAAGGATGCGGGCGGATTCATCAACCTGTTCGGTCTTCCGACAAAAGTCGTCGCTCATGTCCGCAAAAACGCCAAAAAGGAAAACTGAAAGGAATATAAAATGAGTTATCAGGTACGCGCAGCAACAGTCCACGATGTAAATGCTATTTTTCATTTGACAAACGACCACGCACAGGTCGGACTGATGCTTCCCAGAAGCAAGTATAAAATTATTACAATGCTTAATAATTTTTCGGTTGTCGAAAATGCGGAAAAAACGGTTGTTGCCTGTGCGGCACTGACTCCTCTTTGGACCGATATGGCGGAAATTATGGCCCTGGCCGTTGCCGACGAATATCAGGGACTCGGAATCGGAACGATGCTGTGCCGCTCTCTGATAAAAAGGGCCTCCGATTTGGGATTCCCGAAAGTCATTGCACTGACCTATCAGGTCGAATTTTTTAAAAAAATAGGATTTTCCGTTACGGACAAAGACCAGTTTCCGCGGAAAATGTGGCGGGAATGTCTGGAGTGTCCCAAACTCGAGCATTGCGACGAAACCGCCATGTTTCTTGACTTGTAAAAAAAGCTGCCTTGCGGCAGCTTTTTTTTAGTAAGAAATCACTCTCAGCTGGAAATAAGCCTGCGGATGATCGCATACGGGACATTTCTGGGGAGCTTCGGCTCCGTCATAAATATGTCCGCAGTTCCGACAAATCCAAACCGTTTTTTCGGTCTTCTTGAAAACCGATCCGGTTTCGATATTGTTCAGCAATGCTTTATACCGCTCTTCGTGCTCTTTTTCGATTTTGGCAACCGATTCGAACAGGAAAGCAATCTGATCGAAACCTTCGGCTTTTGCTTCTTTTGCAAAAGTGGCATACATGTCGGTCCATTCGTAATTTTCGCCCGCTGCGGCATCTTTCAGATTCTCGGCTGTCGAAGCAACGGAACCGCCGTGAAGGAGTTTAAACCAAATCTTGGCATGTTCTTTTTCATTGTCCGCCGTTTCCTGGAAAATGGCAGCAATCTGCTCATATCCTTCTTTTTTCGCTTTTCCGGCGTAATAAGTGTACTTGTTGCGGGCCTGAGATTCCCCGGCGAAAGCCATCATCAAATTTTGTTCTGTTTTTGAACCTTTCAATTCCATTTGTTGTCCTCCGTATTAAAATTTATATTCATTATAAAGTTATCCCTTTATATTGTCAACTCTTTTTTCGACTTTTTTAAAAAGTATTTGAACAATCTGATTCCCGTCCATTTTTCTGACCGTCAGCTTTCCGTTCGTTATAAAAACCGATTCCCCTTCGACCGGAATCCTTCCGAGTGACTCAAAAATGTATCCGGCCATGGTCTGACTGTAACGTGTCGGACACAAATCGACATCGACCTCCCCCGAAAAA
Source organism: uncultured Spirochaetales bacterium (assembly GCA_949289575.1). Lineage (GTDB taxonomy): Bacteria > Spirochaetota > Spirochaetia > JAFGXN01 > JAFGXN01 > CALXOJ01. The sequence continues at coordinate 185,134 of CASEOG010000002.1, read as the reverse complement.
ATGTCGATCGGCAGGTCGCCGTTGAGCAGAAAAGTGTCTTCATCCAAACGAATCAGCCGGCTTTGAGCCCGATCTTCATCTTCATCATACAGCTCCCCGGTAATTTCTTCGACAACATCTTCCTGAGTCACGATTCCGGCCAAACCGCCGTATTCATCGAGAACCACTGCCATTTTTAATTTTTTTATCTTGAAAATAGCCAAAAGTTCACTGACTTTTTTTGTTCCCGAAACAAAAATCGGTTTATATTCGACAGATTTGAGCTTTCGGTTTCCGTCCTCGCATGTCAGAACATCTCTTGCCAATACAATTCCCCGAATATTCTCGCTGTCTTTTTCGTAAATCGGGATTCTCGAAAAAGAAGGAGAATCTTTCAGGATTGCTCTCGCTTCGTCGACTGTAGTCTCCGCATCCATACTGAAGACATCCGTCCGATGTGTCATAATCGAAGAAACAGGAATATCGTTCAGACGGAAAACCATTTTTACCATATTATTTTCGTACTCTTCGACAACACCGACGTCCTCGGCTAGAGAGACCATATGAAGTATTGCCTCCAAAGAGACCGGTTTTTTTGTCTTATTCAGAGAAATCAGCCGGGTTATTACCTTACTGAAAATCATAACAGAATAGACAAAAGGACTGAACAGAGGAATCAGTACCGTCATCGGAAAGGCAGCGGCCTTTGCAAAAAATTCATTATGAGCCAACGCCACCTGTTTCGGCGTAACCTCCCCGAAAATCAGAACGATAACGGTTACAACCAGTGTCGCTACCGTTACGGCGGCATCGCTGAAACGGGCAATTGTATAGGCTGTCGCAATCGAAGTCGCCGCAATATTCACCAGATTGTTTCCGAGCAGAATTGTGCCGAGGAGCAAATCCTGACGTTTCATCAGCCGGGCTACAAGCCGGCACGGAAGAGAACGGCTCTCCCCCATCATTTTCACTGTAACGAACGACAAAGAGGTGAAAGCCGTTTCCGTTGCCGAAAAAAAGGCGGATAAAAATAAAAGGACAACAAATGAAATCAGAAGCACGTTTTAATCAGAGATCTCCGGATTCGCGTCGTTTCGATCGGATAAAAGCTGCCAGCTGCTGTTCTCCGAACGGAAGGTAGAGCAACAGAAAAACAAAAAAAGCCAACAGAAGCATCCCGACAATATAAAACGGCCAGGGGCCGAATACTTTCACGAAAAGATCAATCATGGAAGGAAACTCGGGCTGACCATTAATAAACATATAATTGGCTCCGAGAATCTGATTCATAATCATCACGAAAGCCATCAGTCCCGAAGAAATTCCCATTACACGAAACAGTGACTTGTATGTAATTCTGTATTTATGGACAATGATAAAATAAAGAGGGACCAGAATTAATGTAAAATGAATGACGGTAAAGTGATACCATCGGACATGCGGGAAGTGATATTCGAGATTCGGTGTAATCAGGGCCTGAAGAGCTCCTCCCAAACCGAGAAAATAGGAAACTTCGAAAAAAATCTGTTTACCGGTAAATAACAGAATCAGGGAAGAATAAAGCGCAAAACTGCACAACTGCAACGGAAGACTGATTTTGACATCCAATCCGTGTTGTATTCCGTACCAGATATACCACGAAGATTCGGCGCTCATCATGAAAAGCGCCAGACAGATTCGAAACAGAGCCTGCGCCCGATCGCTTCGGTTACGCATTGCCAACGGAATCAGAATCCAGAGCGCCAGACAACCGGCAAGCATTAAAAAATGTTCGGGGGTGAAAGCATGAAATTTCCCGAACTCCCGAAAATAATCTTCTCCGAACCCAAAAAAACGATTCATATATACGCTCCTTTCTGTAATTCTACCCCAAAAAACCGAATTGTCAAGTTTTATCTCTGAATCCGGCTTTCGCAGCCTTTGACCAGAGCTTTCACCTCGTCAAGTGCGGCAAAAGAGGTGTCTCCCGGCGTCGTCATAACCAGGGCACCGTGGGCAGCGCCCCATTCCACCGCCTCCCGATAGCCGAGACCGTCGGAAACAGCTGCCAGAAATCCGGAAACAAAAGCGTCCCCTCCGCCGACCCGATCATAAATCTCCAAATCATAGACACGGGATTCGAAAAGTGCGCTGCGGTCGGCAAACAGACACTGCCAACGGTTGCGGCTGGCAGACAGGACGGTTCGGCTCGAGGCTCCGGCCCCTTTGAGATGCGGGAATTTCAGCAGAACATCTTTCAGAGAATCGGGAAAGACCGCCGTCTCCTTTTCGCCTGTCAGAAGCGCATAATCTTCTTCGCTTCCGAACAGGTAATCGGCTTCCGAAACAATTTCTTCGTAGAACCGGGCAGCCGCCTCCCTGCCGCCCCGGTTCTTCCATAACGAAGGCCGGTAATTGATATCAAACGATACCGGAACATGATATTTCCGGGCTGCCGCCACCGCAGCCTTCACCGTATCCGCTGTCGACTCGGAAAGCGATGCAAAAATTCCGCCGGTATGAAACATTTTTGCCGAGGAAAGAATTTCGTTCCAGTCAAAATCTCCGGGAGATATTTGCGAAGCCGCACTGTTGCCTCTGTCGCTGCATCCCAAAGGCGCACGGACACCGAATCCCCGTTCCGTAAAATTCAAACCGTTGCGGATAGTGGTTCCGGTACCGTCAAAGGGTCTCATTTCGACCCATCTCACATCCGTTCCGCCGGCCGCTATCAAATTGCGTATCAGAAGCCCGACAGGATTATCGGCTAAAGCCGTAACAACCGCACTCCGACGCCGAAAACAGGAAGCAAATGCCCGTGCCGTATTGTATTCGCCCCCGCCTTCCCAAACCGAAAACGAACGTGCATGAGCGATTCTGAAGTCCCCCGGATCCAGACGGAGCATGACTTCTCCCAGTGCAATCAGATCATATTTGTTCTCCGGACTCATTCGCTGTCATCCCTGGTAAATACAGGCTCGAAATCGGAACCCGCTACACAAAAAACCGACGGTATCTCCAAAAACCGGCGATAATTTCTATGATTGATTCCGCCTGTCGGCATAAAACGGACTCCGGCCGAATAGAAAGGTGCCGACAGCGCACATAAATACTCAATCCCTGCCGCTGCAGCAGGGAAAAATTTCAAATACCGGCAACCGTTCCGAAAAGCATTCTGAACTTCCGTTGCCGTAAAAACACCCGGAATATAGGGCAGACCGCAAGCCGCAGCCGATTCGGCAACAGTCTCATCCCATCCCGGCGAAACCAGCGCCGAGGCCCCGGCGTCGGCCGCCGCCGCCGCCTGTTCCGCGCGCAAAACCGTTCCGGCAACAACCGTCAGGACGGAAAACTCTTTCTTCAGGAGTTTAATGGTCGCAACGGCTTTTTCGCTGCGCATCGGTATCTCGACAGAGCGGATGCCCTGTCGGGAAAAGAATTCCGCCGCCTGCCGGGCCGTCTCCGGCTCGCACGGAATCAGCGGCAGAAACTGATCCCTTTCCAGATGCTCGAAAAAATCCATCTCTTAATACCAGGAACTGTTATACAATCCTATCGAAGAAATTTCCGGATTGTATCGGGCCTGAACAATGCGAATCCGCACCTTTTGAGCTTTCTGTCTCGGAAATTTTAAAAGCCGTTTATATCCGATTGTAGTCGAACGTTCGACTTCTTTCCATTTATAGCCGTTCCAGACCTCGAGCGCGAATTTTTCGACCCTCTGTCCGTTTTGGATATTTTCCCCGATACTCAGTCTGTTAAAGGATTTTTTCGAACCGAGATCCAGCTCGATTGTCATTTCGTAATTGTCGCCGGTCGGCTTCGTCTCTGTCCGAACAGCTCCGGCGGCCTTATTGTCCGAAAAGATTTCCCGAATTGTATCACCGAATTCTTTTAACCGCTCCACATCTTTCTCGTGAAGTAACCCGCGCTTATCCGGAGGAATATTCAGCAAAAGAACCGAATTGCGCCCGACCGACTTGTAATATATATCCATAAGCTTGGCCAACGACTTCACCTGAATATCCTGATTTTCATGATAAAACCAGCCCGGCCGGATGGATGTGTCGCATTCTGCGGGATACCAGATTGTCTTTTCCGCCTGCGAGACAGATACACGGTCACCCAAATCTTCCGACGCCGAATCATACCGGTACATTTGAATTTCTTTATCCGGTTTCGTATAATGGAATCCGCCCTCTTCGAAATCGGAAGCAATCTGGTTCTGATTCTTAGCGGAAGCGGGAACAACACTCCATTCCGACTCGCGGGCCAGTCCCGATTCGTTGCCGACCCATCTGACATCGGGGCCGCTGACAGCAATCACGCAGTCGGGATTTTTCTCTCTGATGGTCTTATAAAACCGGTTCCAGTCATACATTTGTTTGATTTCCGAATCGACAGCACCGTCAAACCAGAATTCGGCAATATCGGGTCCGTAATTATCGAAAATTTCTCTGATTTGATTGTCGAAATAATCGTTGTAGGCCTCGCGTCCGTATGTTTTTTCGTGGCGGTCCCACGGCGAAAGATAAATCCCGATTTTGATACCTTCGGCCCGGCAGGCATCGACAAATTCTTTGACAATATCGCCTTTCCCGTTTTTGTAAGAAGAAGAGGCCACATCATGGTCCGTATAGGCGGAAGGCCACAGACAAAACCCGTCGTGGTGTTTGGCTGTCAGAATCGCCAGTTTGAATCCGGCCGCCTTCACCGATTTTACCCATTGCCGGCAATCCAACTGTGTCGGATTAAACAGTTTCGGGTCTTCTTTCCCGTCGCCCCATTCGTTTCCCGTAAAAGTATTGATTCCGAAATGAAAAAAAGCTGTCAGCTCCAACTGCTGCCAGGCCAGCTGGCGCGGATGGGGAGTTACCATTGCCGCAGCCTTCACTTTGGCCATATCAACTTCGCCCTTTCTGTCTTCCCAGACCTTCAAATTGCAGGCCGTCACGAGCACCGCAAACGCCAATACCGATAATAAAACTGTTTTTTTCATAAAAACCTCTTATCAAAATATACCATACAGTCGGCGGAAAGTAAATCATTTATTTTTTATTTAAGTTTTGATTAATTCGACTCATTTTTGTTGATTTTCCCTCCGTTTATGCTAAAATGAAAACCGATACGGAGGTTCTTTATGAAAAGATTTCTTTTATTGTCTGTAGCGGGTTTATTTGCCTTTTCCGGCTGTTCGTCGGACGATGCCGACATCACGGACGCATCTTGGAAACTGACGGAAATCATTACCGAAGACTCATCGAACCTGATTTCTCCCGAGGAAATGGTGAAAGATACCGATATGTATTCTCCGATTACCGTCTCTTTTACGGAAACACAGGCTACAGGCACAGCCGGTGTCAATAATTTCTTTTCTCTTGTGAAAATCGATGAAAATAAACTGACTTTCAGCAATATCGGCGCGACACGGAAAGCCGCTTCTCCCGACATGATGAAACTGGAACAGCACTTCTTTACGACATTGATTCAATCGGACCATTTCCGGATTAAAAAGGACAAACTGACGATAAAAGATAAAAACGACAGAGTTTTGTTTGTTTTTGCTTTAAATAAACTGGAAAACACGGAATGGACTCTTCTGTCGCTGAATGACGGGACGGCAATGGTCTCCGTCCCCGAAGGCTTTACGGCAGATATTTCTTTCGGAAAGGACAACAGCGTTGCGGGCTCGAACGGAGTCAACCGTTATTTCGGCTCCTACAACATCGGCGAAAAAAATACGATTTCCTTTTCCCAAATGGGAACAACAATGATGGCCGGCCCCGAAGAGTTCATGGTTCTGGCAGACCGATTCAATTCGCTTCTGGCGGAAGCGGTCGAATACTCGCTGTCGGGAAATACACTTTCTTTCAGAAATGCCGAGAAAGCACTTGTTATGACCTTTACGGCAAAAGAACAGTCGGAAAGCAACGAAAAATAATCCGGTTTTTATTGTCTACACCGGTAAATTATGATAAAGTAAATCCGAACAGGAGTAAAATTATGGATGATTCCCCCGGCAGTAAGCGCTGTTTCTTTTCTACAAATATTTAGCCGGGGGAGTTCCTGCCTCCGGAGTGCTTTCAGGAGGCAAAAATGGTTGAAATCTTAAAAACAATCGGCCGTACAATCGAGAAAACGGCAGAACCGGAAGCCGGTACATGGATTAATGTGGTTGCGCCGACCGACGCCGAAGTCAAAACACTGGCACTTCAAATCGAACTGGATATTGACAGTATTAAGGCTGCTCTGGACGAAGAAGAAAGAGCTCACATCGAATTGGAAGAAAATCATACGCTGATTATTATCGATGTACCGATTGAAGACCGTACCGAAAACACCTATTTTTCGACAATTCCTTTGGGAATTGTATTAATGAAAGATTACATTGTCACAATCTGTACCAAAAAACTGCCCCTGATTGAGACTTTCTGCTCCGGAAAATTTAAAGCATTTACGACCCAGAATCAGACACGATTTCTTTTGCTGCTTCTGTTCCGCAATGCAGCCTATTTTCTTCACTACCTGAAGCGAATCAACCAGATGAGTAACGCTATAGAAAAGGACATGATCCGTTCCTATTCGAATAAAGAAATCATTAAAATGCTGCGGCTTCAAAAAAGTTTGGTTTATTTTTCCAACTCGATTAAAACCAACGAATCCGTTATGCTGAAGCTGAAACGCTTCAGCTTTATTAAAGACAATCCGGATGCCGAAGATTTAATGGAAGATGTTGTTATCGAAATAGAACAGGCTATGGAAATGGCACGCACCTATACGGCCATTATTACGGGCGTCGCCGAAACCCTGGCGACTTTAGCCGACACACAGCTGAACCGCACCATGAAGTTCCTGACCGGAGTCACCATTATTCTGTGTGTCCCTTCCATCGTTTCCGGTATTTACGGAATGAATGTCGATCTGCCGGGGACAGGATTTCATCACACCTTTTGGATTCTGACGGGAGGAATTGCCGTTGTTTCTGCCGTTCTGACATTTTTCATGAAGAAGATGAAGATATTCTGACAGACCCTTGCAAAAAAATCCGCCCGTTCGGGCGGATTTTTTATCATACACGTTTATAATTTTTCATTTCCTCGGCGATAACCTGAGACAAAGAATGAATCGGAACACGTTTCTGCTCCATGGAATCACGGAAACGCAGCGTTACGCAGTCATCATCCTTGGATTCGTAATCCACGGTGATACAATAGGGCGTTCCGACCTCATCCATGCGGCGGTAACGGCGGCCGATCGCACCGCTCTGATCGTAAAAGATATTATAATCTTCACGAAGACGGTTTTCCACTTTTCGGGCCAGCTCATCGATACCGTCTTTCTTGACAAGCGGCAAAACCGCCGCCGTTATCGGAGCAACGGCAGGATGAAAATGCAGCACCGTCCGAACATCACCTGCCTCGATTTCCTCTTCTTCGTATGCATCGCTCAATACCATCAGAACACTGCGCGTCAACCCGGCCGAGGTCTCGATAACGTAAGGAACATAACGCTCATTGGTATCGGGATCCAAATAGGTCAGCTCGTTTTTACCGGAATAACTGTTGTGACGGCTTAAATCGAAATCGGTACGCGAATGGATTCCTTCCAGCTCCTGCCATCCCATCGGAAACAGAAACTGAATATCGAATGCATCTTTCGCATAATGCGCCAGTTCGTCGGGGCCGTGCTGATGAAAACGCAGATGCTCGGGGTGAATTCCCAGGCGCGAATAATAATCCATTCTCTCTTTTTTCCAGTACTGAAACCACTCTTCATCGGTACCCGGTTTGCAGAAAAACTGCATTTCCATTTGTTCGAATTCGCAGGTCCGGAAAATAAAGTTTTTTGTCACGATTTCGTTTCGAAACGCTTTCCCGACCTGTGCTATGCCGAAGGGAACTTTCACACGGCTCGACTGAACGACATTCTTAAAGTTGACAAAAATTCCCTGCGCTGTTTCCGGTCGCAAATAAACACGGCTGTTATCATCTTTAACCGGCCCGAGATTCGTCGAAAACATCAGGTTAAAGTCGCGCGGCTCCGTAAAGGTTCCTTTTCCGCCGCAATTGGGACAGGGCGCATTCAGGTCGATCTGATCGGCCCGGAAACGGGCTTTACACGCTTTACAATCGACCAGAGGATCGGAAAAGTTCTCGACATGTCCCGAGGCTTCCCATACTTTCGGGTGCATCATGATTGCCGCATCCAACCCGACAATATTATCGTTCATGCGGGTCATCGCCTTCCACCAGAAATTCTGTATATTTCGTTTCAGTTCGACACCGAGAGGACCGTAATCCCATGCGGACGAAAGTCCGCCGTAAATCTCGGATGACTGAAAAACAAAACCGCGTCTCTTGCACAAAGAGACAATCTTGTCCATTGTGACTTCTTTTCCCATATTCCAACCTCAAATTATTCTGTAAAGATATTATAAAAAGATTCCATATTTCATTCAAGTAGAAGAATGATTTTTATCGCAAGAAACCGCCTTTTCCCTATTTCACCGTTCTGACAAAACGGAATCCGCTGTCACTCCTGTGGCCGGTCGGCGTATCGCTGGCGCGATAACATATCCGTCCATACTGTAAATCGTCATAAGCACTGCCTCCGCGCCTTACTCTGAATGTGGCGGGACTCACAGGTCCGACGGGATCGACACAATACTCGATTTGTCCCTCATAATACGGAAAATATGAATACCAGTCCCACACCCACTCATAAACATTTCCGGACATATTAACAAGCCCGACTGCATTGACTCTGTCAGCATCGGAATGCATGAACAGATCATTTTTTCCGTGAATGCGGCCGCCGGCACTGTTGTCGATATAAACACCTTCACTGTTATACGCATCGGCAACCATCTGAGTCGAACCGTACCATACATATCTGTGTATCGTCTGAATTCCGGGGACATTGTATTGCGGGCTGAAAACCCACTCCCCCCGGCTGTCCGTTTTATAATGGTCTTCTATATAATCGGGTCCGCAACTGTAGGACAAGCCGGACTGACGTCGACTGCCGTCGATATAACCGGCCGCATATTCCCATTCGGCCTCCGTCGGCAGGCGGAATCCTGTTCCGGTACGGTTAAAAACAACTCTGTTATATTTGTCCCGGGCCGAAGAGGAACTCATTTGAGAAATGTCTTTTAACAAATTCCTGCACGCCTCTTCGTAGTTATCCGTTTCCGACGAGCCTGCCGTGAGATAAACGGGAATCAGCCGTTCCGTCGGATTTCCTGAATTATAGTATTCGGTCAAAGCATTACACCAGACAACCGCATCGTACCAGGAAATTCCCGTAACCGGCAATCCGGAATCGGGAGTCACCGGAGTTCCGTACGCCCCGCTGTTGGCCTCCATTCCGGGTGAATAAAAACGATATCCTTTTCCGACCGCCCAGTCATAAACGTTCCTCCACAGCTCGTATTCCACTTCATTGCGGTACATCAGAAAATCTTTTGTCAGACGGACTTCCCTCACGGCGACAACATTTTCCGCTCCGGAAAAATATATGCCGGCCGGAATCATCGACATCGGCAACCCGATCCCCTGCGGCAGAACAGGGGGATTATCGACAGGTCCGGCTTCGGGCATCGGCATCCCCTGGACATAAACCGGAGGCGACTTGATCCCGCCCGCCTTATAACAGAACACCGCAAACGTCTGTTTTGTTCTGTTCGGGAGAGAGGTGATAATCTTTGAGCATGATCCCGATTCGGAGGGAACATCGAAGGGACCGATAACGGAGCCGTCAAAATTTTCATACAGAGTCTTTACGGCTTCGGGGTCGGGATTCCACAAAAAACCGACATAAATCGAACTGTCTGTTTCCGTTCCCGTCCATGTCAGCTTCACGGACTGATTACGGCTCTCGCAGGAAACATTTCTGACAGCATTCAGAACATCTTCTCCGGCATCCGTTTCGGGGAGAATTTCACGTGCCGAACCGTCGGACGGCCAGAAACTGTATTCACGACTGTAAGGAGAGGATGCGTTCCCCATAACAATCATCATATAAAACGTCGTGGTGCGCGGATAATCCAGATAAACTCCCAAATCAAGCGGATTGTGAATCACATGAATGCCGTCAGGCAGACTCCCGGAAGAAATATCATCATAGGTGAACGGATCGGCCGACGAGTAAAGAAAAACATCGGTCATTTCTTCGGGCGTCTTCCACGAAACAAAAGTCTGTTCCGAATAACGTACAAAAGCAGGTTCTTCGGAAAGAGAATCCGGAATCCGTCGCGAAAACGGTATTGCGTATACAAAACAGCCCGGCGATGAATTCCCCGCCCTGTCATAAACTTTCAGAAAAAATCCGTATTCGACACCGTTTTCCAGACCGGTGATGACGACCGATTCTTTATAAAAACCGTCTTCCGTTATTCCGACCGGTTTATCCGTAACCTTGGAATCGGGCAGATACCCCCGCCTGGCATAATATATTTCCGTATAAGCATAATCCTCAATCTCGATTCCGTTAACACGGGGAATAAAATATTCGATTCGAACCGCCCCTCCCGACGAATATTCACCTTCGTTAAGAACAATTGATTTTAGCAATTCGGGATCGCCGGGCACATCCCCGTCCGGAGTACATGTTACCGATACCGGTTCGGAGGAGTTTCCGAAACTGTTGACCGCCGAAACAAAAAACCGGTATTCCACATCGTTCTGCAAAGCCGTAACCGAAGCTTCGGCATAGTAACCTTCTTTTACTGCCACCGTCTGCGTTTTGACCGGGTAGTTATCGGAAAGCCTCACTGTCCGTATACATACGGAGGTAATATCGTGTGCAACGGGTGTCAGCCAAAAAAGAACAACCTTTCCGAACCCGGGAGATGCTGTCAGCTCGGCTACAGGCACCGGAACGGAAGTATCAATCGGAACAGCCGTCACGGAAACACCGTCGGAGACGATACCGTTTCTGTCTACGACTTTGATCGTAAACGTGTAGTAAACACCGTTTTTCAGATTACCGATTAATGTTCCGGCCGGATTGATATCTCCGTTCCAATACACCGGTTCTTCTCCCGGTTCTCCGTACTCGATTGTAACATGTGAATAGAAATAACGGTAGTCGGGATCCGTCCGATCCGGCGTTACGAAAGAGAGCATAACTCCGCCGTCCTGAGGCACCGCGGAAAGATCGGTAACCTCGTACATCGGGAAAATCACCTTACAGGAAAAAAATAAAAATGACAATAAGGAACAGAAAAAATATCTCATTATACAGAAAAAAGACTCCCGCCCGGACGGCAGGAGTCTTTTGATAAGTTGATTCGATTATTTATTAATTGCGTCCACAATCAAACCGGACCAGACAGGTTCCGAGTCAAGACGGCAATTCCAATCCATCTGAGCGAATGTCAAGTCCTGACCCCAGACCTGAAATTCTTTATCAATAATGCTGAATGCACTGATACGAATATTCACACCGACCCCCATACCGAATTTGAGAGTCAGATTCTGATCCGATGTCACAGCTCCCTGCGCGAAATCGATTTCGGCATTTCCCGTATAGTCGGCCGACAGGAATTCACGAGCCTGCAAATTAGCTCCTAACACTCCGTAGAGCATGATACCGATTTTTTCGTTAATGCCGACACCCGCATTGGCTTTGGCATTCACGAAAATCGGTTCAACCTGAGGTAATCCGGCATCAAAGTATTTCTTTGTTGTCCATGCTTCATTTTCGTAAACAGCACCGGCACCGAAAGAAATTGTTTCGGAAATCGTAAAAGTCGCCCGAACGCTGGCATTAAAATTAGCATCGAGACCGATTTCGATAATCGGTTGGAAAATGATAGGCACGGGACCGGCCATAACTGTGATTACATTATAATTATACTCGAACAGAGGTACATAAGCACCGTAGCTCACAGACGCATTCAATGCAAGAGACATTTCCGCCTTCAAAGAGGCTTCCAATTCGATGATGAATTTCTGAAGTTCGAAATTGGTAATATCGATATCGAAATTGATATAAGGATCGATATACAGCTTCCCTTCCAAATCAAGACCGGCATCATAAGCCGATTCGGAATCTTCGACAAAGTCGGCAATCCGCTTTGTTCCCAAATCAATTACAAACGGATCGGCGGGATCGATTGTAACACCGCGGGCAAGAGGTTTCGCAGAAACGATATCCTCTTTTTTCAGCTGATATGTCGATTTAAATTTCAGGTCCTTAACGGCGTTGGCCAGCTGAGTATCCTTTACACGATATACACCGTTGCTGACGGAATCAACCGCGAGCAGACGTCCGCCGGGCATGTTTTCACCGTGCTCGACAATGATATACCTGGCGCCCGTGTAATCGTTTGCCAGCTTCAGTTCTCCGGCTGTCGCATCAAACGCCAATACTTCGCTGCTTTTAACAACAACAGTATCTTTGTTTAATGTGCCTTCGCTTTTGACATAATCGACCGAACAGCCGATCATTGAAAAAACCGCAATTAAAACCAATAATTTTTTCATAACTGTCTCCTTAGCCTTATCATCACATGGATCGGGCTGTTTGTCAATGTTATTAGCAAAAAATTAATATCATTTTTTTACGGAACCCTGAAAGCGGCGTGCGTTTTTTCCGGACCGCCGTCGCGGGTATAAAGAAACATCTGCCCGCGGTGCGTAAACGTCACCCTCCCGTTTTCGTAAAATCCGAGAACGTTCCGCCATGCCGATTCGGAGAACCGGTAACTGGGGCATCCGTGTCCGACGGAGCTTCGCCCGTCACAGTTGCCGAGCCACCTGTTTCCTCTGTAAGAGAGACTCTCGCCGACGCAGTTTTTGACCGTCGTATCACTGTGACTGCAGGCCCGATTCCAACAGTCATCAAGAAGTCCGTGAATATCGACCGTTCCCGGATAATCACCCGAAACGGTCAGCGGAGCCTGCCGCTTTAAACCGTCGGGATACAATGCGGAATCGGCCTTCGCCGTAATTCCCACATAATAATCGTTTTTGCTCTTTGTAAAAAGATATAAATAGGCAATTCCGCCCGATAGTTTCAGTCTTCTGCCGTCATTGTTGAAATGGAAATAATCCAGCAATGTCGACCGGTTTTTTGTCAGCCAGTCATTTTCCGGCCAGCTCTCGTTGCGAATACGGTAGTAAAAAGCTCCCGAACTGCCGCCGTCGATATAAAATTTTCCTCCCGCATCGAGAGAACCGTCCCCGAGGTTAAACCGGCTCTGCAAAGCTCCGATTTCGATTAATACCTCACGCAGCCATTCGGAGTCCGTCAATTCTCTCATTCCCTTCGCTTTGGCCGTATCCGTCGAAACAATCAGGTTTCCTTTCGTATCGGTCGAAACGGTTTTCCATCCGTGAAGACTCTTTTCGGCAACAGCCTGAATCTGGAAATACCATGTATATGCGGCCGAAAACGAGGCACTCTCCCGAACGGTGTAAGTATTGCCGTTCCGAATCTCCGCAAGGAGTTTATCGTCGGACAGCGGGAAAGACGAAGAATCCCTACCGCAGTAAACCCTGTAGTAATCGGCATTGTCGCACACACTCCATTGCAGTTCTATCCGATCGGTATAAGTCCGATTCGAAGCCTGAAAGCCTCCGACTGCGGGGAAAGGCCGGCACAACTGTATCATCACCGACTCGGGAGCATCTTCGGGGCGGGCCGAGACCTCCCCCTCATCTCCGACTCTGGCCGGAACCAGCCTGTAAAAAGAGATTCCGTAAGGAACCGAAATATATTCGTTTTCGTTCACCGTACCGACACGTTCCCAAACGCCGTTCGAACGGTGATTCGAACGGTAAAGAAACATGGTATTGGAATAACCTTTTTCTTTTTGAGTGTTTTGCCACCGAAGCGTATATTTTGCCTGGGAGAGATTGTCGTTGCTGGTCTCCGACAATACCGAAATACCGTCATAATTAAAAACGGTTACATACCGTTTGACAACGGTTTTCAGGCCGTCATACGTAATCGTATAATCAAGAGAATACTGCCCCGGGGTCTTCAGATCTATCAATCCGGCTTCGGAAAGTCTTTTTTCCAAATTTTCTCCGCCGGAATAGGGCACCGATACAGCGGCGCCGCCGCTTCCGACTCCCCCGATATCTATCCTGTACTCACTCTCCGGTAAACGGTTGCCGCTACCGTCGGTACCGTATACATCCGGAAGGAACGAAGTTTCTCCCGAATTCGAATAATATCCGTAAACAACTGTTTTGGTCTCTTTATCTCCGTAACAGAACCGGATATTGGCGGGAGAACCGGATTTCATGAGAATCTTCCGCCAGCAAACCCGCAAATTACCGCTGCGGTCGGCAGCCGAGTAGCGGATAAAATAAATATCACCGCGTCTGGCTGAGGGATCCGGAAAAGCGGAAATCGATTCGATGCTGTTTTTCGTGCCGTTGTAACGAAAAAAAGAGGTTTGCACCCGGCTCCACAAAAGATCTTTATCGCAGTTATCCTCTATTTTCGGGAAAAGTCCCGCCGCCGAAACAGGTTCCGTAAAATTCTGTCCGGCATTCAGGGAGAAAGAATCCTCTTCGGAAAGCCGCAGTGCCTCTTCCCACGATTCGGGTGTAACGGCAGGAGCATTCGCATTCTGGTTGCCCAAAGTCAAAACGGGAGCCTGCCGATCAACCAGCAGAAGAGGTCTTTCGATAAACGCTTCTACGGAACCGACACTTCCGTCTTCCGAAAACCAGTAATAAACGGAATGCCGACCGGGAACGGCAAAAGAAGGGATTTCCGTTCTTCGAAGTCCCGGAATGACGCCGATATCGTCACTCCAGGTTTCGGTTCTGACAACGCTCCCGTTTTCGATAAACGATACCGAACCGCCGCATTCGCGATAAACCTTGCCGGCACCGGCCTCGATACACAAAGTCCCGGCCGTCACGGAAACATTCGGATCGACAAGCTCCCCAGTCGGATACCGGTTGAGCGTAATCGCAACACGGCGGGTGGAAGAATTTCCGTAAAAAACAAATCTCGTTACGGTTTTTGCCGCTTTTCCCGAATAATCGAACCCGTTATAATCGATGCGGTAAACCCCCGGCCCCGACATCGGAATTCCTCCGGTATCGGTAAACCGGTTCATTGCCGAATCAAAAAAACAGACATTTTTCGAAAGATATTCATCCGGCATCCGGCGTCCGTTGGAATCAATGACAGATGCCCCCGGATCGGTAAAAACATCGACAGAAAGCGGAACCGACAGAGGGTTCTCTCCTTCCAGTTCGATTACCGGCAAACCGGAAGTCGGATAAACCGGGTCGTCTCTGACATAAACAATAATCCCGATTTCTTTCACCGTTCTCCGATAGTCGATTCGGTATTCCAGACAATAACGTCCCGCCACAGTGGTATCCAGATATCCGGATACCAGTTCGATTTCTCCCGTCAAATCTTCTTCGTTCTCTCCGCGGGCACTCAGAAAGGAAAAAATATTAAAAACGGTATCTTTCCCGATTGTTATTTCATAAACCGATGCTTCCGCTTTCTCTCCGTTATAAAAAAAGGAAACGGCGTCGGTACAGGAAATCCACAGAAAAGAAATCATCGCAATATACAGATATTTTCTCATCATCTTTTATTTTATAACGAATTTCCGAATTCGGCAAGAAAAAACGGTAAAATCAATCGGCTACGACACAATTCTTACCCCGACTCTTGGCCTTATAGAGTGCCGCATCGGCACGACTGTAAACCGTCTCGAAAGTATCACCCGCAAGAACGCGTGTACAGCCGACGGAAACGGTCAGACGGCGTGTCCCGTCAAACGGCAAAAATGTACGGTTCAGATATTCGATAAACTGCGAAAATTCGGACACCGCTTCCTCAATCGACTGCCGTCCGTATAAATAAACCGAGAATTCATCACCACCCAAACGGCCGACAAAAGAGGCGTTCCCCGGGAAAACGAACTTCATTGCATTCGCCATCTGCCGCAAAGCATGATCTCCCGCCTGATGTCCGTATGTATCGTTTATGGATTTAAAGTCATCGACATCAAAAACGGCAAACACCGCACAACCGTTTTCCGGTCCGAACTGCTTAAGCGAGGCGGAAACAATATCTTCATAGAAATATCGGTTGGGAATTTCCAGAAGAGAGTCGAATTCCGCACGCCGGCGCAGTGCCAGTTCCTGTTCCTTTTCGGAACTGATGTCACTCAAATGCAGTCTCATGCATAAATCTTCGTTCTGCGGATTCAGAAACAGCGTAACGGACGCTCTGACCCATCTCCACATTCCCGGTTCTTTCGTTTCCCTGTAATCGATATGATCGGAACCGCCTCCCCCGGAGAAAGTTTTGCGAAGCCGGGTTTTTTCAAAAAAGATACCGACCGCCTGTCTGTCTTCCGGGTGAACCATGTGATCGATATACCACTGCGTAAATTTCGAGAATGAGCCGTTACCGGCCGCCGATTCGGTGGATTCGGGTGCTCCGATAATTTTGTCTTCCGATATATTGAACTCATAAGAAGCCAGAACACCGGCCAACGAGGCTTTTCTGTAATTCAACTCGTGAACATAACGAATTTCACTGCTCTTTTCTTTCGTGATATCACGCATGACAACAATGGCGTACGACGAGCCGTTGCGTACCGAAAATCTGACGTCAAACCATTGCGACACACTGCCGTCGGGACAAAGGCGAAGAACGCCGGAGACATCGGGTTCGCCCGCTTCCGCCCGCCGAAGCAGTTCCCTCAAATCGGCAACCGAATCCGGGTGAATATATCCTTTCCGAATCAGTTTTTCGGGAGCATTGATCATACGACGGGGAAACCCTTTATTCAGCAAAGCTTCATTCGGTGTATCGATTGTCCGTGTATCAAAATGATAACAAAAAACAAGATCCGATGTCAGTCCCGACGAAACACGCAAAAGAGATTCAGACCGGGACAGTCTTTCTTCCAGTTTTTTCCTCTCATCGATGTCGTAAACAGCCCAAATACCGCATTGATCGCCGTTTTCGTCAGAGACAATCCGCCCCTGTATCCGACACCAGAAGACAGTCCCGTCCTTCTTTTTCATTCGGACGTCGGCCTGAATTTTATCCCGTCCGCCCGAGACCGGATCATAGAATTTTCGAAATTCGGAAAACGAGTCATTCTCGAATAATTTCCCGGTTTCCCCGTGAAGAACAAACCGAATTTCGTCCATTGTATATCCGAAAAGATCGAGAGCCCCCTGATTGCAGTACAGAATTTTCCCGGTTCCGTCAATCTGCGTCATCACAATACCGCCGTTGTAATTATCCGCTATCACGTCGAAATTCTGCTGTTGAAACAAAATTCTGTTCCGGGTTTTCGACAGAATCGTGGCATTGATGCGGGTACTGTGAATAATGTAAAGAAGCAGTCCTATAATCAGAAAAATAATGCCGAGAGAGAAAAACAGAAACCAGAGCATGACATTTTCCCGCAACCGGCTGTCAAAGTCGGCCGACATGGAAACAACAAGACTCCAATTTTCGTAATTCAGAGGTTTCTGGAAAAGTATTCGGCGGCTGATATTCGGTTGATTGATCAGACAGGACCTTCCGTTTCTGATGGAGGTCATCATTTCGCCGGAAAACCTGTGCATTCCGATTCTTTCCATATATTCCCGAAAAGAGGATATCCGATCTGTTTCATCCTTTCCGCTATTAAAAAAAATCGACATCGTATCCGGATCTACAAGAAGAACCGAATTTCTCTCTCCGGGAGGAATAAAGAGCATCTCGGATAAATGAGAAAACGGAACCGATGCAAAAGCATAGGCCGTTTCATCGGGCGACCACTCGATTGCTTTAAAGATCGAAAGATATCTTTCTCCGTTTATTTCATTCACCAAAGAAAAGATTTCGTCGGTATGCCCGGTGAAAATGCGCTGAAGGGAGCCGGAATAGAGGTCCCGAAGCAGAGTCTCTCCGTCCGAATACCAGCAGTCGCCGTTTCCGAAAAGAATACCGGAATAGAGAAACCGGACATAAAAAACACTCGGAAGAATTTCGGCAAAAATCTCGCGATCCGTTTTCCGATTCTTCCGCATATACTCGATCCGCGAAGAGAAAAAATGGATATAATCGTGAAGAGCCTCCATCTGTCCGTGGAAATAGAGCTCCTGATTACCGGCGTAATCATAAATCTGAACATCGGAATAGTGTTCCAGTTCCTTGTGAAGAAAATATCGGAAAAAGAATATGCCCGCAACGGCAATCGCAAAAACGAAAGCCGAAGCAAAAAATATCTTTTTGTAACTTTTCTGAGGAATCAGATTAAACAAATGCGGATATCCGGCCAAATTCGAACATACCCCCTCCCGGCAGCTCCGGAAAATATCTTCTTCACTTTAACTCATGGAAGGGAAAGAAACAAGAAATTTTTCGGAAAATTCATTTTCCGCATAGAAGGATCCGCAGCCGGCGACTCTTTTTGCCGATACGGCCGCTTTCGGATACAGAAGGACACAACCGGAAACGGCATCTGCCGTCGCCTGCCAGTAACGCAGAGAGGATTCCGTTTCGGCAGCGATATAGTCCCCTTCCGGAAGCGCCGCCCGTGTCGCCAGTACGGGAAATGAACCGAAAACAAACCGTTCGCAGACGCACCCGAAAGATTCGTAAGCGAGTGCAGCCTCTTCTTCTCCCAATTCGGGCCAGATTTGGATTCGTCCGCAACCGGATTCCGCCAGCAGACGGGCGGCAAACGCGTTGGCTGCCGGCAGAGGGTGTGCCGCTGTCAATACCGCATTGTGCGGGTACCGGAACGCCAGCTGCCAGAGTGACGTCAGCCGAAAACGCCGGACACCGCAGGCTGCGGCTTTATCGATCACCGTCTGAAAACTGCCGGTCTGCGGTTCGGGAAGAAAAAAAGGCAGCACCACTTCATCCGTTTCTTTTCCGATACGGCCGATCGGGTCGCACCGAAGCGCAGGGCTCCCGTCGGGAGTCCTGCGGCTGCCGAACGCGGTAACGGTTTCATCCGCGAATCGTGCCGCCGCAAACCGGGCTGCGGCCGCAAGAACCGCCTCCCGCCGCGGCCGACTGCGTACGGGAGCCTCTTCCCACATCTGCTCCAACTGCCGCCGCCACTGCTTGCGCACCGAGACAGGAACAAAATATGCCGCCGTCACATCGCCGGTTACCGCCCCCGCTTTCCAGTCGCGGCCGCCGCTGTGCGAAAAAAGGCGAACCAGATCATCGACCGTTACCGGGGCGTTTTGAGCCGCTTCGGCCTCGTAGGGGAACCGGCAGCCGGTTTCCGGTTTTCCGGTCACCGAAACCGTCAGCCCTTCTCCGTCCAGACGGACCGTCAAAGGCAGCGGCCGCCTTTCGTCATACCGCTTCATCCGTTCAAGCGCTTCCGCCGATTTTCCGCTCTGACTCCCGACCCGATACAAGACTGTTCCGGCAAAGACTCTTTTCCGACCGGTGTCTCCCGAACATCCGGAACGGACCGTGAACGAGAAGAGCCTGTTCGCACGAACCGCCGCCACCTTCCGTCCGTCGCTCTCAATATCAGTCAAAGTCACAATTCCGGCCCCGGCATTTTCGGGCAGCCGAAGTTTATCGCCGCGATGAATTTCGGTCAGAGACTTTGCCGTCCATCGGCTTCCGGAGACCGATACCGTTTCCGCCGCCGCTTCTCCGGCCTGCACCGAGCGGCGTCCGAGCAAAGCGGCCCGGCTGTCATCCGAATAAAATCCGGTCCCCGACGAACGAACCGCCCCTCCCTGCAGAATACGGGACGCTTCGCGCTGCAAACGGAGATCGGACGCATCTCCGTCAAGAAGCAGACGGTAAGCCGTCACTGTCTGCCTCACATAATCGGCGCGCTTGAGTCTTCCTTCTATTTTATACGACTCGATTCCGATTTCTTTAAAGGAATGAATCAGCGAAACCGCCCGAAGATCGTCGGGTGAAAAGAAAGGCGCTGTCTGTCCCTCCCCGTTCCGATAAAGACGTCGGCACGGTTGTTTGCATTTCCCTCTGTTGCCGCTGAAACCGCCCTGGATCGAAGAAAAATGGCACATTCCCGAGAGACTGCAGCACAAGGCTCCGTGAATAAACACTTCCAATTCCGTCGGGCGGTCTTTTGCCATAGCGGCGATTTCATCAAACAGCAGCTGCCGCTCCAAAATAACGCGGGAAACACCGAGTTTTGCGGCTGTCCGCAATCCGGCACTGTTGTGAATCCCCATCTGAGTCGATGCGTGAATACGAAATTCGGGAAAAAAATCACGGCAAATCTTCAGCGCCCCCAAGTCCTGAAGAATCAGCGCATCGGGGTCCAGACGGGACAGAGCCTCGAGCTCATCGGTAAAATCACCGATTTCGGAATCTTTTATCAGTGTATTCATTGTCACGTAAAATTTCTTTCCGTGATCTTTTGCGTAACGGCTCAAACGGCTCATTTCTTCATAAGTAAAATTGCGGTTGCGTTCGCGTGCATTAAAGCGGGCCAACCCGGCATAAACGGCATCCGCTCCGGCTTCAAATGCCGTAACGGCACATTCCCAGTTGCCGGCAGGCGCCAACAGTTCTGTCATCATCTACCTCATATTCACTATACCGTTAATTTATAAAAATGCAAAGCGTTTCGTTTGCAACTTTTCCTCTTTTCTGATAAGGTAAGGCATGGACAGAGACAAAATCGAAGCGGCTGTCAGGATGATTATCGAAGCGACAGGCGAAAACAGCGAACGGGAAGGGTTGAAAGAGACGCCCCGTCGGATAGCATCCATGTACGAAGAGATTTTCTCCGGTATCGGAAAAAATCCGGCCGACGCATTAAATATCTTTTTCGAAGCCGACTCCGACGACCCGGTTGCGGTTTGCGGAATTCCTTTTCATTCGATGTGCGAGCATCATCTCCTGCCGTTTTTCGGCACGGTCTCGGTCATTTATCTGCCGCGAAACCGGAAAATTACGGGTCTCAGTAAAATCGCCCGTGTTGTGGAATCGGCCGCCCGGCGTCCGCAAATTCAGGAAAATCTGACGGCCCAGATTGCCGATGCCCTGACGGAGAAACTGAACCCGCTCGGCGTCCTCGTAACAGTGAGTGCCGAACACTTATGCATGTCCATGCGCGGTATCCGCAAGCAGGGATCAAAAACAGTAACGGTTGCCGCGCGCGGCATCTACCGCACAGACACGGCTCTGCGCACCGAAGCGCTGATGCTGACCTCAAAATCAGAATGACAAAGACACTTTCTTTCGGCCGATATACACTTTCTTTGGGACAAACTCCTCTGATAATGGGAATTCTCAATGTGACTCCGGACTCGTTCAGCGACGGCGGTGATTTTCTGTCCGAAGAAAAGGCTTCGGCCCAATGGCAGAAAATGAAAGCCGAAGGCGCCGACATTATCGATATCGGAGCGGAATCGACCCGCCCCGGCAGTTCTCCCGTTTCCGCGGAAGAGGAAATTCGCCGGCTGTCGACAGTTGCCGAATCGATAAAAACCTCAACGATACCTGTTTCCGTAGACACCTTTAAGGCGCGGACAGCGGCTGCCGCTCTCGAGTGGGGTGCCGATATGATTAATGATGTATGGGGATTCCAAAAAGATCCCGAAATGGCTTCCGTTGCCGCCTCGGCCGGCTGCCCCGTCTGCCTGATGAGTAATCATTTCGGCTACCCGGTCGGTGACGATATTATGGACGATATCAAACGGTTTTTGTCTGTATCGATAGAAACAGCCTTGAAAGCCGGTGTTAAGGAAGAAAATATTATTTTGGATCCGGGTATCGGGTTCGGCATGGAACCGGCGCAATCCTTCGAGGTTCTTCGCCGTCTGAAAGAACTGCATTCGTTCGGATATCCTCTTCTGTTGGGAACCTCCCGAAAACGGATGTTCGCTACCCTCTTTCAGGGAACGCCGAAAGAGCGGGCTGTCGCCACGGCAGTCACGACAGCTGCCGGGGTCGCCGCCGGAGTCGACCTGTTCCGGGTCCATGATGTCCGTATTAACAAAGAAGCCGCATTAACGGCGGCCGCACTCTATCCGAACAGGCGGTATCCTTATGAATAAAATCGCACTCAGTCTCGGAACCAATATCGGCAACACTGTCGCCAATATGCACCGGGCGCTTCTTTCCCTGTCTCAACTGCCCCATGTCCGCCCCGGTTTGATCAGCAGTGCTTACATTACAGCCCCGGTCGGCTATGCCGATCAGAACGATTTTCTCAATCTGTGCTGCTTTGTCGAGACCGACCTTCCTGTCGAACAGTTCCACCGCTACACAAAGCAGATCGAAGCCGACTTCGGGCGGATTAAGACAATCCCGAACGGTCCGCGAATTATCGATATCGATTTGCTTTTTCTCTCCTCCCGGGAAACCGTAGAAACCGATACCCTGCTGATTCCTCATCCGCGATTATTCGAGCGGGCTTTTGTTCTGGCTCCTTTATCGGAAATCAGCGATTCCGATACCGTTTACGGCAACAGTCTTTCCGAGTGTCTGAGGACCGTGATACAATCGCAGCCGATTGCAAAAGCCGACAGGCTTCTATTCGGAAATCTCATGAATCAGTTCGTCAATCATACTCTGTGAGAAATCTCCGCGGCGTTCGAAAGCCAGATCCCGGTTGGAACGTTGCAGTTTTTTTATAAGACAGCTGATCATAATTAACAGTATCTGATTGGAAGCACTCTGATATTCTTTCATGAATTTCATGAAGTTTTCTTTTTTGATTTCCAGAATCCTGGTATCTTCGACGGGCATGACATTGTCGACACGCCCCATTCCCGGAAAGATACCGGTTTCGCCGAGTGTTTCGCCTTCCCCCAGCGTACACAGATAAACTTCGTGATTATCTTCGACAATCGAAACATCGACACACCCTTTGACAATGATAAAAAAACTTTCCGAATGTTCGCTCTCTCCCTCTTCTTTTCGGGTTTCCTTGTAAATATAATCTCTTTTGTTGAATTCGAGAATCTGACCGATTTCAATCAGCTTCAGAAGTCCTTCATCCGGAAACGAACGAAAGTTAGGTGTTTTTTTCAGAGCTTTCAAAACTGAATCATTGGTAATCATCACACACTCCTTTTAATGTTTCGGTGTCGGAAAATCGCCATCGTAACGGGACACGATGCCCCCGATTGCTGTCATATCTTCCGGCGAAATTTTTATACCGACTGCCTTTCGGCTGTTTTCTATCTGATCCGGATTACCGGCTCCTGCCAGCACATGCGTCACTCCCGGAATATTCAGCACCCATGCCGTCGCAAATCCGGCACAATCGAGACCGTATTTCTCGCGGAACGGACCCAATTCGCGAAGCAGAGAGGCGGCCCGCTCCCGTTTTTCCGGGGCAAACCGCGGGGAAACCGTCCTCTGGTCCGACGGTGAATATTCTTTCCCGACCAGAGACTCACAGGCCAGCAGACCCGATGCCAGAGACGAATAGGCCAGAAATCCGATTCCTCTCTTCCGGCAAAAAGCGGCATTGTTTTTTTCCGCTTTTCTGTCCAACAGACTGAGCCGTTCCTGATCCGATGCCACCGGTGCGGTTTTCAGACACCGGAGAATCTTTTCGGTCGAAACGTTGCATAATCCGATTTCTCCGATTTTGCCTTCTTCCCTGAATCTTATCAGAGTTTCCATAATATCGTCCCAGGCCGTGATTCCGTCATACCAGTGGACCTGATACAGATCGATAAAATCGGTTTTCAACCGCCGAAGCGACATCTCCAATTCTCTGCGTATCGAATCGGGATGGAGCCAAAGACGAACCCGATAAGGACCGCCGGCAATAACGGCCTGTTCATCGGATTCAAAAGCCCGTTTCCCCGACGGTGTGTTCCACACCATTCCGCATTTATCGGCTATATAAACCGTGTGCCGGCGTCCGCGAACGGCTTCTCCGATCCACTCCTCGATTCGGCCGAATCCGTAAACAGGCGCCGTATCGATACCGTCGATACCGTTATCTGCGGCCGCATAAATTGTACGGATAGCGGTTTGTTTATCGTTTCCGCCCCACATCCATCCGCTCAACCGCCATGTTCCCAGCATGAGCGGACAGCCGGGTAAACGTCCGGCATATTTTTTCATTTCTTCGAAAACGGATTCTGCCTTTTGCGGAATACCACTCCCATCGAAACTCCGAAACAGAGAATCAAAACGAGAAAGACCGCTATACCGTATTCGTAGAAAAACCGGCCGACAACCGTTTTCTCGCCGTAGCTGACAGAATAAGAAATGCAGCCGGATACCGCCTCTTCCGGAGTTTTCCTGCGCATTGCTTTTTCCGTTTTTGCCTTGATGTAAGTACACGCCTTTGTTGTATAGACATCGAAAAGCGCATCCCCGACCGCATAATAGGCCCCCTGATTCCTGACACAAATCCAAAGCAGAGCGTAGCGGGAATCATCGATTCCTTTTAACAGAGTCCCCGTAGCGGCCGTCATATCGGCTGTCGAGGTGTAAATCACACGCAGAATGATCCCGGTTTTCTCCGTGAACTCTTTTATCCGGAGATTCTGTTCATTAATGAATTCGGGAGAAAAGGTTCCGGTCTGATCAATCAGTCCGGGATTTTCGAAATCAATCGGTTTTTCGTTCCTGTCGCCGGCAACCGCAAAAAGCGAAAACGACATCAGACAGAATACGATACTGAAAATGCGTTTCATCTGTTCACTCCATGATAAAGTCGGGTAATTCGTTGGGATTTTCCGCTGTCGGCGGAAAATGAGTCGCCAGCAGATCGCGGCACGACGCAACCGCCTCGGCAATGGCCTCGGCCGGCTGTCCCGCTTTCATTCCCGCCGCAATCCGGTCGGAAACCGTTTTCCAGGTATCCGAACCGACTTTTTCGTTAATCCCTTTATCTGCCAAAATCACAACCTGCCGTTCGAAAAGCGATATAAAAATCAGGATTCCCGACCGGTTTTCGGTCCCCGACACGCCGTAACGGACAAACGAATGGACGGCACAGGATGTCACCGCTTCGTCCATTCCCCGTTTCCCTGCCAGAAGCCTCAAAAACGGCGGGCAGATTTCCGGCAGAAGCAGCAGAAAGAAGGTCAGCATCAGATAAACGGCAGCAAAAACCGGAAGGTCGAACTCTCCGACCGAAGACGGCCGGATGACCGACACCGCTCCCCGGACCGTGACAAAGCAAATCTGACACACCGCAATCCACTTCATTAAAGGCAACCTGTAGCGGCTGCTGCAGGATCGCACGACAGGCAGAACTTCTCCGGACGTCTCTTTTTCAACGGCTGCAACTGCCGCCTGAATCCGCTCTATATCCTCACAGGAAAACTGTTTTCTCGCATAATTTTTCATAGACACCTACCACCGACCGGAAGCACCGCCGCCGCCGAAACTGCCGCCGCCTCCCGAAAAGCCGCCGAATCCCCCGAATCCCCCGCGGCCGCTCCCTCCGAATCCTCCGAAACCGCCGCGCGGTCCGCCGATAAAAAAACCGCCGCCGAATCCGCCGAAAATCAACGGCAGAATCACAAAAACAATCAGGAAAAGAATCAGCCCTACGGGAATTCCGCCTGATGCCTCTTTTTCGGGCAACACACCCTCTTCGCCGGCAGCCAATCGCGTTACGCTTTCGGCCGCCTGCAAAAACGCGGCGGCATACTGTTCCTGCCGGAAAAGCGGAATCATCTGTTCCCGGATAATCCGTCCGCACTGCAAATCGGTCACGGCTCCTTCCAGTCCGTATCCGACTTCGATACGCACCTCTCTTTCGGCGGCCGACGCCAGAATCACAATCCCGTTATCGGCTTCGGCCGAACCGATGCCGTTGCGGCGGCCGACCTCCAACGCATATTCTTCAATCGAACGCCCCTGTAAATCGGGAACCGTCACCGCCACAATCTGATATCCGTTCTCCGTCTGCATCGCCGTTAAACGGGAGACCAGCTGACGTTCTTCATCCGGGGAAAACCAGCCGGCGCCGTCATACACCGGAGACGTCAGACGGGGTACCTCAAACGCCGCCGCTGCCGCCGTCACGGCAAGCAGCAGAAACAACGCCGAAAACCGTTTTTTCATAAATTAAAATTCCACCTTCGGAACGGCTTTGGCCTCTTCGGTCGCCTGAAAATATTCTTTTCTCTCCAAATGAAGCAGAAGCGAATTGGTCAGACTGTACGGGAATTTCCGAATCATACCGTTAAAGGCAGCGACCGCATCGTTGTAATCTTTCCGGGCAACCGCAATTCTGTTCTCGGTCCCTTCCAGCTGTGTCTGTAAATCGGTAAAATTGGCAAGACTTTTCAGTTCGGGATATTTTTCGACCGATACAAGCAGCCGCGACAACGACGAGGAAAGAGCCTGCTGGGACGAAACATATTCATTCATCTTCACCTGATTCGAAAGATCGGAAGGCGTCAGCGTAACCTGCGTTGCTTTTGCCCGTGCTTCCGTGACCTGTGTCAGTGTTTCCTGTTCCATTGCCGCCGCTCCTTTGACGGTCGCCACCAGATTCGGAACCAGATCGGAACGACGCTGAATCTGGCTCTCCAGATTGGACCACGCCTGAAAAACAGCTTCTTCCTGTGTCTGCATGCTGTTGTATCCGCAGGAAATCAGAGATAACAGCAAAACGGCCGGGACAAAAAATCGTATTACCCGATATTTCATAACAGTCTCCTTCTATACTTTAATTATAACACGCCGACGGACAAAAAACTACAAACATTTTCTGTCCTGTCTGTAATTTGCAAAAAAACGGGACAACTTTCCGAGAGACGCCTCCAGTTCAAACTGATCCGGAAGAAAAACAATCCGAAAATGGTCGGGCTCGGACCAGTTAAATCCGGTCCCCTGAACAAAAAGAATGTTGGTTTCAACCAGTATATCGTATATCAGTTTTTTGTCATCCGTAATCCCGAATTGTTTCGTATCGACTTTCGGAAAGAGATACAATGCCCCCTGTGCATTGACACAGGAAAGTCCCGGAATCGAAGTCACGGCCCGATAGCAGATATCTCTCTGAACTTTCAACCGTCCGCCCTCTTTTGTCAGATCGTAAATACTCTGATATCCTCCCAAAGCAGCCTGTACCGCAAACTGTCCGGGAACATTACCGCAAAGCCGCATATTCGACAAAATACGTAATCCTTCTATATAATCCGAGGCCGAATCCCTGTTTCCGGAAAGCATCATCCACCCGACACGAAAACCGGCCGCCCGATACGCTTTGGAAAGTCCGTTAAAAGTCACCGTCATCACGGAATCGGTCAAAGAAGCAATCGGTATATGTTCGGCTCCGTCGTACAAAATCTTTTCGTAAATCTCATCGGCAAAAAGAATCAGACCGAACTCTTCCGCAAGCGCCGCAATTCGGGAAAGAATTTCACGCGGATAAACCGCTCCCGTCGGATTATTCGGATTAATCACGACAATTCCTTTTGTCCGGGATGTTATTTTTTGCCTGATGTCCCCGATATCGGGATACCAGGAAGAGAGTTCGTCGCATCGATAGTGAACGGCTTTTCCTCCGCTCAACGTAACGGCAGCCGTCCATAACGGATAATCGGGAGAGGGAATCAGTATCTCGTCACCGTTATTTAAAAGTGCCTGCATCGACAACTGAATCAGCTCGCTGACTCCGTTCCCGATAAAAATATCATCGGTGGAGACATTAAAGATTCCGCGGGTCTGATAATACTGCTGAATCGCTTTCCGCGCCGGAAAAATTCCCTGGCTGTCACTGTATCCGACCGCATGGTGGATATTTTCGACAAGATCGCAAACCAGCTCGTCCGGCGCATCGAAGCCGAACGCTCCCGGGTTTCCGGTATTCAGTCTCAGAATTTTGGTGCCGTTGCGTTCCATCTGCATCGCTTTTTCCATGACTTCTCCGCGGATATCGTAACATACATGATCCAATTTATGAGATTTCAAAAAAAATCGGTTTTGAGGCTCCCGTTCCATAAAACCAGATATAACACATTTCAAAAACTCTTTCCACCTTTTCTTTTTCGGATTGTAGAAATTTTCGGGGAAAAAATTATAATAAGGGAAATGGATTACGATATTATTGTCATCGGCGGCGGACACGCCGGCATCGAAGCGGCTCTGGCCTCCGCCCGTCTCGGAAAAGAGACTCTTCTGATTACACAAAACATCGACACGATCGGAAAACTTTCCTGCAATCCGGCTGTCGGAGGACTGGCAAAAGGCAATATCGTCCGGGAGATCGATGCTCTGGGCGGCGAAATGGCCAAAATCATCGACCGGTCGATGATCCAGTTCCGCATTTTAAATCAAACGCGGGGGCCGGCCGTTCAATCGCCGCGGGCACAGGCCGACAAATTCCTCTACAGCGCAATAGCCCGACAGACGCTTGAAAGTCAGGACCGGTTGGCACTCTTTCAGGATACGGTCACCGGGTTTCTGGTCTCCCGCGACGGAAAAAACGTCGAAGGCGTTATCACCGAACGGGGCCACCGCATCGGTGCGAAAGCCGTTGTCATGACGACAGGCACTTTTATGGAAGCCAAAATCTTTATCGGCGATTACGAAGCCGAATCGGGCCGCTTGGGCGAGCCGTCCGCAAAAGGACTCGGAACCTGGCTTCGGGAATTCGGATTTACCGTCGGCCGTCTGAAAACGGGAACGCCGGCACGGGTGTCGCGCCGCTCCATCGATTTTTCCGAAACGGAACGGCAGGAGCCGGATGCGGTGATGCAGCCGTTTTCGTTTGCCTACGATACCGTTTCCCGCCCCTCCGTCGACTGCTTTATCACTTACACCAACAACGAAACCCACCGCATCATTACGGAAAATATGCACCGGTCGCCGCTCTACGGCGGTAAAATTGTCGGGACCGGTCCCCGTTACTGTCCTTCGATTGAGGACAAGGTGCACCGATTCCCCGATCGGGAACGGCATCAGATTTTTATCGAACCGGAAGGGCTTGATTCCGATGAAATGTATCTCAACGGCATTTCCACATCGCTTCCGGAAGATGTGCAAATCCGGTTTTTGCGCACACTCCCGGGACTGAAAAATATCCGCATCTGCCGCCCCGCTTATGCGGTCGAATACGACTATATCGACCCGATGCAGCTGAAACCGTCGCTCGAATCACGCCGTCTGAGCGGACTGTTTTCCGCGGGGCAGACCAACGGCACCTCCGGATACGAAGAGGCGGCCGGACAGGGGCTGATGGCCGGCATCAACGCGGCGCTGAAGCTGGACGGCAAAGAGCCGCTGATTTTAACGCGGTTCGAGGCCTATATCGGCGTCCTCATCGACGACCTGGTCACGCTCGGCACCAAAGAGCCGTACCGGATGTTCACTTCGCGCGCCGAATACCGGCTCAATCTCCGTCACGACACCGCCGACCAGAGGCTGACGCCGAAAGGCTATGCCATCGGACTCCAATCCGAAGCGGCAATGGAGCGCCTGCGCCGCAAAACGGAACAGATCGACGAAGTCAAAGAACTTTTACGGCAGAGAAAAGTCAGGGAGACCGAAACCGAATCACTCGACGGCATCCGCCATGCCGGACGATCCTTTTTTCAGACACTGAAATCTCCCGAAATCACGATGCAGGATTTGACGGCGCTGGAACCGGCTCTGACCCGCTACCCGTCCGCCATTCTCGATCAGACCGAACTCGATGTCAAATACGAGGGCTATGTTTCGCGGCAGAACGATCAGGTCGATAAAATGAAACGGATGGAAGAGATGAAAATTCCGGACGATTTCGACTATGATGCGGTCGACGGACTCTCTTCCGAATCGCGGCAAAAGTTCAAAACCGTCCGTCCGCTTTCCATCGGTCAGGCGGGACGCATATCGGGCGTCCGCACCTCCGATATTGCGGTCATGATGGTCGCCCTTTCCCGCCGGAGACAGAAATGAACCGGCTTTGGGACGAAGCGTTCGCCGCATTCGGGCTGAATCCGACCGAAACGCAGCGGCATCAGCTGGAACGCTACACATCGGAACTGCTTGCCGTCAATCAAAAACTGAATCTGGTAAAGGCGGATGACGAAGAAACGCTTTTGCGCCGCCATCTTTTTGATGCTCTCGCCGGGTTACCCGTTCTGGGAACCGCCGGGCCGGAGACAGCCGCCGATGTCGGCTCGGGCTGCGGCATCCCCGGAATCCCGCTGGCCGTTTTTTGGACATCGACCCGAATGACACTGATCGAACGGTCGGCAAAGCGGGCCTCGTTTTTGCGTTATGCCGCGGCCGTCTGCGGTTTAAGCGACCGCGTTTGCGTCGAAAACCGCGATTTGAAGGATTCGGACAGGCAGTTTGACTGCGTCACCTTCCGCGCTTTCCGTCAGTTCGATGAATTCATCGCACCGCTGCTGACGATTACAAAAGCGGGAGGCATGATTGCCGCGTATAAAGGAACGGAAGCGGCCTTACGGCATGATCTGGACGCCGCCCGGCCGAATCTCTCAAAAACGGAAATCACAATTCTCGATAACCCTTTTTATCAGGCCGAACGGCATCTGCTTTTGATTCGAAAAATTTAACTCAATTTCTTCAGCAAATCTTCCAGCTGGGGTCCCTCGACCAAATCGATATAGCGGGCTTCCGTAAACGATTTCGCCGAATCGGAAAAGGAACCGGCGGTCAGGCAAAATCCTCTGTTGATTTTCCGATCTCTCATCTTGGCATAAAACTCGCGAATCGGCACTTCGTCAATGGTGAAATTGCTTCTGTAAAACCGGAACAGAACATTGTCTTCCCATTTTGATGTTTCGATATTGGCAAAGATTTCCATATATCTGTTGGCCGAAAACGATGATTCGAGAATTTTGATTCCCGCTTTCGGGAAAAGCAGATCGATCAGCCGACGGCAGATATCACTGAACTCGCCTTCTTCCGCAAACATATATCCCGACAGACCCTTATTCGAAGATATCGCTCCGTATTTATCCAACAGCAGACGGACATCTTTATAATCCGCTTTAATCTTACTCAACTCGGTAAAAATATTCATAGCCGTCGTCAGCTCGTTTTTCCGCAAATGGGCAATTCCGGTACGGTACTGAAGCTCCATCGATTCTTCATATCCGAGATTATGGGCGGAAGCTGCCTGCTGAAAAAGAGAGAGCGCCTCGTCGTTCATCCCTTTGGAAAGATAAATTCCTCCGGCTTCCAGGCAGGCCAGCGAGCCGTACTCCTCATCGTTTTTCAAATAATTAAAGGTCTTTAACGCTTCTTCGTTTTTCCCCATCTGACAGCAGCATTTGGCGACACTGTACATCAGTTCGTGATTATCGGGATCGAAATCGAGACAGGCCGACAGAAGCGGATAGGCCTCGTTATATTTACTCAGCCTGAAAAGGCACAATCCGATATATTTTCGAACCTGACGGTCCCTCGGCTGAAGCTGATCCGCTATTTTAAAACGGATAATAGCCGTATCGTAATTTCCCCGCATATATTCAATCATTCCCAAAGTCGAGGCCGCCGTAAAATCGGATCGGTTCATTAAAAAAGCATCCGCAACGTATTTGTATGCCTGGTCGAGATGACCTGTTTTCATCAGACTGATTCCGTAACGCAGAGAAATATTAAATCCGTCCAGGCGGCGGTTCACCATCGCGCCGTTGACCAAAACCGCATAAATCTGTGCCGCTTTTGCGTAATTGCCCATTTCGTAATAATAATTCGCCAAATCCTGCTGTGACTTGGCATTTTTGGGAAGCGGAGCTCCCTCGCGAACCCCTTTCACTTTTCCGGACGAACTGCGCGCGCCCCCTGTCGGAATCTTCTCCATCCGAAAGAAAACGGAAAAAGAAAGAACGACAATAACCAGAACTATAATGATGGGGATAAAAATAATCAGTATATCGACAAAACTCATATTTTTATTATCGGACGCCCCGAACGGAATGTCAAGCACAAATCCTAAAATTCAAAATCCCGTTTGACTTTCCCGCTTTTTCTATGTAAATTAAGGAAAAAGTCAATTCGGAGGATAAAAGATGTTTTTCGATCCGCTCTATATGCTGATTATGATTGTCTGTCTGATTCTCTCCGCGGCAGCATCGTTCAAAGTCAAAACGGCTTTTGCCGCCGGAAAAAGAGTGTACGTTTCTTCGGGTCTGACCGGTGCCGAAACAGCGGCCCGCATTCTCCGGAAAAACGGCATCACGGACGTCGACATCGTTAAAGGCCGCGGTTATCTGACCGACCACTACAATCCGGTTTCCAAAAAACTGGTATTAAGCCCGGAAGTCTTCGAAGGGACTTCGGCCTCTTCCGTAGGCGTGGCGGCCCACGAAACGGGACATGCGATTCAGCATGCCACGGGCTATAAGCTGTTGCGTTTCCGTTCGACAATTGTGCCGCTGGCCAATATCGGCTCTTCTGTCGGGTTGTGGATGGTCATTTTAGGTATGATTCTCGGAAGTGCCTATCAGGCAGCATCGGGGAATTTGTCTTTGGGATATTACCTGGCACTAATCGGTATCATTCTGTATGCAACGGTTTTCGTATTCACGCTTGTAACGGTTCCCGTGGAAACCGACGCCTCGCGCCGGGCACTGGTCGAACTGGAAAATGCGGGAATTATCCGATCGGGTGAAGAACAGGAATCGGTTAAGAAAGTGCTTTCGGCTGCCGCTCTCACCTATGTAGCGGCCGCAATCGGTTCGCTTCTTCAACTCGTCTACTGGATTTTGAGATCGGGCATCCTGAATCGGAGAGATTAGGACAATATTTTTATGGAAGAAAAAATTATTCTGGCATCCGCGTCTCCCCAGCGGCACCGTCTGCTTTCCCTGCTCTTTCCCCGCTTTGAGATTCTTCCGACGGAAACCGACGAAACGCTTCGAAGCCGCAATCCGAAAAAAGAAACGGCCCGGCTATCGCAACTGAAAGCGGAAGCAGCAGGCCGTCAGACCGGAAATCATCCTCAAACGTTGATTATTGCCGCCGACACGCTGGTCTCTGCCCGCGGCCGGCTTCTCGGAAAACCGGCTTCCCGGGAAGAAGCTTCGGAAATGCTGGATCTTCTGTCCGGACGGCCCCACCGGGTCGTAACAGGCTTTACTCTCCGATGCGGAAATAAGGAGATAACACAAACGGTTTCAACAAAGATTTACATGACACCACTCACGGCCGAATGGAAAGAACGTTATCTGAATACGGATGAATGGAAAAATGCAGCAGGCGGTTATCGAATCCAAAATGCGGGCGAATGGCTTTTTTCGAAAATAAGCGGATCCTATTCCAATGTTGTCGGCTTGCCGATGGCTCAACTTCGACTGGCTATTGCCCGTTACTTTCCTTCATTTTTATCACTTCCGCCGGAAAAATGACCCGATTCCCGGGGCGAATGCCCTTTTCCCGAAATTCCCCCCGGTTCACTTCCAGCGCATAACGTGCCGGGCGGGAAGAGGAAACAGATGATAAGTCGTAAGGCTCCATATCGAGAATATCGGTAATAATACCGTTTTCATCGATGTAAGCAACGGACAACGGAATCGACGTATTTTGCATCCAAAACGAAAGCGGCTGTTCGACTTCAAAAACAAACAACATACCGTGATGCCGGGGCAGCGATTCGCGAAACATCAGGCCGCGGGCCCGCTCGGAGGGCGTCACCGCCAGCTCAACCGAGAACCGGTGCCCGTTAATCACGACTTCCGGGAGCTGACGGCAGGAACAAAAAAGACAGAACGCCGCAAACAGCAGCGACAATTTAGCGCCTTTCATCGGCAGACTCCGTTTCGGACCGAATTTCTCCGGTTTCCGATATTCCCGCTGTTTTTCCGTCTTCGTTTTCCGGCGTTACCGAATGATTCCCGAAACCGAACTGCCGTAAAAATTCCTGTTTTCGCATATATTCGCTGTCTTTTCGAATCTCCGATTTATCCAGAAGCTCCCGATGCACTGCCGCATCCAGAAAAGAGAGCGTCAGCGGTTTTGTCAGTGTCATCCGCGAAGCTCCGTTATCCCACACAATACGGCGCGGATCCAATTCGGAATGGGGACCGTATTCGGAAGTCAGCGTCGTAAACAGCGTATAAAAATCGATTTTCCGCCTGTCAAAAAAAACAGTCATCGAATAAAGTCTGTCTTCGTAAAACTGGAAAACAGCTCTTTCTATAAAATGGGTTCCCTTGCATTCAAACACCGGTAGTTCAGTATAGGGAAGCATCGATTCGGTAAAATGACGATACGAAAAATCCTTGCTCTCCGACAAGACTGTTTTGACATCCTCCATCGCCATTCCCAATCGCAAATTGCCGAATCCCCAAGGAGAATCGGAGACGGTTACCGGTTCACCGTCGGATTCATCAGACTGGTCTTCGGATTTCGACATCACAACCGAATCGGATTCTCCGGAAAGAACCTCTTCATCATCCGATCCGACGTACTCTCCGATTTCGGGCTCGGACTGCCAAAAGCCCCAATCATCCGCATCCTGAGAAAATCCGCAAAACGGCAAAGCCGCAATCACCAACGCCAAAACGAAACGCCTCATTGATCCTCCTTCAGCATTTCCAAAAAACGCTTTTCGTCGATGACGGAAACACCGACCGCAACCGCTTTATCCAGTTTACTTCCCGCATCGTGACCGGCCAGCAGATAGTCAGTCTTGGCCGAAACCGAAGAAACAACACGCCCTCCCCGTTTTTCGATTTCGATCTTTGCCAAATCTCTCGGTTTAAAAGCATCGAAGCTCCCCGTAACACACCATGACCGTCCCGTAAAGTGAACATTGACGGCCGTTTCCTTCTTTTCGGCCTCGAATGACAGACCCGCTTTTCTCAACGCTTCGATAACACGCATCATCTCCGGACTGTTCAGAGCCTCTGTTACCGAGTCGGCAATCGACGATCCGATTCCTTTTACGGTGTCGAAAAGCTCCTTTTTCCGGTTTTTTGCCGCATCAAGCCATAAATCGATGTTATTCAGACCGGAATCAATCAGGAGAGAAACGGTTTTCGGTCCCAGCTCGGGGATTCCGAGAGAAACCAGCACCTTGGCAAACGGCTGTTTTCTGCTTTTTTCGACTCCGTTGCGAATCAGGGCGATTTTCTTTTCGCCGAATCCGTCGTATTCCGCCAGCCGATTGTAATCAAACAGGTAAATGTCTTCGACGGAAGATATAAACCCTTTTTCTATCAGAAAGTCCATCGTTTCTCCGCCGAGATTTTCGATGTTCATCTGATCCCGTCCGATAAAAAATTTCAGCCGCCCCCGTTTCTGCGCGGGGCAATTGTAATCGGGACAATAGCGGTGAGCTCCCGAAATCCGGATATCTGCCCCGCACTCGGGACACCTGTCCGGCATTCTGTAAATCGGTGCTCCCTCATTTTTTTCGACAACCTGTTCGACAGCCGGAATCACATCGCCGCGTTTTGAAACCTGCACCCTGTCGCCGACCGACAATTCCAGCATATCGATATAATCCTGATTATGGAGCGTGACATTCGAAATAACCGATCCGCCGATTTCCACAGGAACGACGCGGGCAACCGGAGTCATTCGTCCCGTACGCCCGATCTGTACATCAATCCGCTCGACAACCGTCTCCCCCGACGGAGATTCGAATTTATAGGCGATAGCCCATTTCGGGTGATGTTCCGTATATCCGAGCGCATCCCGGTCACGGAGAGACGAAACTTTGAAGACAAGGCCGTCGATTTCATACGGCAGCCGCAAACGGTTCTGTGTCTCTCTTTCTATAAACCGGCGCAACGCTTCTTCTCCCGCCGGCATAAACTCGGTATGGGGATTCAGCCGGAATCCGAATTCCTTTAACTGCTCCAGCACCGTTTTATGGTCGGGCGGCGGAACTTCGAAAAAACCTTCGTAAACAAAAATTTCCAGCGGAACGGAGGCTACCTCGCGGCTCTGTTTCCGCCTGATAATTCCGGCGGCAAGGTTTCTCGGATTGGCAAAAGGAACTTCCAATGTTTGGTTGATTGCCGCAAACGCCTGTTTCGGAAGATAGATTTCGCCGCGGACAGCCAGTGAGCCGTTGTAAGGAATGCGCAGCGGCACCGAACCGATGGTCCGGACATTGTCCGTGACGTCATTTCCGACAAATCCGTTTCCTCTTGTTACGGCATGTTGCAGGACACCTTCCTCGTAATATAAAACAATCGATATTCCGTCAATCTTTTGCTCGGCGGAAAACTCGGTCCCTTCGGGAAGCTTTTTCATCCAGGTAATCACCTCTTCGGGTGAGTATGCTTTATCCAGACTGAGCACAGGTACGGTGTGGGCAATTTCCGGAAAACCGGATTCCAAATCGGATCCGACCCGCTGTGTCGGAGAATCCGGTTTCTTCAGTTCGGGAAACTCATTTTCGAGTGCACTCAGCCGCGCAAGCAGCCGGTCGTACTCCAAATCGCCGACCGACGGATGGCCGAGCACGTAGTACTCGTACTGATACTGTCTGAGAAGCTCCGCAAGGTGTCCGGCCTCTTCGCTCCGGCTTCGATCCGCTGCCATCTCAGCGACCTATAATCGGAAAGGCGTCCGATATACGCAATGATTTTAAATAAAGGCGGATAACACCGATTTCATCGGGCGTTACGGGTCCGACAGCCACTTTATACATGACCCGACCGTCCGTTTCCGTACGAAAAACAACCGTCGGAAAGATTTCCCGCAGTTTGGCGGCACGGTTTTCCGCAGCCGCTTCGGTCAGAAAGGCTCCGGTCTGCAGATAAAGGGCTCCGCTGATTAACGGAGATTCGGGCCGTTTCGGTTCCTCAATGATAATTTTCTGAGGTTCTTCGGTGACAGTCTGCGGTTCCTCGGTGACAGTCTGCGGTTCCTCGGTGACAGTCTGCGGTTCCTCGGTGACAGTCTGCGGTTCCTCGGTCACAGTCTGCGGTTCTTCGGTCACAGTCTGCGGTTCCTCGGTGACAGTCTGCGGTTCCTCGGTGACAGTCTGCGGTTCTTCGGTGACAGTCTGCGGTTCTTCGGTCACAGTCTGCGGTTCACCTATCGGGACCTGAACAATGCGGGGTTCCGCCACTTCACCCGGGGTATAGGATTCTTCACTGCCAATCGGATCTTCCACCCCCGTACCGACAACCGTTTCCGGAAGAGAAATCCGATCCAGACGAAATAACTCGTTTATTTTTTTCACCTGCGTTTTATCATCGACAATCCGATAACAGTCGCTCTCAATTTCGGGATAGTGTGTCAGTCCGATCTCCTTCCCGTTCACGCTGACTGTTACGTTTCGGGGACGGGGCATATAGGATTCTGTCGTCATCTCCTGTTTCCAAACCGGGATTTCATCGACAGTCCGGGTATATCCCGAATCACCGCGGGAGACATCAGTTCTGTCCCAAACGTAACCGGGACTCTCAATCTCCAACTCGGGAAGAGGCGCTTCCCGGTTCTGTTCCGTTCCGTCGCGAAGCAGCCGCTCGTCGATATAACTCATTTCAAAAAGTGCGGGATCGGGCAATGCCGAACGGTTCCACTCCCCGTCACGGGAGTGATCGGAGGGATTTTCTTTCCTCTCATTCAGTACAAGCCGCGCTTCTTCTGCTTCTTTCCATTCGGGAATCGGTAATCTTTCCGTTTTTTCGTTTACGGAAGAGCCGGGGAGAACCGCTTCATCGGCAACAGTCGGAAGACCGGTCGCCGCCGGCGCTCCGGCCGATCGGACTTCCTCTTCTTGCTCCTGCTGTTGTTTTTTCTCGGCTATGACAGTCTCCAGACGGCTCCGATCGGTTTCATCGCCTGTATAAAAGGGAGCATAAACATCATCCCGGCTGTTCAGAAAAGAGATATAGCGAATCGAAACATCGGCACTGCCGTTAAACGGAATACCCAAATTGACGGCCAGAACACCCGAAACCAAACCCTGCCGATCAACTGCCGTATTTCGACGAACGACAGCTGTTGACTTTTTCAGATTGCTCAAATTAGTGACTTCGACAAAAGCTCCGTCGATTAAATCCTTATGGGAAACAATATATCCGTTTCCGCCGTATTCTTCGGGCGTCAGGACACGGCAATTCATTTTCACTTCTGAATTTTGTGCCGACACCGCAAACGAGGCATAAAGAAACAGACACAGAAGAATTTGTCTTTTCATAAATTCGGACCCCTCTTCTTTTTTTTCGGCAGGAAGCGAAAAATGTTCAAGCAAAAAATATCCTTTTCTCTTGTGAAAATCGCCAATTCCCTATATAATGAAATCATTATTTTTCCCGGAGTATATAAATGGAACAAGATACAAAAATATCAATGTATGATGTTCTTTTGATTTTGGCAAAAGGAAAATGGCTGATTATTATTCCGACAATCTGCGCCATGATTTTTTCGTTTTCTTTTGCACTGATTACCAAAATAAACGATCCGCGAAAATCACTCATGCCCGACCGCTTCACCTCTTCCTGTGAAATGGTCTTTATGCAGACGGGGAATTCGGCCAATCCGTTTGCGCAAGGCACCGGCTCCAATCCGATGGCCGCCCTTCTCAATCTGACAAGCGGACAAAATACCAATACAATGTTATTGGAAAAACTTCTTTTCGGCGAAACTTTTCTTCTCGAACTGGCGGCATCTCCCGAATTCAATTTTTACGAAATCTACGATATTCGGCATCCGCAGAAAACCAACCTGATTAACCGGTTGAAAGAATCGTTTCAGTTCGAGATAGACGAAAAATCATCCATCATGACAATCAGTTATACGGATGTCGATCCGCAACTGGCCTGGAAAGTACTGTCGAAAGCCGTTCCGCTGCTCGAGACACGGTATAAAACACTTTACAGAAATCAGTTGGATGAAAAATTTTTCTTTTTTAATGAACAGATTAAAGAAGCCGAGGCGAATCTGACGAAAGCCAACCAGCAGCTTTTTGCCTTTCAAAAGACCAACGGGATTTATAATTTCGAATCCCAGGTTCAGAATCAGTTTTCGATTTATACAGCCACAAGCAAAGAAATTCTGAATAAAGAACTGGAGCTGGAATTTCTGACGGAATACCGTCCGAAAACCGATCCGACGGTCATTCAGAAAGTGAAAGAAATTCAAAAGTCCAAAGAACTGCTGAAAGAATTCGAAACCGGTTCGGGACGTTACTCGATGAATGTCATCCCGATGAATAATCTTCAGGATTTGTCTGCCCAGTACGCGGCTTTAAAAAGAGAAGTGGAATTAAGACAGCAGATTTATCTTCTTTTGCGGCAGCAGCAGGAAGC
The DNA here is from genome assembly GCA_949289575.1 of uncultured Spirochaetales bacterium. GTDB lineage: Bacteria > Spirochaetota > Spirochaetia > JAFGXN01 > JAFGXN01 > CALXOJ01. Next base: position 146,057 of record CASEOG010000002.1, on the reverse strand, counting down.
GGCACGGATGGAGCAGTCCGGTGAAATTTCGGCATTGCAGATTCTGGAGTATCCGCAGATTCCCGAAATTAAATCGGGGCCCTCCAGAGGTAAATTTTGTATTTTTTTCACAGCGGCAGTCATGTTCCTTTCCGTTTTCTTTGTTTTTTTCAAAACGTTTGTCGGAATAACCATGCAGAATCGGGAAGACAAAGAAAAAATCGAAGCCGTTAAAGAGGCCCTGAAAATTAAAGGATTCGGCAGACGAAAAAGAGGTTTTTAATGAATACCCCGGAACGGAAACGGATTGTTATCATCGGAGCCGGCAGCGCGGGAAAAGAAATAGCTTCGGAAATGGAGCGAAAACCGGTTCTGGGACAGCCGGTCGGCTTTATCGACGACGATCCCGCCAAAATCGGATCGGAAGAGAACGGAATCCCGGTTTTCGGTCCGATTGCCGATGCGAAAGAAATTATCGCCGGATTAAACCCCGATGAAGTCATTCTGGCAATTCCGTCTCTGCCGAAACACCGTTTCAAAGAAATTTATGCACTGATTCGGCGTTGCGGTACGGCCGAATTGAAATTTCTGCCGACGGTTTCCCAAATTATCAGCGGAGATGCCCGTCTGATTCTGACCCGCAATATTAATGTCGAAGATCTTCTCGGCCGAACACCTGTTACAATTCCCCTGCAGGAAAGTCTCCAATATTTACACGGCAAGCGGGTTTTGATTACCGGCGCCGGCGGCAGCATCGGAAGCGAACTGACACGACAGCTGCTCTACGGAGGGGCCCAACGTCTCTACCTTCTGGATAACTGCGAAGAACATCTCTACAGAATCGGAAACGAACTCCGGCTGCTTCAGGCGGACGGAATCGGAACCGATGCAAAAGTCATTTCCGTTGTCTGTAATCTGCAGGATAAGGACCATCTGGAATCACTTCTGCAACGGCTTCGCTGCGATATCATCTTCCATTGCGCGGCATACAAACATGTTCCCATTATGGAAGAAAATCCGATCGAATGCATCAAGAACAATGTTTTCGGGACGGAGAACCTGCTTCTTGCCGCCAAAAAAATTCCCGTTAAAAAGTTTGTACTGATTTCCACGGATAAAGCGGTCGAACCATCATGTACCTACGGCGTTTCCAAAGAGCTGTGCGAAGATCTTGTTCTCAGTGCCGGCGACAGCCGATCGGACTTTATGGTGGTCCGCTTCGGAAATGTTCTGGCATCGAGCGGCAGTATTGTTCCTCTCTTCAAACATCAGATTGAAGCCGGCGGTCCCGTTACTCTGACGCACCCCGAGGTCAGCCGTTATTTTATGACAATACCGGAAGCCAGCAGTCTGGTTCTCCGTGCCGGCGGCATGGGAAAAGGCGGAGAGACCTATATTCTGGATATGGGCAGTCCGATTCTCATTCGGGAATTGGCCGAACAGATGATTCTTTACAACGGATTCGAACCGTATAAAGATATTCCGATTATGATTACCGGTTTGAGGGAAGGCGAAAAACTGACGGAACATCTTTTCACCGAAGAAGAAACCGTCACACCGACAGGTTATCCGAAAATCGGCAGATTAAACCGGGCCGCGCACCCGAAACCGGAACTTTCCTCTTTTCTGGAAAAACTGAGACCTCTCTGTTTTCTCGACAGGGACAGACGGGAAATTTACCGGAATCGCCGCCTGTTAAGAAAACTCTTACAATCTTATGCCCCGACACTGCAGGATCGACCCGATGAGCCGGAAATTTAAAACCGTTCCCTTTGCCAAACCCGATATTACCCGCCGGGACCGTCACGCCGTCGACCGCGTCTTAAAAAGCGGCTGGATTACGACTGCCGGTGTCTGCGCCCGTTTTGAGGATTCATTTAAAAATTTCTTAAATGTTCCTTATGCATTCGCCGTCAGTTCCGCAACGGCGGGCCTTCATCTGGCCCTTCTGTCACAGGATATCGGAGAAGGCGATATCGTTATTGTTCCGGCCATGACTTTTGCCGCAACCGCGGAAGCTGTTCTGTACTGCGGGGCCACGCCGGCTCTGGCCGATATCGAGCCGGACACACTGAACATTGCCCCGGCAGCACTTGCCCGGACAATCGAAAAATACGGACCGCGTGTCAAAGCTGTTATTCCCGTGCACCACAGCGGACGGTCCTGCAAAATGGACGAAATTCTCGAAATATGCCGCCCGAAAAACATAAAAGTGATAGAAGATGCTGCCCACAGCTTTCCGGGGACCTGCCGGAACCGTTATCAGGGGACTCTGGGCGATATCGGTGTCTATTCGTTTTATGCCACAAAAACAATGACAACGGGAGAAGGCGGAATGGTTGTCACATCCGATCCGAAAGCGGCGGATTTCATTCGAAAAGCCCGTCTTCACGGAATCGACCGGGATGTCTGGAACCGCTATTCGTCTCCCGACGCCCCGCCGACTTACGATGTTGTCTGCCGCGGATACAAGTACAATCTGACCGACACGGCAGCCGCACTGGGACTGTCGCAAATGAAGCGGGTTCTTTCCATGAAAGAATCCAGAAAGAAGATTGCTCTTCTCTATACCAAAGAATTCTCGGATTTACCGGGAATCTCCCTCCTGCCTTTCGACAGCGAATCCTCGTTCCATCTTTACATTGTCCGAGTCGGCAGGAAAAAACGGGATGAAGTCTACGCCGCCCTGAAAGCTGCCGGCATCTGTTGCTCCGTACATTACCGTCCTCTTCACCTGATGAGCTTTTTCCGCACTGTCACGGCCGAAACCGAGAAAGAACTTCCGGAAGCAACATCGGCCTACGGAGAAATCCTCTCTCTCCCGCTTTTTTCGGCCATGAGCAGAAAAGAAATAAAATATGTAATAGCGGTTTTTAAAAGAACCGTGTATAATATATTCAAATGAACATAGATTCCGGTGATTATCCAGATTACGTCAGCGACATCCGAAAGGAAGGAATGCTTTATGCGGGCTTTCTGCGGTCGAAAATAACGGAAGGACGCATCCGTCGCATTAAAATTCCCGAAAATCTGCCGAAAGGCGTCTCCGTTTTTCAGGCAGGAGACCTGGACACCAAAAATTTTATCACAGTCAACAAGCTCAGAATTCCTCTGCTGGCAGCCAAAGAAGTCCGCTACAGAGGAGAACCGGTTCTTCTCATTACGGCCCCGACAAAAGAAGACCTGAAACTGGTTCGGGAATCAATTGAAATCGAATACAAAGAAAAAGAGATGCTGGAATCGGTCTTCTCCGACCTGAACGGGCAAACGGTTCTTTACCAGACCCTTTATACCGAAAACGACGGAGAACAGCCGGAGGCGACAGAACCGACGCTGATGAGTTCGTTCAATACACCCATTCAGGAACATTTTTATCCCGATTCCCAAGGCGTTTTTATCGAGTATACTCCGGCCCGGCTGAAAGTGATTATCTCCTCCGAATGGCCCAAGCATGTCAAAGAGACGGTAAAATATATAACAGGGCTTCCCGGGGAAAAAGTCATGGTAATGCCTGCCAAATCGAGCCCGACATTCGACGGCAAAATCTGGCAGCCTTCCATTCTGGCCGCTCTTGCTTCTTTCGCTGCGGTCAGATTAAAAAAAAGCATCAAGCTGGTCTTATCGAAACAGGAAGATATTCTTTATTCGGGGAAGAGAGCTCCCGGACTCTTCTTTATTGATGCCGGTATCGAAGAAAGCCTGAAATTCCGTTCCCTCAACTTTTCTTTTACTTACTTCTGCGGAGCATATTTTCCGTTTACAAAAGAAATGATCGAGACAGCGGCTTTCGGCGCACGCTATTTTTACAAATCTCCCTCTCTGAAAATCAGAGGAGAGGCCTGCTCCTCGAAAGCGCCTCCGACCGATTTCTTTTCGGGAATCAGTCTGCCTCAATTCTTTTTTGCGACGGAAATGTTTATGAACAGACTGGCAAAAGCCAAGGAAGTATCCCCGATCGAACTGCGGCTGGCCAATTTAAATCACGCCTTTTTTCGCAATATCAACCACGAAAAAAAAGATATTTTTCCGATTCTGCTGGCCGATCTGAACAACAAAACCGATTTTACCAGGAAATATGCGGCCTACGAACACATGCGTAAAAAGAAATCTTCCGCCTTTCCCGTTTCGGTGATTCACGGTATCGGGCTGAGCACCGCGTTTCAGGCAAACGGACTCAACATGAATAAAGGTCGCTTTAATCAGGTGGTCCGCATGAGCAGTACGGACGAAAAAACGGTAAAAATAACGGTGGCCTCGATTCCGGGGAGCCGTGAAACACGCTCGGTCTGGAAGGAATCGGCCGCCTCCGTTTTGGGAATTTCTGCCAAAAATGTCGCCCTTTCCTATTCCTTTTCCGACGATGCGGCGGCCAACGGACCGGCCCTTTTGAGCGGTAATATTTCGACAATCAACAGATTGATTAAACTGTGCGCGGCCGAAATGAAAGAAAAACGGAACACACACGGAAGAAACTGCGAAATCACGGTCGAAAAAACGTCCTCGGATCTGCAGGCCCGTAACCGGAAAAAATACCTTTACACCTCGGCAACATGCGGAGCCGCAGTCGTCGAGGTTTCCGTCAAATTCCTGACAATGGAACTGATTATCGAAAAGGTGACCCTCATCATCGACTGCGGATATGTAAACAACCGGGCCGTTGCCAGACAAAAAATCGAAAACGCGGTTATTCAGAGTATTCTATGGGCAACCCGCGATGAAAGTTATCAGAACCTGATCAACGAATCGCTCTTTTACTATCCGGGTATCGACCGCATCCCCGAAATCGAGATCATATTCTGCAGCTCGGAAACCGGATTTGAAAAAGGAATCGGTGAAATCGCCTACAGCCTGATCCCCGCCGCGCTCCTTTCGGCCATCGGACAGGCTATCAATAAAGATTTAAAAGATATGCCGATCAGCAATGAACGAATTTTTAATATCGGAGAGGCCGAGAAATGATTATTCCCTTTACCCTGAACGGAGAAAAAACCGTTATCGATATTCCCGGCACGAAACGGGTTATTGATGTTCTGCGGGAAAATTTCGGATTACAGAAAACAAAAGCATCCTGTTATCAGGGGGCCTGCGGAAACTGCTCTATTCTTCTGGACGGACACATTGTTTCCAGCTGTACGCTTCCGGCATTCGAACTCAAAGACAGAACGGTCCTGACAGCGGAAGGATACATGAAAACGGAGGAATACCGGAGAATCGACCGGGCTTTTAACGAAAACTCCTACTATCCGTGTGATTTCTGCCGATGGGGGAAAATTTTTGCCATTCACGAATTTATCAACTCGGAGGAAAATTCAAGTACCGAATCTCTCACCCAAGCGCTGAAAGGGAATCAGTGCAACTGTACGAGTCCGTCGCTCCTGCTGTCGATAGCGGAGCAAATCATCAAGAACGAACGGGGAACAAACCCGAGGCCGGAATATGAACATATCAGCCGAAAATAACCGTCTTTCACTGGTTTACATGCCGACACATTTAAGCGAAGCTCTCGAACTCCTGACCAAGAATCCGGATGCTCTGATTTATGCGGGAGGAACAGACATTCTCTCGCATCAGACGACACGTATGCCGGTATTCAACCGGCAAATCATTTCATTAAGACGAGTCGAGGAACTGAAAATCATGCGCCGATACGAAAATTTCGTGGAAATCGGTTCCGCCGTTACTCTCGGAGAAATCCTGAGGCGGAAAGAATCCCGTTTTCTTCCCCCGGTTCTCAAATATGCCGTACAGGCCATCGGAACGCCCGCGCTGAGAAATACAGCAACAGTCGGCGGAAACCTGGCTGTTTCCGACAGAAAACTGCTGCTGTTACCGGTTCTTCTGATTCTCGACTCGTTTCTCGAAGTCAGATCGCAGCATTCAACCCGTTTTCTCGAAATTAAACGGTTCCTCGACGAAAACAACACAATCAGGCTGAAACCGGGAGAAATCATAACAAAAATAAGAGTTCCGACCGGACGCTTCAATTTATACGGATTCTCGACTTTGCCCGGGTGCGTTATCCGAACACAGGATTATTTCATGATGTGTTATGCCGTACGAAAAAACAGATCTGTTTTGGAGAAAATCAATTTCGCTTTCAATATAGACGGCCGGCACATTATCCGGATTAAGCAGACGGAAGACAGACTGATCGGGAAAAAAACACCTTTATTGCCGTCGGAAATACAGGAAGAACTGAAATTCTTTCAGACAAAAACGGAAGGTTTGCTTCCCTTTCTTCCCGTCTACAAAAAGGAACGGATTTTTAACTACTTTCGGCTTATGCTGACACAGGAAATGAACAGGGCCGCTTTCATCGAATAGAATATTGACAAATAACAAAATTACGGTATCATAGATTTCGCGGAATCGAAAAGAAATGTTTCAACGGGGAGGGCAGAAACATGGATCGGAAATTTGTTCATCTGCATAATCATTCGGACTACTCACTGCTCGACGGGGCCGCTTCCGTCAAAAATCTGGTCGCCAAAGCGGCTCAAATGGGGATGTCCCATCTGGCGCTGACCGATCACGGAAACATGTTCGGGGCCATTAATTTTTACAGAGCCGCCCAAAAAGCGGGAATTATTCCGATTATCGGATGCGAAGTCTACATCTACCCTCCTTCCCGATTCGAACACAAGGCTGATGAAAAATATTATCACATGATTCTTTTGGCAAAAAACAATACGGGATACAAAAACCTGATTAAACTGGTTTCGGCAGGATATCTTGAGGGGTTTTATTACCGCCCCCGTATCGATGACGAACTTCTGAAAAAATATCATGAAGGCCTGATCTGCAGTTCGGCCTGTATTGCCGGAGAAATCCCGCGTCTGATTCTCCGAAACGAGTATGATAAAGCCAAACAGAGAGCCCTTTTCTACAAAAACCTCTTCGGTGACGGTCATTTTTATCTCGAGGTTATGAATCACGGAATCGAAGAAGAACACCGGGCCAATGAAGGCATCTTCCGCCTGGCCGAAGAACTGGATATTCCGGTGATTGCCACCAATGACATCCATTACGTCGAGCAGGACGATTATAATGCCCAGGATACTCTGATTTGTATCGGAACCGGACAGCTGAAACGCGGTTCCGGAAACGGAAACACGGACGAACCGGGTAAAAAAGGGAAAGAGACCGAATCGACCCGTTTCGAATTCAAACAGCATGAATTTTATTTCAAAACACCGGATCAAATGGCGGCTCTTTTCCCCGACCACCCCGAGGTAATCGAAAACACGGTTAAACTGGCCGAAAAATGTAATCTGGAAATCGAATTTCCCGGCGGAATTCTGCCGAACTACCCCCTGCCGGAAGGCTTTCAGACTGCCGAAGATTATGTCCGTTACCTCACCGAAAAAGGTCTGAAAGAACGTTATCCGGAAATGACCGAAGAGATTCGAAAACGGGCCGATTACGAACTGAGCATTATTTTCGATATCGGAGGAAAAAGTTTTGCCGGATACTTTCTGATTGTCTGGGACTTTATTAATTATGCCCGGCAGAACGCGATTCCCGTAGGTCCCGGACGGGGATCCGGCGCCGGCTCGATTGTGGCCTATGCAATGAAAATTACCGATATCGATCCGCTGAAATACGATTTGCTGTTCGAACGGTTTCTCAATCCCGAGCGTGTCAGCATGCCCGACTTTGATATCGACTTCTGCAACGAAGGCCGGGAAGCGGTTATCGAATATGTCAGACAAAAATACGGAGCCGACCGGGTCGCCTCAATCTGTACATTCGGAACATTGAAAACAAAAGCGGTTCTGAAAGATGTCGCCCGCGTACACAATATTCCCTTTAACGAGTCCAACAAAGCGACGCAAATGATTTCGGAAGATCTGCTGCCGACTCACTACTACAGCAAAGACGGTACCGAAATTTCTCAATCCGCATTCCGTGCGCTTTCGGAAAAAGGAGAAGATGTTTTCTCGAAAAAAAACAAACTGACTCTTTCGACGGCCATTGACGAGATCGCAGAAATCAAGGCCATTCTTAACCACGAAGATAAAGGCGACGGGGAGCCGTGGAGCCGGGAATGGGATGTGGTGTTCAAAGAATCGCTTGTATTGGAAAACATGGCCCGTAACGTCTCGACGCACGCCTGCGGAATGGTTATCGGGCAGGAACCGCTGGTCGAATATGTTCCCCTGTACAAAGGCAATTCGAAAACGAACGATGTCATTGCCACCCAGTACACTATGGATCTTATCGAGGACTGCGGCCTTGTCAAAATGGACTTCCTCGGGCTGAAAACGCTGACGATTATCAAAAACTGTATCCGGCTTATCCGTAAAACAGCCCCCGATTTTAAAGAATCCGATATACCGGACGACGACAGTGACACATTCCGAATGCTGAGTGACGGAAAAAGCTCCTGCGTATTCCAGTTTGAAAGTGCGGGCATGCAGAAAATTCTCCGCGAAGCCAAACCGGCGTCGATAGAAGACATGATTGCATTAAACGCTCTTTACCGCCCGGGACCGCTCGACTGGATACCTGTCTACATTGCTTATAAAAATAAAGAACAGCCTGTTTTCGACAAACCCCAAAAAGCGGAAAGCTTCCGCCGTCTCGAAGAATTATGCCGTCGGTGTAAGGATCTCAACGATATTCTGAAACCGACAAACATGATTCCGATCTATCAGGAACAGATTATGAAAATCGGACAGGCTGTCGCCGGGTTTTCACTCGGAAAAGCCGACCTGATGCGCCGTGCAATGGGAAAGAAAAAAATCGATGTTCTTTTACAGATGAAGCAGGATTTTATCAACGGTGCCGTCGCCACGGCAGGAATTACGGCAGCCGACGCCGAATTCCTGTTTGAGGATATTATCAAACCGTTCAGCGGATACGGATTCAACAAATCCCATGCGGCCGCCTACTCGGTCGTCGCCTACAAAACCGCCTACCTGAAGTGCCACTTTCCCGCCGAATTTATGGCGGCCAACCTGACCAACGAAATCGGCGGCAGCAAAGAAAAGATGCAGGAGTATCTGACGGAAACACGTTCGATGGGAATCGATATTCTGCCGCCGGACATCAATATTTCCGAAAAATATTTTACGGTCAATAACGGCAAAATTGTTTACGGAATTTCCGGTATCGGCGGCGTCGGCGATGCCGTAACGGATCATATTCAGAAAATCAGATCCGATAAAGGGAAATTTACCGATTTTATCGATTTTCTGGAAAAAGTCGACTTACACATCTGCAACAGCCGGGTCATCGCCGCACTGATTTATTCGGGAGCTTTCGACAGCATCGAATCGAGACCGCGGGCCGAACTGATTGCCAATCTCGAAAAAATGTCGCTCTATGCGGCCCGCCAAAAAGAGGCTTTTGCGGGCGGACAGGCCAGCCTTTTCGAAGAACTCGAAAAAGAAATGCCTCTGCCGAAACCGGAATACACACCGACAGCCGAATGGTCCGAAAAACAGCTTCTCGAATATGAAAAAGAGTATCTCGGCTTTTATGCCTCGCATCATCCGCTTGAAAAATACAGAGCATTGTGGGAACGGGGCACCGATTTTCGAACGGTAAACATCGACGGATATATACAGGGTCGCAACTGTACCGTCCTCGGTATGGTCGGACAAAAGCAGAAAAGAAGAACACAGAAAGGCGACGATATGATTACATTCACGATCGAAGATTTCGACGGTTCGATTAACGCGGTTGTCTTTCCGCGAACCTATAAGGCCTCCGCGGAGCAGTGGGATGCGGTCGAAAATGACGATATTATCATGTTTACCGCCAAATTCGACCGACAGGAAAGAGGCGCCCAACTGATTTTCGACCGCTTTCTCGAAATCGATCTGAATAAGATTCCCGATAAAGCTCCCGCATCCGAAGTTCATATCCGCTTTCATCCCCGCTATACACAGGATAATCTGATGGATCTCAGAAGAATGATGATGAACCGGGCCGGAGGGAATCGGATTTACCTTCACGTCCCCGCATCGGACGGCGAATATATCCTGAAGGTCCCCGCATCGATGGGAGTTTCGGACAGTCGTGATTTTCTCGAAGAAATCGGGAACCGCGATTACGTTCACTCTGTATGGAAAGTCTGATTCGGGAATCGATTCCGGAGAACCCGGTAACCGACCTGCCGGGAATCGGCCCGGGGAAAGCCGCGCTGCTGTCGCGGCTCGGAATCTTTTCCGTCCGGGATCTCCTTCTGTTTTATCCCCGTGCATATAAAGATACCGTACATTTCTTTACATTCGCCGAGATTGCCCGTTTCGGCCGTCCCGCGGCCGGTGTGGCGGAAGTCTGCTCGCACGAAAGAACGGCGACCCGAAACGGTGTCCTGAACAAAATTATCGCCATGGATGAAACCGGCACTCTTTGCGAATTTCCGCTGTTTAACCGCGGTTTTCTGATTTCGGCCTTTCCGGTCGGGAAAAAATTCTACTATTATTCGGGAATAACGGTAACCGAGGGACGGTTCCGGGGACAGCTGAACGACTTCGAAACATACAGCGAGAATCCGGCCTTTTTTCGCCGGTGGCTCCCCGTTTATCCGCTGACGGCAGGACTCTCTCACGGTTTTATGATCAAAGCCGTCCGTGAAGCCCTCAAACGCGGCGCCGGCCTCACCGCCTTTCGGTTTCCCGACCGGTGGCAGACGCCTTTTCCCCTCCTCCCGTATGCCGACGCTCTGCAACGCATTCATTTTCCGCAATCGGAAACGGATATCACCGAAGCCCGCCGCACCCTCGGATACATCGAACTCTACCGGTTCGCCGCTGCGGCCAAAGAACACCGGCTGCGGCGCGCCGTCGTCGCACGCAAAAGCCGGATTCGGGAATCGGTCACCCCTCTCCAGCAAAAAATCATCGATGCACTGCCGTTTTCCCTGACTGCCGGACAGCGGACGGCATTGGAAGAGATCAACCGCGACCTCAACCGGCCGACCGTCATGGAAAGACTGCTGCAGGGCGACGTCGGATGCGGAAAGACGCTTGTCGCATTCCTGGCCGCCGCTGCCGTTACGGAACGGGGGCAGCAGTGCGCGTTGATGGTTCCGACCGAGCTGCTGGCCCGTCAGCATGCCGAAAAAGCATTCGAACTGTTTGCGCCTCTGGGAAAAACAGTGGCTTTTTACACCGGAAGCCTGAAGCCGGAGGCGCGACGGAACGTCCTTCTCCCTTTAAAAAAAGGAAAAATCGACCTGATTATCGGTACTCACGCCCTGTTTTCGCAGGATGTTTCCTTCGCCGACCTGGGACTGGTCATCATCGACGAACAGCATAAATTCGGCGTCATCCAGCGGTCTTCTCTCTTTGCCAAGGGCGACAACCCCGATATACTGATGATGAGTGCGACCCCGATTCCGGGAACCCTGGCCCGCATCGTTTATTCGTCTCTCGAGGTTTCGACCATCGGAGATCTTCCCCAAGGACGTCTCCCCGTCAGAACTCATCTGGCCCGAACGGGGAACGAGCAGAAAGTCTACAATTTTGTCCATCGGGAACTGACCGCCGGGCACCAGGCCTATTTCGTCTATCCTCTCATCGAAGAGAACGGCCGCTCCGGGTTAAAAGACAGTCTGCGCATGGCGGAGGCGCTGCAGACACAGGTTTTCCCCGAATTCCGTGTGGCTCTGATTCACTCCCGCCTGAGTGAAGACCAAAAACTGCGGATTATGGACCGCTTCGCCGCCCGCGAAATCGATATTCTCGTTGCAACAACAGTCGTCGAAGTCGGAATCGATAATCCGAATGCCACCGTGATGGTCATCGAAAACGCGCAGCGCTTCGGTCTGGCAACGCTCCATCAGCTGCGAGGCCGTATCGGCCGTTCGAAACTGCCTTCCTACTGTTTTCTGATCTATGACGAAACCGCATTGAACGAAGAGAGCAAAAGCCGGCTCAGGATTCTGACGGAATCGAACAACGGATTCGATATTGCCGCCGAGGATCTGAAACTGAGAGGACCGGGAGATATTTTCGGAGAGCGCCAAAGCGGTCTTCTGAGATTCAAAATCGCCGATCCGATTGCCGAAAAAGAGACTCTCGACCGAATCAATGACTCTCTGAATTCTCTTTTCCCCGATAAATTTTTTTGAATTAATGGTTTATTTTGTTTTTTGACATGGAAACTTTTAATAAAATGTTATATAATAGAAATAAGAGGATTATTATGGGAAAAGAAGTGAATCTGGATTGGAATCATCTCGGCTTTGCTTATATCAAAACCGATTACCGCTACATTTCCGTCTGGAAAGACGGTTCGTGGGACGACGGAGTTTTAACGGAAGACAACTACCTTCGCATCAGCGAAGCTTCGACAGCCCTCCACTACGGACAGGAATGTTTCGAAGGACTGAAAGCATACCGGGCCAAAGACGGTTCGATTAATCTGTTTCGTCCCGACAGAAATGCAAAACGAATGCAGGAAAGCTGCCGCAAACTGCTGATGCCGGAATTCCCGACAGATCGTTTTATCGATGCCTGTAAGAAAGTGGTCAAAGCCAACGAACACTTTATTCCGCCCTACGGAACGGGAGGGACTCTTTACCTCAGACCCTATATGATCGGTGTCGGACATAATCTCGGTGTCAAACCGGCGCCCGAATTTATTTTCGGACTCTTCTGTGTTCCGGTCGGTGCCTATTTCAAAGACGGTCTGACTCCCTGCAATTTTAATATTGCCGACTACGACCGGGCAGCGCCTCTGGGAACCGGCTCCCAGAAAGTCGGCGGCAATTACGCCGCGTCGCTGCAACCGCACAAACTGTCCGCCGAACAGGGATTTGCCGACTGTATTTATCTCGATCCGGCAACTCATACCAAAATCGAAGAAGTCGGCGCCGCCAACTTTTTCGGCATTACCAAATCGGGTGAATTTGTTACACCGAAGTCGCCTTCGATTTTACCGAGTATCACAAAATACTCTCTGATGGACATTGCCGAAAAACATTTCGGCATGAAAGTCAGCGAACGCGATGTCTTTATCGATCAGATCGATGAATTTGCCGAGGCCGGTGCCTGCGGTACGGCTGCCGTTATTACTCCGATCGGCGGTATCAGCTACAAAGGAAAACTCCATGTTTTCTACAGTGAAAAAGAAGTCGGACCGGTTACAAGAAAACTCTACGACACACTTGTCGGAATTCAGTTCGGAGAAATCGATCCCCCGGAAGGATGGATTTTCAAGGTTGAATGAGAATTACCGGAGGTAAATACGTCCGCCGACAGATTCTCTGTCCGAAAGGGGTGATTCGTCCGGCCATGGACAGAATGAGAGAATCTCTCTTTTCCATTCTCGGAGATTTAAGCGGATGTGCGTTTCTGGATTTATTTTCGGGGTCCGGAATTATGGCCGTCGAAGCGGCCGGGCGGGGCGCCGACCCTGTCGTGGCGGTCGAAAAAGACCCGATTAAAAAGAAAGTACTTTGGCAAAATCTGAGCATCATTGAGGAAAACTGGAAAATGAGACTGATGTCGGTAGACCGCTTTCTGGCTACCGACACCGGCTGTTATGATGTTGTTTACCTGGACCCGCCGTTTCCGCTCACCGGGAAAGCGAACACTCTTCTGAAGCTCTCCGAAAGCGGACTGATTAATAAAAACGGTCGCGTCATTATTCACTTCCCGCAGGAAGACCGGCTTCCGGAACGGATCGGCCGGCTGCATTTATATGATGAACGCAAATACGGACGAAGCCGGCTCTTTTTTTACCGGTATGAGGACAAAGATGAAAAAGAACAATAAAGCACTACTTCAGAACCCCAGAGGAACGGAAAGTTTTTGTATGGAAGAGGCCGCTCTTCACCGTCGGGTTGTCAACCGTCTTTCCGATATTCTGATGCTGTGGGGATATTTGCCCGTTCAGACCCCCATATTTGATTTTTACGATATTTACTCCGATTATGTTAAAAGCGAAGATGTATACAGACTGACCGACAGAGAGGGTGATCTGCTTCTGCTGAGAAACGATATGACACTCTTTTTGGCAAAACAGATCGCAGTACTGCTGGAAGAAAAGAATCTTCCTCTGCGAGTCTTTTATTCGGACACGATTCTCCGCCACGAAAACAAATCGGATATTTCCCAAAACGAATTTTTTCAGACAGGTGCCGAAATTTTCGGAGTCGAAGGAGAAAAGGGCGATTTGGAAATTCTTCTTCTCCTTGAGGAACTCTTATCGGTTTTACCGATAAAGACCTTTCTTCATCTGGGATCGAGAAAACTGTTCAATCTCTGTTTTTCCGACTTGCAGGCCGATCTGAGAAACCTCTTATCGACGGCAGTCAGAAACCGTGATTTCGAAGGATTTGACCGGATTTTGCAACCTTACTATACAGATGAGTGCAGAGACCGCTTCCGGCAGCTTTTTTCTTTTATCGGGACACCGGATGAATTTCAAAACTTTGCGGAAGGGCTGAACCCGCAACCGGTCCGCGACGAGGCTCTTTATATTGCCGGACTCGGCCGAAAAACTGCCGCCCTTTTTCCGGAGGCTGCCGTCCGCCTGGACACTTCCGAAATCGGCGAACGGAATTACTACACAGGAATGGTCTTTCGTGTCTATGCCGAGTATGCGGCGACCGAGATTGCCGGAGGCGGCCGCTACGATACTCTGATGGAACATTTCGGAAAGACCTGTCCGTCGGTCGGATTTTCCCTCATGCAGAGAAAAATCGAATCACTTCCCGGCCTGAGAAAAGAGGCCGTAAGCCGGCAGGCAACAGCCCTGTCGGGCAGCGACATTGTCGAACTCTACGAAAAAGCCAAAGCAATGAGGGCAAAAGGAGAAATTATCAGATTATGTTAGAAACAAACGAAATAACGGTTGCTCTCCCCAAGGGACGCTTGGAAAAACTGGTTCAGAAAATGTTTGCCGAACACGGAATCCGCTTCGAATTTGAGGACAGGAAACTGACCGCCTGTACGGCCGACAAAAAATTTCGCTTCTTTCTCGTGAAGAATTCGGATTTACCCACTTACGTCCGTCACGGTATTGCCGGCATCGGTATTTGCGGAGATGATGTGATTTACGAATCGGGAACGACTTTTACAAAAGTCATGAAACTCGATTGCGGAAATACCCGCATGTGTCTGGCGGGAAAGGTCGGAACACCGAAGCCCAAACCGGGACAAAAACTGAAAGTCGCTTCCAAATTTACCCGATTCGCGGCCGATTACTATAACAGCATCGGTACTCCCATTGAAATTGTAAAGCTGAACGGATCTGTCGAACTGGCACCCGTTTTGGGCCTGACCGATTATATTGTCGATCTTGTCGAAACCGGCTCGACACTGACAGCCAATAATTTGGAAATTATCGACGTATTGAAAGAGATCAGTGTTTACATGATTGTCAATCCTTCGTATTACAAAATGCGTTATAAGGAAATCGATGAACTTGTTTCGCTTCTGAGAGGAGACCGCAGATGAACTGTATAAAAATCGAGCGCAACACCAAAGAAACTTCCGTGCACGCCGAAATCTCTTTTCCGGGAACGGGAAAAGTTTCCGTGAAAACAACTGTTCCCTTTTTGGATCACATGCTGACAGCGTTTTTCTTTCACGGAGGATTTGATGCCGAAATTCGTGCGGAAGGCGATACGGATATCGACAACCATCATTTGGTCGAGGATACGGGAATTGTTATCGGGCAATGCCTTGCCGAAATTGCCCAAAAAAGCCAACCGGTTACCCGCTACGGAAATGCCGTTATTCCGATGGACGACTCTGCGGCATCGGTACTGATTGATTTTTGCGGACGCCCCTATCTTGTGTACAACATCCGGTATCCGCAGGTTTACTGCGGATCGTTTGAGATCTGCCTTCTGAAAGAATTCTTTCAGGCCCTATCGTCCCATGCCCGCATCAATTTGCATATCAACGGACTCTACGGCGAAAACAGCCACCATCTCGCCGAAGCGGCTTTTAAGGCCCTCGGAAAAGCATCGGGACAGGCTTTGACACCGAAAACGGACGGAATTCTTCCCTCCACAAAAGGAATGCTGGAAGCATGAACAGACCGGTCCCGCCGATAAATCGTCTGATAAAAACAGGTCCTCCCGAAGTGGTTCTGTCGCCGGAAGACAAAGCACGACTGAATTTAAAAGGGAACAGATTACTGAACGAAGGGGCCGTCGATCAGGCAAAAAAAATCTTCCTGACCACCCGCTACAGCGACGGTTTATGCCGGATAGGAGATTATTATAAGGAAAAAGCCGATCCGGCAACAGCATTGAAATTTTATATTCTTTCGGGAAGAAAAGATAAATCCGAGCCATTTATTCAGGCGGCGCTGCAGGTTATCCGAACTGTTTTGAAAGAGGATGAATCCAATCCTGCGGAAAAAGAGAACAAGTGAGGTCTTTATGGAAAACTACATTAAAACACTTCTGAGTAAAACTATTAAACCGTCGAAAAATCTTGAGGACAACGACCTTCTGACAGAAGAAGAAAACATCGGAGATCAGATTCTGCTTCACTCACCGGAAGAAAAAGATACCAAGAGTCCCGAAGAAGAGGAGGTCGCCAGTCTTTCCAAACGCGGATACAAGCTCCTTCATGACGGTCTCTACGACGACTCCATTGTCTGTTTCGAGAAAATACTGGCTATCCAGCCGAAGAATGCTTATGCTCTGGTCGGCATCGGAGATGCCCAGCGCAAATTAAAAAACCTTTCTCTGGCCATGAAGTACTATGAAACGGTTTTGGACGACAACAGCTGCAATAATTTTGCCCTTTTCGGAATGGCCGACTGTTACAAAGCGATGACTCAGTATTCGAAGGCCATCGCACTGTGGGAAAGATTTTACGCAACGGAGCCGAATAATATCACCGTATTGACCAGTCTTGCCGACTCATACCGGAAAATCAACGACTTCAGTCAGTCAAAGAAATATTACGAGAAGGTGCTGGCCCTCGACTCCTCCAATTCTTATGCTCTGATCGGTCTTGCCAGACTCTATTTTACGGAAAAGGATTACGATACTTCGATTTATTATCTGAACACAATCTTAAGTATCACTACCGACACAAAGACAAAAATCCGCGTTCTGACATCCATGGGAAACTGCTACCGTAAAATGAAAACATTCAATCTTGCCGTCGATTACTTTAAAAAGGCACTGAAGATCGAACCCGAAAATTTTTACGCCCTTTACGGTATGGCCGACTGCTGCCGGGGACTGGGCAAAAACGAAGAATCGATTTACTATTGGAACGCCATTTTAAAAAATGACCCGAACAACAAAATTATCCTGACCCGGTTGGGAGATGCCTACCGAATCTGCAAACAGTACGAAAAAGCAATGCCTTATTACAAAAAGGCTCTCAATATCGACTACGATATGTATGCTGTTTTGGGAATCGCTCTTGTCTACAAAGAAATGCATCTTTACAACGAGGCTATCAACAAGCTGAACCAGCTTAGAATGCAGAAACCGCGTCATTTCCGGGCCTACGTCGAAATGGCCGACTGCTATATGTGCATGGGAGAAAAAGCCAATGCCGAGGCCATTCTTCTCTCCTACCTCTCAATGGGTATGTCCAATCCGCTGGTTGAAAGCAAGCTGAGGACTGTGCGTAATTCATGATCGGCCTGACAGGAAAGACAGTCGAAGAACTGATGACGGAATGGAATCTGTCACCTCCTTTCCGGGCCCGTCAGCTGTTTAAGGATATTTATTCGGGAACCGATTCCGTCGATGATATGAGCGATTTACCGAAATCGCTGCGAAATGAATTAAAAGAGAAAGGAACTCTCCTGACCTCGGAAATTCTGAAAGAACGGATATCGTGCGACGGGACAGTCAAAATCGTTCTTCGCTTTCCCGATGATGCCGTTATCGAAACGGTCGCACTGACGACAGACAAAGGACGACGAACAGCATGCCTTTCGACACAGGTCGGATGTGCCATGGGTTGCCGCTTTTGCCATACGGCACTCGGCGGACTCAAGCGGAATTTGACGGCGGCCGAAATCGTCGAAGAATTCATCCGCATCCGCCAAAAAAACGGTCCGATCAGTCATATTGTCTTCATGGGTATGGGAGAGCCTCTCTGCAATCTCGATGAAGTCTGTAAAGCGGTAGGTATTCTCTGCGACAAAGACTGCTGCAATCTCGGCAAACGGAAAATTACGGTTTCGACATGCGGTGTTGTTCCCGGCATCATCCGCATGGCGGAAGAAAAAATGCCGATGAAACTGGCCGTCTCGCTGAACGCTCCCGATAACGAAAAACGGTCGCAACTGATGCCTGTCAACCGGAAATATCCTCTGGAAGAGCTGAAACGCGCACTGCTGCTTTATCAGGATTCGGTCGGGCGGCGTATCACTTTCGAATATGTTTTAATCGACCGCTTCAACGACTCGGAAAAAGATCTGGAAAACCTCTGCCGCTTTCTGCACGGTTTTCACCTGCCTCTGGTCAACCTCATTCCGTGGAACCCGACGCCGGCACTGGAATTCAAAAGCCCGTCCGGAAACAGGGTCCGCCGTTTTATGGATGCGGCCGCGGCCAAAGGCATCAATATGACATTAAGACGCAGCCGCGGGCGTGATATCGAAGGGGCCTGCGGTCAGCTGGCCGGGAAAGCGGCCGCCCGATGACGGGCGGTCGCCGACATATTGCGGGTAACGGCGACAGTTACCGATCGGACAGAGCGGCCCGGCAGGCACTGCGAACCGCATCGGCAATTTTCCCGGGACGAACCGTATCTCCGACAGCCGATACATTCAATCCAGGAATCTTTTTTAATTCTTCATACAAATCACGGCAGCTGCGGTTACCGACAGCCAGAACAACACCGTCGCAGGCAATCTCCCGGCAGACTCCTTCTTTGAGAAAATTCAGTTTGACACAATCCGCTTTGATTTCTTCCACCCGGCAGGAAACCATCATTTCCGCACCGGCTTTATTCAACCGTTCCGTCACATCCTCCAGATTCTGAACGTATGCGGAAGGACCGATACGATCCTGCATTTCGATGACGATAACGTGATTGCCCCGTTCCGCCAGGAAAGCGGCCGTTTCCAATCCGGTTAACCCGGAGCCGGCCACGGCAATCGTCTTTCCGGAAAAAGAGACCTTTTCATTGAGAATATCGTTGACACTGTAACAATTCTCCCGTTCCTTCCCTTTTACGGGAGGCATAAACGGCCGCGAACCGGTCGCCACAATGACCCGGTCCGGTTTTAAATTGACGATTTCCCCGGCACTGATTTCATGAGAGAAATGAAAACGAACCCCCGCAGCCGTACAATAACGGAACTCTTCGCGAACACAATTTCCGAGCGGCTTTTTTCCGTCCGGTTTTTCGGCCAGCAGAACCTGCCCGCCGGCGGCCGCCTCTTTTTCGTAAACATCGACCGAATAGCCGCGCAGCGACAGATAGCGGGCCGCCGTCAAGCCGGCCATCCCGGCCCCGACAATCACAGCCGATTTTCCTTCTCCGTCCCGTTCCGTGGTCCGTAGCAGCTTTTCCCGCCCCAGAATCGGATTACGGGCGCACTGCATCGGTTGCCCTTTCCAGGCTCCGTCCAGCAACGATTCGAAACAGTGGAGACACCCGATACAGGAAACAATCTCCTCTTCTCGCCCCTCTCTGACCTTTTCGACCCAATAGGGATCGCACAGAAAAGGCCGCCCCATTCCGATAAAGTCCTGAATTCCTTTCTCCAGCTGCATTTCGGCCTGCTCCGGTGATCGGATCAGATTGGCGGCAATAACCGGAACGGAAACCTCTTTTTTTACCGCCTCCGCCAGATAGGCCCGCCATCCGGGTGTAAATGTGACCGGTTCCAGCCAGTAGTTAATGGTCTCGTAAGTTGCCGAAGAAATATTTAACGCATCGACGCCCAATGCCGCCGTTGCCTTGGCGATTTCAATCCCGAGCGGCAGCGTAATTCCCTGCCCGTCACCGGTTTCGTTTTTGTAAAATTCATCGACGGAAAGACGAACGGAAATCGGAAAATCGGGTCCGCACGCTTTTCTGACCCCGGTAACAATTTCTTTTAAAAAGCGAAAACGGTTCTCAAAAGATCCTCCGTATTCGTCGGTCCGTTTATTGGTTCTCGGCGACAAAAATTGCTGAATCAGATAACCGTGTGCACCGTGAATTTCGACACCGTCGAATCCGGCTGCTTTAACACGACAGGCGCCTTTGACAAACCGGCGAACCAGTTTTTTCACTTCTTTTGTTTTCAGAGCCCTGACTTTCTGTCCGACGTGATGACACATGACATCCGAAGCACTGACGACAGACGGTTCAAACGTCACTTTCATCCATTTTTTATAAAAGGAAACCAACGGACCGAATATTTTGAGAAATCCCGGAATTTTGGAAAAAAAGGCCATCATCGGCCAGACATAAATTAATGCGGTATAAGACTGCCGTCCCGGATGATGTATCTGACAGAAAATTTTCGCACCGGTGGTGTGAATCCGGTCTGTCAGTTTTCGCAATGAACGCACTTTACCGCTGTCGGCAACAGAAAGCTGCATCGGCGACCCGACCCCCGTGAAAGAGTCGACACGGGTAATACCGGTGATAATCAATCCGACTCCTCCCCGTGCCCGTTCATAATAGTAATCGGACTGCAAACGGCTGACTTTTCCGTCAAACCGTCCGAAATCGATTTCCATTGCCGTCATAACCGTACGGTTGCGAATTTCCAGAGAACCGATTTTTCCCGGTTCGAATAATCTCGGATATTTCATAGACTTTCCTTTTATAAAAATCCGCAGGAACTGTCTCCCGCGGATTATCGGACTTATTTTTTTGCCTGTTTCGAATATTTCAACTGATAAACTTTGTGCATCAGCCAGCACTCGATCGGATTAATGTAATGACCTCCGCCGAGGAAAGAGGTTTCGATAACCGTCTTGCACGCTTTCTCAAAGACGACGGCGGAAACTTCCGCATCGTCGAATGTCGGACCGGCGCAAACCGCTCCCTGATTGCGGATCATTAAAGCGGTTCTGTCTTTCATCGCGGAAGTCGCATTGACTATCTTTCTTGCATCTCCGAAAACATCTTCATCCGCACAGCGTACCGAAACTCCGACAATCTGCGCCATATCGTCCAGCATCGGTCTGATCTTCCGTCCGACAATCGATGCGGTCAGCACGGATTCGGTCGCCGTTCTGAAGAGAACGTTAATGTGGGGGAACCGCTCGAAAAGTGCCAGATAGAGAAAATATTCTTTCGGCATAACATCGGGGGAAACATCCGAGTCGTCCTGAACGACGATTAAGTCGGTCTCATTCAGATTCTTCAGATCGGCTCCCGCGACCGAAATGTAACAGATTCCGTCTTTCCGGACCGCAACAGCCCCGTCCGGTGCCGCCAATCCTTTTTCAGCCAGCGCTCTTATTTCTTTTACTGCATCCGTCATACACTCTGATCCTTTACATAATGACTGCGTACCGCATCGGAACTCCACTCTTCTCCGCCCGAAACACGGGAAAACGAATCGCGAATATATTTCCCGCACGCCTTTTCGAGAGCAGCCGCAATCCCGAAAGCACATTCCATATCGGCAGCGGCGCAAACGGCTCCGTGATTGGCCATAAAGGCTGCCGGCCGCCCCAAAACGGCAGCGGCAGTCCCTTTGGTCAGTTTCTTGGAACCGGGAAGCCCGTACGGCGCACACAGAATCTCGTCACCGAGAATCGGTCGAAACTCTTCCGCAACCGGAACGGCCTTCCGGGCGGCGGCACAGGTTGATGCATTCATCTGATGCGTATGAATCACAGCCCGGATATTCTCATCTCCGGCATAAACAGCCGCATGAAGTTTCTTTTCTCCGGACGGCTTGTACGGACCTTCCCACGTCATATCTTCGATATTCAGTATCGGAATATCCTCCGGCTTCAGAGTTTCATACGGACGTCCGCTCGGTGTGATGGCAATATGTTTTCCGTCGATTCGCTGACTGATATTTCCCCATGTTCGGGCAACGAGGCCTTCTCTCAACAGACGCTTTCCGGCATCGACAACGATCTTTCGGGCTTCTTCCGGTGTCATCTCGCTACCTCTCTCTTATTCTTCACCTTCGGCGATATTTTTGAAGACTCTTTCGAAACGGGCCAGAGCATCGTCAATAATCTCTTCCGTATCGGCAGCGGAGGTATACATCCGGCTTCCGGCAAGAGTCACGATTCCTTCCGCCATGTAAGCGGCTCCCATCTTCTGCATCATTTTCTGACGCCGTGTCGTTTCTTTTAAAACATGAGGAATCTTCCAGAACTTCAGAAGGCTGATCGAGAAGAGCATTGTACCGACCGTCTCCAGGTGGCAGATTGAACCCTGGTTATAAGCCACAAACGGCAGATTGTATTTTTTAATCAGCTCCTGAAGACCTTTTGTCAGACGGTCTCCCATAGCCCCGGCCCGTTCGCACGCATTGGTATCGATAATCTCTTTGACAGTGTAGTAACCGGCCAGAGAGGAAAGCGGATTGGCCGCCAACGTACCGCCGACATGAGCCTTATGGACTTTCTTTTCGCCCTCTTTTTTGGTATCCAAACCGCCGGCAAGATAGGGTCTCCACTTATTAAGACCGGCAATGGCACCCGCGGAAGGATACCCGCCGGCAATCACTTTTCCGAAAATTGTCAGGTCGGGGACAATTCCGAAATAGCCCTGTGCGCCGTCCGGCCCCAGGCGGAATCCCGTCACAACTTCATCGAAAATCAGTAATGCTCCGTATTTTTTACACAAAGCCTGAACCTTTTTGGGGAAATCGTAATCCAACGGACGTGTTCCGCTTTCGGGTCCGACCGGCTCCATATAAACGGCTGCCGTTCCGCCGCGCAGAACATTTCTCCGCAACACACGTTTCAGGGACTTGATATCGTTCGGAAAGAACTCCTGCGTATATTTAAAGATATTTTTCGGAATTCCGTGCGATCCGAAGCTGCGGCGTCCGGGAACACGCAAACCGTAAGAAAGCTGATCCGACCAACCGTGGTAGGCTCCTCCCATTTTCACAATGTTTTTGTGACCCGTTGCGCAGCGTGCGATACGGGCGGCGGCCATACAGGCTTCCGTTCCCGAGTTCAAAGCGCGGAAAAATTCGACACCGGGATAAGTTTCGCAAACCAGTTTTGCCAATTTCAGCTCATATTCGTGAAAGAGTCCGGTCACGGGACCGCAGGTATCCAGCAGTTCTTTAACTTTCTCCCGGATTTTCGGAGGATTCGATCCGAGCACCGTCGGACCGCCGGCCTGCAAAAAGTCGATATACCGGTTACCGTCGATATCATACAGATAGGCACCCTCCGCCTTTGTAAAAACAAGCGGGAACGGATAGTTAAAAGCGAGATTGTGCTGAACCCCGCCGGGGATGTAATTCATCGCTTCCCGAATCATCGCCTTCGACTTCTGACATTTGGTTTCGTAATATTCCAAATATTTATCCATCGCTTCTTTTTTAATACCGCGAATCGGCTGACGAATCAGTGCATTCAGCTGATCCATTACTTTTTGAGTGTCGTGATACTCCTGTATCGCATAACCGGGTCGATTTGACATAATCATTCTCCTACTGTTAAAAAATTGTAATAAATGAATTGCGGTTCATTTATTATATTGTACCCCCGTTTCTCCGATAATGCAAGTTTTTTTTTAAAATTTATCCGGAAAAACAGAACGCACCCCTGATAAACCTCATCATTTGAGCGATAACAAATTCGTCATCACCGCTTTTTTCTTCCCCCAGATAAATCTTCTTTCTTTCCTTGTAATACTCGCACGAATAAGAAAACTGCATCATCATAAAGAGGTTATCCAGACAAAAAGCAAACATTCTTTCATCGATTGCCTGCGGAAATGATTCCTGTTTTTTGGCAGTTTCGATAATGGTCCGGTAACAGGACGCCGAAACGCTTTCAATCTCTTCGGCTATCCGCATGGAAAGCTGAAAATTCCCCTCCGATGTCATTTCGTTGTAAATCTTATTCACATAAGGATGACGGAGCGAAAACCGCTGAAGGGTTCTCAAAACAGTTTCCACTTTTTCGAAGAAAGGTCCGTCACCGGCAGCCAAAGGCAGCAGTACCGATTCCAGCTCTTTTTTCATTGTCTGAACCGCATCCAGAAAGACTTCTTCCTTTGTTTCGAAATACTGATACAATGATCCGACACAAATTCCGGCTTCATCGGCAATCATCTTCATCTTTGCGTTCGTATAACCGTTCTCCGCAAAAATTTTAATGGCAGCACTCCGTATCTTTTCCTGCTTTTCTCCGGACAGACGCTCGAATGTCGACTTGAAAAACAGCGTCGATTCCTCCATAACCCTACCCATATAAAAACGGCAGCCGTAAGGCTGCCGCAAAATCATCAGTAAAATTTGCTGACACCGAAGTTAAACAACGGTTTTCCGTCCTTTTCCTTGATGTTGTTCGGTCCCCAGGAAAGGTCCAGTCCCAAATACAAACCTTCAAAGAAAGGCACGTAAATGTTAAATCCGATACCCGTCGACCAGATAGGAATCTCCGACCACATCTTTTTGTAGTCGTTTCCGTAATTACCGACATCGGCAAACAGGTCCAATTCGATAATCACGATTTTGTTGACATAAGGAATCGGCGGGGTAAAACAGACGTCGAAATTACCTCTATAGTAACCTTTACCGCTTCCCTGCATATTGGTCGGAATATTTCTGGCAAGCGAACGGTTTCCGAAATAGAACTGCTTGGCCACGATATTGGTCGTGGTATATCCCGTTGCGACATAACCTTTGAATTCGAACCACTGAACAGGGATATAATGGAATGTGAAATTCGTATCGATTTTATTGTAAATCTTTTCGGTAATCGCCGATCCGTCATCCCTGTTTTTTGTCATATAACCGTCAAGGGCAATCGGCAGACCGATCGAATCCGTAATGCTGAAACTGATACCTTTATCGCGGTATCCGCCGTCACGACGGTAGTTGTTAAAACTGTAATTGAAATCGAAGTTCATATAATGACCGAAACCGATGAAATCTTCGTCATACTCGAAATCTTCGGCAAGATTCAGCCAACCGGTAGCAAATTTTTCGGGCATTCCCAAGTAGCGGGAGCTGTCGGACTTCTGAGACTGAATAAAGTCATATCCGACCGTAAAAGCAAAAGACTGATACCACATAATCTGCTTGGAATCGGCCAATTCCAGCGAGTAGCTGACTTTTGCATAAGTATTCACCGTGTTTTCCCGGTAACCTTTCGTCCGCTTTTCGACAGCCTCTCCTGCCGTACCTCTTGTTTCCGTATACTTATTGGTCGAGTCATAGCTGACGGACATCTCATAGTTGAAGTAAGTATTGGCAATCTTCGGAACCGAGAAAGCCAGACTGAAAGTCGGCATCAGGTCCTTTAATGTAAATTTGAAATTAATGGTGCTTTTTGTTCCCAAAAAGTTTTTATCCCAGAAACCGAGACCGAGTCTCAACTGATCGGAACCGAACGCCAGGTCAAACTGGGGCAGCAGAGTCAGTTTATCTTTTGTGACAAAAACAAGAATAACATTACCGTCCGCATCATAAATAATACCCCAGTCTACCGATGTACAAACACCCAAATTCATAAGTTTCTGGGCAGCGGCATCAAGCTGTTCGACCGTAACGGTATCACCGGCCTTGAAATCAAGCTCTCTCAAATAAACCCAGTTTTGGGTATACCAGTTTCCGAGGAACTGAATTTTGGAAACGGTAATTTCTTTTGTACGGACTTCCTTGCTTCCGCCGTACTCGGAAACAATAATCTGAAGCGCATAAACGGGATTCCCGTCCTTATCCTTTTTCTCTTCTCTGAGACCCCAGGAAATATCGTTAAAAACATATAAATCATCGATACGCGCAACGGCTTCCTTGATTTCCTCCGAGGTGTAGGTTCCTTTCTTATCCAGATTAACGGCATCACCGAGCGCCCGGCGGTTGACAAAGAAATTGTTGCGGCAGTAGAAGTCAATCCGGTCGAGAGTAACGGTTCCCTCGAAATCACGGAAACCGGGATTATCAATCAGAACAACATGAACAGTCACCCGATCTTTGGCATCAAATGTGTAATAGAAATCAAGCGACTCGATTTCATCTTTTTCTCTGAGCCGGTCCATAAGAGCGACCACATCCTCATTGGTTACCGTTTTGTCAAGCCCGTCTTTGATATCTCCGGCGATAACCCAGGAGGCAATATAATTGCCGAAAATTCCTCTCAGACTGTCTCTGTATATCCGGTTCTCGTAAACCTTCACCCCTTTCAGTTTTTTCCCGCCTTCAAACACGCGGACAACATCGTCGGCCGCCGGTTCATCGGCAGGATCGGCTACTTCAACCGTCGGCGCATCGGCCCCGTCTGCCGTCTCATTTTCCTGGGCAAACAGGTATCCCGATAAGAACAATAATGCAAACACAAAAATCCCAAACCGTTTCATAACTTCTCCTGTTATTATGATTGTGTTTATATTACAACGGAATTCGGGGGGTGTAAAGAATTTAATTTAAAATTAAATTTGTAACCGGACGGAAAATAAAAACCCCGGCCGTCGGACCGGGGTTTCTGTGTACGGGCAACCCGTTACAGAGCCGCAACTTTATCCTGAAGCTTGCCGTGAGCCAGCCCCGCTTTGCACTGCTTGCAAACGGTCACTTTCTTTTCGCCGACTTCCACTTCGTAAGTTGCCTTAATATTTGTACGGGCACAAACCGGACAAACTCCTTTTCCGCGGTTATATCTTTCAAAAGTTCCTTTTCCACGATTGGCTTTAGACATACTTATCTCCTTTATTTTTCCGATTATACAAATTAATCATTGTTTTGTCAAGCAGAGAAACTCAGCGTCGGATTCCCCGCCAGTCACGCCCGTTCAAATCACCCGGACGGTAATCCAGCCCCATCTGTCCCCCCGGATTGAAAATTCCGTTGGGATCGAAATGATTTTTCAGCAGTTTCAGCACATCGGTTTCGTTTTTGCCGAGATGCTCTTCCATCCACGGAGCAATCATTCTGCCGACACCGTGATGATGGGAAAGCGATCCGCCCGCTCTCTGAATGGCTTCGAAAATTCCGTTTTGAAGGGAAATATAATCTTCCATATCTTTGACTTTGCAGAAAAAAATAAAATAAAGATTGGTCCCTTCGGGATAGAAGTGAGACGCATGCGTCAGACAACCGGTCAGAGGACGGCTTTTGACAAAACGGCGCACTTCGGCATGAACCCGGTGAAGATTCTCCCATGTAACACCGCACTCGGTTGTATCGAGCACCATTCCGAAATCGTTTAAGTCCTCTCTCAAATAAGGATCGAGGTAACGGCCGTGATCCCATTTTTTAACCGGATACGATGTCAGCGGCAGTCCGCCGTGACGGCGGCAGATTTTTTTAACCTGCCTGTAAACATTTTTTGAAAAATGTTTTTCACCGCAGGTGCGGAAAAGCATCAGACACCGCTTCATTTCTCTGAAACCGAACAGTTTCATAATTGTATCGAGCGGCGTTCCCGCAACACCGTAAAGCCGCAGCCCCATATCGGTCTCTTCTTCATCGGAGATTCGCAAAACTCCCGGAAAACCGAATTCCCCTTGGGAAATTTCCCGACAGACCGTCACCGCCGTCTCCCAGTCTTTAAAGACGTAGGCACCGCCGTATTTCGTTTCGTCACTCAGATAAAAAATCTTCATTGTCAGCCGTGTGATGATACCGTACGTTCCTTCGCTGCCTTTAATCATATCGAGGATTTTCGGCCCCGTTGCGGTTGCCGGATAAACATGCGTATTGATCACTCCGCGCGGCGTCACCATCTCCACGCCCATCACCAAATCGTAAGCATCACCGTAATAAGAAGATTCCTGCCCCGACCCGAGTGTTGCCACCCAGCCGCCGACACTCGAGTATTCGAACGACTGGGGAAAGTGACCGTTTGTATAGTTTCGTTTTGTTCCGAAAAGCTCTTTTGCCCGGTTCAAAGCCGATTCGTAGGCGGGGCCGAGCATCCCGGCTTCGACGGTCGCCGTTTTGTTCAGTTCGTTCACTTCCAGCAGCCGGTTCATGTGGGTATTCATCACGACCATGACTCCGCCCGCCATCGGCCGAAATCCGAAGTTGACGGAAGAGCCGCCTCCGTAAACATAAAGAGGAATCCGGTGGTCGTCGCAGTAGCGGACGACAGCAACCACATCATCCGTATTGCGCGGATGCAGAATCAGATCGGCCGCATGCTTCACGACGCCTTCTCTCAATTCAAACGCCTCTTCCTGCGTTTTTCCCACCGAGTAAAAAACCCGACTGTAATCGTCATCGGCCGCATTTTCGTCGCCGACAATCGCCGCCAAAGCGGTACGGTGTTTCGTCTCGAGCCGGGAGGGCATCCCGGCAAGAGAGACTTTCTCCCGTCCTTCCCTGACGCGCACGCGGAAATCGTCATCGGTCAGCCGAAACTGTTCTTTCATGTAGCGGTAAAGTTTCCGGTTGGGATGTTTGAATCCGGACGGATCGCCCCACTTAAAAACGGAACGGTAACTGCCGGCTTCGGGGGCCTCATCGGACCACGGCGGCATGAACTCTTCTTTGCGACTCATCTTAACCTCCTTACGGATGACATTCGGATGCGGCAATCAGATTGACGCCCCATCCGCCGAAATTCTGTATCAAAACCGTCCCGGGAAGAACCGCTTCCCGAACCGTCACCGCGTCCGTCAGCCGCTGCGCATCTTTTAACGCCGACCGCGGAATGGGGCCGTCGGTGCGAACCGCCAACCGCGGACAGTCGCCGAAAACGGTTTTCACGGTGGTTGTCAAAACGCGGTGCGGATTCTCCGTTTCCCGCTCCCCGTACAGTTTCCCTTTCGGGCAGCTGTTGCCGAAAACGGCGATTGATCCGTCCGGCCGCCGCCCGATTCGCAAACGGCAGCCGCGCGGACATTCGATACAGACCGTCTCGTCAATGATTTCGTACCCGGCGGTTTCGGATTCGACACTGCCGCACTCATCGGGCAAAAGCGAAAAGAGCAGCCCCCCGGTTCCGGGCGGCAGCAGCGACAAATCGAGCGTCACCTTTTCCATTTCGGGCGGCCGCACCGTTTCGTAGCGGCGGCTGAAAATCTCTTTTCCGTCGGCCGTTACCGATAAACGGCAGGATGCAAGCGTTTGCCGGCTGCGGAAAAAGAAGTCGACCGGGTTGGCGCTCCCTTCGGCCGCCGCCGACTGCGGAACCAGCGCTCCGACTCCGGATCCGGCCCGAACGGGAATCGGCCGTCCCGGAAGGCTCTCCGATGCGCGGCACCGGGCGGCGGCCGCCTTTCCGGCCGTTTCGCCGCTTTCGGAAACATAATCGACCAGATCGTTGACATGAAGCGAATTGCCGCAGGAAAAAACACCCGGCACCGAGGTCATTCCGCACGAATCGACACGGGGTCCCGACGTCACCGGATCGATTTCCCAACCGAGAGCCTCAAAAGCATCGTTTTCCGGAATCAGTCCGACCGAGAGAATCAGCGTGTCGCACGGAACAAATTCTTCCGTTCCCTCAATCGGAACCAGATTTTTGTCGACCCTGACCGTATAAACTCCTTCAACCCGATCCCGACCGGCCACTTCCGTCACCGTACATCCCAAATGAAGCGGAATCGAAAAATCGGTCAGACACTGGGCGATATTCCGACTGAGTCCCGCCGGTTCGTGCTTGATTTCGTACACGCCGACCACTTCCGCTCCTTCCAGCGTCAACCGCCGCGCCATAATCAACCCGATATCGCCGCTGCCCAAAATGAGACAACGGCGCGCCGGCATGCGCCCGTCCAGGTTGATATAAGCCTGCGCCTGACCCGCCGTAAAAATTCCGGCCGGCCGAAAGCCGTGGATGCCGACCTGGCGGTCGGTCCGTTCGCGGCAGCCGCAGGCAACCACAAGTGTCTTTGCCCGATATTTCAAAATCCCCTGCGAGTCGGTCAATGTCAGCAGAAAGCCGTTCCCTTCTTTTTCGACTGCCGTCATGAATGTTTCGAGCCGCAGCTCCGCCCCGCTTTCCCGAAAGCGCAACCATTCCCGATACGCATATTCGGGACCGGAGAGTTTTTCCCCGTACCGAATCAGACCGAATCCGTCATGAATACACTGTTTCAGAATTCCGCCGGTCTTTTCCTCGCGCTCGAAGAGACAAACCGATGCCCCTTCCGTTGCCGCAGCCGTTGCGGCCGCCAGTCCGGCCGGTCCTCCGCCGATCACCGCCACATCGCATTCGCCGTATCTCATTGCTCCTCCTTCGTTTCGCCGAAAAAGAGCGGCGAGAAACGGTTCTTTTTGACGATATCGGCACTCTTCAGTTTCCGTTCGTCAATCATGATGCGGACGATTTTCGGTGTACAAAAGCCTCCGTGACAGCGTCCCGTCATTGCCCGCGCCCGATGGCGTATTCCGTCAAGCGTTGTCGGCGGAACCGGCGAACGGAGAACATCCCGAATCTCTCCCTCCGAAACCTGCTCGCACCGGCAGACAATTTTGCCGTAGAGCGGATTTTCTTTCAGAAAAGCATCTTTTTCTTCTTCGCTCATAAGATCGTAGTCGTAGCGTTTGTCTTCGCGAACGGGGTTGAACGAGGGGTTGGGAGAAACCGGTTCTTCCCGGGAGAGCAATTTGACGACCCAATCGACCGCCTCTTCCGCCAAAGCCGGCGCGCTTGCCAGTCCCGGAGACTGGATGGCCGCCAAATGAAAAAGATTGTCCACCCGTTTCGACGGTTCGACAATAAAATCTTCGTCGTAACTGCAGGCCCGAATCCCGGCAAAATAGGTAATGATTTGACGGTCGGAAAGTTTTTCGTTTAACCGGATATGTTTTTCCAATTCGAGAACATCACCGCGGGCCGTCGAATAATCGTCCCGGGAGCAGACTTCGTGCGCAGTGGGACCGACAAGGGTGTTCCCTTCGACCGTCGGCACCAGTCCGCCTCCTTTCGATTTGCTTTTCACCTGCGAAAGCCGCGGCATCGCATAAATCCGTCGAATGAAAGCGGAACTTTTTTTATCGAGGATGAGATCTTCGCCTTTGCGGAAATGCAGCGTAAACAGCGGGTCGCCGGCACGGGCCGCCACCCAATCCGCCCAACCGCCTGCCGCATTGACTACGGCACGCACTTTTATCACGCCTCTGTTGGTGACAATCTGCGTAATCCGGTTTTTCTCGAAACGGAAATCCACCGCGGCCGTCTGCAACCGCACGGCGGCGCCGTTTTGCACCGCGTTTTCGGCCAATGCGCAAACCAGCTTTTGCGGGGACAGCTGCCCCGACGTCGGCATCAGAAAAGCCCCGGCCGCCCGGCAGGCCAAATTCGGCTCTTCGCGGTACAGCTCTTTTTTCGACAAATAACGGCATCCGGGAACGCCGTTTTTTTGGGCCCGCCGCAACATATAAGGCACCGCCAGCCGGTACAGCGGATTTGCCAGCAGAATCATCGAACCTTTTCGGACAAAAGGAACTTTTAAATCCTTTGTCAGCTGCGTGTACATCTCATTCCCGCGGACATTGTAGTACGCCTTTTTGGAACCCGGTTTTGCCGCAAATCCGGGATGAATCATTCCGTCGTTCCGGCCGGACGCGTGAAAGGCCAAATCGCACTCTTTTTCCAACAGAACCGCTTTCAGGTTCCATTTCGAGAGTTCCCGCAGAACAGCCGCCCCGACAACACCGCCGCCGATCACGGCCACATCGTATTCGATTCCGTCCGTTTCGTCATCCGAACAGGAAGGAATTACCGGTGCCTCCGGATTCTCCCCGTTACGGCAGAGAATGTAATTGGCTACAGGTTTGGCGGTTATTTTCGCCGCCAGACAACCGGCGTTGATTTTTTCTTCCCAATTTTCCGTTTCTCCGAAAAGGAGAGCCGAGAATTCGTTCTCGATAAAAATGATTCCGCTATCCGCCAGTTTTCTTTTTATACGATTCTTTTTCATCATCCGCCTCTCAGTACATAACCGTTACGCCGACACCGCCGAATCCTCCGGTATAATCGTTCGGAGCATAGTAAATGTATTGCGAATCTTCGTATACCGCCTCTTTTCCCGGAATCCCCAGCCAGGAGATATAGCCTCCCTCCAGATAAACCCCGACCTGCTCGTGAACCATCCAAAGAAACCGGGCTCCGGCCTTACAGGTAAACCACATAAGCGGTTTTTTGTTTTCCGCTGCGTTGGAAGTAAACGCAAATCCCAAATCGACAAACGGCGAGAAAGAGAAGCGGTGAAAAAAGCGGTCAACCTGCATTCCCGCAAAGATATTCCCGATGACGGGGCTCTTCATCATGCCGACGGTATCAAGCCGGGCAGAGGTTCCCGTCAGGATTTCAAACCCGAAAGCAGGCTTGGCAACAGGCATCTCCCTGTTAACCACCCAGCGGGATCCGAGCAGATGATTGACATAAATATCGGACTCTGTTTCTGTAACCGGGAGCGAAGAAATCAGCAAATCGTATCCGAGTGACTGATGAACCCCCGATCCGGGAATTTTGGAAATTCCGTCTCCCGGCACCGGCTGTTCGCGGGCATAAAGAATCCGGCAGAAGCTGTAGTCTTCCTCACATTTTTCCACGTAAAGCCGACCGATAATCCGCTCACCGACTTCCCCGTCTTCCCCTATTTCATGCCGCAGTATACGGTAAAAAGCTCCGGGAAAAGCTCCCTGACGCCGTCCGTGAGCAATAACAACCTTTTTATTATTGATAAAATTGACGATATAGGGTGAACCGGCCTTACCGAAAAGCGCATTCAGTACCGATTTAAGCGAAATCCGCAGCGAGAGAGCAATTTCCCGCATCGCCTCTTCTTCCGCGGCCGCCAATCCGACAGCATGAATTTCCGAGTGGAAAATCTCCGTTCTGTTATCGAAGGCCATAAAGAAATCAAATACCGTTTCACCGAAATATCTTTCGTCGGGCAGCGTTCCGATTTCCGCCTTTTTGATGCGTATATAAACAAAAGCATCTTTCGCGGAAGCATCCCCGATACCGATAAGAGCAAAAAGAGGATCACACGGTGTTGTATTCCGATCGGGTTCCGTCAGGCTGCCCCCGTCGGAAAGTTCTTCGGTGTTCTCTCCTTCCGCTTCTGACGGCAATTCGGCTGCTTCAGCCGTTCCGGTACCGGTTTCTCCGCGACCGTCGTTTTCCGTACCGGTTCCGTTATCTCCGTCGCTGTCGGCTCTCTTTACACGGGAAAGCATCGCTTTCTCGAGAGCTTCCCTTTTCGGGGCATCTGCGGAAACTTCCCGAAACCGGTTCGTTCCCAAAAGAAACGGTAAATCGAGAAGAATCAGTTCTCTGATTTCCTCCTTCCTCTTATCGTAAGAAAGAGTGCTTCCTTCTTCCGTTTCTGCCGGATCGCTGTATACAAAATAAAGAGTCTGCGAAAAAGCGTGAACGGAAGCGAAAAAAAAGAAAAGAGTACAGAACAGAAGAACAGGCGACCCCTTCCGAAGGAAACCCGGCACGAATTTCCCTCCGATTACGGCTGCCAGCTCAGTGAAACAGGTGTTTTATAAAGATCTGCCTGTCCCGAAAGCGAGCCCAACAGGACAAGACTGTCGATAGAAAACGATTCACCCGTTGCGGCAAAAGCCGAGACAGCTACAGCGGCACCGTTCGGGATATTGACAGGGAATTCCTTCCCGCCGAATTCACAAACCCAGCCTGCGGGTGTCTTACGAAAATCCAAACGGTACAATCCGAAAATCGAACCGTTTGCCGAATACTCATATTCCCCGGCCTCCGAAGTAAACCGGCTGTTTTTCAGATCAAGAGAGGCAAACAGCGCTTCCGCAGCCCACTCCCGACTGTCATCCAGTGTCACCGCCTTCATATCGACGGACCCGCCGGAGAAGCGGTCCTCCGCCACGACAATCTGAACCGAGAAGCTGTCGTTCGGAACTTCGAACGCAACCGTTTCGAGAACATCATCACCGGCAACGGTTATAATACCGGAAGGCTGAACCGACGGGAATTTTCTGTAAGAAGAAATACAGGAGACTCCGACAAAGTCGTCCGCCAGCAGACAGTCACCGCCGAATCTTTTCCGGACCGCTTCCGCAAAGAGAGAATCGGAAACCCTGTCACCTATCCGGAAAATACCGAGTTCGTCTATCACGCCCGTATAACCGTTATCGCCGCCGATCGTTAACGTTTTTCCCGCAGTACGCCGCAACGCATCGTAACCGAAGACCGTGCGTGATACGGAATATCCGTCAAGTCCCCAGACGAAAGAAAACTGTTTTCCGACCGTATCCTGAAAAACGGAAAAACTCAATCTGGTTAAATCGGTCAGCACATAGTCGGTAAGATTCAAAGACTGTGTCAGAGGAACGGATGAAAGTTCCGCTGTCAGCTGCAGTCTGCCGGCGTTCTTCGAGAGCGAAAAAACGGTTTTGTCCGCCGAATCCCTGACCGAAAAGATTCTGCCGGACGCCTGCGATTTCAGATTCAGACGGAAATCAACCGTCGCCGGAACAAAAGCCGACCCTTCGTAACCCAAAACCGATTCGTCATCGACAGCTACCTCAACAGCGGCACCGTCGCCGAACGAATATCCGAATACATTCGAATCGAAAGCCAGCTGAGGATTCCCCTTAACCGAAATTTTCCGACCCTTCGCATACGGAGAGTAATCATTCATCTCTCCGCGGAAATGGAACAGCAGATCGTATTCGGAATCGGGACGGAAATCACCGCTTTCAACCGGCTGGCTGACCGATATAAAAATTGTCGAAGAAAGCGATACGGGAGGCGGAAACGAAAAAGTCTGTCCCGCGGGAGGATCGCACGGATAAACCCCGACCGTCATTTCGACTGCCGTCTTATCCGCAGGCGCACGCCATTTGACCGCAGGTGCCATATTTTTCAGACGGGTCCGGTAAATCTCGACGCCGTTGCAGGTCCACACCACATCCGAATCGAAGCCTTCGGGAGCCGTTATATCCGTGTACAGAAGGCTCTCGCCGCCGGGATAAATCACCGCGGGGTACGAACCCAGCGAATTAACTTTCAGCTGTGCCGACGAGACAAAGAAAGATGCGCTGACGGAACCGGCCTCCTTCCCCTGCGAATCCGAAAAAGAAAAGAAAAAAGCGTAATAACCGTCCGTCAATGTCTCCGGAACCGGAACAACACCGTTGTAATCTTCTCCGGCCGTTCCGTTCGGCAAAGATTCCGCCGAAGAAAGATCCTCAGCCGGCACACCGGAAAGATTTCCGTCTCCGTCGGAAGATGTTTCCGTATCGGCTCCGGTTTCTTCCGCCGCATCCCGCAGCCGGATCGGTTCGCCCGAAAAGACCGTTTCATCCGCCGTCAAATCGACAACCGAAATCCGGTACGAAACAATATTCGCAGCCTCATCCGTAAACGAAAATCCGTATTTTATTTTTTCTCCCGGTTTCAGGATGCGCCCCTCTTCAAAAGCGGAAAGGGTGACGAAACCGGCATTCCGTGCCGTCGTTTCCTCGATAACCGTAAATTCACCGCACGCCATAAAGAGACCGGAGATAATTAAAAATAAAATAACAGCTTTTCTCACAACTTAAAATATATCACAAAAAAGAAAAAAATCAATATAAATTTTACGAAAGAGTCTTAATTTTGCAAAGAATCCGCTTTTCGGACCAGCGCCGCGCCCAATTCGAAGGCCTTGTAAAAGGCCGGCAAAGCAAGCCACTCGAGTCCGCTGTGAAAATTATGACCGCCGGTAAACAGATTCGGACACGGAATCCCCATTTCACTCAGACGGGCACCGTCCGTTCCGCCCCTGACCGATTCGATTCTCGGCTCGATACCGGTTTCTTCCATTGTCTTTACAAGAAAATCGATCAGAAAAGAAGGAATCATCGACTTCATGTTCCGGTACTGATACTCCGTCCTCATTTCTATCCGGGACCCGGGATATTTTTTTTCCGTCGAGGCAGCCAAATCATGCAAAAAAGCAATTCTTTCTTCTATTTTTTTCTCGTCGAAATCGCGCAGAAGAACCGTTAAAACGGCATGTCCGACCTCTCCCGAAGCCGAAATCGGGCAGTAATACCCTTCCCGGTCCTCCGTTGTTTCCGGTTTTTCGGCAGGAGGAAGAGCCGCAATCAGAGAGGCAGCGACATCTACCGCATTCGTCAGCTTTCCTTTGGCCTGCCCCAGATGAATCACTTTACCGGTAATCCGGAATGTGACGGATACGGCATGGAAACATTCGTATTCCGCCTCCCCCAATGTCCCGCCGTCAAACGTAAAAGCATATTTCGGCGAAAAAGAGTCCAGCGGCGGATTTTCCATACCCCGACCGACCTCCTCATCGGTGGTAAACATAAAATAGAGCGGCCCGTGTTCCGTCTTTTCGAAAACCGTTTTGCGGATCAACCCCAGAAGAATGGCAACACCGGCCTTGTCATCGGCCCCCAAAAG
This sequence comes from uncultured Spirochaetales bacterium, assembly GCA_949289575.1. Taxonomy (GTDB): domain Bacteria; phylum Spirochaetota; class Spirochaetia; order JAFGXN01; family JAFGXN01; genus CALXOJ01. The sequence goes on along the minus strand of CASEOG010000002.1, from coordinate 109,681 downwards.
CGTATCCCCCGACGATGTAATCAAATCGCCTCCTTTAAACCGGAGAAGATCGGGAAAATCGACGGGAGAAAGTATCGCTCCGTTTTCCAGTCTGACTGTCCCTCCGCGGTAATTTCTGACAATTCGGGGAACAACGCCCTCTCCGCTGCAATCGGGCGCCGTGTCGACGTGAGCCAAAAACCCGATTGCAACCGTTTTCTCTTTCCCCTCGCAGGGCGGCAGATAAAGTGTCAGATACCCGTTTTCATGGAGAACCGGGGTCAAACCCCAGGAGAAAAGCAGTGACGCCAGCCGCTCCAAAAGCCGAATCTGTCCCTCGCTCGTCGGTTTTGCCAAAGAGTCGGCGGAAGATGTACTCGGTGATTTTGCCAAAGAGACAAACATATTTAACAGAAAACGTCGATCCGATTCAGTTATTTCCATAACGCCCTCCCGCAAAAACGGAGACCACTTCTTCCGGTGTTGCGGCTTTTTCCAAACGACGCCGCCGGCCGGAGAGACTGAGAAGTCCGCTCAGCTCCGCCAGAAAACGAATGTGCCCCGAAAAATCATCTTCGGGTGACAGGATTAAAATGATAATATGCGAAAGCAGTCCGTCCTGAGACAGAAAATCGATTCCCTGCGGCGAATACCCGATACAGACCTTTATGTTCCGGATAGCGGGAATTCGGGCATGCGGTATCGCTATCCCCCACTGTATCCCGGTCGAAGCCTTTCTCTCCCGCCGCATCACCGCCTCGGCAATATTGTCCGCATCGCTTCTTTCTTCTGTCCGGCAGAAAAGAGAAACCAGCTCGCAAACCGCCTCTTCGCGGGTTCCGGCCCGCAAATTCATAATGACCCGATTGGCGGAAACCGCAGACTCACCGACCGTCATACCGTCAGACTTAAAAAACCATTCCGAATCCGAGGTAAATTCCCGGATACATAACGGTTTCGACCCGATTCCGGTTCAGCAGATTATTCGGCGAAGAAAATCCTGCCGTAAAATCGGCCTTCAGGGAAAGCGAAAAACCTTCCTGCAAAATAAAGTCAAAACCGAAGAAGGGGGCCACCATTCCGCACGGCAGCGCGATTTCATCGTACTTGGCATTAATGGCTTTCAGATACCCCGATTCCAGCAGTTGGAGAAAACCGCCCTGAATACCGCCGAAAACGGAAACCCATGAAGCCAACGGAAAAATTCCGCCGACCAGAGCCCGAAGCGTCAGCACTTTCATCGAGGAATTACTGGTATCGAGAAAATTGTTGGTATCATCGAACAGAAAAGTTCCGCTCCATGAAAAACCGCCGCCGACAAGAAGATACTTCAGAATAACCCAACGCAGTTCGATGTCAACGCCGCCGTTCAGTTTGACGGCAACGGGTGTTCCTCCGTAATTCGGGTCGAAAGCATAATCTTCGACAAAATCGACTCCCGTTCCCATATAAAAGGGGTAAAAGAGACTGACCGTTAACGATGTTCTGGCAGCAGGACGCTTTGCGGGACTCATCTGCACGGATTCGACGGATACATCTCTGCCGGCATCCGCGTCCGAATCACGGTCGTTTTCTTCTTCCAAAAACGGATATTCGCGGACAAAATTACCGTCCTCATCTACGATAAACTCGACAACATCGCCGTCATCGTCATAGGCGAACGAAACAGCTGCCGTCAGCAGCATAAGCAAAAGACCGAACCCGCTTCTTTTCATCAGCAAATCCCGGCATCCCTTAATGTGAGCGGACAGTTGGTACAGATTCCGACAACACCTGCGTTTTTCAGCCGCAAAGCCTCTCTGGCATCGTTAACCGTCCATGTCATTAAGGGCAAATTTCTTTTTTTAAGTCCTTTGCACATCCGTCCCGACTCAATCAGCTGCCGCCCCGGTTTGAGATGTGTGGAACGGGCAATATACCACCCCTGTCCCCGTTTAAACACAAACGGAACATCATCGTCTTCCGCAAAAATGACCGCCGTCAACGGAAATCCCTTCTTTCGGACACGCCGTACGACAAAGGGATTAAAAGAGGAAATCATACTGCAATGGGCAATCCCCTTTTCCCCGACCATTTTCAGAACATCATCCGTCAATTTGCTGTCGCCGAAAAAATGGGGCGTTTTGATTTCGATATCGTAAAAAACACGGTCGCCGAGCAGATCGATAACCTCTTCAAGCAGCGGTATTCTTTCTCCGGCAAAGCGGGCATCAAACGAAGACCCGGCGTCGAGCGAACGCAAAACGATAAAAGGAGTCTCTTCGACACTGTAATCCGTTCCGCAAATTCGTTTCGTATGAAAATCATGAATCACAACCAGCTCTCCGGTTGCGCAACGGTGAACATCCAGTTCGATTGCCGGAATCTTATTTTCCAGCACCCACCGGAATGCCGCCAACGTATTCTCGGGAGCATCTGTTTTTCCGCCTCTGTGGGCAAACAATAAAGGAATTTTTGTTTCGTTCACATACTTCTCCTGTCTCTGAGAGAACCTGTTGTCACATTACCACAAGGGACCTTCCGTGTCAACTTGTTACCCTTTGACTCTTTCGATTCTCAGGATTTCTTCTCCGGAAGCGACAATTCTGAACCGGTAATCATTGTAAACCGACTGTTTCATCCCGCTTTCTTTTTCGGTAATCGAAAAAATCAGGCCGATGTGATAAACACGCTTTGCCTGAACCGTTTCCAGGCGGTTGTCGTCATTCAGCACAAACAAATCCTCGACAGCCGTATCCATTTTATAAAAACAGCGCCGCAAATCAAACCGGAGTATATCGGTGACACTCGGAAGGCGCGGATGGTTCTGCGTCAGACGGCGGCTCCGGAATTTGGTCCGTTTTTCGAAGCGGATAATGTTCTCGGACAGCAGATACTTATCCAGTTTGTTTTTATCGCGTTCCCGCAATTCCCTAATCGGAGCCGGCAGACGGTCCATTCGGGTAAACGACATCCATTCACGGCTGAATCCGCTGCGTCTGCGGCTCTTCGGGTCAATCAGATGCTGTTCCCGGTCGGCCGCGAACATCGGCGACATCTTTTTGGAATATTCTTTTAAGTTGTCTTTAATCTGGTCCCTCAGCACATAGGCAAGAACACCGCTGAGAATCCACAATGCCGGCTGATTCATAAACTTGTTGACAATCAGCAACGTCAGCAACAGAAAAATAAACATCGCTATTCCGGTTGAAACGGAAATCAGAAGCAGACTGACCTGTTTCGGATTATGGGAATCGGTTCGCGACATGTGCAGATTCAACTCCGCCCATTTGCGGATACTGTGTTCACGGAAGATAAACGACTCGTTTTTTTTGTTGTTGTATTTATATGTATAATGAAGATATTCCTGCGATTTTCTGTAATCGATATTTTCTTCGATCTCGTGCGCGCAAATCGACACCAGCTCTTCTTCCCTTCCGATTTGCGCCGTATCGTAAACGTACCAGAGCAGTTTTTCGTAATCGAGACTGATTCCTTCATCAACCCAGCGGTAGCTCCATTTCAGTTCTTCATCCTGACGTTCGTCGTAGAAAAAATCCCTGTATTTGCGGAATACCCCAAACACTTTTGTAATCTTATCGCGGTAGTTGGTAAAAATCTCAATAGGATGATAATCATCTTCGTCCACCTTGTGCTTCAGTTTACGGAATTCCGATTTGAGAACATCCATTCTGTCATGAAAAATATTGTAAAATGTTTTCAGCTCGTAAATGATCGCTTCGCGATTCTGCCCTTTCTCGAAGTGATCTTCGGAAACAAAAGAATCGATTCTCCAGAGAGGGTTGGTTTTAATATGATGGTTAAGCAAATCGTCCAGCGAAAAATCGAGAATACCGAAACGCGTGTAAGAAAAATAATCATCAAAAAAGTCTTCGGAAGAATATGTGGAAGGATTGATTCCCAACTGGGACGGAATAAAAAAATAGCCGGTGAAATCATACATATTGGTTTCGACTTTTTTCTTCCGCGCAATCGGATAAGTCAGCTTCAGTTCCAGCTGAAACGGTCCTCTTTTGGAAATTCTTACTTTGACGTCGCCCATTTTATCCTCTCCAAAGTTTTTTTCTGTACGACTCTTTCATAGCCCGCTCGAAATCGTCGTTATTTTGATATTCGAAACCGAACACATCATTCCACAGCCGTCCGTCTTCCATGCAAAGATAGAAAAAGACCGCCTCTTTCCACCCGCGCGGAAAACAGTCGTACACGGTCCGAAACAGCTCTTTTTTCCGCTCATAGGGATACGAAAATTTACCGGCTATTTCTTCCGTCTCCATTTGCAGAATTTTTGTACGCAATCCCCGCTCACGTATTCTGCGCATAACCGGTTTGATAAATGTCAGTGTTCCCATCGACACGGTCACCGCTTCTTCCGGCGAAAACAGCCGTGTCAGCTGCCGCACCGCCGACTCGTATTCACCCTGCCACCCGCGGTAGTAAACAATCGGATGAAAATGAAATCCGACACGGATACCGGCATCGGCTGCCCGCCGGGCCGCTTCCAGCCGGGCTTCCAGTCCGGCCGTCAGATGCTCCTCGTGGGAGATAACGGTCGGCGTATTCAGACTCCATGTCGCAAAAACATTCGGCGGAACTTTCATCCGGCACAGTTCGGCAACCCGACTGCTTTTTGTTTTCAGTTCCAACAGAACGTTCGGATGACGCCCGGCAAACTCCAAAACGGTTTCCAGAACGCCTTCCCGATTGCCCCACATCAGCGAATCGGAAGACTGTCCCGTCCCGACATGGTACCATTCGTGCGGATCGAGCTCCTGTTCCCATTCCGCCAGCCGCTCTTTTAAATCGGAACGAAAAACAACCCGATTCCCGTGATAAAACGACTGTATCGAACAGTAGCTGCAGTCGAAACCGCACTGCATAACAGCATCCAGCGTCAGCAGTCCGCAGCAACGCGTTTTGGGCGAAAAAACGGGGCAGCGCCCGGCAATGCGGGAAACTCTCCGCTCCGTAACACATTCGGGCGGCACCGCCGTATAAGGCGGCGGATCGCCGTACTCTTTCTCGGCACCGCGGAGAGCCTCGTAACCGGCCGTATAACCGGCAATAATTTTTTTGACAGCCGCCTTACCGGTCGTCTGACCCGCCGCCTCGGGATGCCAGAAACGGGCCGGATCCTCGCCCCACTGCTCCAGATCGCCGGCCATCATCATCAGCCGTTTCTTTTCCTGAAATGTCAGCGGATACCGTTCTTCGACGTATGCCGTAAAGGCTTTTGCCGTCATCATACAAAACTCTTCACAAGAACATAGGTCAGAAAAAAGAGCGCCAACCCCCATGAAAGCGGCGACACCTCTTTTCTCCGTCCCGTTACTGCTTTCAAAAGAACATACGAAAGAACACCCCACACAATTCCCTGAGAAATACTGTATGTAAACGGAATCGCCGCCAGACACAAAAACGAAGGGATTCCTTCCGTCGGATCATCAAAATCAATAAACCGGACATTTTTCATCATCAGGAAGCCGACCAGCACCAAGGCGGGCGCCACCGCAGCCGACGGTACCAGAAGAAACAGCGGACCGAAAAAAAGTGCCACGAGAAACAGCAATGCGGTTACCAGCGACGCCAGTCCTGTCCGTGCCCCCGCCGCAATACCGGCCGTACTCTCCATATAACTGGTTACCGTCGACGTTCCGAGCACCGCACCGCAAACGGTTCCGACCGCATCCGCCAGAAAAGCCTGTCTGATTTTCGGGACGGTTCCGTCTTTGCCGGCGAGACCCGCTTCCTGTGCCACGCCGACAAATGTGCCGACCGTATCGAACATATCGACAAACAGAAAGGTAACAAACACAATAAAGAACTCGAACGACAGCACGCCTGAAAAATCGAAGGCAAACCAGAGCGGCGCCTGCGGCACGGATACCGGAGAAAACGATTCGGGGATAACGGTTGTTTTCAGCGGAATACCGATAACCGCTGTCGCAAATATACCGATTAAAAGACTGCCGGGCACCCGCAGCGAATAAAGCAGCAGCGTTATCGTCAGTCCGATAATCGTCGCCAGAAACGTTCCGTTGAATTCCCCCAGCCCCAAAACAGAGCCGTTGCCGCCCACCACGACACCCGCATTCGACAGCCCGACCAGAGTGATAAAAAGTCCGATACCGACAGCAATTGCCCGCTTCAAACCGGCAGGAAGAGAAGAGGCAATCATTTCCCGTATCCGGAAAAAGGAAATCAGAATAAAAACGATACCCTCCAGAAAAACCGCCGTCAGAGCCGTTTCCCAACTGTAACCCATTGAAACGACAACCGTCTGCGCAAAAAAGGCATTAATCCCCATGCCGGAAGCCAGCGCAATCGGAAGGTTGGCCGCCAGCGCCATAAAAACGGTCGCCACCGCCGCCGATAAAACCGTTGCCGTAAATACGGCGCCGGGACCGGGTCCCTCCGCCCCGCCCAAAATCATCGGATTGACGGCCAGAATATAAGACATTGTCAGGAAAGTCGTGATTCCGCCGATGATTTCTTTCGAAAACGAGGAGCCTCTTTCTCCGATGTGAAAAAACAGATCGATTTTACCGGTTATTTTATTCATATTTTCATATTATATCATACAAACACATCCGTTTCAATCGGATAACACCCCCTTGACATTTCCCGCGATATAGGAAATAATAAGACCGTACGCCACTTTAGCTCAGGGGTAGAGCAACGCACTCGTAATGCGTAGGTCGTGGGTTCAAATCCCATGAGTGGCTTTTCTTTTTCTTTTCTGTAAATTATATACTTTTTCTTTCCGATAGAAGAGAGAGGGAGTATTTTCATGAGTACATACTTTAAGTTTACCGTCCATTTTGTACTGACCGCCATTCTCGGCACATCTTTCTATTCTTTTTTCGGCAGACTCTACGAAACAGCTTCGGTCGGCGAATCGGCCTCCTTCCTGTCAACAACGGTTATTTTTGCCGTAATTGTCTGCAGCGCGGCTCTGCTCCTGATGCTCCCCGCCGTCACGGCCTTTACATCCGGAGGCAAAGGCTCCCGAAACGACGCCCAAAGACACACTGCCTTCAGAAAGGTTCTCTACCGCGTCAATCTCTCCGTTCACCTGATTCTTTACCCTCTGTTTGCCGTGATTGCCGAAACAGCGATGACCGTCTCCGGCGACGGGCCCGTACCGTTCCCGTCAATGCCGATCCTGGCCTGTATGAGCGGTCTTTTAATGTATTACTCGAATCTTTACAATATTCCCAAAATCTGCAAATACCGCACAACGGACGAAAACGAAACGACCCCTCATAAGAAAACCAAAGGATTCGAATCCTCCCTCAAATGGCTCTACAGGTTTTTCCTGTCGGGAACGGCCCTGATCTGGTTTACGCCGCTGGCTGCCGTAACCTTCTTCATCCCGATGCAGGAAATCATCGATCCTCTGTACGGATTCGGATTTTTTCTGAATCAGGCTGTCACCGGCACACTGGCGGCCCTCATTCTGACCTGTATTCCTGTTTTTACCCTCTGCCTCGATTTACGCCGCCAAACGGGAAAACTGTCGGGCTGGGTTCTCGACCGGAAAAAAACACGGGATTTCTCTCCGCGTCTCGCATACTGCTTTACCGCCGATATGATCGAACTCGAAGACAAAATCAACGGATTTATGAACCGTCTTCAGAATTCCCTTTTCCGTCTGGAAAAAGAATCGACGCAGCTTATCGAAGAAAAAGAGGAACTGGTCCGCAAAGGAGAAAGCGCCGTCGAGACCATCAACACCATCTCCGAATCGTTAGATCAGATTCGCGAATCCTCCCTGAGTCAGAAAGAAGTTATCGACCTGACCGATACCGAAGTCAACTCGCTGGTTTCCGGTGCCATGGATATGATTCAGCAGGTTTCTTTCCAAAACCAGTCGATACAGCAGAGTTCGGCTTCGGTTTCCGAAATCAGTTCCGCCGTGGCTTCGATTGCCGAAATGGCCCGCCAGGCCAACATCGTTTCCACAATGCTGAAAGAGAGCAGCGAATCGGGACACCGCATCCTGAGCCGGACAACCGACACGATTAAATCGATTCAGACATCCTCTCTCGACATACAGCAGATTCTCCGGTCGATTCAGAAAATTGCCAAACAGACAAACCTCCTCTCGATGAACGCTTCGATCGAAGCGGCCCATGCGGGTGATACCGGACGAGGATTTGCCATTGTGGCCGACGAGGTTCGATCCCTTTCGAGCCTTTCCAACCGCAACGCAAAAGAAATCGAAACCCACATCGAAATGATGATCGAAAAGGTCAACCACGGCGTCGAAGCGATTACGGCCGCCGGAAACGCTTTCAACGATATTGTCAACGGTATCGGAGAGAACTTCGAACTGATGAACCGGATTGCGGACAGCATGAACTCCCAGCAAAAATCGACACAATCGACTCTGGAATCGACTTTCGCCATCGTCAAATCGGTCGAACAGATTTCTTCGTTTGCCGAGAAACAGAACCAGTATACACAAAACGCCAAAAAAATTATGAATGAAATCGTGGCCCATGCGGATCTCATCGGCACCACAATCGGGAGACAGCAAAAAGAACTCGAAAAAGCATCGGAACTGGCCCGCAGCGCGATTGTCAATATCGAATCGGACAGAGCAACCGCCGGAGACCTGCTTCAGTCTGTCCAAATCTTCCAACACAATTCCCTTCAGGAGGAAAATCAATGAGTCGCAGCAAAATGACCGCACTTTATTTACGCTCTGTTTCCCCTCTTCTGTTCTTTATTTTTATATTTAACGAACTCAGTTTTTTTCTCATGACATTTCGAAATACACACATCCTTCCGTGGCCGCACCTGATACAAAGCACGCTGATTGCCGTGTCGGGGTATCTGATTTTTCTGATTCCCTCCGTTTACTTTTCGCGGCGCATCGGGGAAACCTGTACCGACACCAATCCGATGCCGGAAGATCTGAAACTGATGACTTTCCTGAAATCGATGAAGGGACTGACGCTCTGCATCTGGCTGACCTCTTTTATCATGATTGTTCTGCCGCGAATAACCGGATTCTTTTTTACACCCGAACCGGAAACCCTTTTCATTTTTGTCTCGCGGTTTGTAATGGATATGGTCATCTCCCTGATTTTATGGGGAATCAGCGTTTTTCTTATCCTGTTCTTTTTCAAAGCCGGTATCGGAAAGATATCCGATATTTCGACGGTGAAGAAATATTCCCATCTTCATGTCAGAAAAAATTTCAGTATCGGATTTGTCCTGATGTTCGGTCTGCTTCAGGCCTTTCTGATTACGGCCACATTTACTTTGTCGGGAAGCTCCTTTTTTGCCGAAAGAGCCATCATCAATCCCGCCGAAGCCGACCCGGCCCTTTTTGCCCTGACGGGAGCGGCTTCCGGAATCCTCATTCTGACTCTGCTTTTTCTGTTTCTCCGCGTTTTCCGCAATTTACAGTACCAGAAAGTCGGACGGACCGTCGCACTGCTCAACGAAATCGAAACTCCCGGCCACGGCCTCTCCCGAATGAACATCATTACACTCGATGAGTTCGGCGATTTATGCGAAGCCATCAATCTTTTGACGGAAAATACGCAGACAGTAGCCGAAGAGTTCCGGAGCGAAACAGCCGCCCTGCATGAGTCTCTCGACAAAACCGGAGTGATTTACGAAAATATCAAAACACCGCTTGCGGAAATCACCGCAGCCTCCTGCGAATCGGCGGAATCGAACAGTCAGATCACCTTTCTCTCCCGTTCCGACAAAAACGTCCACAATCTGAACACCACGGCCAAAATGATGGAAGAACAGATTGCGGCTCAGGAAGAAATGGTCGAACAGACCTCTGTCTCTATCGGTCAGATGTCCTCCTCCATTGCCGGAATTATCCAGACCATCCGAACGGCGGCCCAATTGTCCGACAAGCTGAAGAATTACAGTGCGACCGGAAACAAAGCCATTGAAGAAGCGCGCAAAGCGATCGAAGAGATTCAGGATGCGGCTCAATCGGTTTCCGAAATTCTGGCTGTTATTCAGCGGATTGCGGGACAGACAAACCTGCTTTCCATGAACGCCTCTATCGAAGCGGCCCATGCCGGTGCGTCCGGATCGGGATTTGCGCTGGTTGCCCAAAGCGTGCGCGCTCTTGCCGATGCCTCGACAAAAAGTGCCAAAAAAATCGAAAACCACATCGGCGAAATGACGGAATGGATACAGATCGGAAATCAGACAATCACTTCGATTACCAAAACCTTTGAAGGCATCCGAAAAGGAATCGGTGAAAACAGCGACCTGATTGCCACAATCTCCGACGCCATGAACGAAGAAGAAGAGGCGGCCCGCGACACAATGACCGCCATCGAATCGGTTGTCTCTTCGGTCCGGAATATCAAAGAACAGTTCCAGACACAGAAAGAAGCGGCTATCAATGTCGAAGAGACTATCACCCTGATTCTCGATCTTTCCGACCGGATGCAGCAGCTCTTCGCCACCGAAAAGGAGATGACGGAGCGCCTGAACAAATCGGTCGAATCGATGATTCGGGATCTGAACAACTCCCGGCAGACGCTGAACGAAATCGGAGAAGCGTCCGAACGGTACGCACTGTAACCGCACATGAAAAAAATTCTGCTGACCCTTTGCGCCGCCGTGCTGACAGGCTGCCCGTTCGGCAGTCCGGCATACACCGAATGGCTGATGGGAACCGTCTGCACGGTCAGATTTTACGGGAAGTCCGAAACAGCCGTTGCCGGTAACTGCTTTGAGGCCATTCGGGAAATCGAACGGAAAATCAGTGCCGTCGATCCGCAAAGCGAAGTATCGGCCGTCAATGCCGGCCGGCAGCAGACGGTTTCTCCGCTTACGGGCGACCTGATTGCGGTTTCGCTGAAAACCGCCGCCGAAACCGACGGCGCCTTTTCCCCCGTTTTGGGGCGGCTGACTGCGTTGTGGGGCTTTTCCGGCGAAGCACCGCGGCTGCCGGCAGACGAGGAGATTGCCCGGCTGTTACCGGCGGCGCGGCTTTCGGCCGCCGTCTACGACTCCGAGCGGCACACCGTCACCCTGAAAAGCCGGCAGTGCGCCTTCGATTTCGGCGCCGTCGGCAAAGGATACGCTTCGGATGCGGTGAAAAAAATCTGTGAAGAGGCGGGCGCAACGGCTCTCATCGACCTGGGCGGCAATATTCAAACCGTCGGCACCAAACCGGACGGAACGCCGTGGATCATCTCGATCCGCTCTCCGCTAACCGTCGGCCCCGCCGAAGCCGCCACCCTCACCCTTTCGGGAGACTGGAGCCTTTCCACCTCGGGCGATTATCAGAAATTCTTTTACGAAAACGGCGTCAAATACCACCATATTCTCGACCCGGCGACCGGGAAACCGGCCGACAGCGGCCTGCGTTCGGTGACCGTCGTCTCGCAACGCAGCGGCGCCGAAACCGACGCCCTTTCGACCGCCCTCTTCGTGATGGGAGAAACAAAAGGAATCGAATGGCAGCGGCGCAACCCCGACGTCGGCGTGATATGGATAACACGGGACAACCGGCTGATCGTCACCGGCAACCTGGCCGGCGCCTTCTCCCCGACCGCCGACAGCCCGTTTACCGTCTCGACGCTTCCGCTTCCGCCTTCGAACCGGTAACCGCACCGTTACCGGCAGCCGCACCGGCACCGGCCGGCGAACCGGCCGCCAATACACCGCTCACCTCTTTCAGGTAGGGACGGGACAAAATCCGCCCGGCATCAACCGAAAGCGCCCAAAACGCCTCGAAATAGACAAAAAACTCACCCGCCGCCCGAAACCGCCTCACAAACGCGGGCACACCGCGCATCAGCGCCAACCGCGACGCCAAAACCAGCGCACAAAACGAAGCGGCCCGGTACAAACCGGCCTCGAGCGCACCGGCCGTTATCCGCAACGGTCCCCATTCCGCCAGCAGCTTCCCGTCCGGCGCCATCAATGCAAACAGAACAATGCAAACGAATGCACTCGCCGTCATCCCCCACCGGTTGCGCAGCCGGCAGACCGCCGCCGTCACCGCCGTCGCCGCAAACAGCAGCAGACAAAGCGCCGCGCTGCCGGACAGCGTTCCCGCAACGGCCGCCGCAAACGGCACCGACCGCAAAACGGAACCCAAACGGCTGCGAACGGAATTCCGCGGAACGGAAACCCGTGCTTCCGCCGGCCGCCGCAACGCACCGCCCGCGGCCGCCGGCACATCCGCCAACGGACAGTGCGGCAGCATGCGGCGGGCGGCCGCCCCCGTCAGCAGAGAACAGCCCCAGCCGCAGAGAAAAAAAGGCAGCGCCACCGCCGCGGCCCCGGCCGAACCGAGAAACAGAGCCGCCGCCGCCAGCCGCACCGCATCGGACACAAAGGCCGCCAGCACACTGACCCCGGTCAGCGTACAGAAGCGGCCGAAAAGGCGGTAAAACCCCTTCATCGCCAAAGCGGCCGTCAGCGACCCGGCTGCGGAAACCGCCATCAGCGGCGAAAGCAGCAGTCCGCCGAGCAGCCCCTGCCCGAGCAGTTTGACGGCAACCGCCGCCAGAAACCAGCCGAAAGGCAGCTGCGGTACGGCAATCAGCAACGGAATATTGCCCAACCCGTAATGCAGAAACGGAATCGGATGAGGCAGAACCGTCTCGACCGCTCCCAGATAAACGGAAAAAGCGGCGGTAAAAATCGCGGCGCGCCGCCGCGCCGCACGGTCAGTAAGCGGTCGCATCGGCATGGCTCTCTCCTCCCGCGGTCTCGATCCGCACCCGTGCCGGCAGACAGGCGGCAAACCCGCTTCGCCCCACGATATTTCCGGTACGGATACAGTCGCGTCCCGAACAGTACGAATCCGTAAAAGCAGCCGTTCCGTCGCGAATCTCCACCCGAACCGTTCCCTTTTCGTCCGTCCGTTCCCAAACCCGGTTTTGATCGAGCGGATACACTTCCGTTCCGTCGGCCGTCGTAATCAGCAGATAACGGGGAGAGCCGTCCGGGCGGTAGAGAAAAAAAGCGGCGGTCAGAATCAGGATCAGAACAACGGAGGCGATTCCCGCGTCCGGTAAATTGATTTTCATGAGCGTTTGTATTATACTACAGATAAGAAATTCCTATCAAGAGAAGGAGTCCGTTTTGTCCTTGAAAGTGTTGTTTTTGGGAGAGATCGTCGGCCGCGCCGGTCTGACGGCGGTCAAAAAGTTTCTGCCCTCGTTCCGGCAGGAAGAGAAGATCGATCTGGTGGTCGCCAATGCGGAGGGAACCACCGGCGGTTTCGGTTTGGGGAAAAACCACGCCCTCTATCTGCGCAAATTGGGAGTCGATGTCGTGACGGTCGGCGAAAAAGGATTTTTCAAGAAAGATCTGACGGAGCTGATGGGCAAGTCGGCCTTTCTGCTGCGCCCCGCCAATTTTCCGCCCGAGGTTCCGGGACGCGGTTACCGGCTGACGGAAATCAACGGACAGAAGATCGCCGTGATTTCACTGCTGGGGCAAAACGGTTTTACCCGCATGCATCTCAACAATCCGTTTCATACGATGAATTATCTTCTCGAGAAACTGAAAGATAACGATACGATTCTGGTCGAATTTCATGCCGCCACAACGGCCGAAAAACAGGCGATGGCCTGCTTCCTCGACGGGAAAGCGGCCGTCGTCGCCGGCACCCACTCGAAAGCGCTGACCGCCGATGCCGAAGTTTTGGCCGGAGGCACCGGCCGTATTACCGACACCGGCCGCTGCGGCAGTCTTCAGTCGGTCGGCGGCTTCCTGCCGAAAACCGAAATCGACAAGTTTTTAACCGGGATTCCCTCCCGCTCCCGCGAAACCGCCGCCGGCACCGAGATTCAGGGGGCTCTTTTCGAAATCGAAGGCAACCGCTGTCTTTCGGCCGAAATCATCCGCAAACCGGTCACGGTTGCCGAAGCCGAGAGCAGCGACCGCGAGGCCGACGAATGCTGACCACCGCTTTTGTCGTTTCCGTCGACGGCCGACGCGCGTTTCTGCGCATGCCGAAGCCGGGCGGTTGCGGCGGCAGCCGGATTTTTGCGCCGAAACCGCACGAGTTTGAGGCCGAGATTGCCGAAGGGGTAATGCCGAAACCGGGTGACGCGGTCCGGCTTCTGCTGCCGACCGGCCGCTCGATTTTCTCTTCGTTTCTGATTTTCATTCTGCCGCTGCTGATTTTTTTGGCGGTCTATCTCGGTATCGAAGCCCTTTTTCCGAACGCCGTTGCCGCCGCCGTCTTGGCGGGGCTGGCTGCGGCCGCGGCCGCGATGACCGCCGTTCTGTGGCTTCTCAAAAAAAGCGGCCGCTTTCGGCCGACTGTCACCGCCGTCGTCGACGGTTTTGTGCCGCCGGAATGCGCCGGCTGCGCTCAGGGCTGCTTTAGCGAACCGGCGGCGGCCGATAACGATTCCGACGCGGCTTCTTCCGGAAAAGCAGATTCCGGCGGCGGGCGGTAAGCCGCGGCCGCCTCACGGTGAAACGGCCGCCGTTTCGGAAAAGAAGGCAGCGCACCGCGAAACGAACCGCGGTTAAAAGCGGTAGGGACGGCTGCCCGGCAGCAGCGCACCGCGGTGAAGGCAGTCACGCAACGCCTCGAACGATGCCTCTTCCGTCTCGTAAACGGTAAACCGTTTGCCGACATCCGACAGATAATGGGCATCGGAATTGCCGATTCTCACCGCCTTTTTGACCAGCAGCCGTGCATTGAAATCGACCACCTCCAGCGCATCGTAATCCATTTTCGGAATAAAACCGAGCTGAGACGTCAGGCTGAAACGGGGTTTGTCGACATGGGCCGGTATGTAAAGACCGCCCATCGCGTGTGTTTTTGTCAGAATCTCATCCAGATTGAGCGAAACTGCCGAAATGAGCAGCTTCGGCTCTTCGTAAAGCACCTCTTCGTTTTCGTCGACCGCCACCTGATCGCCGAACTGTTCGGGGTCGTTGGGAATATCGGGCAGATGATCGTGAATCCAGGCTCCGAACTCCGTCGCTTTTTCCAAGTCGGGAAAGAGGCAGAGCACATGCGCCTCTTCTTCGGAGGTCACCTCGATACCGCCGACAGGGACAATGCCGGCCGCTTCGCAGGCACAAAAAAAAGCCGGCAAATTGCCGACCGCATTATGATCGGAAAGCGCCATCATATCCAACCCTTCCTCTATGCCGCGCGCCGCAATGGCGAGAGGCGACATCTCCCAGTCTCCGCAAGGACTCAAACAGGAATGGATATGAAGATCGGCTTTCACGAAACGATTCCGTTTTGACTCAACTAGTCCAGCAGCGCTCCGATTTCGCACGAAACGGTGAACTGATTTTTGGTTGTCCGGTAAACCGCCACCTCTTCGTCGGCAGCCGCTTCGGCCATATCGGCCGGCACTTCGCGGTTATTGCAGATCACCACCGCCGCAATCCCGGCCAGCGTGGCAACCGCCACCGTGTTTTTATGTGCCTGAATCGTCACCAGCACAGAATCGTCGAGAGCGTTCCCCATCACATCGCTCAACAAATCGGATGTGTAGCCGGCACGAATCTCGGCATCGGGATTGCCCGCACACACCTCTTCGTAAGCCAGTTTGGTTTTCAGATCAGAGACTTTCACGATTCTCTTCCTCCTTCTTCTTTTCGTCGAGAAAAATGACCGCCCGCACATCGGTCGGCTGCCCTTTCGCCGAATTGATGATAAACAGATCGGAAACCCGTTTGGAGTTCGGCAGCCCCATCCCCGCTCCGAAGCCGAGCGAACGGACCCAATCGGTCGCCGTGGAAAAGCCTTCCTGCATCGCCTTATCGACATCCTCGATGCCGGGGCCTTTGTCGTGCGCCAGAATCTCCACCTTTTCGGGGGTAATGATAAAAATCATTTCGCCGCCGTAAGAGTGCACCACCTGATTGATTTCCAGTTCGTAGGCCGCCACGGAAATGCGGCGGATGATTTTTTTGTCGATGCCCATCTCCTTCAGCACCGTTTTGATTTCGTTGGAAATTTTCCCGGCAGTGTTAAAATCGTTGCGGATGGTGACATAACGTAAAACACGGCTTTTGTTCTGAGCAAAGCCGTCGAGGTCGGCCCCGGCGGTTTTATCGATTAACGACTGCGCCTGTTTGACACTCTCTTCCAACTTTGCCACCTCCTCGTTCATGCTCGAAAGCAGATACATGATGATATCGCGCGGTGTAATCACACCGGCAATCAGTTTCTCGTCATTGAGAACCGGCAGCATGTTAAACGAATATTTATCGAACATTTCGACGGCAAACGACAGCGGCATCTCGCCGTCGAGCGTCACCACCGTTTTGGTCATGTGGTGTTCGGCCGTTTCCTGAATGGTTCCGTCTTCAAACGCTTTCATAATATTGGCAACAGTCAGAATGCCCAAAAGGCGGCGGCCGGTTTTGTCGGTAATCAGCACACCGCCGACGTGGCGTTCCTTCATCATCACCTGAATATCGTAAAGCGTATCGGATTTTAATGCGGTGCAGTAGCCGCTTTGCACCACATCCCTGACGCGGGTGCTATGAATCAGGTCGACAAGGACAAGCGGCGATTCGCCTTCCGAGAACGGAATGGTTCTCATCAGTTTTCGATGGACTTACACGCCTCGAACATCGGCAGGTCGGTCGACAAAAGAGAGATGCCGAAATTTTCCGCCATTTTAATCATCGGTGCCTGAGGCGTTTTTCCGTTGACCAGAAGCACGCAGGCCGCATCGACAATATTGGCGGTATTGAGAACCTGTTCGCTGTTGAGAGAGGTTATCAGCAGAAGATTTTCTTCGTCCTCGACCAGAACTTCGCTCATCAGATCGCCGGCAATCACATTGACCACCTTCTGATTCTCCAGCTCCGATTCCAGATGAAAGACTCTGCATTTGTTTTTTTCGATTAAATCTTTAAATGTCATAGTCACCCTCTCTAACAGTATACGGTATCACGCGGAAAATGCAAGTTTTTTCTTTTTTTGTTTAATTGCCGTGAACGAAGGCCAACAGCTCTTTGTAGCCGTTTTCGTCGATGATCCCCAGCTCGCGGCACATATCGAAGAGATCTTCGACGGGGAAGAACGAGTGGAGTCTCACGCCGGCGGCTTCCATATCGCGTCGTCCCTGCTCTCCTCTCTCCAGAAGAACGACCAGGTCTTCGACAATCAGTCCCGCTTCGCGCAGAATCTCGATGGCTTCGATTTTGCTCTTGCCGGTGGTAATCAGATCGTCAAGCAGCACAACCCGTTCGCCCGGTTTGAAATTGCCCTCAATCAGGTTGCCGGTGCCGTGCTCTTTTTTGTTGATGCGCGGATAAATCATCGGAATGCCGGTTTCCATCGAAGCGGCCGTCGCCAGCGAAACCGCCGCCACGGGAATGCCTGCCACCCGGTCAAACTGCTGCGGCAAAGCGCCGATCAGACGGGCGTACGCTTTTCCGACCGTTTTCATCAGCTGCGGATCGGAAGAGGTGCGGCGCAAATCGATATAAAACGGCGACTTGATACCGCTTTTGAGAATAAACTCGCCGAGGCGGAAACATTCCGTGTCGATGAGCCCCTTCAACAGCTGCTGTTTCAGCATATCGGGCGCCGCCGTTCGGCCTTCTTTGAGAACCGCCTCGCGGGCACGGTTGAGTTCGTCGCAAAAGTCGGCCGCCGCTTTACGGATATCGGGGGCTTCGCAAATGGCGCGCACCACGACCGGCAAAACGCCCAAGCCGTCGCTGCGCAGCGACGCGCGCACCGCGTCGTACATCGAACCGCCCTGCGCGCCGATCCCCGGCGCCAGAAACCAGACATCGGGCAGCTCGCGGCGCACCGCCGCCAACGATTCGGGGTCGTTTCCGGCCACCACCAGCCCGATTTGCGGCGACCAGGAACAGACCTCCTTCGCCACGGTCACAAACAGCGGCTCGCCGGTTTCGGCTGCCGTCAGCTTTTGAATGCGCTCCGCCCCCGGGTTGGAGGTGCGGCACAGCTCGAAAAAGCCTTTGTCTTCGTATTTCAGAAACGGCTCGGCCGAAGTAAAGCCCATGTACGGACTTAAGGTGACCGCATCGGCACCGAGAACATCGAACGCCGCCTTGGCATAAGCCTGAGCGGTGTTGCCGATATCGCCGCGTTTGGCATCCAGCAGTACCGGAATTTCTTTCGGAATCAGATCGAGAGTCGCCCGCAGCGCTTTCATTCCCTCTTCGCCGTAGGCTTCGTAAAACGCAATATTCGGTTTGTAGCAGACACAGTAGTCGGCCGTTTCTTCGATAATTTTGCGGTTTTTATCGACAATTTCGGTGTACACATCGGTGCCCTTCACCACGGGGTCCAGCCCGACACACAAGAGAGAGTTTTTCGCGCGGCACTGCGCTTCCAGTTTTTCGTAAAAATTCATGACGACTCCTTACTCCCGATTGTACACATTTCGCCGATTTTTTCAACCGTGTATCGATTCCGGAGACGTTCTGTAAAGCGGGACTTGTCCGCCTTCCCGATTCGTGGTATAATTTTTCGGGTCTTTGAACAGAAGACGGTGTGTCCGACGGAAAAAGATCCGGCATAAAGGGAGATGCATTTATAATGAAGAAAACCGTGATTTTACTGATGATGTTTTTATCGGCCGGGCTGTTTGCCCGGGAAGCAGGCGACATTACCGGGCTCTGGTACGGGCAGGAAGACAGTGCCGGCCGGATTCCGGTGGTCGAAATTTTTGAGGAAAACGGGCTCTTTTACGCCTATTCTTTCGGTTACAAAGAGGGCGATGCCGGTCTCAACGACGACAACAACCCCGATCCGCAAATGCGCGGTTTGCCGCTCAAAGGGCTGGTCTACCTCTTTGATCTCGCTTTTTCGAAAGACAGCTGGAAAGGCGGTAAGATTTACAATCCGGAATCGGGCAAAATCTACTACGCCAAGGCGTCGCTGTCCGACGACGGCAACCGGCTGAACATCAAAGCCACGATAGACGGTGCCGGTCTTTTCGGAAAAACGCTGACCTGGACACGGGTTCCCGCTTCCGAACAGAACCGTTTCACCCCTTTAAGCAAAGATCAGCTGCGCTTTTTCAAATAACATTCCCCCCGGGCGGGACGGTCAGCCGCTTCCCGTCCGGTCATATCAGGCAACCGAAAACAGCAAAGGCCGGAAAGCACCGGCCTTTGTTCGACAGTCCCGACTGATTTCATTAATTTTCATCAAAAATCGCAAAAATTGTCAACTCTTCCAAAATTTGTTTTATACAGACAGTATAATATCAGATACCATCCCTCTTCAATAATATTGTCATGCAAGCCTATTCACCGGATATCCTTTTTTATCTCATCCAGTAACGCATTGTACTGTTTCGCTATAATATCTTTTCTTAAATTGCCAGGACTCATTTTAAATTCCCCTATAGATTCAGATAATTGGTTAACAAATTCTTCAAATCTTTTTATATCCGATTCTTTTATATCGCCATTTTGAAAATTTGTATATTTATATTCAAAAGCTTTCAGCACTTTTTTTTGTTCATTAAAAGGTATTTTCTGGAGTTGCATAGCGAATTTCCTGATATCAACGTCAAGAAATAAAGGCAATTCGCTGCTGCTATTCATGATAAATGAAATAAAAGCGTCTGTATTTTCAGGTAAATCATCAATTAGGCTGCGCCATTGATATTTAATTTCTTTTGCCTGCAAAGAACCATTTATTTTTCTCAATAAGTCTTTTATCTCTTTATATTCCTTACTGTATTTCTTCTCAACGGAGATAAAATAAAGATCATAATCATAATCATAAGGAGTGATACTCTCTTTGTTTCGTTCGATGTAATCTATAAATTTATTTTTTACCTTTTTAACAGAACAATCTATTACTTTACAATCTGCTAATTTAAAATACAATGAAGCAATTTCCAGGATATACTCCTGTCTCAATATTTTATTATTCTCTATTTGTAAATCGACTTCTTTAAAACATTTATTAAATTCTTCATCTGATAATTCAATCCAAGAATACAACAATTTTTGATATGAATCCTTTTCTGCCGGAGGGGTAATACATCTTTGATATTCATCAACTATTTCACGTTCATCATAACTGCCTTTAAAAATGAACTTCTCAAATAACTTTCCGAAAGCAACATTTGCCGATAAACCTAAAAAAATATAAGATTCATTTTTGTGAGTTTCTTTATATTTTTCTAATGTTTTATATTCTGACGAGTATGCTTCTATAGCTTTTTCAACTTCTTGAGAATCCAAAGAACCTTCAGAACGTTGAATAAATATAACTAGATAAAAACGAATCAGCTCAATGAGAATGTTCTTATCTAATTCCTCTGTGAATTCTTTTTTAAGTATAATCAAAACCTGATTAATTCCAAAAAACGCCTGACGAACCGACCGAAGATTATTGTAATTCAAATTACGCAACACTTCCGAAGCTGTTTTTTCAAAAATATCTGAATAATCGGTAAGAGACAACTCTTTTACAAAAGACTTCACAGCTTCCTCAATATCCGGTTCAACCTCAAATTCCATACCTATTACTTTTTCTTTAATCTTCTGAAATTTTGTATCTTCGGTTAATTTTTTTGTATCGCCGATAAAAATTACAGGCAGTGATTTCTCAATAATTGCTTCGGAAAAAAAGCCCAATACTTCGCTCATCGGAATAGAACATCTTTCCAAATCATCAACAACAATAATTTTTTGAGTTTTTACACCTTCTATTTCTATAGATAAGTCAGGAACAGTAAGATCAAAAGACAAATCAGTACTTCCGTCTTGGTTTAAATCCACTCCAATTGCATTTTTTGTTACAGCTTTTGTAAGACTCAATACAAATTTTGCAGCTTTACTTGTAAGTATGGGATGCTGTAATTCAAAGATTTTTTTTGAAATTTGAGAAGTATCCGATAAACCATAGAGGCTCAAATACATAACACTTTTATTACGTTTGTCATTTTCATCACGTTTGTCATCGCTTATATCTTTTAGAATTAAATCTCTGACAAGAAAAGTCTTTCCACATCCCCAATCCCCTTTCACCAAAATGGCAAATTGAGGCTTCATTTCTGAAGAGAGAAAGTGTTCCCGAATATATCTTTTTATATTTTCATTTTTCATCTGTCTCACCTCTTTTCCTCTGATTTTTCTCGATCTACCGTTCACACAAATCTTCCATATCTTTAGTAAATTCAGCATTCATTTTTTCCTGATTATAAAAATGGAAGCCCCAGATTTTATATTTGTTGTCATCCTTAATTTTGATAACCGGGATGGCTTCTTTTTCAAGTTTCAGGAGAAAATCTTCTTTCCATTTATCCTGTTCCATAAGATGGGACCCTTTCGGTTCAATAAATATCTGCATCTGTTCAAAGCCGGTTACATTTTTCAGCTGCAGGAATAATAAGTAATCCGGCTCAAATCGTTCTCCGCCGTCAAAAGAATAAATAGCCACCTGCCGCTCGTTACGAACCAGATACACCTTATCGTATTTATCCTTGAGCTTTTGCACATAATTCTTGAATTCCGCCACAAAAGCCTTTTCTTCTCCGGTTCCGAAATTATCTTCAAAAACAAACCAGTCTTCTTTTGACAAATCCAGTCTGTTTTCTTCTTTTACGCTGAGATCGTTTTGCGAATAACCGATTCCGCCTTCATGGACTTCCGAATAAAAGCAACATTTATTTTTAATGACATCTTTAATATTTTTACCTGTGAATTCCTTTGTTCCTTCATAGGTTTCCTGAATAGCAGTAATTTCATCCGCTATTGTTCCCAAAACTTTTATACAGGCTTTATGCCAAAGTTCCGGGCTTGGATTTTCCTCACCTGTTTTTAGGTCTATTTTAACTTCTCCCAAGTACGATTCATTTGTAATAAACTCACGAGTCGATTTTAAATTCGGAAAATAGTTTTTGAGAATATTGTATTTAAACACAGGATATTTACACAACGCTCTCTGTACAATAGCATAATTGATGTCGGCTATTTCATTGATAGTTTTTCTTATCGTAAAAGTTGAAACGCCGGTTTCTTCGGTTGAGACGGTTTCATCCAGTATCAAATCTTCCCCTGTTTTTCCGGTAAAAAATTTTACCGTATACACCTTTTCACGTATTGAAGGCAATAAACTTGTGACGGATTTTCTGTCTTTAACAACACGTGTATTGGAAAACAAAAGTCCCTGTTTATAAAAATCTTCTTCTTTGAATTCCTGTTTTAAAACATATTCTACCGTTTTTGTTTTTTCCAGATCCAATCCGATTTCCCGTAAAGCTTTGTTTAACTCTCCGATATAACGACTATCTATCTGACAGTGATAATACAACTCCTCGCATATTCGTAACGGATTATCCAAATCTTCGTCATATTTACGCTTAAATTTTTCCTGCGTTTCTTCTATTTTAAACGGACAATACCTTGCACCACGACCAATCAGCTGAGCTTCCGAAATTGTTGCCTGTGATATTTGTTTACCGCCTGACTGACGTGTTTCGTATAAACGAACAATATCAAAAAGATTTAAAACATCCCATCCTTCATCCAGTTTTTTTACTTCAAAAACCGCTCGGTATGGATTGGAAGCATCTTCAAGAGAGTTTAAAATAATTTGTTGTTTTGAGGCTTCACTTTCATCATTGGCAGAGATACAATGCTCTTTACTGAAATCTTCCCTTAATTCCTGTGCCAGTTGTTGAAACGAAATATTATTCCGGATAAAATAATTCCACACAGAATGCAATGTTTCATTTTCTGTCAATTCCGAAATTCTTTTCAGTTCTTCCGCAGTTAAGTTTGAAACCGTATCAAGAAAAAACTGCATATTCTTTTTGCTGTCATCTTTCTTTGCCGATTTAAAAAGAACAACCGGCTTTACCGAAAGTCTGTTATCCTGAAATATTTTTAAACGATACTGGCTGAGAACAATAGCTTGTATCATTCTGTCTCCCATTGAAATATCAGCGCGCAAGGTTTTTATTTCTTTTGAAAATCCTTCGTTTCTAAATTTATATAATGGATAATCAAAGATAATTTTGTTTTCGTATTCCGCTTTTATATTTCTGTTTGCCAAATCACAGGTTGCCGTAAATTCCAACAAGACATTATCTTTATTTGCATTGATAATGCTCTTTACGGATGTCTCCCATGAAATTGTTACATCATCGTTATTGTTTTTTTTATCTAATGATTTAGTTGTGGCATTTAGATGGTGGGCTTCGTCAGAAATTAACACGACCTTATCTTTTGCAAAATCATCCATTGTAATGTTGTTTTCTTTTACTAAATATAAATCCGAATGAAGTCCCTGAATGGTTCCAAAACAAATATTGATGGCATTTTCATCCGTATTTTGAAAGCTGTTAACCTCTTTTATGGGAATACGTTCACCATCTATGATAATCTCTGAATTAAACAGATATTTTGATGACAGGCTGTTCAAAAAATTCTCTTTCGTTTTCTGAACGATATTGGATAAATGCACAAAGAAATAAAAATTCCGGTAACCTTTTTTATACAGGTATAAAATCAAACCTGCCATAATCAGCGTTTTACCGGAACCGGTTGCCATGTGAAAAAGTGTTTGTGTCGGTTTTGGGCATAACCTATCATTTTCAAAATAAGTAATAAAATTTTCAAAAGCCTTTATCTGATACGGACGCAGTTCAAAAGCGGGATTTAAATTCTCAGAAATATACGGCGGTACTTCTTGAACCATACCGACTTCCCGCAATGTTTCTATTTTTTCATAAAGGAATGGCATCGTTTATTCCTCCCCATAGAAACTTTTTGTAAAGGAATTATCCTTATCCGATATACCGAATGTTTCATCGTCAATATCACAGTAGTTCACATACAGTTGATTTTTATCAAGCAATTCCATTAGCAGCTTCTTTTTGTTATCGAGAGAAAGATTTTGAAAATCATCTGAATCGGTATCAATTTCTTTTGGATTGACTTTATAGCTGATAAAGCCGGTATTAAGTATATCGCCGTACAGCTTTATCAGCTCTTCATCTTTTGTTGCTTTTTCTATTACATCAACATAGTTTTGATTGAGTTTTGCAAACTCGCAATAGACAAAGGAACCACCGCCTTGCCAATTGACAGCTTTAGAAATTCCACCCTGTTCACCTTCGATCACATTATTCAATCTGATAATACTATCGTTTTCTCCATAGTCTAATTGCTCCACACCTATATATTGAAGTCCCATTTTATGAGCTACTGCACAGGTAGAACCTGTTCCCATATGATAATCCATTATAATATCATTTTTATCTGTAAAAAGACTAAAAAGTCTTTGAATTAACTTTTCCGGCTTTTTCCCATTCGGTAAATCAACACCGCCTTCATTTCCCAATGAAAGAAACGAAATATCCGTCCAAATATTTGTTAATATTTCAGAAGGTGTAATTACACCATCAATATTACGAATCTTCTTTTTCAAAAATGCAAGAGATCTGCCATTATAGATGTAATTTCCCCTTACTTCATAGACAACTCCTCGATTCATTTTTGATATAGATATAATTTCTTCAATTTCTGATGAAGGCTTCTGCATTGTATTTAAACTTACAATTTGCTCACTATGTTCAAGACAAAATTTTGCTTTCTTCTCATACCTAATTTGTTTCCAACACTCACCATATTTTTTTCTAAATTCTCGCCATGAGCTGACACCTTCTTGTTCATATATCAAATTATCAACAGACACAATTTCCCATTGCGAACAACCTTTATCATAATTTTTTATATAACTTCCATAATCTTCAGAATAAGCAGAGGCAATATATACCTGATGTATCTTTGTATAAGATTTATTTTTTGCATATATAAGAATAAATTCAGATACATTCACAGGACAATCGTTTATAGCTCTAAAGCTTGCTGTTGTAGCCGTCTGAACCGAAACCGTATTTATATAATTTCGCTCTCCAAAAATTTCGTCACAAAGAATTTTAAGATAAGATAACTCTTTATAATTTATTGAAATTGCGATAGCGCCACTATTTGTTAATAATTGCTTTGCAAGAATTAAACGATTTTTCATAAAAGTTAGCCAAGTACTTCTTTTAAAAGAGTCATTGTACATAAAGCTATCATTTGCAGTATTATATGGTGGATCAATATAAATAAATTGAATCATACCTTCTCTCATTTTATGTAAAGAAGCAAGAGCCAGTAAATTATTTCCTCTAATAATCAAGTTATCATCTGGCAAAATCTCGGTAATACTCTCCACACCGTCCGCCGTATATCTTTTTGCATTGGTAAATACTTTCGGGTACAGCAACCTGTCCACTTCATCCGGGGCAAGTGTTTCATTATAAAAAATCTCGCTCCGTTTTTGGTCTTCTTTTGTCTGCCCGCCTTCAAGAACACAGTCTTTATAGGGGAAAACAAGCTCTACATCGTTTGAATCGGCAATATATTCGCCCCTGCTGTTTACCAGCCCTATTTTATTTTTATAGCGTGTATAACGGTCGGGTAAAAATTCACGGTTATTGATGACCCATCCGAAACCGACTTTGTCAAAAACGGCAATCCCGTCCACGTCCGTAAAAAAACGTTTTTTTGTCTCCGCATTGTTGTATAAAGCTTTTATCAAAGAAGCGTCCATCTGCATTGCTGCTTCGTAAACGGCATTCCGCAATAATTCCCCGTTTTCGGTAAAAAAACGTGAATCGCTTTTTAAAACTTCAAGAACGGTGTTGTAAAATGTCATCAATTTTTTTCTCCCCTAATCATATCGTACAAGCATATATCGCAAATCGGATTTCAGTTTCTCATTATACCACACAACTTTTTCTTTTCAAATAGAAAAAAAAGTCATTCTCTGCAAATGAGGCAATAAACGGCTGTTCTTGCAACAGAACCCCGACGCTCGCTTGACAAATCAGGAAAGCAGGTTGTAAAATAGAATATATTTTGATTCATACAAAAAGGAGATTTTATGAAAAAACTGAGTTTTCTGATTTCTGTTTTACTCTTTTCCACTGCATCCGCTTTTGCCGATGTGTATACCATTTATTCCGGGAAAGCACAAGTCGCCCATGAGGCGGGAAAATACTTTTCGAATTGGGACTTTACCATTAAATATGATGATGTTGAAAAGAACTATTACTTATATACGAAAGTAACTATCAAAAATATACGGATTCTTCTTTCCGAAAACGACCTGGAAAAAATCAGATACGCACTCACCAAATATAAGGAATGGGTAAAAATAGCCAAAGAGCACAATGTCGAGATGGCCAAAGAAATTTCCGACTCTTCAATCAAAACGGAAATAACATGGGAACACGGAATAGATACCTGGTATACGGCTTCCGGCTTTAACCTGACGCTGAAAGCGGTCTCGCAAAATTTACAGCAGCACTATTTAGTGATTTCATCCAACAAAGTCATTTCCCCACAAAGCGAGTATATCAATATTAAACTCGATCCGCTCTATTTCAACGAAGTCAATGCCGAAGCACTGCTCGCCGCTCTTCAAAAGGAAAAAATCGAATCCGTCAAGGAAGAATACAACAAGAAAAAGGCGGCACAGGATTTATTCCAATAATGCGGTAATATTTTTTAACCCGGTATTTTCACCCGTTTTCCGCAACAAAAAAGGCAGCCCGTGCAGGCTGCCCCTGTATACCTTCACCGCGGTGCGCTGCGGCCGTTTGCTTTTTCCCAGCCTCTCTTCCGCAAAAACAGAACTTCTCCCGATTTTTCCCGTATTTTGCACCCGAAAACTCTGAGAGATTCTCCGAAAACTCTGAGAGATTCTCCGAAAACTCTGAGAGATTCTCTAAAAACTCTGAGAGATTCTCTAAAAACTCTGAGAGTTTTTAAAAAAACATAGGACGTTTTTTTAAAAACGTAGGACATTTTTCGAAAAACGTAGGACGTTTTTTGTCAGACAAAAAGGATTTCCAAAACAAAAAAGGCAGCCCGCACGGGCTGCCCCTGTATGCTGTCAACGCGGTGCGCTGCGGCCGGCGGCTTACCGGCCGTTTAGCGGCGGTTTTCTTCCGCCTGCCAGTAGCCGTTTTTGTCGGCACCGACCCGGCGCAGAAGGCCGGCGGTCTGTAACTTTTTCATCTGACGGATGACGGTGCTGACGGAAAGGCCGGTTTGCTGCGCCAGTTCGCTTTGCGTGATGAAGGGATGGTCTTTGATGCGGTTCAGAATAGCCTGCTGACCGGCGGTTAATTTTACACTGTCATTTACACTGTCATTTACACTGTCATTTTGGCTGTTGCCGTAAGCGGGGGAAGCGTCTTCGACCGAACGGGGATTCTCTCTGTAAGCAATGTGCAGATAACGGTTTTTCAGTTCGTGACGGGCACCGAACAGCAGATTCTCGAAAAAGTGCTCCAAAAAGAGCGGCGTTTCCCGGATTCCTTTTTTGAGATCGGTGTAATTGGATCTGACCAACGCATTGCGGAAATAGCGGCTGTTGTTCTCGAACAGTTCGTTGGAAACCGCGAAACCGAGCGTCCGCAGATATTTGACCGTAAAGACAGCCGTGGTGCGGGTATTGCCCTCGGCAAACGGATGAATCTGCCACAACCGGGAGACAAAAAAGGCGATGTGGGCGACGGTTTCCCGTGGCGTCAGTCCCTGATAACGGAACCGCCGCTCCTGTTCGAAATCGTAATCCAGTGCCGAACTCAGTTCGAAGGCGGCTCCGTACAAAACCGTCTGTCCCTGCAGCACCCACTCCTTTTTGGTGATGTCGTAATCGCGCAGCACGCCGGCAAACCGGTAAATGCCGTCAAACAGCTCTTTGTGTAAAGCCGTCAGATAAGAAGGCGAAAAACGAAACGATTTTTCGCTTAAGATGCGGGCAATCCGTGCGGAAACTTTATCGGCTTCTTCCGTCCGTTCATCGAAACCGGATTTTGTTTCGTAATAGCTGTCGATAAGCCGGTTGGCTTCATTGATTGTAATTTCACCTTCGATATTCCGCCGGGCCGTTTCGTACAGATAAGCCGACGGCACCAGACCGTCGACCTGCTGCAGACCGATTGCAGCCGCCCATGCCTTGCCCTTCTCTCTCGTCGAAGGTTCCGCCTGTCGGATATATTCTTCAAAATCAAAGCCGGGATCAAATCCCGAGTCCCGCAATTCTTCCGTCATCTCTTTCCAGTATACCCCAAACCGCGGCTTTCCGCAACAAAAAAGGCAGCCCGTGCGGGCTGCCCCTGTGTGCCGTCAACGCGGTGCGCTGCGGCCGGTCGTTTACCGCAGCTGCATTAACTGCAGTGCGGTGTAGCCGTCTTTGTTGAGGATACCGGGCGAAGCGCCGCGGCGGATCAGGTAATCGTAAATGTACGAATCCTTTTTGATGGCCGCAATGTGCAGCGGGGTGTTGCCCTGGTTGTCGCACAGGTTGATGTTGTAATCGGTAATCAGCCAGTCGAGGATTTCGGTTCCTTTGCTCATCGCAATGTAGAGCGGCGACATGCCGTCTTTGTTGCGGATAAAGATATCGGCGCCGGCGTTGACAATCACTTTGGCGGCTCCGTAGTTGCCGTTGTTCAAAGCGTAGTGAAGCGGCGTGTTCCCTTCCATATCTTTTTTATCCAGTTCGGCCTCTTTTTTCACCAGAATCTGAACAATCGCTTCGGGACTCTTTTCCTCAATCGCAATGTGCAGAGGCGAGCGGCCTTTGTTGTCGACACTGGAGAGAATCGATTTATCGATAAACCATTCGGTCACTTTCGGATCGAGAAGAGCCATCGAAAGCGGCGAGAGGTTTTCCTTGTTGACGGCGTAAACGTCGCTGCCGATATTCAGCAGATAGCGGGACACCACCTCATATTTTTCTTTAATGGCGTGGTGAAGCGGCGTATTGCCGGCATTATCCCGTTCGCCGATGGGGGCACCGGAAGCAATCAGCATCTGAATGCCTTCGATATTGCCGGCTTTCACCGCATCGTGCAGCGGCTGGCGGCCCCAGTTGTCGCGGATGGTGACGTCGGCGCCCTGCTTCAGCAGCATGTCGACAATCCGATTGCGTTTGTAGCTGACCGCTTCGTGAAGCGGCGTTTTGCCGTAAGTGTTGGCCACATTGTAATCGAGTTTGTATTTCACCAGATAAGGAATCAGGTCGATGCGGTTGTTCAGCACCACGTAGTGGTAAGCCGAGTTGCCGGCGTTGTCGCGAACCGACCCGTCGACACCGTTGGACAGCAGCAGATCGAGCATTTCTTTGTTGTTATAGATAATGGCTACGTGCAACGGCGTACGTCCCAAATGGTTTTTGACATCGGTTTCCGCTTTCAGGGTAATCAGATTCTGAGCGGCGGCTGTCAGGTTGTACTGAACGGCAAAGTGCAGCGGTGTGTTACCGGCGGCATCGCGGGCTTTCAGAAACTTATCCTGAGCCAGCCAGGTCGGGTCGCCCCACTGTGTGGCCAGTGCCAGAACAATCGGTGTTTCGCCTTTCTTATTTTCGACGAAGAGATCGGAATCGGTATCAATCAGCAGCTTCGAAGCTTCTTCCATTCTGTTGCGGATTGCAATATGAAGAGGAATGTCTCCGTCGATATTTTTCTGATTAAACGGCGTGCCTTTGACCAGCAGCAGTTTGATAATATCGACATTGGAGCCCTTCATCAAAGCCAGGTGGAGAAGCGTATTGCCGGCATTGTCGCGGCTTTTCAAATCAATCAGCGAGCTGAGCCACGATACATATTCGAAACCTCTTTCCAAACCGGCGGTAAACGGCGTCACCAGCTCGTTGTTCACGGCGTGGATATTGGCTCCTTTCTGCAACAGAAGTTCGATGGTGTCGCGGTTATCGTTGCGGACAGCCAGATGAAGCGGCGTATTTCCCGAATTGTTGCGGACATTGATATCGGAATTGCTCTGAATCATTTTGGCTACCGTTTCGGTTTCGTAATCTTTGTCGACGGCCACCAGAAGGGGTGTATCTCCCCAGTTGTTGCGGGCGTTGGTGTTCACTTTGGTTTCCAGCAATGCAAACACTGCCTCTTTTCCGTAACTGTTTTTCAGCATCAGCAGCAAAGCGTTATCGCCGTCGGGAGTCGTCAGATTGACATCGGCGCCCCGGGTAATCAGCATATCGATAATTTCCTGATGGCGGTTGCTGACTGCCAGATGAAGCGGCGTCAGTCCGTCCTGGTTAAACCGGTTCAAATCGACATTTTTCAGAATAAAATATTCGACAAATCCGCGATGCCCTTTCTCGGATGCGTGATGAAGCGGAAAACCTCCCTGATTGTAAAATCCGCTGATATCGGGAGAGGTCACGTAATCCTGCACATATTCGTAATCGGTATTGGTCAGATCTTCTCCGGCTTTCACGAAATCGACGACCATTTGGGCATAGGCCACTTTTTCGGTATTTTTCAAAGCAAAATCGATGTTGTTGGCTTTGTCGGGACGGCAGTAACCGAGCCGGATGTAAGCTCCGGTTTTCAGCAGATATTCGACGATACCGGGACGGCCGTTTTCGACCGCAAAGTTCAGCATGGTTTGTCCGGCATCGGTCTGCCGGTTGATGTTCTCCGCGGTGGTGACGGCCTGAACAATGCTTTCGCCTTTCAGCACCGCGTTTTCCATCACGGTTTTGCCGGTAATATCGACGATGCGCGTATCGGCTCCCGATTTTACGAGCAGCGCAGCCATTTCGGCCTGTTCGTTTTCGACGGGGATATTCAGCAGAAGCTCGTTCCGGTTGTTTTTGATATTGATGTTAGCATTTTTGGAAATCAGAAGCGATGTCAGTTCGAGATTGTTGGCCCGCACGGCGTGAAAAATCGGTGTTTCTCCCTGCGTATCGGCCAGATTGGGATCGGCTCCGATGGTAAAGAGAAAATCGATAATATCTCTGTAATTATTTCTCACGGCGATTGCCAGAGCGCTTTCTCCGTACGTGCCGAGATCGTTGACATTGACACTTTCGTCGAACATCAGATTGCGTAAATTGGCATAATCTTTTTGAGTCACCATTTCCTGAATGGAGGTCTGATGGGAGGTCGTTGCGCAGGAAACTGTCACAAACAGTGCGCAAATCATTGTACCAAACAAATGTTTCTTCATATCCCTATCCTATCAACAGAGTCTTATACTTTATAATTATCGGTATAAATTTAATATAATTAATGAAATTATTCAATCGGATAAGCAAAAAGGCGGCCGGAATCGGAGCGGAACCATATTTTTTTGCCGCGTACGGCCGCAATCCGTGACGGTTCGATAACCACTTTCCCGCCGCCGTCCGGTAAATCGACCGCATATTTCGGTACCGGCAATCCGCGCAGCTGCCGGCAAACCTGCCGATAGAGCCGCCGTCCCCGCTGTATCGAAACCCGAAATGCGGCGGTTTCGGCTGCCAGATCGCCCTGAAACAGGTAATAAGGAGTCAATCCCAAATCCGCAAAACTCAAAAAGAGCGCGGCCAGCTGCTCCCGCGAATCGTTGACGCCGCGCAGCAAAACGGTCTGCGTCAACACTTCGAATCCGAAGCGGCGGATTTTCTCCAACGCGGCACACGCCTCTTCGGTCAGTTCGTCGGTGCAGTTGATGTGAACGGAAAAGCGCATGCGGTAACCGTTCAGCCGCGACAGCAACTCGTCGGTGATACGATCGGGCGCCGTTACCGGCATGCGGGTGCAGATGCGGAAACGTAGCGGCCGTACACGGGAAAAAAGTCGCAGAACCGTTTCGAGCCGGCTGTCGGACAGCATCAGCGGATCGCCGCCGGAGAGCAGCATTTCGCCGACTTCGGTGTGCGCCCGCAGATAACCGCATGCGGCTTCGATATCCGATTCGCCGGGAACGGTCGTTTCGTCGAGGCGGTGTTTGCGGAAACAGTAGCGGCAGACGGCGGCGCAGCGCTGCGTTGTCAGCCACAGCACCTTTTCCGGGTAGCGGTGAATCAGAAACGGCGTAACGGAAAACCGTTCTTCGGCCAGCGGGTCGGCGGTATCGTACGGCGAAAAAATCTTTTCGTCGGGCGAGGCCAGAAACTGCCGTTTTAAAGCGGGAGAATCGGTTGTTTCAATCAGATGTTTCAGATAGGGAGACAGATGTTCGGGTTTCATCGGCGGTCACGATTCGGCGGATTCGAGCAAAACGACGGCAAAGGCCTCGACCGCTTCGCCGCGGCCGACACTGTCGACCTTTTCGTGTGTTTTGGGTTTCACGGAGACCGCTTCGATATCGATTTGTAAATCGACGGCCAGGTTGGCGCGGATGGCGTCGGTAAACGGGTTGAGTTTCGGCGCCTGCAGAACAACGGTGGTGTCGATATTGGCAATCCGCCAGCGGGACGGCAAAAGCGAAACGGTTTGACGCAGCAGTGCGCGGCTGTCGGCGCCGCGGTAACGGGGATCGTTATCGGGAAACAGTTTGCCGATGTTGCCGAGGGCGGCCGCTCCCAAAAGAGCATCAATCACCGCGTGAATCAGCACATCGCCGTCCGAATGGGCAACGCACCCTTTTTCGAAAGGAATCGCAACGCCGCCGATAACAAGAGGCAGTCCCTCTTCGAGGCGGTGCAGATCCCAACCGTGTCCGATTCTCATCAGCCTTCCAGCTTGGCAAAAATCTGTTCCTTGATATCTTCTTTATCCGTATCAAGGGCCAGAGAGAGTTCGTCAATCAGCAGTTTCAGCGCACTGTCGTACTGTTTTCGTTCCATAATCGGCAGCGGCTGCGGTTTGTTTTTGCTGCGGCAGTACAGAGCGCCGACAACCGATGCGATATCATCGATATTGCCGGTTTTCAGCATATCCATATTGCCCTGATACCGTTCTTTCCAGTCGGAATTGGCGGGACCGGTCGGCGGTGCCATTTTATCCAACGTTTTTTGGGCTTCTTCTTTGGAAACCAGAGCCCGAATGCCGAGCGATTCGGTGTTGACAACCGGTATCATGACGGTCATGTCCGAAACCGGAATATAAATTGTATAATAAGGCGTCAGTTCTTCTTTGAACATCTGCTCGTCGATCTGAACGATTTCACCGACCCCCTGCAGAGGGTAAACTATCTTTTGTCCGATTTTAAACTTAATTTCGCAATCCATGGTTGTATTATACCTCGAAAATCAAAATTTTTCAAGAAAAGAAATCGCAATCTTTCGTCCGATTTTTTTCTTGCATTCCTGACGAATCGGTGTTACTATGCTAAAGATAAGGCTTGTGGCTTGATTTCAGGAGAAACTATGAACAGGTTATCATCATCCCGTGCTTCGGGAATTCTGCTTCATCCGACAGCGCTTCCCGGCAAACACGGCATCGGAGATATGGGAGACGGAGCCTTCGCTTTTATCGACGCACTGGCCGAGGGCGGACAATCGTTATGGCAGATTCTGCCTCTGGGACCGATCGGATACGGGGAATCTCCCTATTCCCCCTTTTCGACTTTTGCGGGAGAAGAACTGCTGATCAGCCTCGACCGGCTGAAAGAATGGGGTCTGCTGGAAGAGACGGATACGGACAATGTTCCCGCGTTCGACGACAACAGCGTCGATTACGATGCGGTTCGGGCTTTCAAAAAACCGCTTCTGATTCAGGCGTGCGACACCTTTCTGAAAAAAATTCCTTCCGCTTTAAAGCGCGACTGGGAACGGTTTCTCGAAAACAATGCGGAGTGGCTGAACGACTATGCGCTTTTTACGGCGTTACACGAAGAATTTCACGGTATCGCCTGGAACGAAGATTGGGATCGCGACATCATGAAAAAAACGCCGGAAGCGGTCGCGAAATGGTCTTTGTATCTGAAAAAGCAAATCGAACGAATCAAAGTCATCCAATTTTTCTTCGATTTCCAATGGAAAAAGATAAAAGAGTATGCCAATCAAAATAATGTGCGGATTATCGGCGATGTTCCGATTTTCGTTTCGCCCGACAGCGCCGATGTGTGGGCCAACCGACATCTCTTTTTAACGGACGAAAACTGCCGCTACACATCCGTTGCCGGTGTGCCGCCGGATTATTTTTCCCCGACGGGTCAGCGGTGGGGAAATCCTCTCTACGACTGGAAAGCGATGGAGGACGACGGGTTCCGTTGGTGGGTGGCCCGTATCCGGCGCACTGCGGAGTTGGTTGATATTATCCGCATCGATCATTTCCGCGGATTGAGAGCCTTCTGGAAAATCCCGAGCAAAGAAAAAACCGCCGAAAAGGGGAAATGGATCAAAGCCCCCGGAGAAAAGCTCTTTGCCGCTATCTCCCGGGAACTTCCCCATGTCGAAATCATTGCCGAAGATTTGGGTTTGATTACGGAAGATGTCGTGGCGCTGCGCAAGAAACTGCACCTGCCGGGTATGAAGATTTTGCAGTTTGCTTTCGAATTCAATGCCGAAGGGCGGTTCAATGCGGACAACATTTTTCTGCCGCACAACTACGAAACCGATGCGGTTGTTTATACCGGCACTCACGATAACGACACCACGGTCGGATGGTATCGCACGCTTTCCGAACCGGTTCGGGATTTGGTGCGCCGCTATTACGGCATCAGCGGAGACAATATTGCCTGGGATCTCATCCGGTCGGCTTCTTCATCGCGCGCCCGCTACGCAGTCTTTCCGATGCAGGATCTTTTATCGCTCGACTCGTGGGCCCGCACCAATACACCGGCGACGGTCGGCAGCAACTGGCGGTGGCGGCTCAATCCGCAGACCGATATTCTCAATCCGCTTCGCCGGCTTCGCGATTTAACATACCTTTACGGGAGGCTGCCGTGGGAGCGGAATTAGCCTTTTCTCCCGAAAAGCTTGTCGCCGGGGTGATGATTGCCGAAGAGATTGTCCCGGAAACGGTTTGGACACGGCTTGAGCGGGAGTTCGGGCCTATCGATTATATCGGGCATCCCTATCCGTTTTCGTTTACCGCTTACTACGAACCGGAAATGGGGCCTCACATCACCAAATACATCATCTCGTTCCGCGACCCGATTCCTCCGCAAACGCTGGCGGCCGTCAAGCACCGCACCAATGAAATCGAAAACGAATTCGCCGTTGACGGCGGCCGCCGGGTCAACCTCGATCCGGGGATTATGGATCTCAACCGGTTTATTCTCGCTACCACGAAAAACCGCGGGCACCGGATTCCGCTGGCCGACGCCATTTACGGCGAACTGACGCTGATCTACATCCGCGGCCGTTTCGAACCCCTGCCGTGGACTTATGCCGACTACAAAACCGACGCCGTCCGTGCCGATTTGGAAGCCGTACGGAAAATCATCAAATCGCATTAATTTTTTCCGCCGGATTTTCAAAAAAGAGGCTTTTTCCCATTAATAAATTCGGAGAATTAAAGATGGGAAAAAGCGTTACAATGAAATCGCTGCTTTTGGGCAGCGGTATCCTTTGCGGCTGTTCCGTTTTGCCGCAGACGGTCACCGTCGACCTCAAACTGCCGCCCCTGCCGCCGGAACTGCCGCACACAGCCGATAACGGCAGCGCACCGGCGGTGGCGGTTTACGAAAACAGTTACGGCGTTCTGCGCAAAACGGAAATTCCGTATTCGCCTTATCCGGTTTCCGTCGAAATTCGGAAAAAAGAAAATGCCGTTGTTCTGGTTTATCCGCCTTTCGCCTTGCGCCCCTGCGGCGGATTTTTTAACGGCAGCCGTGTGATGGAACTTTCCTGGAAAGGCGGCTTTTTGGCCGAAACCGTTTCTTCGGCCGGCTTTTCGACTCCGAAAAGCTGGAATCCCGAAGCCCTGACGCACCGTATCGACGGCAATCCGTGGTTTTACGATCCCGCGGCTCTGAGAAAAGCACTGGAAACCGGAACCGTCGGTTACTACACAATGAAAAAGAAACCGCGTTATCCCGTTTTGTTAAAAGAAATACCGCCGGGGATCTGGATTAATCGTTACCCGCACGACCGGGTTACAGTCGACGAATCGGGCGAATTCCGTACCGAACTGCCGCTCGGATACGAAAAATATTTCAATCCGGAGCAGAACCGGACGCTCTCTCTGTATGTCACCGAAAACGGAAAAATTCCGTTTATGCTAACGGAATCCGAATAAAGAAAACCGTCGACTCCCCTTCGACCGAAGAAGCGGTAATAGTTCCTCCGTGGGCATTGATAATCGACTTGCAGATCGGCAGTCCCAGTCCCGATCCGGAATGCGCCTGTCCGCGTGAGCTGTCGACCTTGTAAAGACGATCGAAAATATATTTGATTTTGTCGGCCGGAATCCCGATACCGTTATCGTATAAATTAATCAGCGCCTCGTTTCCCTCGCGGCGGAGCGACAGGCGGATCAGTCCGCCCGGTCTGGAAAATTTAACCGCATTGACAATCAGATTTCCGAAAGCCCGAGAGAGGTTTTCGCCGTCTCCGATAATATAGAGCGGTTCCGGAGAAGCCGAAAAATCGAATATCAGATTCTTTTCCTCTTTCAGGGGTGAAAACGATCCGAACAGTGTTTCCAGAAACGAATTCAAATCCATTCTGATTCCGGTACTTTCCAAAGAGCCCGCCTCGATACGGGAAAGCTCTCGCCACTCTTCCAGCATATGGGACATGTGGTCGATTTCTTTCATGATATAATCGAAATTGGTCTGGTCGGGAAGATAGACCCCTGCCTTTATCATTTCCAGCCGGCTGCGAATCAGTGTCAGCGGCGTCCGGAAATCGTGTGATATATCGGCACTCATTTGCCGTCGTGCTTTATCGGACTCTTCCAGTTTCTGGACCATCATATTAAACGAATTCAGCAGATAGCCGATTTCGTTATTTACCCGCGTCTTCAGACGGACGGAAAACTGATTGCGGGAAACCTGTTTAAAAGCATCGCTGAGTTCATTAATCGGGCGGGCGATGCGGAAGGCATAATAAAAACCGAGACCGATTGAAAAGAGAATCAGCAGAACGGAATAAAGGCACAGCAGGGCCATTGTTTTTTTGATTTCGGGAGAAAAATAAAGATAATAATTCCCTCCCGGAATCATTGTTCCGACATACACGTATGCCAGGACGAGATCATCGACGGAAACACATATCCCCTCCGTATCCCGATTCAGCAGTTCGGGTTTGACGGCGATTTCCGTCGTCGAATAGAGAATCTCCTTCCGGTCGGCATCCGTAACCAGAATTCGCGGATGTCTGTATATTTCTCTTAAATTGCCGATACGGTTTTCGCGGTGTTCCCGGAGTTTGCCCCTGTACAGGAAAAGCATTTCGATGGCTTTGTCCAAATTGTCCAGATTTTTCTCCCGGCGGTAATAGAGCCGGACAAAATCCCCGATATGCATGGCAAACTCCGTATCGCGTTCCGCCTGAATACGGCATCCGTCCCGATGAAAGCGAATCAGTGCCGCCGCCAGAATTCCGCCTCCCAAAAGAAGTATCAAAAGTGTATACGAGAGTAAAACTTCGAAAAGCAGTTTTCGTTTTATTTTCATCGGTACGGAACAGATTTCGGTTTAGAGTTCGCGGAAGCGGTAGCCCATGCTGCGCACCGTTTCGATATAAGAACGTCCGTCGCCGTCTTTGCACAGAATCTTACGAATGTTTTTAATATGAGCATCGATATTCCGCGAATATTCGTCACAGAACGATCCCGAAAAAGAGGCGACCAGTTCCTGTCTCGAAAAAACACGTCCCGGCTGACTCATCAGTTTTTCGACAATGGCAAACTGTACGGCGGTCAGATCGTGAGGCACGCCGGCAATATAACATTTTTTCTTTTCGCCGTCCAATTTAACATCACCGCAGATCAGCAGTTTGCTGTAGCCGGATCCGCCGACACGGCGGCACACGGCACGAATGCGTGCCACCAGTTCCCGAAAGCTGAACGGTTTCACAATATAATCATCGGCTCCCTGTTCGAGTGCGGCAATTTTATCGGCTTCGTCGATTCTGGCCGTCAGAAAAATAACCGGTGTTTTTTTGTTTTTGCGAAGAATTTTCAGGACATCGAATCCGTCCATTCCCGGAATCATAACATCCATCAGAATCAGATTATAATCTTCATCGGTGATTTTCTTCACGGCATTAAATCCGTCGTAAACGACATCCGTGTCGAAATCATTCGCTTTCAGATAATCGGAAATCATTTGTGCCATCTGTTTTTCGTCTTCGATAATCAAAATTCGATCCATTTTTTTCTCCTTTTGTTTTATATTCGGGGCCTATCTTCCGGCGGGTATTTTTTCTCTGCGGGAAGGCCATAAAACCTCTTTTTCCGTTTCCCCCGTTTTCACGGAAAGCACGATAAACGATACGGAGCGGTCTTTCGTCCAGGCCGACGGGCGTGCTTTTCCGGTCACGGTAATATAATCTCCCGATCGGATTCCCGCTTCTTTCAGAAAAGGCATCGGAACATGCAGTTTATACAGGATACCGTCCTTTTCGATAACAGGCAGACGGATCAACGGCTTTCCGTCTTTTTCGCCGACAGAATATTCGATCCGGCCTGAAATTTCCACCGGCTGCCAGATTTCCGGCAGTACGGTATCGTTTTCTTTCGGCTCCCGGCAGAACCGATCCCGGTTTGCCGATTGGGCTGTCACCGTAAAAGCGGACAGACAGAGAGCTATCAGCAATGCCGCTCTTTTCATAAGCAATCCTCTCATCCGGAAAGATACTTTATGATAACTCTCTTTCTGTGAAAAAAGATTGAAATTCCGATGTTATTTTGAAAATTTGCTTTTTTCTTTCAAAATACGGATTTCGTCGGCCCATAAATCGGGATTCGGTGTTTCGAGAATCAGCGGAATGTCATCAAAACGGCTGTCAGCGGCAATCAGTTCAAACGGAGTCCATCCGAGAAGACCCCGACCGAGAGACTCGTGGCGGTCGACACGCGACCCGAGCGGATTTTTGGAATCGTTTAAATGGACTCCCTTCAGAAAAGAAAATCCGATAACCCGTTCGAATTCCTCCGTCGTTTTGAAATAGGCCTCTTCCGTGCGTAAATCGTATCCGGCGGAAAAAATGTGACAGGTATCGATACAGACTCCGACACGGGAATGATCTTTGATCCGGGACAGAATTTCGGCCAACTCTTCGAACGAGCTCCCCAGAGAGGTCCCCTGTCCCGCCATTGTTTCCAGCACGAAAACGACCGAACCGGTTTCTTCTGCGGCTCTGTTAACGGCATCGGCAATCCGGTTCATCGCTTCGCGGGGTGTCGACAGATTGACGTGAGCACCGGGATGAAAGTTCAAAAGTTTCAGTCCCAGTTTTTCCAGAATTCGTGCTTCACCCAAAAACGAATCGAACGATTTGGCAAATTTTTCGCGGTCGGCATTGCCGAGATTGATGAGATAACTCGAGTGGACCAAAACATCTTCCGGTTTGATTTTGGCTGAGGCCAGATGAAAGCGAAACCAGTTGACCGCATTTTCGTCCGGCTCGGGAGCAAACCACTGTCTCTGATTTTTCGAAAACATCGCAAACGCACCGGCTCCGATTTCTTTTGCATGATCGGGAGCATTGAAAAGTCCTCCCGCAATACTGACATGGGCGCCCCATTTTTTCATTTGATACTCCTCTTCGCCGTTACAGCTTTCAAACCGTAAAAACGGTTCCGCCCGGCTCCGTTCCCGACAAAATAATATCCAGAACCGGTTTGAGAACGGCCGTTCCGGTTGTCCGGTAAACCCGTCCGGGATCCGGCTGGCGGCCGTCGATAACGGGAGGCAGCAGCGCTTTCGGCGCAATCGCATAATAACGGTTCTTTTCGGAGACCGCCGCAAACCCCGCGGTCGCCCATGCCGCCATCTGCTTGCTTAACCCGTATGAATAAAAGGGTCCGGCAAACGATTCCAGTCGTCCGTCCAGAAAATTAATAACCGTACAGCCGCTCAGATATTTCTCGGTCCGCCGCATCATTTCGTAAGGCACTTCGTAATTAATGCGAATCTGCCGAATCCGCGCCTCTGTTTCGGGGTCCGACGGTAAATCCGGAACAAAAACCGCCGCGTTGTTGACAATCACCCGCAGTCCGGGAACGGCGGCCGCACGCCAAAGCCGGTCGGCCGCTCCGGCTTCGGCGAAATCGCAGGCGACAGTGCGCGTTTGGCGGCCGAGACTGCGAACCGTCGTCTCCAAATCGCGGACCGCCTCCTGCGAACGAAAATAATGAAGGATTAAATCGTAGCCGCATTCGGCCAGATGCAACGCACATTCGCGCCCGGCTCTTACCGCGGAACCGGTTACCAACGCCCACTTTTCCATATCCCAGAATAGCCTATTTTCTCCTTTTTGACAATTCCCGATTTTACGGAACACAAAAGAGTTTTTCTCAATATTTTTCCGACTTTGTCCGAAAATAATAATAATGAAACGATATTGCTTAACGGCCGCTTTTTGCCTTATTTCCGGCATTTCTTTGTCAGCCATGCCGGTCACACTGACTCTCGACGGAAAAGACTTTCTTTCGGTTTCGGAAATCAGAGAAACCGCCGACGGTCACCGAACCGTCTATACCGTTCCCGAAACGGCACTCGAACTGTCTCCGGAAACCGATTTGCTGATGCACTTCGATGCCGACGGGGAAATTCCGGAAGGCCATTACAGACTTGTCAGGGGAACAGTCTCGAGTACATCCGACATAAGAAAAATCGGACCCGGTGCGGGCCGTTTCTATACAAACGAAACCGCTTTGTCGGTACAGCCGACAGCCGATGCCCTTTTTGCCACCGGAAACGAACCGGGAGACTTCACCGTTCAGTTTTTTATCAACCCGACCGTTATCGAAAATAACGAGATTCTTTTGTACTGGTCCAACACTCTGACCGACAACGATCATCTTCGCTATCAGAATCTGACCTGCTCCATTCGCAATCGCCGTCTGGTCTGGTCTTTTGAACGTTTTTTCAGAAATACCGAACCGAAAATCGAAATCTCCGGAAAAACGGAAATTCGCCCCCGGGAATGGAGCTTTCACCGACTTTCTTACAACAGCAGGTTGAATCTGCTCGAATACTCGATGAACGGAGAGGAGGAGAAAATTCTTTACCTGACTCCGGACGGAAATGAAGACAATATCGACTGCTCGCCTCTTGTCGGAGAACGACCCGACAGTGCTTTGAATATCGCTCTTCGCTACACCGGGCAAATGGACGAACTGGCTGTTTTACGAAAAGCGACCGGGCCCGTTCTGCCGAAGCTGTTTACGGAAAACGGACGCATTCTTTTCCGCTGCATCGACCTGGGTTATTCGGCCTCCCGGCTCGAGCGGATTTCCTGGGAGGCAACGGTTCCGCCTGCCGGCGCCGTCAACGGCTATTACAGAATCAGCGAAGAGCGTCTCGACTACATTCACTGGAACGAAGCCGAAACCGGGGATCCTTCTTCGGATACCGAATCGGAGATTTGGATTCCTTTTGCTTCCGGAACTTTTGACAAACCGGTTCGCGGCCGTTATCTTCAAATCGCCGTGAATCTTCTCCCCGATACGGCGGCCGGACAGGCGCCGCTGCTCGGTCCGGTTTCCGTCACTTATACACCCAACAAACCGCCGCTTCCGCCGATTGCTCTCTCTGCGATTCCCGGCAACGGCGAAGTGACACTCGATTGGGTTCCCGCCGTCGATATCCGCATCCGCGGTTACCGCATTTCTTACGGAACAGCGCCGGGCCGCTACACACACTCGTTTGAAATCGAAAATCCGGAATATACTTTCGATCATCACCGGCAGTACACGGTGAAAGATTTGCAAAACGATGTTCTGTATTATTTCGCCCTTCAACCGTACGATGATGCGCCCGTTCGCCGATACGGGGAATTTTCGAAAGAGGTTTCGGCACGCCCGGGGCGGCTCTACGAATGACGGAAATCACCTGTTACGGCTGCCGCGGCTCCCACGCCGTATCCGGAAAAGAGTTTTCGCTTTTCGGAGGACATACCACCTCGTTTCTGGTTTCCTCCGGTGAAAGCGATACGGTTTTCCTGATTGATGCCGGAAGCGGAATCTGCAATATCTCGTTGCCCGACTCCGTCAAAAAAGCGGTACTGCTGCTGACACACACTCATCTTGATCACATCGCCGGGTTTCCGTTTCTTCAGGCACTGCGCCGCTCCGATTTCGAGCTGACGGTTTGCGGTCCCGTTGCGGCGCACGGTGCCGGCATCCGCGAAATTGTCACAACTCTTTTTGCTCCGGCCTTTTTCCCCGTCAACTGGGACGGGTTTCCGGCATCCGTTTCGTTTTCGGATCTCCGTGACGGCAGCACTCTTGTTTTCGGCGACACGGCTGTCGACGCATTCCGTTTACCCCATCCTTCCGCAACGTTGGGCTACCGATTGCGGCGGGGGAATCACACCGCGGTATTCTGTTTCGACGCCGAACTCGAGGCTTTGGATTCGCGGCAGACGGAAGCGCTCGGCAGGCTTGTCGAAGGCACCGGACTTCTGGCCGTCGATGCGACCTACACGGCAGAACAGTACGCAAACGGCCGCGTCGGATTCGGCCACACGGCAGCGGAAACGGCAGCCGCTTTTGCCGAACGTTTCGGTGTCCTCAAAACCGGCCTGACA
The DNA here is from genome assembly GCA_949289575.1 of uncultured Spirochaetales bacterium. GTDB lineage: Bacteria > Spirochaetota > Spirochaetia > JAFGXN01 > JAFGXN01 > CALXOJ01. The sequence goes on along the minus strand of CASEOG010000002.1, from coordinate 67,302 downwards.
CACCACAGTCCGGGGGCAACAGACCGCGAACTGTTGTGCCGGGAAAAGAATTTGCGGGAAAAACATCCTTCCGCCGGAATCTTTTTCTTTCGGGAAGGGATGAGCGTCTCTGTCGATTAAATCGTCATCGCGGATGCAATATCCCGAATCCGGAAATCATCGAGAATCTGCTCGGTGTAATTTTCCTTATTGATCAGAATTTTTCTCTCGGACAAAGAAATGGTTTGGTTTTTTCTCATTTCCATGTGAAGGAACTGACTGATTCCCTTCAGGAGAGAGGCGCCTCTTTGCAGAATCGAATTCTTCTCCTTCTCCGTTTCGGAAGCGGAAGGACTTCCTGTCAGGAAAATTTTGTACCGGACAAGAGCAGCCGGAATCGAAGAGGTTGATTTCGGAACAAACGCCAAAAGTTCCCCCTGAATTTTATCGAGCTGGGAATCCAGCGTGTGTCCGTGTTTGTATTTCAGAATCTTTTCGATTTCCGGAAAGTCGACCTCGTACAGCTGCTTCATGACTCCGAAAAATTTTCTCAATTCGTAATCCATCTCTCCGAAATAAGCAATCTCGGGATAAGGAGCGATCGCCTCCTGTCTTTTCAGTGTAATCTCCGAAAGAATCGATGACTTTTCTTCCTCTTTTTCCCCGAGGTAACGGCTCTGACGAATCAGCTGATTTACAAAGACGATTTCGTCATTTAAGAAATCGACAAGAGGAAGTCCCTTTTTGATAGCCTGAATATAACGGTTATGATACGCAACAAAAGTATCCTTCGGTCCGTGATAATAACCGAGATATTCGTCATATAAAGAGTTTAATTCTGCTTCCAGCTGCTTAATCTTGTCGTCATCTTTCTTTTTGAAAAACATTTTTCCCTCACTTGCATAAATTTTTAAAATATTCCGAAATTTTTTCCGGAGAACAGACCGCATCGACATATCCGTACTCGACGGCCGTTCCGGGCATACCGAAAATCACGCATGATTCTTTATTTTGGGCCACGGTAAATCCGCCGCAATTGTAAATGTCGCCGAGCCTGAGCGCCCCGTCTTTTCCCATTCCGGTCATAATGATACCGACTGTTGCCGCTCCGGTCACTCTGGCCGCCGATTCGAACAGAACATCGGCCGACGGGCGGTGTCCGTTGACAGGTTCTCCGCGATCGAGACGGATTCTCATTCCCGGCTGAATCTTCACATGGGCATCTCCGGGTGCAATATAGACCGTTCCGGGCACGACAGCCTCACCGTCCTCGGCTTCCTTCACCGTCAGTTTCGATATATCGTTCAGTGATTTGGCAAATTCCTTTGTAAAACCTTCGGGCATATGCTGCACAATGACAATCGGAACGGGAAGATTCTCGGGAATAAACGGAATAATTCCGCGCAAAGCATTGGGTCCGCCGGTCGAAATCCCGATTGTTATCAGCCGCGGCGGTTCGATACGGGCCGGCCTTTCACCCGGCGGTAACGGTGCAGGAATCTCCTTTTTTTTGAATGTAATTTCGTTCAGCTCTTTCGGCTTTATCATCAGATTCTGCGGAACCGGGAAACGGTCCGGTTCTTTCTTCCTGATGGCCGACGGTTTTTCTTCCTCGTAAATCGGCTTGGCCAGCTTCAGATATTCCGGATTTCCGCTTTTCATCGCTTTGAAACGGTATCCGTAAATCAGAACCTGATTTAAAAGAAGACGGATACTTTCCGTCAGAGCATCGAGAGAGATTCCGGACGGTTTTAACACATAATCAACCGCACCCAGAGCAAGAGCTTCCATTGTCACGCGGGCTCCCCGTTTGGCAACGGAAGAAAAAACAACTACAGGCGTGTCGATGCGGAGTTTTTTGACTTCCCGCAAAAATTCGATTCCGTTCATTTCCGGCATTTCGATATCGAGCAGAACAACATCCGGTTTCAGCTCCTGCAATTTATACAGACCGAATTTTCCGTTAATGGCCGTCCCCGCAATCCGAATCAGGCGGCATTCGGATAAAATCCGGCTCACAGATTTGCGGATAATGGCGGAATCGTCACAGATCAGAACGCTGACAGGCTCAAGCATGAATCAGTCCTTTTCTTTCGTATAGTAACATCCGTATTTTCCTTTTTTCAGGAAAAATCCCGTATTTAAATTAAACAAAGTTTCCGAATGACCCAATATCAGAAACGCATGCGGGGCCGAGACATTGTAAAACTGACGGATGACCTTCAGAAACGATTCTTTGTCGAAATAGATCAGAACATTCCGACAGACAATCAGATCGAAATTGCCGAGCGTCATCGGATTCATCAGATTATGATAATCGAAAACAATATGTTCTTTCAGTTCTTTTTTGACACGATACCCGCCTTCTTCGCGATTGAAGTACCGTTTCAGATACTCTTCGGGAACCTTTGAGACTTTTTCATCCGAATAAAATCCTTCCGACGCCGTTTGCAGTGATTTCAACGACAAATCGCAGGCGATAATTTTGTATGAGATGTCCGCCGGCAATCCCGCATCGAACGTCATTGCCAGACTGTACGGTTCTTCTCCTGTCGAACAGCCGGCACTCCAAATCCGTATCAGCCGGTCTTTTCCCGCGTGCTTCACCAGTTCCGGAATGATTTCGTACTGCAGCGAATCCCAGTTGCTTTGGTTGCGGAAGAAGCTGGTCAGATTGGTTGTTAATGCATCCAAAAAAACTTTCACCTCTTCGGGATCTTTCTGCAAATAACGGTAATATTCCATCGGCCCCATTTTTCTCTGCCGCAGTAAATCCCGTATTTTACTCTCGAAGACAACCCGGTTGGCCGACGAAAAATGAATTCCGCTGGTTTTATCGATAAGAGTCGAATACAAAGAAAATAACTGATCGTCAAACAGTTCGCCGTTCATAATATATACTACAATCATATCGGTATATTTTTCAACTCTTTTTATTCTATTTCTGATTTAACGTTTTTATTTCGGGCTTTTTCTTGATGAATTTATTCTTTCGGGTTATACTGGAAAATATGGAAATCAGACACGACAGCCGAACACGGACCACCGTCCGCCTTAAAAACAAGACGATAACCCTTATCGGAACCGCCCATATTTCCGGAGACAGCGTCCGGGAAATCGAAAATGTTATAGAAGAAATTTCACCGGACCGTATCTGTATCGAACTCGACGAATCGCGATACAAAACAATTACGGAAGGACGCCGGTGGGAAGAGATGAATATTTCAAAAGTTATTCGCGAAAAGAAAGGATTTCTTCTTCTGGCCAATCTTGTTCTCTCTTCATTCCAGAAACGGATGGGAAGCGAAGTCGGCGTAAATCCCGGTGCGGATATGAAAGAAGCCGTCCTGCTGGCAAAAGAAAAAGGGATTCCTTATTCGCTTATTGACAGAGAAATTCAAATTACGCTTCGAAGGGCGTGGCGGATTTCTTCGTTTTTCAACAAGATGAAACTGTTGAGCGCCCTTCTGGCCTCCGCTTTTACCCGCGAAAAAATTACCGATGAAGATATCGAAAACATGAAAGAAAAAACCGCTTTGGACGGCATGATGGAAGAGCTTTCCGAATACCTGCCTTCCGTAAAAACGGTTCTGATCGACGAACGGGATACGTTTCTGGCATCAAAAACTTACACCGCCGAAGGGGAAAATATTATTGCCGTTGTCGGAGCCGGACATGTTCCCGGGATGTTAAAAAATCTGGAAGCTTTCGAGAAGGGAGAAAAGCCGACATGTATCGATTCCATTAATTTTATTCCGGAAAAACGGTGGGGAGAAAAAGCTGTTCCCTGGATTCTGCCCGGTCTGATTCTCGCTGTTTTTATCGGCGGTTTTTTCATTACGGGAACCCGGACACAGACTGTCGAAAAAATCGTCCAATGGATTCTGATAAACGGGACACTTTCGGCCATCGGATCTCTGATAGCGCTGGCCCATCCGCTGACCATCATAGCTTCGTTTATTGCCGCTCCGATTACTTCTCTCAATCCTTTTATCGGGGTCGGAATGGTAACCGGTCTTTCGGAAGCGTTTCTCCGGAAACCGAAGGTCATCGACTTTAATCACTTGAATGACGATATTGCATCCCTGCGCGGATTTTACAGGAACCGCGTTACCCGTATCTTTCTTGTTTTTCTTCTTTCCGGGATCGGCAGCTCAATCGGAACCTTTATCGGAGCGGCCTCACTGGCTCCGCTTGTCGGAAATATTGTCAATGAAATTGCTGTATTCTTTCGGGGATTGATAGGATCATGAAACATCTCGGTCGTATTTTCAGTTTCACAAATGCGTTTCGCGGTATCGGTTTTGCCTTCTGCACGCAAACCAATATAAAAATCCATACGCTGACGGCGATTGCCGTTACCGTTGCCGGTTTCTATTTTCGGATTTCCGCGACAGAATGGATGATGCTTATTTTCTGCATTGCCGCCGTCATTACGGCGGAACTGCTGAATACGGCTATCGAAATTATGGCCGACCATTTTTGTCCGCATTACCATACAAAAGTCAGGCGGATAAAAGATTGCGCTGCCGGAGCGGTTTTGATAACCTCAATCGGCAGCGCCATTATCGGATGTCTGATTTTTATTCCCAAAATAACGGTTTTATTCGGTTAATCGGCAAGAGCCTCTCCGGAGCCGTTTTCGTCCGCGGCATCGGGACGAACGGAGAGATTCTCCTCTTTATCCGTGCCGGCGGCTTCGGATGAATCAGCCGTTTCTGCGGGATCCGGGTTTTGGACGGCTGCGGCAGCCGCCGTTTTTTCTTTTTGAGGCGGGTTCAGGCGGGTCGAAATATAGTTGCCGATTTCCGTTGACGGATTGATCTTTCGCTTCAGATAAACATCGATCAGATCGGCCTCTGTCGCATCGCTGACATTCTTAAACACATGATTGGAAGCATAATTATACCAGCAGGTCGTCGGCATATATCCTTCGACATAGCGGTATTTCTTATACGGATCGGAAAGTGTTCTCAGATTTTTATTGATCTCGACCAGAGCCGTTCTTTTTTCTTCAAGAGTCAGATTTCTTTTTCTCAGCAATACCGACAAACGGTTTAAACCGAGAACATCCGCTTCCTGCCCCGAAATCATCAGATAACGGCGCATAAAGGAGACTGCAAAAGAAAGATTGTGAAATTCGGAATGAAATTCGCTATCTCCGTAAACAATCGAAGCAAAATACCACAACTGTTTGTTGTGGGCGCTCATCATCGCACTGCGGCGGAGGGCATTATCGGCTTCAGCGAGAAGTTCGGCGACCCGGCTTTTTCCGGCATTTTCGGAATAATATTTTGCCGCGTAAAAACGACAGGCTGCGGAATAATTCCAAAAATCGACGCGGGCACTTCCCGTCTCTTCGAGAACCGGATAAAGAGATTCGTACAAAGCCAGAACGGCTTTCGGCGAATACGAAACCGATTCCCCGTTTTCATCCGGCATGACAGATTCTTTCCCTTCGGAAGCCAGCGCCAGTGCGGCCGCACACCGCCGGATACGGCAGGCAGCCAAAAACGACTGTTGAGCCGCCGTTCGCTCCTCGGCCGCCGTTATGTCTATCACACGCTGCCAGTTTTTCGTATAAAAAGCGACATCAGCGTCATCCAGCGGAGAAGCCGTTAAACGAAATGCCGTCAAAATCAACAACAGACTGTAAAATTTCTTCATTCGTTTTTCCCTCCGTCCCGAACCGTCCACGACAAAACCGTTCCCGCACAAAGAGGAACAGCGCCGTCGATTATTTCCGGAACTTCCCACGATTTTTTTTCGATTATGATTTTCTCTGTTGTCTCGAGTAAACCGTAAAACCGCCGCCCGAACACAGAGACAAAGGATTCGAGTTTATCCGTCTGCGAACTCTCATCAAAAAAACACGCCAGCAGCGGAATGGTTACAGGCATCGAGTAAATTCCGGGAGACACGGCACTGCCCGTTTTTGATTCCGGCGGATGCGGCGCACTGTCGCTGCCGAAGAAAAATCGGGGGTTGCCGGAAAGGGCTGCCTGCCTCAACGCCTCGCGATGGTATGCCGACTGCAAAATCGGCTTGCAGAAAAGATGCGGATTCAGGCGCGAACCGATAAAATCGACCGCATCAAACATCAGATGATGCGCCGTAAGGGTGGCCGCCACATTTTCTCCCGCACTTTTTACCGCCTCCACCTCCCGTTCCAAAGACAAATGCTCCAAAACGATTTTCAGTTTCGGGAAACGAACCGACGCTTCCAGCGCTTCGTCCAAAACGCGGTGCTTCGCCTCTCCCCCCGAATAAAGCGGCGCTTCGCAGTGAATACTTAAAACGATGCCGTTTTCCTCCATCTGCCGCAAAACCGAATCGTATGCCGAAAGCGTGGAGGCTTCGGTCCCGGTCGAATTGGTCAGCCCGACGGGAAAGTATTTCGCGGCAACGGCTCCCGCCCGCTTCAGTGCGGGGATATCTGCCTGCGTGTGAAGCTGAAAAGTCATCAGAGCATTCAGGGCGGGCGCGGCCTCCCGAATCAGAGTCCGGTACCGCCCGAGATCGGCGGCGGTTAAAATCGGCGGTTTTGTATTCGGCATCACCAGTGCCGATTCAAAGAAAGCGGCCGCGCGTTGCGCAAAGCCGCTTAACGAATCCCCCTGACGCAGATGAAGATGTGCGTCAAAGGGTTTTTGAATAACCAGTTCCATTAATCAATCCCGCATCAGGAAGCCAGGAACGGAACAAGAGCCAGAAGGACACCGGCGGCCACAGCCGAACCGATCACTCCGGCCACGTTCGGACCCATGGCGTGCATGAGCAGAAAGTTCTGCGGGTTGTCTTCCTGACCGACTTTATTGGAAACACGTGCGGCCATCGGAACCGCGGAAACACCGGCCGATCCGATCAGCGGGTTGATCGGAGTCTTGCTGCACTTGTTCATGATTTTTCCAAACAGAACACCGCCTGCCGTACCGATTGAGAAGGCAATCAAACCGAGCAGCAAAATACCGAGCGTTTGAAGAGAGAGGAATTTCTCCGCCTCCATTTTGGATCCGACAGAAAGTCCGAGGAAAATCGTTACGATATTGATCAGCGCATTCTGCATAGTGTCCGAAAGACGATTGGTAACACCGCACTCTTTCGCCAAATTACCGAACATCAATGCACCGACAAGAGGCGTCGCCGACGGCAAGAACAGGATACACAGCGAAAGAACCGTCAGCGGGAAAACAATCTTCTCGCGTTGAGAAACGGAACGCAGCTGATCCATTTTAATCATCCGCTCTTTTTTGGTTGTCAGCAGCCGCATGATCGGAGGCTGAATGATCGGAACGAGAGCCATATACGAGTACGCTGCCACCGCAATCGGTCCCAACAAATCGGGTGAAAGGCGGGAGGTGACGTAAATCGCTGTCGGTCCGTCGGCACCGCCGATAATACCGATGGAAGCCGCGTCGTAAAGATCGAACAACGGTTTTCCGTCGATAACGATCCATTCGCCAAGCAGCAACGCGCCGATAAGAGCGAAGAAAATACCGAGCTGAGCAGCCGCTCCCAACATCAGAGTTTTCGGATTCGCAATCAGCGGACCGAAGTCGGTCATCGCACCGACGCCCATGAAAATCAGCAGCGGGAAGAGTCCCCGTTCCACACCGGCGTCATACAAAACGCCGATAAAACCGTTAACCGTAACGTCGGCAATTCCCGCAAACGGAATGTTTGCCAAAATCGCACCAAATCCGATCGGAACCAACAGCAGCGGTTCAAACCCTTTTTTGATAGCCAAAAAGAGCAGTAAAATACCGACCAAAATCATTACAAAGTTGCCCCAACCGCCGACGGGATCCGGCTGCGGAGCCGCCGCTTCGGCCGCGGCCTCGGCAGCCAACTGGGCAGCTTCAGCTTTTTTATAAAGAATTTTATCGGTCGTCGTCTGCAAAAAGCCATAGATTCCGGTCGAACGCCACAACTGAAGCAGAGAAATACTCATCGTCGAGTATTGACTCAAATTCAGCGTTAATTCGCCTTCCAGATCAGCATCGACTTCGGACGGTTGATAGGAAAAGAAATAAATGCCGTCTCCGATCCTTGAAATCGAAGATTTGTTCGGCTCGGCAAGAAACGCTTCCGTTGAATCGTACACTTTTGCATTTTTGCGGACATTGTCCATTTTAATGTTCTGCCAGTACGTAACTGCCGAACCGCCTTTTTCAAAGCGGAAAGCAATCCACGGTTTTTCCGTCTGACCGTCCCACTCGAAATAAGCAACGCCGTTAGCGTCGGTTCCGGCGGGTTCAACCGTATCGGTCTGCGCCGCACATGAAAACAGAAAAACGGATGTCAAAAGAAGGATGGCAATTCCGAATGTTTTTTTCATCTTTTCAAATCTCCTTTTTTCAACCGATTTCCATTAAAATCTGACCGGAAGTGACCTGATCGCCGTTAGAAACGAGAATGCTCTTTACGGTACCGGCAGCCGGTGCGTAAATCGGCGTTTCCATTTTCATTGCTTCCAAAACGATGACTTCCTGATTCTCTTCAACCGTATCGCCAACCGCAACCGGAATACGCAGAACCAAACCGGGCATCGGAGCATTCACCGGTGTTCCGTCGCCGGCAGCCGCTGACGGAGCCGCCGCGGCAGCGTCTATTCCTTCCGTCACGGAGATGTCATACACTTTTCCGTTAACCGTCGCTTTGTTGCCATCCAGCTTCACGCCGTATTTTTTGCCGTTGACAGTGACGGTATAACCGTCGGCGGACGAACCGGCTTTCGCAGCGGCCGCGGCGGGTTTATTTTTCGCTACATTGACTTTCGCTTTGCCTTGCAGGAAAAGAATGCCTTTGTCTTCACAGCAAGCAGAGATAAAGATGTTTTCGTCGGAGAAATCGGTGATGCCGCCGTCTTTCAGGCGTTTTTTCGCCGCTTCGATTCCGAGCGCGGGATTAGCGTCGTTCAGTTCAAGAACGGTTTTCGTCGTCGGCTGCAGACCCAACTTATCGGCGCAGATTTTAACGATTTCAGCATCGGGCGCAACCGGAGTCTTACCGAAGTAACCGAGAACCATCTTGCCGTAACCATCGGCAATCTTCTCCCATTTACCGAACATCACGTTGTTGAAAGCCTGTTGGAAATAGAACTGAGAAACCGGCGTAACCGATGTTCCGTAACCGCCTTTCGCCACACACTCTTTCATTGCTTCGACAATCGCCGGATATTTATCCATCAAACCGTTGTCACGCAGCATCTGCGTATTCGCCGTCAGAGCGCCGCCGGGCAGCGGAGAGAAGGGAATAATCGGATTGACCATCGTTGCTTCGGGCGGGAAGAAGTACTCCTTCATACAATCTTTGAAAACTTCCTCGACCTCCATGATTTTATCGGGATCAATTCCCAAATCAAAATCGGTACCGCGCAAAGCGTGCCACATCGTCAAAATATCGGGGGAGCAGGTTCCGCCGCTGACAGGAGCCAACGAAAGGTCAACCTGAGTCGCACCCGCTTCGATGGCCGCCATATACTGCTGAATCGAAACACCGGCCGTTTCGTGGCTGTGGAACGCTATCGGAGTTCCTTCCGGCAGCATTTGCCGCGCCTGTTTAATTGTTTCATAAACCACTTTCGGAACGGAGGTTCCCGACGCATCTTTGAAACAAACCGAGTCAAACGGAATTCCGGCGTCAAGAATTTTTTTCAGCACATTCATATAAAATTCGGGATCGTGCGCACCGGTCGCTCCCGGAGGCAGCGACATCATCGTCACGGTGACTTCATGGCGAAGACCGGCGTCTTTAATGCATTTCCCGGAGTAAATCAAATTATTGACATCATTGAGAGCGTCAAAATTGCGGATCGTCGTCATGCCGTGTTTTTTGAACAGCTGAGCATGGAGTTTGATGATGTCGCTCGGCTGAGAACTCAAACCGACGACGTTAACGCCTCTTGCCAAAGTCTGAAGATTGGCATCGGGACCCGCTTTTTTGCGGAATGTATCCATCATGTCAAACGCATTCTCGTTGCAGTAAAAAAACGGCGCCTGAAAACGCGCACCGCCGCCCGCTTCAAAATGCGTGATACCGGCATTGGCCGCCGCTTCAACCGCAGGCATAAAATCTTCTGTCAAAACACGCGCACCGTAAGCAGACTGAAAACCGTCACGGAACGCCGTGCACATAAAATTGATCTTCTTTTTCATTTTTAACCTCTTCCTTATTTCCTCGCCCGAACGGCGGCAACAGCCGCAGCCACTTCGGCATCGGAACCGCTGCTGCCTCCGGCTCTTTTAATCGGCTGAACCGGAACCTCTTTGACCGGGAAAAATTTCGTAATCAACCACGATGTCAGCTTGGATGAATAAATCAAGATGACCAGGAAGACGTAAACGATTCCCATGCCCATGACCATTAAGATCAATCCGTTTAGTAACATTCTTTTCTCCTCTAATGAAACTGTTTCACCTTTCTCATCATATTGAAAAAAACCGTTTTATTCAATACGTTTTATGTGAAAAATAAAGCGGCTCCCGCAAAATGAGAGCCGCTTTCAAAAAGACCGTTAAGGCTTTTCGGGGAGTTTCTCCACCGAACCGTCCGGCCACCTGATGGTTTGCGTTTTTTTGTCATACACCATGGAAGCACCGGCATTTTTGAGAAACGCCGTCAATTCGGAGGCGAGCTCAGCCTTCAGAACATCGTCTTCAGCCTCCCGTTTTTCGGTTTCGTCGGCGTCAAGATCGTAAAGCCGCGTTTCTCCTGTCTCGTAAAAATGAATGATTTTCTTTCCGTCTTTAATGAGTGCAGATGCCGGCTGACCGACAGGCACACGCATTTTTCGAGATGCGCTCGCTTCTTCTCCCCACCAATTCGGGTAATGAAAAACCAGACTGCGGTCAGCGTTGCACGTACTGCCGGTTTTAATCGCAGAAACAAAACTGATGCCGTCTAACCGCCCTTGTTTAATCTCAGCAGGAACAGTCCCTACGCCGGCCATCTCCAAAATTGTCGGATAAAAATCCTCGATAATAACGGGCGAATCGTTAACGCCGCCGGCATACGCATCGGTCACTCCCGGCCAGTAAACAATGAGCGGTTCGCGGATGCCTCCTTCAAACAACGCTCCCTTCGATCCGCGCAACGGTTCATTTCCTGTGGAATGATGTCCCCCGTTATCGGACATAAAAATCAGAATTGTCTTATCGAAGAGATTCTTCGCCTCAAGATGATCCATCAATTCACCAAGAGATCGATCCATTCCGGCAACAAGGGTTGCATACGCGGAACGGGAGCCTTTATAGTCGTCAGAAAAGCGTTTATCACTTTGATGCGGCGTATGAACGGCATAATGAGAAACGTAAAGATAAAAAGGCCGGTCTTCCTCAACGGCTTTGTCGATTTCGGATTTGGCAGCGGCGGTAATTGCGTCGGTGATATGAAATCCGGTATCGGCTTCGGCGTATTCATTGAGCGACGGAAACGGATAATCACCCGCCGCGTTAAACGCATACAGCTGCGAAGAGTCGTCAATCGTGTAGCTTGCCAACCCGCCGGCCGCACAGCCGCCAATATTGACATCAAATCCGAGGTTGAGCGGATCGGCCGCCGTTGTGCCGACAGCGCCCCAATGCGCTTTTCCGACATGAATGGTTTTGTATCCGTTCTTTTGAAGCAGCCGGGGAAAACAGGTTGCCTCGTACGCATTGTCCGCAGTCTCTCCCCCTTCCGACCCGGGAGAAATGCCGTTCCAGTTCCACGGCTCGGCGGCAAGACTCCCGTCGCGCGGAAAAGCGTCGGTCGACCTGTCGGGTTCAAGTGTCCAATTGGTCACTTTATGCCGGGCCGCATTGACGCCGGTCATCAGACTGACACGAGAGGGAGAAGAAACGGGGCACGCATACGCCCTCGTGAACCGCACGCCTTTTTCGGCAAGACGCTCCATGTTCGGTGTCCTGTAATACCGGTTCAGTTTCGACCCGTTTTTCAGGAAAGGAACCGATGTATCGTTCACCCCCATGTCGTCGACCATAAACAGAATAATGTTCGGACGGTTTTCTTCCGCAAAAAGAGTTTCACCGGCGGGAAAGAGTCCTGCCAGGATAAACGGAAAAACCGGTCTGACAACTGTGCTCCTCATAAGAATCTCCTTTTCGATCCGTTCCGCATAAATCGAAACGGATATTTTGCCACCCCTTTCATATTAACGCTAAATGACCGATCGGCAAGAACTTTTTATTTTTTTTCATGACAGCGGAAGAGACTCCCCGATTCCGGTACAGCCGTTCCGTTCTCTGCACGGTTTTCTTTTTCCGGATTTTATACTATAATCGGATTATGAATCACCACTCGAAACCGATCCCGAATGCGATCGCCCGTCTGACAAAAGATGCCTCACAGGTCTCGGAATCGTTTCTGACAACAGGGCTGTTAACGGCGGTCGGCGGCTTTCTGGACACTTACTCTTATCTGGCCAGAGGCGGGGTTTTTGCCAATGCCCAAACGGGGAACATCGTGCTGCTGGGAATTCACCTTATCAACGGCTCGTGGGGAAGCTGTCTGCGCTACCTCCTGCCGGTCGCGGCATTTTCGGGAGGTGTCATGATTTCCCACGCTATCCGGGACGGAATCCGCAGCTCCCGCAGAATCCACTGGCGGCAGTGTCTGATACTGATTGAGATTCTTCTTTTGACGGCGGCCTCTTTCCTTCCGCGCGGCTGGATTCCCGATACCGCCGCCAACATTCTGATTTCCACTGTTTGCGCCATTCAGTTCTCGGCTTTTCGGAAAAGTTCGGGATATGCATCGGCAACAACTTTTTGCACGGGAAATTTACGAAGCGGAAGCGATGCTTTATACCGGTACCGAAAAACAGGCAACAGAGAAGAGCTGAGAAAAATGAAAAACTATTTCGGACTGATTCTTTCTTTTCTGGCAGGGATTCCGGCCGGCGTCCTGTCGGTGCGATTTGCAAAAGAAAAAGGCCTTCTGATCTGTCTTCCGATTATGGCGACAGCCTTCTTTCTGATGTTCGTCGACAAAGAAAAAATGCTTACCGGTAACGGTAAATAAAAAACCGGTGCTTTGCACCGGTTTTCAATATCGGAATCGACATTATCAGTCGTTCACCCGTTCGACATATTCGTTCGTTTCGGTATTCACCAAAATCTTCTCCCCCTCTTTGATAAAGAAAGGAGCTTTGACTTTCAGTCCCGTATCGAGTGTAACGACTTTCGTTACGTTGGTCGCCGTATCGCCTTTAATGGCTTCGGGCGCATCGACAACCGTGTAAACAACTTTCGGCGGGATTTTGATATCAATCGGCTTCTCTTCCCACAAAACGATGCGGTAGCTTTCTCCGTCCTTCATATACTGCAAACGGTCTTCGAGTCCTTCCATCGGAACTTCGAACTGCTCGTATGTATCGTTGTGCATAAAGTGGTACGCTTCGTTATCGCTGTAAAGATACTGACAGGTCTTTTCTTCGACCTGAATATCTTCCACCGTATCCTGCGTTTTAAACGTTTCCTGGTAAACTTTTCCGGATGTCAGGCCTTTCAGTCTGACGCGGCAGAAGGCCGAGCCTTTTCCGGGGTTTACAAATTCCCTTTCCACGACCATGCACGGTTCGTTTTTAAAAAACAGAAAGGTACTTTTATCAATTTGTCCGGCTTTAATCATCTTTCTTTCCTCTTATAAAGTATAGTCCAGTTTATCAAAAATCGTTTGCGATTTCAACCCTTCCTTTCGGGGAATATCACATTTTTCAGGGCCGCGGCATCCCCGCACAGGAAATCGGGCCGGTTTTGACAAAAATAGGCGGGATCGGCATATCCCCATGTCATCACGGCAACGGGCACGCCGCTGTTGCGGGCGGTCTGATAATCGACTTCCGAATCGCCGATAAAGAGTGTTTCGGATTCCGTTAAATGATACCGTTTCAGCAGCAGCCGTACGCCGTCGGGAGCCGGTTTCGGCGGTAAATCATCGCGAAACCCGATCACCTCTTTCACGGCATTTCCGAAAAAACGGTCGGAAATTTTTTGGGCTATCGGCTGTGCTTTATTGGTGACGATAAAACAGAGAATTCCGGCCTCTGCCGCTTCTCTGACAACCTCTTCCATCCCCGGATAAAGTAGGGTCGCCGAAAACGGATCGCGTTCGTAATCGGCCACGAAATCGGCAAACATTTTATCGAGAAGAGATTCTTCGACCTCTTTTCCGACAGCATTTTGAATGGCCTGACGGATTCCCCTTCCGACAAAACGTTTGTATTCTTCCGGCTGATGTTCCGGAAATCCGTATTTTTTCAGAATTCTGTTGCAGACGGTCCCGATCGAGCCGACGGAATCAGCCAATGTTCCGTCCATATCGAAAAAAAGAGCTTTCGGACGATTCACTGCCGTTTCTCCTTTAAAATTTCCCGAACTTCGAAAGGAATTCGTCCGTCGGAATCTCTCGACTCTCCGACGACACCTCTCAAAAAGAGAATGTTGTAATTATATGTTCTTGCGATTTCCTCTGCCTGCGGTCCGTACAGCCGGTACTCCTTCATATCGGGCGAAAAAAGAAGGGGTTGAGGATGATTCTTTTCGACAAAAATATCCCCGTTAATCTCGATTTCTTCGGAAACCGAGGATTTGACCGCTCCTTCCGAAACGGTTTTGCACGAAAAAGATAAACAGGCAACCGTCAGAAGAGCGAAAACAGCCGTCATGCGATTCACACAATCCTCCCCGGAGACAAATCTCCTTTCGTTTTTGTCATTTTACCGAAAAGCAAATCCTTTTGTCAATGACTCAAAAACCGGGCAGTCAGCTCTTCGTAGTCACGAAACACAATGTCGGCTGCCTTTTCTTTTCCTTTTTTTCGGGTAATATAGGCCGTCTTCATCCCTACCGCACGCGCACCGGCGATATCTTTATCATAACTGTTTCCGAAATAAAGAATTTGAGAGAACGGAACATTGGCCGCTTTCTGCAATGCTTTAAACGGGGCCGCATCCGGTTTCAATCTTCCGTAATCCTCACTGCAAAGCGCCTTCCCGAACAAATCGGAAACGCCGAGATATTCGAGTTTCCGTCCGACGGGGAAATCGGAAAGGGCATACAGAGCGATTCCTCTTTTTTTGAGAGATTCCAGAAATTCACGCAATCCTTTTACCGGTCTGATAATCCTTGTCTGGAACAACCAGGGACGGTACAGGCATCGCTCGACCTTTTCGGCAGCACGGGATGTCAGCGTTTCCAGCCGTACCGCCATCAGCCGGGCCTGTGCATCGGAAAATTTCTCTCCGTCGGTTTTGATGTTGCGAATCTCTTTACGCACTTCGTTATAAGCAAACAGAAGACGCGGACAGAGAATCATTTGGGGAATCCCCCAAATATACATCTGATAATTGGGATAGAGCGTACCGTCGATATCGAAAGCGGCCGCCCGGATTTCATCGAACACGGACATAATACTTTAACCTCACATTGACCGGACGGCTTCCCGGGGCGGAGGCGAAACGCCATTGACGCAACGCCTGTTCCATCCGGCGGTCGGCCAGGGCCGAACCGCTCGAATCCGTCACAAAAACACGGGAAACCGTGCCGTCGGAATTCAACTCGAAAGAGATAACAAATGAAAAAAGTGTTCTGCCGGCCGTATCGACACCCGAGAAATCGGGATCGACCATTGTCAGCAGTTTTCGGCTGGCCGTCAGCCCTTCCAAATCGATAACGGAAACGGAATCGGCAGCTCCGAGACCCGATGCGGATGTTGTTTTTTCCGACACCGTTTCTCCGCCGGCCGCATTCCCGGCCGCGGCATTGCGGTTCAGCGCCGAATCGAGGCGGCTGTAATCGCTCCCGTCCGTGTTGTTGTCGGAAACGGAGGCGGCGGCCGCGGCTGTTTGCGTCCCGCCGTAACCGACCTGAGCTGTATCGGCAAATTCGACATCGGAGAAGAAATCATCGGTCCACTCTTCCGCTGTCTGTTGTGCGGTTTCGGCCGCCGCGGGCGTTTTCGGCTCTGTTTGCGGACGACTGCCTGCCTTGGGGGCCGCCGCTGCCGAAGAAGCCGTTTGCTGCTTCTGCCGACGCTCCGGAAGGCTGCCGCCCGGGTTTGAAGCCGGCGAACGAACCGGTGCCTGAGAAACCTGCATCAGTTCGAGGTAAACAGCCGAAGCCCCGAACGGCTCGGCATCCTTCCGGCTTCCGTAAAAATAAAGCGAAAAAGATAGAAACAAAAGAAGATAAAGGACGGCCGCCAGGCCTGCACTGTGAAGCAGCCGTTTTCCGTCATCCGTCCTCAAAAAATCTTTATTCAACGCTCCTGCCTCATCTTCAGTCCGATACTGTCAAATCCGTTGCGTCGAAGCAAATCGAGGCATTTTACCATCGTCTCATAGGAAACCGTTTTATCTCCTTCGACGACCACTCCCGAAAGAGCCTGCCGTTGTTCTGCCGTATAGCCGCGCAGCACGGCATCCGCCGCTTCGAATGTCATCTGTTCCCGGTTCAAATAAATCGAATTCTCATCGATAACTGTTACAATCAGTTCGGTCACTGTCACCTTTTCCGCCGTTTCGGATTGCGGAAGTGTCAGCGCGATTCCGGGAACCTGAATAAAGGTACTGGAAATCATAAAGAAGATAACGAGCTGGAAAACAATATCAATCATCGGCACCAGATCGGCATGAACAGCCGGCTTCAGCCGCTTTCGAATTCGGCTCATGTCCCGCTCCTATATTCCGCTTCCGGATTTTATGGCTGCGGCAATGGTATTCAGTTCGGTTTCCAGGTCGACAATCCGGTTGTTGACTTTATTCACATATATATTGTAGAAAATAATTGCGGGGATTCCGACAATGATACCGGCCGCCGTTGTGTAAAGAGCTTCTCCGATTGCCGATGCCAGCAGCGAAGGGTCGGCTGCCGCACCGGAGGCCCCCAGAAGACCGAACGCCTTGATATTTCCCGTAACGGTTCCCAACAGTCCCAGCAGCGGCGCAATATTGGCGATTGTTCCCAACGCACCGACAAACCGTTCCATTTTCGGGACTTCGCTGTTAACGCGAACCGTCATCGCCTCTTTCATTTCTTCCGCCGAAAACCGGCGGTGCTCGAGACCCGCTCTGGTCATTTCGGCTGTCGGACACGGAAACCGGTCGCACAGACGGGACGCTTCCTGAAAATCACGAAGATCCAAAAGCCGGAAAAGCGATTCGGAAAATTTTTTCCGGTTACGGTCGATTTTTCGAAAATAGAGAAACCGTTCGATGACGAGAACCAAGGCCCCGAAGGAAAGCATTAAAATCACAATCATGACGGGTCCGCCGTCCTGTAAAATTTTCAGCATAACAACCTCTCTTCTTAATATTTAATTTCCAAACATACGGATGCTCCCAAACCGGGGGCAATGTACCCGCCCCAAACAGTCGGACGTCCTTCTTTATAAATCGGCGAAAGCAAATCGTCAAGGGTCAGCGACAGCCGGAAATGTTCGTTGATTGTAAAAAGAGCATTCAGATCCCATTCGGGAATATAGGCCTTGTCGTAAACCTCGAACAGCAGCCGGCTGCCGAACGTAAACCATTTCTGCGGAATGGTATACCCGATCATTCCGTCAACACTGTGACGCGCTTTCAGATAATACCGGTTTTCCGGAAGCAGCGATCCTTCCCATCCGATCGCCATCTCCAAACCCTCAACCGGATTCAACCGGGTCTTTACAAAACCGTACAAAAGATTCTGAATCTTCTGTGAGACCGGAATGAGTCCGTCCGCATTCGTTTTCCTCTCTTCGATCAGAACCGTTCCGCTTTTTCTGTCAAAATCAAGTCCGACGGAAATCAGTGCCAGTCGGCGGATTCTGAAATCCAGTTCGGCCTCGGCAAACCATCCGGAGAGAGCCGACAGGGCGGTCGGATTTAAATAACGGAACTCTTCTCCGAGAGACGCGTAAGATCTTCTTTCGTTTTCGAATCCGCCTTTAAACCGGTACTGAAAAAAATCGGCGGCCGATCCGTAAATCATCAGATAAAAGGGCACCGAAAAACCGAGCAAATCGGTTCCGTAAACCGATGCGCGCTCGCGTCCGTCCCAGAAGAGACCGACGCCGCCGGCCAGATTGACGGCCTGCGGAAGTTCGGTATCAAATTCGAAAAGAAAATCGGCACTGTGTCCGTTGTTCCGGTCAAAAAAAGAACCGTTCCAGGCGTATCCCGCAGCGAATGTCAGTTTGGTTTTCGGCAGCATCAGATCGAGAACGGCTCTCGGTTCGAGAAAGAGATCGGTGGCTCCGTTGCCGACTTCATCCGTATAGCGGTGCAGAAGATCGAGCCCTACGGATGCTCCGAAGCGCAGCGATCCGGCATTCAGCGAAAAGCGGTCGTCTGCCGAAAAAAGAAGATCGCGCCGTGTATCACTGCCGGTTGTCATATTTTGCGTTCCGAAATCGCGGGATTCGAAGGAAAAACCGGTCTCGTTGGTCAGGGTGTGATTCCGGAAGGCGTATTCCCCCGAAAGAAGCGTACTGCGGTCAAAAAAAGCTCCTCCCCACGGACGGAAACCGTATCCGTCCCGGCTGTTGTGTCCGGCCGAAAACCGGTACGAAGATTTCTCCGTGTTTCCGAATACCGAAAATCCCAAACCGATTTCTCCGACTGTCCCCAGAGCCGCACGGGCGTCGAAGGCCACAGGAAAAACTTTGACCGATTTTTTTCCGGAGGGCGTCATTGCTCCCTCTTCTCCGATTTCGGCAAGAAAAGCATCGATTCCCGTTTCGTCAAATCCGGTTTCGGTCGGGTCGGGCATCGGGACCGTCAGTTCGGGCAAAACAATATTTTCCGAGGTTTCCGTTCCCGGAAGGGCTGTCCGAACCTCCTCTTTTGTAAGATCCCTGATTTCCAGGAACATGGGGGGAAGGACAATATCGGGGTCTTCTCCCGCGGCATCCGTTTTGTCATCCGAAAACAAAACCGCGGATACAGTCAGAAAAATTCCGATATAAATAAGTTTTTTCATGACCGCCTCCTTTGTCCCGGAATCCGGGATGTCCATTCGGACTGCGGGAAATGGGTCTTTAAGCGGGAAAACAACGCTTCTGCATCTTTCTGCCGGTTTTCCGCGCGGGCCGACATTCCGGCTTTAAACAGCGCTTCGGGAACAAAATCTGCCGTTCCGTCTAGCGTTACGGCATCGATAAAGAATGACATTGCCTCGTTATATTTTCCTTCTCCGTACAGTTTTGATCCGATCAAAAACCGTGCCCGGGCTCCGTTTACGGTGTCGTTCGGATATTTCCCGATTATTTCGTTCAGAAGCACGGCACTGTTCGCGGCCTCGGCGGCACGATTGACGGGATCTTTGAAGTAGATTGCCGCCAGTTCGACGGCTGCACGACGCCCCTCTTCGCTATCGATTCCGCCGCTGCGTCCGAAAGCGAGAGACAATTCCGCCTCCCGATCGCTTCGTCCCAATTTCAGATAATAGAGTTTTGCCAGCTGAAGAGAGGCTTTCAACCGCTCTCCCTCCTCCGGAAACCGGTAGAGCAATTCGTTCCATGCCGTCGCCGCTTCTTCCCATGCTTTCATTTTCATGGCCAGGCGGGCTCTTAGAATAAGACGTCTTGCTTCGTAGCTGCCGTCTGTATCGAGGCGGTTCCATTCCGCCAAAACGGCAGCCGCTTCGGTATACCGGCCTGTTTCGAAAAGAAGCTCTGCCTGAGCGGCGACCGCCCGGATTCGCTGAGGCGATTCCGGATATGTTACGGCAAAATCGGTATAGGCCAGAACCGCTTTTTCGGCCTGACCGCGTTCCCGGTAAATTTCGGCGGCGGTCAGCAGAGCCCCGGCTGCCTCTTCCGCCTTCGGGTCCTCTTTGAAAATCAGGCGAAAGATTTCGGCACTTTTATCGGCAAATCCCGTTTTGCGCATCAGCAGAGCGTACTCGTAAAGAGCCTCTGTCCGGAGACGGCGCGGTGCCGAAGCGGCAACCGCCGTAAAAACATTTTCCGCCTTATCGCTCATCCCGGCTGCGGCATAGGCCCTTCCCGCCGTCAGTGCGGCTTTCAGCCCCTCGTTTCCCGGGACCTCCTCGGCATATTTCAGAAACCAATCGGCCGCTTTTTCGTATTCTTTCGAGGAATAACAGCACCATCCGCAAAGAGACAGGGCCCTCGGCATAAATTCCCCGTCGGGATATTCTCTGACATAAGAAGAAAAGTGTGTCAGCGCCTTTTCGTATGAGGCGGTCCGATAAAAAGCCCACCCCCGATAGTAAAAATAATAGGAAATCAGCTCTTCCCATCCGTTGCGGATGAGGTCTTCCGGGGAAATCAGCGCAAATTCGGAGAGAGCTTTTTCGTACTGTTTAAGGCTGATAAAAGAGAGAGCCCTCATGTAACGGACGAAAACGTTCAGAACCGGATTTTCCTGTTTCAGATTCGGCCGTTTCCCGTTCAGGTCGGATGTGTAGGCGATAATCTTTGCGAAATCGCCGGCTTTGAAATTTTGCCGGATATAAGTCAGAACAGCCTGATCGTCTTCGGACACATTGCTCAGATACCGGTCGAGCGACCGGACCGAATAACTCAAATCCCCGGTTTCTTCCGCAATGCGGAGTTTCAGACGGACAAACCTTTGCTGTCCCGACAGCCCCGGTAAAACGGCTTCCCACTCACCGGCCGCCTTTTTTGCTTCTGCGAACTTTCCCTGCCGGACAAGCGACAACACCAGCATAGAGGCCACTGTTTCTTTTTCGGCGGTACCGGCATCTGTTTGCAGAAATCCGGCGGCATCTTTTTCGACGGAGGCCCACTGTTCCGTTTCGACTCCGTAACGCACCGCCAGGAACAGGATCAGGCTCCGGTATTGCTTGATTTCACCGCGGTATCGGTTCAGGACTTCGTAGGCACGTGCCGGCTCGCCCTTTTCGGCAAACGCCCGGGCCAGATAAATCGGAACCAGGTCATCCATAACGGAAACGGATTCCGTTGTCCAAATCCGATTCAATACGATAACCGCCTCGTCGTACCTTTTCAGTTTAAACTTTTCGACTCCGTATTTCAGCCTCAGAGCATTGATCACTTCCGGCTTATCGGCAAAACGTTCTTCGGCGGTTTTCATCAGATGATTCAGCTCATCGTATTTTCTTTCTATTCTGTAAAGAGAAAAAAGCCGCTGGGCCGATCCGGCCGTTATTTTGCCGGAAGCGGTATGAAGGCATTGAATGTAATCTTTTTCCGCTTTTTCATATTCTTTGAGATGAAAATAGGCTTCCGCACGGTAATAAGTCAATTCCGTTCTGTATTTCGGCGGAAGATCTTCCGGCCCGTAAGTGTGCGAAAAACGGATCAGTTTCCCGTATTCTCCGAATTTCAGAAAAAGAGAGAATATAAGAGCCAGTGCCTCGGGTTCGTCTTCGATATTTAAACCGGAATCGGAGAGCCGAAATGCCGTCTCCAAAGCATCCCGTTCTTTCCCGTTTTTATATTGTGCGAAAGCAAGTGTCAGAAGAGCACTTTTAAAGAATTCGCCGTTCGGCTGATTTTTCAGATATTCGGAAAGTTCTTTCTCGCAGGAGGCATAATCCTTCAGTTCGTAATAATTAATTCCCAACCAGAAAGATAATGTCCCGGTCAGGGTACCGTCCGAGTACCGTTCGCGAATCCGTAAAAACAGTTTCAGTGATTCTTCCGTCCGCCCCAGACGGAACAGGGAGACCGCACGTCTGTATTGGGCATCGGTCAGATAAGGGGAAAGCGGATACTGACGAATCAGTTCTTCATAGTCAATGACAGCCGATCCGTAATCACCGGCCTCAAACTTCCGTTCCGCCTGATAAAAAAGTCCGGAATCGTCGAGCGCAAAAAGGGAAACTGCCGCTGTCACCAAAAAAAGACAGATTGCGTAATTTCTCATTACCGGTTATTATATCAAAATTTCGGTAAAGCGCAAGACCTCAGCGGTATGTGACGTTGAATACGGGTGTCTCTCCGGAAGCAAATCCGTCGACCTCGATTCTGTCCGAAAACACCGATATCGACATAAACGACGGCTCGATTTTTCCGACGCCGTCGGGAACCTGAATTTCAAGGCGGTATTTTCCCTCTTCCAGCGCACCGAAAAAAACGGTTCCGTCGGTTCCCGCGGGATGAGCTGCCGTCAGCCGGTTCTTATCGTTATACAGATAAAAGAAGAAAGATCCGCTCTGTGTGACGACGTTCTCTTTGACGACCACAGTCAAATCCGCTGTCGAAATCATAACGGGGACATCCGAATTTTTTGCGGAAACGACAGCCTGACGGGCATCGATAATACCCGCACCGTATTCGCTGTGGAATCCGTTGTAAAAGGGAACAGTTTCCGGCCGGATAACGGATGATTTCAGGATCGAAAAGAGTTGCTGACGCGTCAGATTCGGATTGACTCCCAACATCCACGACGCCACGCCCGTCACAAAAGGAGCGGAAAAAGAGGTTCCGTCATTCCACCGGTAGCCGGAAATTCCCGTACCGTCGGCGACCGGAATCGAAACCCCCGGGGCCGTCAAATCGAGACAGTCTCCGTAATTGGAGAACCGCGGCCGGACACCGGCAGCATCTACCGCACCGACCGAAAGGACAAACGAATAGGCCGACGGATAGCAAACCGTACTCAACCCCTCATTTCCCGAAGAGGCAATCACAACCGCATCATTTTCCCAGAGCTTTTTCAAGACAAACATTTCAAAACCGGAGGCAACAGATGCACCGACCGAAATGTTGACGGGAAGAACCTTCTGCCTGTACGGAATTCCGCTCTTCTGTGTCCACTCCTTCCACGAAACCGGATTTTCCTCTTCGAATTCCGCCGAGCTGTAACCGCATATATACCGCTGAAGACCGCTGTATAACGCCCACGACGACCCCGATCCGGAGACAGAAGCTCCGCTCGGGTTCGACGCAAAAGCCTTTATAACATAAATATCGAGCATATCCGGAACCACGCCTCCGAAACCCTTTCCGTTTCGTCCGTCGCCGCCGAGGACGGAAGCAACGGCTGTTCCGTGAGCGGTTCCCGTCACCGCATCCCAGGAAACCGTATCCGTTATTTTTTCCCACACCGCTTCGCGGTTGGTTGATAAATCATCCATCAGGTAGGTGTAATTCCCTCCGGCACTTCGGGAAAAAGCCGACCATCCCGCCCGAAAAACATTTTTCAGCTCTTCATGAAGGGGATTGATACCCGAATCGACAATGACCGCAGCAACCCGGTTGCTTCGTTTCAGCCCCTCGTCATTGTGAAGTTCTTCGAGCCGGCACATTTGCGAGGCATAAAATGCCGGAAGAAGAGGTTCGGAACTTTCTTCCTTGATTTCCAGGACTGTATCAAAATCGACCGCTCTGACCGACGGCAGGCGCCTCAGAACCCGAACCGCCTCGGAGGCACTTTCTTCCGGAACGGACAAATGATAAAAGTAATGCCCCCCGCTGTAAAACGAATCGGCAACACGCCACCCTTCTCCGTTCCGAAAAAGCGCCCCGCACTCTTCGGCGGCAACAATATTCAGGAAAACCGATCCGTCCGACAGCCGGACAGTCCCTTCCCCCGGAAACGGAACAGGCGAATCGATACAGCAGGAAAAGAGCATAACAGTCAAAACACAAACCGTCAGTTTTTTCACGGGGTACCGCTCCCTACCGAAAAAACTCTTAACGTTTCGGTCATAATGCCTCCCCATTCCGCGGAACTGCCGAAAACAATCGAAGAAGAAATTCCGTTCCGGTTTCGGAAATAAGGACCGTGCGCGGAATTTTCGTTTCCGATATAGAGCCAGTAACTGACTCCCGGCTTCAGCAGCGCGGATGAAAATGCGGATAGTCGGACTCTGATTTCACCCGTATTTCGATCGCAAGAAAAAGCATTGTTCTGATAAGGCAACCCGTTCGATTCGGAAAAGAAATCGCGGTCACAGTCGTAAACGGCATCAATGGAATAAAGAGGATATTCGTACATCGATACACCGACCTGTCCGATATTGACGGAAAAGGAGAATTCCCTGTAAAAGAAAAAAAGATTCGGGATTTCGGGAGAAGACAGCCGGAAAGAAATCTCGGGAGAAGAGGCAACAATCGCGCCGTCGGCCGGTTCGACCATTTCGAGATAATAGGGTTCGTATAATTCGACGGAGACTTCTTCCGAATAACGGCTCAAAGTCCCGTTCGCGTAGGCCCGCACCCTGTACCGGTATGTTTCTCCGAATCTGAGTTGTGCATCGGTATCGGTGTAATTATAGCTTAACGAGTCATATAAACCGTTATGATTCATTTTGGCAATGCATTCATAAATTCCGTCTTTGCCGCTGCGGTAAATCAGAAATCCGCGCACGGCCGCCGGTTCCGCCTTATTTTTGTAAACGGAAAAATCCAGCGATATATAGCGGGTATTATTTTGTTCGTTTGTCGAAAAGAGCTCCCGTGAAACGGCGAAGGTGCGCGCTTCCGCCATTATCCATTCGGGAGTTAAAGACGAAAGCGACTCGTCCTTTTCCTGCCCGGTAATCGAAAACGGAACATACATCAGAGAATTGTTTCCGTAAATATCGAAGGTCCGGAAAACCAGAAAATGGAGTCCTTCCTCCCATTCGGACAGCGATAAGTCGAATTCGGCCGACGTACGGTATCCGTTTCCGTCGGGGATTCCGATTTCCGGATATGATACCGATTCAATCAGAAAAAAAGAGTAGGGATCGTCGTCAAGGGCCGCCGCAACGGGATAAGGGGAATAGGCGGTCGAAGAATCGACGGGATTGGTTCCGTAAACCGACACCGTCACCTTCGCCGGCGTTCGCTGTAAAACAGCGTCGTAAAGATTCGTGCCGTCTGTTTCTCCGGAAAGAAAACAGAGAACCGTCGAAAAACGGGGCGGCTCGGACGGACGGACCGACTCCGGCAATCTTAACTCGATTGAGGGAAACACGGACGGTACAGCCACTCCGGAACAGATTGAAACGGCCCTTCCCGATTCGCCGCCTCCCACCCGGAACGAATAAACCCCCTTCTTTGCGGGTCTGAAAACAAAGGTTCCGTCTTTATTGTCGATAACATCCGTTTTGTTGCCTTCTTCATCGTAAACCGTCACCGGAATATCTTTGATAAGCGTTCCCCCCGCATAATCGACGGTGCTGACGGAAATTTCCCGAAACCGGTCGGAAGCCTTTTGCGCCGGATAAAATCGTTCGTTTCGAGGCAGACACGAAAAAAGGAAAACGGCAACGGCAGCCGCAACAAAAGGTTTCACTTAATCCCTTATCAGATGATCCTGCGAATCAACTTTAATATTAATCCGCGGTTCCGCTATTCTGTCGATAATTCCGTTAAAGACAGCCTCCAGAGGAGCAAAATAGGTTTTGTCGATGGCTTCGGATATCTGCTCCATCTCCTCCTCATCGAATTCTTCATCATCAAACGAACGGGCAACTTCCGTCATCTGTCGGGTCAGTTTCAGAACTTCCGCTTTTTCCGATTCGAATGTCTCGCCCTCCATTTCCGACGCCCGGGAAAAGTATCTTTCGACGGCATCTGTCTTATGCGCAATTTCTTCTTCCACAGGCAAATCCGTCGGGGTTACAATCAAATCGAAAAGAACAAAAAAGAGATTGGAAGGATCGTAAACATCCTTCCTGTAAATGATGTAATCGGAACGCAGAGAATCGTAACCGACCCAAAATCCGCATTTTTTACTTTCGAAAAAACGGCCCGTTTTCTTCGACCGCGTCCCGAGTGTTGTCAGCTCGGACCGGAGACCTTCCTTTTTTTGTCCGCTGTAGGCCTCCAGAAATTCCAATATTTCGTCAATCGTTTCCGCACGAAACGAGAAATCCTTCTCCGTATAGGGAACAAGCATAAAAACTTCCCTCCTCCTTATGAAAAATTATACCACAATTCCGCATAAAGACAAGAAGTTTTTATCGTTCGGCGAACCGGTCTTTCAGTCTTCCGTTTTAAACATATTGACTTCGCCGGCAATATCGGAAAAATATCCGCTCAGTTTGACGGCTTCTTCGGAAAGCTCGGTCATCGAATCGCTGAATTCGACACCCTGAGTCTTGACATCTCCGATCAGAGAGAAGACCCGGTCGACATTGTCGGAAATATGTTTAATCAGCATATTAATTTCGACAATACTGTTTTCGATTTTGCCGGCACCTTTGTCAACCGCTATCATCGAATCTCTCGATACGGAACTGATATCAAGCAGCTCGTTTCCGCTGTGAGACAATTCCAGCATGGCCGATGAGACCTCTGCCAGAACCAGAGCCTGCCGCCGCACCTGCTGGTTCAGGTCATTAAAAACTTCGGCCGTCGATGTATTGGAAACGGTAACCGCCTCGACCAGTTTGGCGGCATCGATCAGGTTTTTACTGATAATCGATGCGTTTTTCGAAGAGTCTTCCGCCATTTTACGAATTTCCTCGGCAACAACAGCAAAACCTTTCCCGGCTTCACCGGCATGAGCAGCCTCTATTGCGGCGTTCATCGCCAGAAGGTTGGTCTGCTGCGCGATACCGTTAACAACTTTAATCGCATCAAACATGCTTTTTGTACTGTTGTTAATCTGTTTAATCAGCGCGGCATTCTCATCCATTTTGTTTTTCCCCTGTTCGGACAAATCGGCCAGCCGCTGCAGACTTTCGGCGTTTCCGGAAACATTGGAACTGATATTATTGATGGTTGCGACAATTTCGTTTGTTGCCGTCGACGACTGCGATACGACAGCCGTTCCGTTTTCTACGGTGACTTTAAAACCGTCGACTTCCATATTGATATCTTCCAGCTTTTGGGAAATATCGAACACTTCGTTTTTCGCCTCATCCATCCAGGAAAAGGTCGATGCTATCGCCTCTGTCATCATTTGCGTATAATCCCGGGCTGTCTGCGTCGATTCGGAAATTTTTCCCTGAACCTCGGAAGCCGAACCGATTGCCGATTTCATTTTTCCGATAATTGTCCGCAACTTGACAATAAATGTATTAATCGATCCGGCAATATCACCCAATTCGTCACGGCTGTGTACAGACAACGTTTTCGATAAATCGGCCTCTCCCTTTGCGATTTCTTCTATCATTACGGAAATACGGTTAATCGGTCTCACGATACTGCGGGAGACGAAAAGAATAATCAGAATCACAACCGTAATCAAAATGAAAACTGTCGCTATCGTTCCTCCGACGAGCCAGTAGGCATCCCGGAACAGAACGGTTGCCGGCACTGTCAGAACGAAAACCCACGGTGTATCGGTATTTTCGTTGATTCGGACAGGAACCGCAACATTGTAAACTCCGTTCGTATTGACAATCGAATAATTATTCACGGAGAAATCCCGAAGCCGTGTCATGTTTTCGGGACCTTCGTAAGCCAGAACGCTTTTCCCGATTTTTTCGTTATCGGAAGACGAAACATAAATACCGCCGGCAGAAAAGAAATAAGCGTCGTATCGGGGATCGGGGAAGGCATATTCTCCGATTCGTTTTGTCAGCTGACTCAAATTGTAATCGACACCGACGACCCCCACCGGTTTTCCGTCAATTCGGATCGGTGTTACGAAACTGACAACCTGAAGCAGCTCCCCGTTTTGAATTTCCTGCGACGGTTCCATGATAACCGATGCATTCTTGGCCATCGGGATTTTATAATACAGGCCTTTCCCTTCTCCGGGAGAATTGTAAAAACGGCATTCCGACAGCAGAATCTTTCCGTCGGAAGAGCGGTACCAGAACGGAACAAAAGCTCCCGTCTCGGGATGTCCCAAACCGCGGCGCAAATAACTGTCGTCAAGGCCGTCGCAGTTTTCCCATACGCTCCATATTGCATACAAATCCGAATTTTTTTCCAAAAAACTGCGGAGAATCACATTCAGTTTGTTTCTGTCGACATCGCCGGCATTATAAAGCGATTCAAATGTTACCGCAAGATTCTGTGTGGTGCCGTATCCGCCGGTAATAAACTCCTGGAGAACATCCATGGCATACCGGTTGGACACTTCCGTAATCGTATCTTCCACCCGGTTCTTTTCGCGGTAAGCAATCATCAGTATTTGACACAGAGAAACAACTGTCAGAACAACCACAATACCCAAAACCGTGGGGACCAGAATTTTGGTTCGAATTTTCACTTTACACCTCAACTTCCGTAATGAAAAACTGTCTCAATCTTTTTATCGGCTTATCTGCCGGAAAAAATCACCTTTTCACTTAAATTTTTCTTCACTTCATTTTTTCTTATTGCACAAACAGGAAAATCGTGGTTATAATGTTAAGTATATTTAATAATTATATCAGGTGATGATTATGATAAAAAAACCGTGGCTGAATTATTACGGCGATTCTCCGGAATTTGTCCGCATCCCCGAACAGACAACGTACGAAATTATCAAAGAAAATACTCAAAAACACCCCCATAATCCGGCCCTCTTCTACTTGGGGACCGTCATGAACTACAGAAAATTCTTAAAACAGATCGACCGCTGCGCCGCAGCTTTTTCGAAAATAGGAATCCGTGAGGGAGATGCCGTAACGATTTGCGCGCCGAACATCCCGCAAACGGTTATTACCTTTTATGCATTAAGCAAAATCGGAGCTGTTGCCAGTATGCTCTTTCCGCTTGCCGGCGAAAAAGAGGTCTATGACTGCCTCTCGATTTCAAACAGCAAAGCAGCCGTCATTCTCGATCTTCAATATAAAAATTTTGTCAATCAGATAAAAAAGACAAATTGCGGGAAATTGATTATTCTCAAAGTACAGGACTATCTCCCGAAAACAAAGAAAACGATTTTAAACATTTACGACTTTTTTCAGGGAAAGAAAAAAATTACGGCCCCCGATACCATTTACTGGTGGCCGTTCATGCGGCAGAGAGGCCCCGTCTCCGATCCGTTCCCGAAAACTGCCCGGGATCCGAGCATCATTCTCTACAGCGGAGGCACAACCGGAAAGCCCAAAGGCATTGTCTACAACGACTTTATTCTGAATGCCGCCGTCACTCAGGCCATGGCCATGTTGGCCAGAGAAGATGCCCTCAAGCCGGGCGATGCCTTTCTGGCGGTCCTTCCGACCTTTCACTGTTTCGGTCTGGCTATCGGAGTTCACGCACCGATGATGACCGCCGGGATTTCCCTTCTCGTCCCGAAGCCGGCCAATAAATTTATTTATCAGGCGATGAAATACAAATGCCCGAAAATTATGTCGGGAGTCCCGACTCTTTTCAAACTGATGCTCGAATCGCAGTCAATCTGGAAACTGAATCTCTCGCCTCTGAAAGGAATCTTCTGCGGCGGAGATAAAATTCCGGAGACTTTAAAAAACAGACTGAATATCGCCCTCAAAAAAGCCGGTTGCACAAAATCGGTCAGGGAAGGCTACGGTCTGACGGAATGCGCCCCGCCCTGCGCAATCAATCCGGACAAAAACCAGGAAATCGGCTCCATCGGAATCCCGTGCGCCAATGTGCTGGCGAAAATCGTCGAGCCGGGAACGGAGCAGGAACTTCCTTACGGCACCGACGGAGAACTGTGTGTAAGCGCCCCGACCAATATGCTTTATTACCTCAACGAACCGGAAGAAACGGCACAAACCAAACGGCTGCACAAAGACGGACACGAATGGATTCATACCGGAGATATCTGCAGCATGTCCGGAAGCGGATTTATTTTCTTTAAGCTGCGCCAGAAACGAATGATTAAAGTCAGCGGTATCTGCGTTTACCCGACGCTGGTCGAAGAAATTCTGCAAACACACAACGCCGTAAAAGAAGCCTGCGTCGTCAAGATTCCGCACCAGTACAAACTGAATGTTTTAAAGGCTTATATTATTCCGAACGAGAATATCAAGCCCTCTTCCAAAATCGAAAAAGAACTGCTGCAACTCTGCCGCAAAGAATTTGCCCCGCAAAGCTGCCCGAAAGAAATCGAATTTCTATCCGATTTTCCGCGGACAAAAGTCGGAAAAACGGACTTTATGGCTCTGGAACGGATGGCCCGCGAAAAGGCCAATCTGAAATAAATCTTGCAAATGACAGGAAGGAAATGAAGATGTTTGACTTTAACGAACACACACACAAACGATTCAATCCGTTGACGGGAGAATGGATTCTTGTTTCACCCCACAGAACAAAACGGCCCTGGAACGGAAAAACCGAGGACGCGGCGGCCGACAGGATGCCCGAATACGATCCGCAGTGTTATCTCTGCCCGGGCAATACCCGTGCCGGCGGAATCAACAATCCGAAATACGAAGACACATTTCTGTTTGTCAACGACTTTTCGGCTCTGATTCCGGGAATTCCGAAAGGAGATATCAATGAAGAAGATCTTTTAATCGCCCGTTCCGAAGAAGGAATCTGCAAGGTCATTTGTTTCTCCCCCCGGCACGATCTCACTCTGGCCCGTATGGAACCGTCCAAAATCGTCAATGTCATCAATCTCTGGATTGATCAATATAAAGAATTGGGTGCCGATCCGAATATCAATTATGTTCAGATTTTCGAAAACAGAGGCGCCATTATGGGTTGCTCGAACCCCCATCCGCACGGTCAAATCTGGTCGAGTCAGAGTGTGCCCGATTTACCGGAGAAAGAGACGATTAAACAGACCGAATACAAAAAGAATAAAGACCGCTGCCTTTTGTGCGACTACCTCGATTTGGAACTGCGCAAAAAAGAACGGATTGTTCTGGAGAACGACAGTTTTGCGGTACTGGTTCCTTTCTGGGCTGTCTGGCCGTACGAGCTGATGACTCTGCCCAAACGGCACATGGCATCCATTGACGAGATGACGGAAAAAGAAAAGAAAGATTTGGCCGATATCATGAGAGCGACCGGAATCCGCTACGATAATCTGTTTAAAACCAATTTCCCCTACTCGATGGGAATTCATCAGAAACCGACAGACGGCAATCCGCATAACGAATGGCACTTTCACTTTCACTATCTGCCGCCGCTGCTGCGCAGTGCCACCGTCAGAAAATTCATGGTCGGATACGAACTGCTGGGAATGCCTCAAAGAGATATTACCGCCGAGCAGGCGGCTGCCAAATTAAGAGAACAGTCTCCGGTGCACTACCTGGACAACTGACCGCATTTTAAGCACAAGCAGTAACGGCTCTCCGCTGTCGCGTTTCGACAGCCGGAGAGCCATTCTTTTTTCCGGCAGTCGTCATTGACGAAAGGACAACGCGGCGCAAACGGGCATCCGGGCGGCGGATTGACGGCATCGAACGGTTCGCCGGCCGCCGAAACCTGCAGAAAACGGCCGTCGGCACGGGGAACCGAGGCAAGCAGCAGCCGGGTATACGGATGCATCGGGGAAGAAAACAGCTCCCGTGCCTCAGCCTCTTCCGTCAGACGCCCGCCGTACATCACGCCGATTCTGTCACTGATATAAGAAACCACTCCCAAATCATGGGCGATAAAGAGCATCGAAAATCCGAACTCTTTTTTCAAATCGGTCAGAAGATTCAGAATCTGTCCCTGCACGGAAACATCGAGTGCCGATACCACTTCGTCGCAAATCAGCAAATCGGGACTGCTCATCAGAGCCCGTGCCAGAGAAATCCGCTGTCGCTGTCCGCCCGAGAAATCGGCCGGGCGGCGGTCGAGAGAATCGCGGGTCAATCCCACCGCATCGGTAAGAAACAGTGCTTTTTGACGGGCTTCCGAACGGCTCATCAGTTTTGCATAACGGACGCCGATTGTCAGAATTTCTTCGACCGTCATACGCGGGTCGAGCGAGGCTGCCGGGTCCTGAAAAATATATTTGATTTTATGAGTTAAAGCCGGATATTTTTTACGGGATTTGACGTCGAGAGAATAGGGTGTTCCGCTATCGTAAAAAAGCACCTCTCCTTCATCATAAGGATAAACATTGACCAGACATTTTGCCAGAGTCGACTTTCCGCTGCCCGATTCGCCGACCAGCCCGTACGTCTCCCCTTTGGCAACCGTCAGCGAAACGCCGTTAACGGCATAGACCTGTTTTTTATCCGAACCGAACAGACCGGCCTCCAACCGAAACTGCTTCCTCATTCCGCGAATCCGAAGCAGTGGAGATGCGGCGGCCGCGGCTGTGCGCGAACCGCAATCGCGGATTTTCCCGTCAGACACAGAGCCCTCCTTTTCCCGCCGTTTCCGTTTCCGGCAAAAGACAGCGGCAGAGATGACCGTCTCCCTTCAGCGGCGGCACCCGGAGACGGCACTCGGGACGGCGATAGGGACAACGCGGTTCGAAAGGGCACCCCGGTTCCGGAAAAAACGGATTAACGGCTGTCCCCGGAATCGGCCGACAGCGGCCGTCACGGTAACTCATTCCCGGCTTCGGAATCGATTTCAACAGCTCCCGGGTGTATGGCGACAGCGGATTCTTCGAAACTTCTTCCGCCGTACCCGATTCGACAATCAGCCCCCCGTACATCACCAAAATCCTATCGGAAACAGCGGAAACGAGCTCGAGGTTGTGGCTGATAAACAAAACGGAAAAACCCCTCTTCTTCTTCAAATCAAGCAGAAGCCGGATAATTTGCGCCTGAACCGTCACGTCCAAAGCCGTTGTCGGCTCATCGGCAATCAGCAGCCGCCCTTCTCCGCCCAAAGCCAACGCAATCATAATCCGCTGGAGCATTCCTCCCGAAAACTGATGCGGAAAACTGTTCAGCCGTTCCTCCGGACGCGAAATTCCCGCTTCGCTTAAAAGAGAAACGGCGCGGGCATCCGATTCTTTTCGCGTCATTTTCGGATTTTTCAGCCGGAACATTTCCGAGAAATTGTTTCCGATTGTACATAAAGGATCGAACGATTGCGACGGTTCCTGACTGATATAACCGAAGTAACGGCTTCTGTATGCCGGCAAATCGTGCGGTTTCAGTGAAAAAGCATCAACGCCGTCAACCCGAACCGTTCCCGTTACGACGGCATGGGGAGGCTGCCACAGACAGAGAAGTGCCGAAGCCGTCACGCTTTTTCCGGAACCGCTCTCTCCCACAAGACCGACTATCTCCGACTCCCCGATATCGAACGACACCCCTCTGACTGCTTCCGCAATACAATGATCCCGGTAAAAACCGACTTTTAAATCCCTGACTTCGACCATCACAGTTTCCCCCGGTAATACGGATCGCTGCGGTCCCGCAAATATTCTCCCAGAAACGTAAAAGAGAGCGATGTCACCAGCAAAAAAGCTCCCGGAATCAGCAGCCACGGATAATGCGTCAAATGACTGACCGTCATCACTTCCCGATTAATCAGAGATCCCCAACTGACGGCGGGATCACTGATTCCCAAACCGAGATAAGAAAGAACTGTCTCGCTCAAAATAAAGCCGGGAATACTCAATGTCGCACTGATCAGCAGAAGAGAGGTCATCTGAGGGACAATATGGCGAAAAATAATCACCGGTGCGGGAAGTCCCTCGAGACGGGCATTCACGACAAAGTCGCTTCGCTTCAGACTGTGAACCAAACCCCGGATCATCCGGGCCGTTCCCGGCCAGCTGACCAGAGAAAGAATCAACGTGATAAGCATATAACTCTCCCCCGAACTGAGATTTCGGGAAAGAATCGATCTGAGAAACAGAATCAGATAGAGTCCGGGAATCAGAATAAAAAATTCCGACAGCCGCATCAGCAACCAGTCGATTCGTCCGCCGTAATATCCGGCCAGTCCGCCGACCAGAGCGGCAATCAGAAACGAAACGGCCACCGCTATAAATCCGATTGTCAGAGAGATACGCGCACCGTACAGAACCCGTGAAAACAAATCCCGACCGAGGCTGTCGGTGCCGAACAGAAACACAGGCACATATTTGTCACTGCCGTATCCCTCCGTACCGAAAAAATGGATATCGGTCTCCGCCAGATTCCAAAAGCGGTAAACCGGCCCCTTTACAAAAAAACGAATCGGACGATACTCGCCGCGGACTCTCGCATATTCACGCCGCAGAGGATCAACCAGCACCGTTTTTTGCAACTGAGGGCGAAAACCGAGCTCCTCGGAATAAAAGGTGAACGCGGGCGGGTGATTGGTATACCCGTCAAAAAAAGTCGACGGTGTATAGGGCGCCAGAAATTCGGCAAAAATCATTCCCAGATAAAGCAGAATCAGAATGACAAGCGAAACGGCCGCTGCCGGTCGGCGACGGAATGAAATCGGGAACAGTTTCATGCCGAATGACCTCCGCTGTATTTGATCCGCGGATCGGTCACTGCCAGCAGAATATCGGAAAGGATCATTCCCAAAAGAACCAGAAATCCGACGAACATGACATTCGTCAAGACAAGATTGACATCCTGCTGCAGAATCGCTTCGTACATCAGCCGGCCGATTCCCGGATAGGCAAATACGATTTCCAGTATCAGAGATCCGGAAAAGAGAGAGGCCAGCAGATTGGCCGATGAAGTAATATAAGGATTCATCGTGTTCCGAAAGGCGTGAATAAAATAAATTCTCCTCTCGGGAACCCCGCGGGCCCGCAGCGCCTTGATATACGGCTGCCCGAGCTGGTCGAGCATCGTCGCTCTCACCGTACGGATGGTACTGCCGATGCCGCCCAGAAAAGCGGCCGTCAACGGCAGAAAGATATGGTACAGATAGCGGGCGGAAAACGCGAGGGGTGCTTCGGCAAAACTCCCTGTCGCCGGATAAGCCCGTATCGGAAACCATCCGGAAACAGCCGCAAAAAGCTGCAGAAGAATCATCATCAGAATCGAGGGAAACGAATGGAAGAAAAGGCCGAACAGAGCCGCCGCCGCATCGGGAAAAGTTCCGGCCTTCGCCGACAGAACAATGCCCAGCGCAAAAGAGATAACCGTCAGAAAGACAAGAGAAATCAGATTCAGAACCAAAGAGTTCATCATTCGTCCAACCGTCAGCGGAAGAATTTCGGCACGCGATATCAGAGAACGGCCCAGATCATGATCGATGAAAACCTGTTTCAGCCATCGGAAATACTGAATATAGAACGGCCTGTCGAGTCCGAGTTCGTGTTTCATGGCCGCCATCATTTCCGGCGTTGTCCGGCTGCCGGCTGTATCGTAGGCCCCCGAGTGAAGCATCTGTGCTTTCACATAATTCTCGACGACATCCCCCGGTGTCAGCTCCATCAGCGCAAAAACAGCCAGACCGAGAAGAAATAAAATAAAAATCATCGAAACGACACGGCCCGAGACGAAAAAAAGAAGCGGGAACCGTTTTCTCAATCGAAAATAATAAAGGAGGAGCCGGTCTGTTCTTTCTTTTAAGGCAGATCTCATTTCAGCAGCTCCCGGTAAAAACGGTACATTGCTTCCAGACTGTCAACCGTGATGCTTTCGTCTTTACCGTGAATCAGACGGGAGTAGGTATCGATTGTAATATCTTTCGAAAAAACCGTGAAACCGTACGATGCCACTCCTTTCTGCCTCCAGAAGCGGCTGTCGGAAACCCCTCCCGAAACAAACGGCACCGGCCGGATACCGGGGGCGATGCGACCGGCCGCCGCAACGGCATCACGGACAGCAGCGGTATCGGACGCGGAACGGTTCCCGGCCGTGAATTCGGTCAGCTCCCAGCCGACCGCTCCTTCCAAAACAGGCGTCAGGCGGTTCAGGTTCTCTTCCAGCTCAATCCGGCTCATTGTCTCCGGCAATCTCAAATCGAGATCGACGACAGCTCTGTCCGGAATGACATTCACCTTTGTCCCGGAGCGCATAACACCCGGCATTACCGTCAGACGGGAAGCTCCGTGAAGATACTTGGCCAAACCGAATGAAAGCCCGGCTGCTTCATCGATGGCCCTGTCAACCGTTTCCGTATTTTTTAACCGTTCTTTCAGCAATGACGGCAACGGCAGACCGTCGACAAATTCGAGATATCCGGCGGTCATCACCGGATAGGAAAGCTCTCTTTCGAGAACCCCCAACGCGGCGGCCGCCTTCACCAGTGCGTTGTCGCTTTTATACGGCAGACTCCCGTGCCCGCCTTTGCCCGTCGCCGTCAGGCGGACACGGGCCACCCCCTTCTCGGCACACACAAGAGCCGTTTCGCCGATACCGTCGTCTCTCAAAAAGAAGCCGCCGAGTTCGGAAAAAACCGCATCGCAACGAATCAGATCCGGATAGGTTTCCGTAAACCAGGCCGCCCCCTCCGTTCCGTCGGCCTCCTCATCCGCCATCGCAAAAAAACGGACATTTTTTCCTTCACCCGTCACCGCATGAGTGCGCACGGCGGCAGCCATGGCCGCCAGCTGACCGAGCATATCGACCGACCCGCGGCCGAGCAGGCGTCCGTTCCGAATGTCGCCGCAAAACGGATCGAAACTCCATTGCGCACTGCCGGCCGGCACCACGTCTGTATGGCCCATCAACCCGTAAACGGGAACATCTTTCCGTTCTTCGCCGATAAAATACAGATTGGCCCGCTTCCCGGGACTGCAGACGGTGTCCGTTTTCAGCCCTGCTTCCGCAAAAAACGATTCGAGAAGCCGGGTATTCCGTTCTTCCCCGGCGGAAGAGATCCCGTCGTTCACGCAACGGTTCCGTATCAGCAGAGAGGCCAGTTCGAGTATCGCATCAAGCTCTTTCTTATCGATCATCCCGAATCATTTCCAGCCAGGAAGAAGGCAACGAATCAATCGGATAAATACACAGTAAATACGAATAATCGGACTGCAACAGCGACTGGGCAATCCCGACAATCCGGTAAAGCGAATCAAAAACAGGTCCGCCCGAGTTCCCGGCATCGGCTTTGATATCGGAAATGATATACCCGATACCGTCCCGATTTTCGTAGCCCGAAAAGATGCCGCGGGCCATTTTCACACTATTCTTGGAAGCCGTACCTCCGCTTTTCGGATAACCGAGCGTCAGCAGAACATCCCCCATTTCCGCCTGTGAACGGTTGGAAAGTGAAAAAGAAGGCAGTGTGGCCAATTCCGTCGGATAGGCTCCGAAAAGCATACTGTCGATTTTCAGCAGGGCTATGTCACGAGATTCATCCGAAGCAACCATTTTCAGCCGAAACCGCTCTGCCGCCGGCTTTTTGACATCGGTATTGACGGCCCCGATGACGGTCCGCGAATAGGTTCCGTCTGCCCGTTTCAGCACATGAAGCGCCGTCAGAATGTAGCCTTTCGGCGAAATAACGAAACCGGTACCGGTACTCTGCTCGCAGAGGATTTCGACGGTTGCGCCGACCGCATTTTTTTTCGGATCTTCATCCGCCACAGGAACGGTCATCGCCCGCCGTGCCGCATACGACGGATCGGATCCGGCCTCGAGCGCAAACGAAACCCGCCCCTTCACTGCCGCCGGATGACGGTCGTATATCAGCAGAAAATATTTCTCATTCGGATTGAAAACCGGTTTCGAACGGGCATCGAGCAAAACCGTCTCACACCCCGCATAAGTCTCCCCTTTCAGCACGGCATGGTCCAGACGATAGTCGGGCTCACCCGCAAACAGATAGAGATCGACATCCGTATCGCATTCGAAAATGTCGACACGAAGTGCGGTTGCGGAAACCGGCAATTCGAGGGCGTAATAAGCCATCGCGGCGCCTCCCCGTCCCCCGGTCTCCCACTGCTGCGTCTGTCCCGCGGAAACGGTTCCCTCCAACGACAAATCAACCGGAACCAGCGTCAGCCGGAACGAAACCGTTTCTTCGATTCCCGATTCCGATTGATAAACGACAACCCCGTAATACAATCCGTCGGCCAGACGGGGCGATGCGAAACGGGAAAATTCGACCGATTTCCGCCCCGAAGTTCTGCCCGTATCTGCTTTTAAATCCACTTCATTGCTTTCATGATTGATGAAAAGAGAAAGTGCCCGGTCGGATTCGATATCAATGCGAAGTCCGAAAAGAGATTCGTCCGCACGGAAGGTAAAATAAAATTCCGAAACGGTACGGTCGGCCGGTTTGGTCATCGAGAATCCGTACGGATCATTCCGTATCTCCAGATTGACGGACGGAACTTCCGTTCCGTTATTCACTCCCGACTCCAGTTCGCGAAAAATCATTTCATCTTCGCTTCTGCCGGCAGCTCCGGTCTCCTGTCCCCATGCGGGAGAAAAAGAAAAAAGAACGCCGGAAGCCAGAAAACAAATTCCGAATAAATTTTTTCTCATAGCACTCTATCATAACGCAAAACCGGGGAAAACACAAGAAGAAGGAAGCGATTCGGCCGATTAAGCGGGTGCATCGTTCAGAGACGCATACCTGAGTTCGAATTTTTTCAGCGTTCCCTCTATAACGGTCTCCGTCAGGCGGGAATCCCAACGGTATTTCTCCCGAAACTGATTCAGAATGGCAATACATTCGTTAAACGACAACGCTCTTTTGTACGGACGAACCATCCGGCAGGCATCGAATATATCGACAATCGTCAGAATCTGCACCGGCGGCGAATTTTCCTCATCGGGGAAAAACGGATATTCCGGATGGTGATTTCCCACCATCTGCCTCATTTCTTTCGATTTTTCGCCGATTTCATCGAGAATCTCCAGTCCGAACCCGACATGCCGGCGAACCGGCGCGGCCTCTTCGGGCGTCAGGCTTCCCGGTTTATCCAAAACGGAAACCGGGATGCGAATTTTGCCGATATCGTGAAGGAGAGCCCCATGGCATACTTCCGAATCTGACCGGAAGAAAAATTAACCGCAGACCCTTTCCGTTTAAACAGATTGTAAAACAAATCGGTTTTTTCCTGTTTGCGAATATAAAACAGAACATCACAGAAAAGACAGTAGACGGAGAAGGAATGACGTGCCGTTCCGGAATCGAACGATCCGAACGCCCTGTTGCATAAATACAGGTCGGCATAATCCAATGAAAACGATTTTTCGATAATATCTTCGCAATAACGGACAATTTTATCCGGCTCCGGATTCCCGCTGAATACGGAAGTCAGTTCGTCCATAACATTTTTGTAAACATCAATAACAGGCAAAGGAACAAGCCGTCCGATGCCGCTGCTGTCGGGAGCACAGAGCAGATTCCGGTATTCCTGATTCATATCAACTTCTGCATACATCAATTATAATCCCGAGAAAAAATGAGTACAAGAGCCCCGATAAAATCGGGTAAAAAATTAATCTTTCTTCCGAATCGACACCGGCCGGCCGCCGGCGCATGACTGTCAGCCGAGTGTATTGGTCATCATCTGATAATGGGATTCGAATTTTCGCAGTGTCCCGTCAACCACATTCTGCATCAGATAAGTACTCCAGCCGAATTTTCTCTTGTTCTCGTACAGGACCCGTTCGCATTCTTTGAAAGTATAAGCATGCTTATACGGACGTTCGGTGCGGCACGCATCGAAAATATCGATCATCGATAAAATCTCGACCAGCGGCGATGTTTCGATATCCTGAAAAACGGGATAGGCCTGATGATGATTGCCTACCATCTCGCGAATTTCGGGAGAATATTCTCCTGCCTCGTCCAAGATCTCGATTCCGAAACGGGTGTGAGCATGCATCAGATCCAGCTCCTCGGGCGACAGGCGATCCCGTTTTTCGAGAAGCTCGACGGGAATCTTAATTTTTCCGATATCGTGAAGGAGAGCTCCCATCGCGTACCGCCGTATCTGATCGGCCGAAAAGTTAATCTTCTGACCTCTCTGTTTAAAGACCGTATAAAACGGCAAGTCCCTCGTCTGTTTCCGGAAATCAAACATCACTTCGCAAAACAAAAGATAAACGGAAAAGCTGTGACGGGCCGTTGTTTTATTGTAAGAAGCGAACGCTTTGTTGCATAAATAAAGATCGATTTTATTTTCGTTGAACGTTTTCGTAATAATATCTTCGGCAAAATCGATAATATGCGGAACCGGCATATTTTCTTCGAAAACAGAAGAAAGATCACTCATGATATTCCGATATAATTCAACCGTCTCGTGCGGAACAAATGTCTCGATGACGGTCGTAAAATCGGGTTTCTCGATCTGAACAGGCGTTTCGATACGGGGACGCTCTTTCTCTTCCGGAGCACTCGAATAGAGAGCATAATCCGCCGAGCGAACATAAAGCTCGATACGCTGACGCGCTGCCGGCAAAACCGTTCCTTTTACGGCATATAATCCGCCTTTCGAATTGTACAAATCGCAAAGCGCTTTATTGTCGCGGATAAAGTCCGATATGTCGGTTACCTGAATCAGTCTGCGCATACAGTCAATATACCCCAACCTGCGGAAAAACGCAACCTCAAATATAAAATAAATATAAAATATATGGAAATTTTCTTTTCATAAATCGGTTTTCGGTGATTTATTTTTTTAAATTTGTAGACAAACAACCGCTTTTCTGATAATCTGTAATAACGATAAGGTGGCGTCGCCAAGTGGTAAGGCCACGGTCTGCAAAACCGTTATTCACCGGTTCAAATCCGGTCGCTACCTTTTCGGGCCGAATCGTTACGATTCGGCCTCTTTTTTTTGTCTGTATCGGAGGTAAAAAAATCCGGCAATCAGCATAATACCGTTATCCAATTCTCCCGTGCCGAGTTTATTCAGGACATCTTCTTCCGGCATCATCGACACATCAATCATTTCGTGTTCGTCCAAATGCTGCTCTCCGGACGGAACCGCTCCTTCCGCAAGAAACGTGTAGACACGGTTCGACATGAAGGCGGGATTCGGATTGCAGACTCCGATCAACCGGTAAGAGGAAGCCGTATACCCGGTTTCTTCTTCGAATTCCCGGGCGGCGGCGGCCGCCGGCTCTTCTCCCGGATTAATCATACCTGCCGGAAACTCGGCCGTGATGCACCCGCTGCCGTGCCGGAACTGGCGAACCATTAAAAAAGCTCTTTTTCCGTCCGCCGATCGAACCGGAGCAATAATATTCACCCAATCGGGAGACCGCAACACCGTAAACCCGGCCTCTTTGCCGTCGGTCGAACGGCGGAAAACCTCTTCTACCGTAAAAATCCGGGCATCGTATCTTTTATTTCGGGTCAGATCTTCCCATTCCAAAGAACCGGTCATGAAAGCCGCCTCCGGTTCGGACGTCCGGCAAAAAAAACCGTCACGGCAGCGGCCGCTGCAAACAAAACGGCAACCGCCGCAACCCCGGTATAAGAATCCATCGATTCATGAAAAGACCTCATATATATGACCGTGCCCAAATCGGAGAATCCGCAGACAGCCGTCGTCATTCCGGCTATTTTCCCGAGATGCGCCGGACCGAAATATTTCATCACCAGAAGCGGCATAACGGCAAAAAGGCCGCCTGCCGTCAGCCCGCCCGCAATACCCGGTAAAACAAAAAACAGCAACCGGTTACCGAACAGCATGAACAGAACCAGACTCAACGCCTGTCCGGCACATAAAAGAGAGGCCAATACACGGGCCGAGACGAAGTCGGAAAGGATTCCGAAAAGAAGAATCCCGATCGGAAAACAGACAAAAACAAGTGACAGAAAGAGCGGATGTGCCCAAACGGAAATACCTTTTTCGGTCGCATAAGGAAAAATAACCGTGTGAATCAGTTTCCCTCCCTGAAGAGACAAAAGCCACGAAACAAGAATAAGCCAAAACGACCGGTCTCCCGCCGCCTGCTTCAGTGTATACGATTGCACGGGATCCTTATTTTCCTCATCGCACAAAAAGCGATGCTCCGAAAAAAACGGCGTGTATCCCGAATCGGCCGGTTCCCGTCTCAAAAAGAAAACGGCCAGCGGCAGCAGACATATTAAAGGAAGAAACGAAAAGCCCCACCAGTACGACCGCCAGCCGGCACCGCTATCCGCCGCGGCCTGAATCACCGGCTGCAGCGCAGCCACACTGAACGAAGAGCCGAGAAGCGAAAAAGCCAGAATCATACCGCGTTTTGCCCGAAACCATTTTCCGATAACGGTATATATGACCGCATTGCCGATTC
Organism: uncultured Spirochaetales bacterium; assembly: GCA_949289575.1. Classification (GTDB taxonomy): domain Bacteria; phylum Spirochaetota; class Spirochaetia; order JAFGXN01; family JAFGXN01; genus CALXOJ01. The sequence goes on along the minus strand of CASEOG010000002.1, from coordinate 25,501 downwards.
CGGCCGCACCGATTCCCGCAAATCCCGAAAAATAGATCAGAAACGGCGCATAACTCTGAATTTTGGATAAAATCATAAAGGAAATCCAGAGACAAAATGATGAAATAGTCACAATCGGCCGGGCTCCGATTTTGTCAATCAGAAAACCGAACCCGAGGGTCGCCGCAATATAAATAACGTTTTGCAAAAGAAGAAGCAAAAGAACCGAGGAACGCGGCCAAACCATTTCCTGCTGAACCGGATTAATCAGAAAATTCGCAACCTGTAGATTGAAAACTCCGTTAACAAAGGCCAGCATAAAGCAGGTGATGACAATTCCCCACCCGAAAGTAAATCGTTTCATAAACCATCCTTTCAGTTGATTTCTGGATTAATTGTATCACCGAAATTTTCAAAATGAAATTGATTTTTCCGATAAAACGAAAAATTAAATTCAACGGCAGCCACCTGCCGTTGAATTTTTTCGGACCGCCCGGATTACCGGTTCAGCTGATATTTCGCTTTCAGAGTATACGATGCCAGAACATGGCCTTCCATGGCATGAAACAGCTCATTCATCAGAAAACCGTTTTCCAGCGGCAGCTCGCAGTCAAGCGCATATACATGCAGTTCGTAAGTATGAACTTTTCCGTCGTAAGGAGCCGGACCGCCGTAACAGCTTACCTCTTCCGCGGGCCGTGATCCGCCCGGGGAGCTCCACCAGCTGTTCACACCCTGCACAAAATCGGCATCCCGACTGCCGGCTCCGGCCGGTATAACCGTATCCTTAATATTGGCCGCCGTCCAGTGAATCCAGGAAAACCCCTGACTGACCGGAAAGGCATCTTTATCTTCCATCATCAGTGCAAACGAAACGGTTCCTTCCGGTGCGTTTCGGATTTCGAACGGAATCGAATAAACCGGCATTCCCGCCTCATCCAACCGCTCCTTATCATTGTAACCGTACATATCGGCAATAAACCCGTCCTCACCGACCGCACTGCTGACAACCGTCATCGGTTTCTGTGCACATCCGAACATCAACGCAACCGCAAACAATAACCCGAAAAATTTTTTCATCATAATTTTCTCCTGTTTTTTCAGTTTATAACAAATCAATTATTTTGTAAATTATTTCCGATGCCGTTCCGATTTTTTACGGTCGTACATAATATTATCTTGAAAAAATACCAAAAATGGAATAAAATCAAACTATCACACTAAAATTCTGATTTTTGGAATTTTAAAATAAAGAGGAAGACTATGGCTAAAGAAAAGAAAATGGTCACGATTGACGGCAATACCGCTGCGGCGCATGTTGCCTACGCATTCAGTGAAGTGGCTGCCATTTATCCGATTACTCCGTCCTCTCCGATGGGCGAGTATTCCGACGAATGGGCAACGGCCGGACGCAAGAACATGTTCGGCGAAGTGGTTGATATTGCGGAGATGCAGTCGGAAGCCGGTGCCGCCGGTGCCGTTCACGGTTCGCTGACGGCCGGTGCGCTGACAACAACATTCACCGCATCCCAGGGATTGCTGCTGATGATCCCCAATATGTACAAAATTGCCGGTGAAATGCTCCCGACAGTTTTTCACGTTTCCGCCCGTTCTCTGGCCGCACAGTCGCTGTCGATTTTCGGCGACCATGCCGACGTCATGGCTTGCCGTGCAACCGGTTTTGCGATGACAGCTGCCGCCGGCATTCAGGAAACAATGGATATGGCTCTTGTCGCTCACCTGTCGACACTGAAAAGCCAGGTTCCGTTCCTGAGCTTCTTCGACGGATTCAGAACTTCTCACGAAATTCAGAAAGTCGAAGAGATTTCTTACGAAGATATGAAATCTCTGGTCGAACCGAAATATATCCGCCGCTTTAAAGAGCGCGCTCTGAAACCGGAATCGCCCACCCTGCGTGTTTCCGCCCAAAACGGTGACGTCTATTTCCAGGGCCGCGAAACAACCAATAAAATGTACGACGAAGTTCCGGCTATCGTTCAGGAATACATGGATAAAGTCGCCGCCATCACCGGCCGTCAGTACCACCTGTTCGACTATGTCGGTGCCAAAGATGCCGATAAAGTGATTGTCGCCATGGGCAGTGCCTGCGATACAATCGACCTGACGGTCAACTATCTGGTCGCCAAAGGCGAAAAAGTCGGTGCCGTTAAAGTCCGTCTCTTCCGCCCGTTCAGCATGGATGCGCTGAAAAAAGCCTTGCCGGCAACCGTCAAGAAAGTGGCTGTCCTCGACAGAACCAAAGAGCCCGGTTCTCTCGGCGAACCGCTCTTCCTCGACGTTCAGGCTGCGTTGGCCGACACCGACATTAAGGTTATCGGCGGCCGCTACGGTTTGAGCTCGAAAGAATTCGAACCGTCCCACGTTAAAGCCATTTTCGAGCACCTGGACGGAAAATGCTTCCACGGATTCACGGTCGGTATCAACGACGATGTGACATTCCGCTCGCTGGAAATCAAAGACAAAATCGACGTTGCTCCGGACGATGTCACCAGCTGTATGTTCTGGGGTCTCGGATCGGACGGTACCGTCGGCGCCAACAAAGACAGCATCAAAATTATCGGTAACAACACCGACATGAATGCCCAGGCCTATTTCGTTTACGACTCGAAAAAATCGGGCGGTATTACGACTTCGCACCTGCGCTTCGGAAAAAGCTCGGTCAACATGCCGTGGCTGATTACCGCCGCCGACTTTGTTGCCTGCCACGTTTCCGCTTACATCGGACGCTACGACATGGCCGAAGTTCTCAAGAAAGGCGGAACATTCCTGTTGAACAGCGAATGGCCGACCGAAGAGGTCTTCTCCCACTTCACACGCGGTATGCAGGAATACATCATCAACAACAACATTAAGGTGTACAACATCAACGCTTTGAAGATTGCCGAAAGCGTCGGACTGGGCAAACGGATCAGCACCGTTATGCAGGCCGCTTTCTTCAAGCTGTCGAATATTATTCCGGCCGAAGATGCTTTGAATTACATGAAAAAAGCTGCCGAGAAAAAATTCAGCAAGAAAGGCGAAAAAGTGGTTTCCATGAACTGGGCTGCCATCGACGCCGGTTTCAACGCCGTCGAAGAGGTCAAAGTTCCCGCTTCCGTTGCCGACATCAAAGAAAGCTATAAACCGGCCCGCCTGATTCCGGAAAATGCCGACGATTTTGCGAAAAACATCATCGAAAAGAGCATGCACCTCAAAGGCGACGATATTCCGGTTTCCCACATGTCGTTCGACGGTATTCTGCCGACCGCTACGGCGAAACTCGAAAAACGGGGTGTCGCACCGCACGTTCCCGAATGGGATTCCGCAAAATGTATTCAGTGTAACCAGTGTTCGCAGGCCTGTCCGCATGCGGCCATTCGTCCGAAACAGATCGATCCGGCCGACCTCAAGAATGCGCCTTCGACATTCGTTACCCTGAAATCCAATACGAAAAACAGCCGCGAGCTGCAGTACAAAATTCAGGTTTACACACGCGACTGTCAGGGATGCGGCGTCTGTGTCGACGTCTGTCCGGCAAAAGACAAAGCTCTGAAAATGGTCTCTCTCGAAGAAGCTCAGAAAAAAGGCGAAGTTGCCAACGAAGAGTTCTTCACTTCTCTGCCCGAAAACGTTACCGAAGGCGCTCCCGCCAACAGCGTAAAAGAAGTTCAGTTCAAACAGCCGCTGTTCGAGTTCTCCGGTGCCTGTGCCGGCTGCGGTGAAACACCGTACGTCAAACTGGTTACCCAGCTGTTCGGTGAAAGAATGATTGTCGCCAACGCGACCGGATGTTCTTCCATTTACGGCGGAACCTTCCCGACCATTCCGTACTGCAAACGTCCCGACGGTCGCGGTCCCGCGTGGGGTAACTCGCTGTTCGAAGACAACGCGGAATACGGCTTCGGTATGCGCATGGCCGTCAACGCCAACCGCAAACTGTTGTCGGATACCGTTAAAACGGTTCTCGAAAACGGGACAACAGCCGATCTGAAAGCGGCACTGGAAGCTTCCATGGCGTTGTTTAACGACAAGTCGGAAGAAGCCATCACCGCTCAGAAAAAAGTGGCGGCGGTTCTGCCGGCAGCTCTGGCAGCGGAAACGGATGCGGCGAAAAAAACGGCACTCGAAAAACTGGACGAACTGAAAGACTACTTTGTCGACAAATCGGTCTGGATTTTCGGCGGTGACGGATGGGCCTACGATATCGGATACGGCGGTGTCGACCACGTTGTGGCCAAAGACAAAAACGTCAACATCCTCGTTCTCGATACCGAAGTTTACTCCAACACGGGAGGACAGGCTTCCAAGTCGACTCCGATTGCGGCGGTTGCCAAATTCGCCTCTTCCGGTATGAGACTGGGAAAAAAGAAGATGCCGTTTATGTGTATGACATACGGTCACGTTTACGTTGCTTCCATTGCCTTGGGTGCCAACCGGGCTCAGGCTCAGAAAGCGTTCCAGGAAGCCGAAGCCTGGGACGGACCGTCGATCATCTTCGCTTACGCGCCCTGTATCAACCACGGTATCGATATGTCGAAAGCACAGACACGCGAAAAACTGGCTGTCGAATGCGGATACTGGCCGCTGTTCCGCTACAACCCGGCCGCTCCGGAAGGACAGAAATATGTTTTCGAATCGAAAGAACCGACCGGAAGCTATCAGGATTTCATCCGCACGGAAACACGCTATACATCACTGATGAAAGCCGCACCGTCGGACGCCGAAGAACTTTACAAAGAAGCCGAAACCGATGCGAAAGCCCGTTTCGAATTCTACAAAGCACTCGGCGCGATTCTCTGATCGGCAATCAGCCAAAAATGAGGCTCTCCTTCCGGAGAGCCTTTTTTTAAAAAAAGAATTGCAAATCTTTTCAAGTCGGAGTATCATTGAAGAGAATAAACAGTATAATGTCGCAAAATATTCACGAAAGGTGGGTGCCCCATGAGTCAGGAAAAAAAAGGAGTCTACGTTATTTCTTACGATATCGGATCGACGGGAAACAAAACCTGTATTTTCGAAGTCTCCGATAAAATCAAACTGGTTGCCGGAACGCTGGCCGAATACAAACTTTATGTCAGCGACAACGGCGGCGTGGAACAGTCGGCCGACGAATGGTGGTCGGCCATGCGCGAATCGACAAAAGCGGTTCTCAAAAAAACAAAAATCGACCCGGATGATATCAAGGCTATCGGTTTCTGCTCGCAAATGCAGGGACTGGTTCTGGTCGACGAAAACGGCAACGCACTGCGAAATCCGATGAGCTACATGGACACGCGGGGTGCGGCTCAGAAAGAAAAATACGGGAAAGGTCTCATTAATATCGAAGGTCTCGGTCTGATAAAAATGCTCAACAGCCTGCGGCTGACGGCGGCGGCTCCGGCCAGTGTTAAAGACCCGATTTGGCGTTACAAATGGGTTCAGGATAACGAACCGGAAATTTTCAAAAAAATCTACAAATGGCTCGATGTCAAGGAATATCTCATTATGAGATGTACGGGACGCGCCGTGATGACCGAAGACTCCGCATTCGGAACCTTCCTTTATGACTTGAGAAAAGGAAAAAAATGCTGGAGCGAAAAATTGTGCCGTCTTTACGGCGTCGATATCCGGCACATGCCCGATGTCGTTGCGGCAACCGATCTTGTCGGCGGCCTGACCGAAAAAGCCGCAGCCGATTTGGGGCTTTCACCCGGTACCGCTGTCTTTGCCAGCGGCGGCGACGCGACCCTTCTCGGCGTCGGTGCGGGCGCCGTCAACGAAGGCGATACGCATATCTACATCGGTACCAGCGGCTGGATTTCCACCGCCATCAAAAAACCGAAACTGGATATTTCCAACATGATTGCCTCGGTGATTGCGGCCCGCCCCGGATACTATAACTTCTTTGCGGAACAGGAAACAGCCGGGAAATGTATCGAATGGGCCAAAAACCACCTGGCGCTCGACGAAATCGATATTTATCTCGACAAGAAAAAAATTACGGACGACACCGAAGCCCAGTACCGCAGTCTCTACGATTATCTGGCCGATGTTGCCGAAGTCATCGACCCGGGATGCGACGGCGTTATCTTTACCCCGTGGCTGCACGGCAACAGATGCCCGTTCGAAGACCCGAATGCCCGCGGACTTTTCTTTAACATCAGTCTCGACACCGGGAAACGGGCTCTGCTGCGCGCTATTATGGAAGGCAACGCCTTTCATTTACGCTGGATGATGGAAGCAATGGAAAAAACAGTCAAGACCAGTCCCGTTATCCGCTTTGTCGGAGGCGGTGCGCTTGCGGATTTGACCTGTCAGATGATTGCCGATATTACCGGAAAAATTATCGAAGTGCCGGAAGCGCCTCAGAATGCCGGTGCGGTCGGCGCGGCTGTGATTTCGGCTCTCGGACTCGGCATCATCAAGGATTTCTCGAACATTAAAGAATATATTCCGATTTACAAAATCTTCACGCCGAACAATGCCAACAAAACCGCATACGAAAAGAATTATGCGATTTTCAAGAAACTGTATCAGGCCAACAGAAAACTGTTTAAAGAGATGAACGCTTAGCCGTTCATCTCTTTTTTCAATAAAACCCGAAAATATCGGTCTCCATATCTTTCGGCAATTCTTCGTAAATGCGGACACTTTCCGCCGTCGCGGGATAAAGGGCTGCCTTCATATTATCCGATTCGAGAAGAAGTTCGCTGTTTACCCGGGAAACCGAGCCTTCCAGATTTAATCCTTCCAAAGTCGATCGGTCGCGAAAGAGAATATCTCTGTATTCGGTTGCCTTCTGCAAATTGGCAAGCGCCTGAACATATTTGGAATGATCTCCCGTCGTTCTGTAAATCCCGTAGAGAGCCGCCCCGATATTATTGTAAATCATCGAAAGCCCCTCCACCGTCCGATAGTGGGCGACTCTGTTTTTCGGATCGTAACCGCGAATCGAATTTTTCTGCTTTTCGAGCAAGTCGGCCGTATGATAATATTGTGCCAATGCCGAAAAGAAATCGTTTCTTCTGAAAAAAGTGTTTCCGGTCGCATACATCAAATTCGGATTGGAGGAAAAAACCGATGCGGCTTTCGCAAATTCAAGCAGAGCGGAGCGGTAACGGCCGCGGCTGTACTCGATATAACCTTTCTTATAAACAATATCGGAATTATGAAAGAACGAATCTTCCGCCTTTTCGAAAAAGGCAAACGCGGAATCATATTCCTCTGCCGTATAATAAAACAGATTCCCCATTCTGTAGTAGAGCTCTCCGTAACAGGCCTCTTTTTTCAGAATATTCCGTTTGACGGCATTTTCATACAGACCGATTCCCTCTTCCAAATCCCGTTGTGTCAGCAGATACTCCGATTTTTTATACTCGGCAATCGCTTTCATATTGAGAGAGAGGATTTTCATGCTTAACGTATCTCGTGTTAAATACGGCAGCCTCGAAATTTGGTAGAGAACTTTGTTGGCGGCATTTTCCATGGAGGCCCATTCCGATTCGATACGGGAAAGGCGGGCCCATTGAAAATGGGCATCCCGGTTGTCTTCATCCTGTTTGTAGATTCTTTTGATCACCGCGTTGGCCGTCTCTTTTTCTTCGCGGTCGATAAAATAACCGGCCAGTTTCCCGAAAATCACCGGATCAATTTTTTTTCGGGGTTTATCACGATAGGTCTCCCACATATTGCAGACATCATCGTAACGGTCGCTTAATATCATATAGTGCAGCATTTCGAAGAGAATTTCGTCGGTATACTTACTGTTTTCGCCTGCCGCAACAATTTCCATACGGGCACTTTCCAGTTTATCACTGTCAAAATAACTCCACCGGAGAAAATTGCGGGCAGCTTCCAGATGAGCGTCGGCATCGGTTCTGTCGTAATCCAGATAGGGCTGAATAATCGAGTCCGCTTTCCGGTAATTCCCGAGAATCTCCGACTCGAAACGGCAATAATCGAGGCGTCCCTTTTTGTCAAACGGGCGGTATTCGTCCGAAAGAAGATTGTCGTAAATCTGTTCCGCCAAAATATACTGCCTTTTTTCCGTATATTTTTCGGCAAATTTATAGCTCCAGCTCCGGGAGGGCCATATTCGGAAAGCCGCATTGAATTTTTCCATTGACGAATCGTATTCTTCCGCACGAATATCGTTATAACCGGAACGATATGTATAACTTCCGCGGGCGGCGGGAATAAAAAGAAAGACAGATGCGGCAACGGTAAACAGAACAAACAAACCGGCGATTACCGACTTTAGAATGACCGGCAGAATTTTGGTCTTGAAAATATAGGCGGGAGAATTGATTTTTTCCCAATAAGCTTTTCCGTTAATTTTCTCGAAACCGCGCGGAATCGAAATATGAGTTCCGGTTTTCTCTTCCAAAAAGCGGACAATGATTTTTATGGACTCTTCCGCTTTCAGCAGTTCAATCAGGGCAATGACATCATCCGGATCGTTTTCTTCCGAAGCAATAAAGCGCTGACAGGCAATTTTGATATTTCTGGGAAACTCGTTTAAATAACGGAAAACAATTTCCGATTCGCGCTCGGACAAAGAATAATGAACCTTTCTTTTCCGTACGGTTTTTTTCTTTTCTCCGAATTTCTCTTCGAAAGTCGCGTGCGAATCCTCTTCATCCTCGTTGGCGAATTTGGGCATATCATCCAGATCGAGACGATCATCGGAGGAAATTGTTTCGAAACTGTCGGGCACCTCACCCAAGTCGGTCGGGCTCCATCCCGTATCGACAATGCCGTCGTCACCGCCGCCGCTCTCTCCCGTTTCTTCGGAAAAAGCGGCCGGCCCGGTTTCGCCGTTTTCATCCGGACGGGAGGGCGAAAAAAGATCGTTGTCCCATTCCGCCGCTTCCGATTCCGCCCGGGGGTCGGTTCCGGAAGTGAAAAAGCTGTCGGGTCCGCCCGACGGTGTCCGGAGTATATCGGCAGTCGGACTTACCTCGGATTCAGGCTCTGCGGCGGCCGGTCCGTCTCCGTTTGACGGCAGCGGATTGTCGGTCGGATCGGAAAAATCCCCGAGACCGGACAAATCGGAAAAATCGGAATCCGCCGCTTCCCGGAATTCGTTTCCGGTAGACAGACTCTCTTCGTCACCGAACATTTCATCGGCAGGAGAATCTTTCGACCAGTCCATATCGAGAAACGAAGAAAGATCGCTGCTGTCGGCAGCGGAATCGCTTTCCAATGCCGACTCTTTGTCAAAAAGACTGCGGCGGTTTTCCTCTCCGAAAGAGAGAATATCGTCAATACTGTCGGAAGCAGACGTTGCGGAAGCGTCCGGCTCTGTTTGAATCGGGGAAATCCCGCCGGATTCATCGGAGGCAGCCTGTTCCGTCTGAATTGTATCCGGGCCGGAATCCTCTCCGTCGGGTCCGACAGCCAAAGCACTTCTTAATTCGGCAGCCTCTGCCGTTGTCGCTTCGATCGGTCCGTGAAGAACGGCTTCTTCTTTTTTCAAATCTTCCAGAAAATCTTCGCGAAGCGTCCTGTTTAAATATTTTCTAAACTGTTCTATCTCTTTTGTGCTCGGCATAGGCCCCACCCAATCCTTGAAATCGCTCTTTATTTTATCGACAATTTTTTTAAATATATTTAAATTATTTTGCCGAATGAACCGAAATAATTTATATGAAGAGATTTGTTTCCGCTTCTGTTATCTTCTTTTTCTCTCTCCTGCCGTGTTATACTCTGACGTTTACGGATATTCCGACCGACAATATCACGGACAAAGTCAGAGAGTGGATGCAGACAGCCGAAGGCAATCAGGCTCCCTTTGTCCTGGACGGATATATGCTTCTTTCACGGGAATGCAATCCCCGTGTCGCTTACCAGGGAATCGCTTTTCAGCACGAACAGTTCCGCATCGTTCATAAATTCTTAAAAAATGACTTCGGAACTTTTATTATGGCTTACAAACTTCCGATCGGGAAATCGGCCGTTATATACAGACTGATAAAAGACGGGCTCTGGAGTGCCGACAGCTCCAACAGTTTCCGCATCAGAGATGCCCGGGGCTTTCAGCTTTCCTGCCTTCCTCTCGTCGAGCCGGTTCGGGATAACCGTGCGACTCCGTTCGAAGACGAAGGATGGGTTACCTTCCGCCATAAAAATGATGCGGGACAGACAATTTTTTTGACGGGCGATTTTGTTTCATGGGATCCCTACACCTACAAAATGAACGAAATCGAACCGGGTCTTTACGAGACACGCATTAAGCTGCCGGCAGGAACACACCGTTACTATTTTTTGCGTAACGGCGTAAAAATAACCGATGACTTTAATCCGCTGACCGATTACAGCCGTTTAGAAGGCATTGTTTCTGTTTTTGAATTCCAATAAAGGGAAATCAATCGGATATTCCGATTTCTTGCCGGAAAGGCGCGAATAAACCGCCAGACAATTTCTTTCGGACAGAATATCATCAATAATAATGACATACGGGATTCCCAACAGTTGCGCCGTTTTTTCTTTTTCACCGGCAGAAACAGCCCGGTCATCCCATAAAATTTCGGCAGAATATCTGTTGTACAGATTCTCGAGAATCTCTTTCGACTTCAATGTCCGCCCTTCTCCGTACAGATAAAAAAGAAACGGCGCCAACCCCTGCGGCCACCTGAACCCGTCCTCACTGCGGGCTTTATCCGCGACTATGTAAAAAATGCGCAAAAGGTCAATGGCATACGAACCGAGACAAACCGGCACTTTCTTTCCCCGGACAAGAGCCCTTAACCCCAGCCGCTCCGAGTAAACCGTACCCGTTTTGATTAAACGGACCACTTCGCTCTCTTTCCGAATGGACAGCGGAACGGCGCATTGTATACACAAATCCCCCTCTTTGGCAACGGCGATATCCAAGACTCTGTTCACATCAAAGTCGATACCCAAATTGGCGTCTTTCAGAACCGTTCCCTCTTCATTCAGACCCAATATAAAATCGGAACCGTGAACAACCGTTTCGTCGGCAATTACCGTAATCCGGTCATCATTCTCCCACCCGACAGGAGAAAGAAAATGTCCTTTTATCCGGAAAAGAGCCGTCTCGGCAGGCGATGCCGGCCGTAAATACGAAAATCCGAGTTGATGCATCAGTTTCTCGCGGCTGACCGTATAATCGCCGCGACAGACCGTCATGACATAGGCATTTTCCGTCCGGAACAGTTCGCACCCGATAATCTTGTAATCGGGCACACCGAAATAGTCGGCCAGTTTTCCGTATGTGTCGCAGGAGTGGGGAACAGTTACCCTAACCGCATTTCTGACCTCTCCGACATAAGAAGGATGAACCGATTTCGCCACATGACTGCGGGCCGTATATCCGCACTTCGGACAGGAAAAGAATAAATCGCTCCCTTTCCCGTCCATGTCGGCCACAAGAGCCAGCGCCTTTTCTCCGCAACTGTGGTGCAGTTCCGTTTCCGCATGTATCAGCCGGATTCCCCACGACTCCAAAAGAGCCCGAAAAGCCGCCGCCGCCATCGGAACAAAATTGTTCAGCTCGACCATATTCCTGTGTGCGGAAAAAATATTAAGTGCACGGTATTCCCGGGATGCCAGCGCCGAACCGGTCTGCTCTTTTACCGGTCTTGTTTTGTTACTGTAGAAGTAAATGCAAACGGGAAAATCTTTTTCCGTTACGGCAAAGGGACGCAAAAAATTGACGACAACCTCTTCGTAATGGCCTGTCTGAAAAAATTCATCTCCTTCCTCGTTGCGGAAATAAAGCGAATCACCGTCAAACAGTTCATAACGGCCGGACGCCAGAAGCAGGTCACGGCGCACCAGTTCCGGTATTTCGATTTTTTGAGCCCCCCGGCGCGACAATTCGGCCTCGAAAGCCTCCTCGATATGACGCAAAACGCGTGTTCCGAGCGGCAGAAGAGAGACCGCTCCGTCCCCGGTATGATGCAGAAAACCGAGCCGCGACAGCAGTACCGCGGTTTCCGTTTCCGCGAAAGAAAATTCGATTCCCGAAATTTTACCCAATAAAACGGAATATTTCATATCTGTCGTTTATTCGACCGTAAATACAGCCGTAACCAATCTGGAGTTTGTCTGATACAGATAATCGGTAAACAAAGGCATCATCTCCGCCGGTTCCCCGTTTTTCAGCATCACCATAGCCTCGTCGTCATAGAGCCATCCGGCAAATGTTTCCGAAGGGTCCGTTGTAACCGAAAGCGTTATTTTTTCGTTTTCGGCAACGGTCACCGTACTGCCGCCGCCGTTAACGGAGACAGTCGAAAGCGCCGCTTCGGTCTCCGTACCCTCCGCCAGCCGGACGCGGCCGTCAGCCGCTGCCGAAACCGCACCGGCAGGAACCTTAACCGCCCGGACTTCGATAGCTACCGCGTCGCAAACCGCCCGATACACGGAGACCCCGTCCCCCGAGGATCTGTAAACAGTCTGCGTGTCACCGGCAGCTCCGCCCGACACCGGAGTCAATGCGGAACTGTATTCCCAACCGATCGAAATAAAAGTTCCCCCCGCTCCGGTCCCGGGACGAACCTCGAATGTCGTTTCTTTCCCCTCGGGCAACGTCGAAATCCGGTCACCGAAAATCAATAAACCGGCATAAATTCCGCGATAAATCCCGGATGATTCGTCATAGGTCCCGAAGAAAAAACGGTTCAAAATTTCGGCAGTCAATCCGTCACTGAAAGAGTGAATGCGTCCGTCACCGTTCCGGTCAAGCCCGTCACCCGCAAATTTTCCGCGGCCGGCCATAAAATCGAGAACCGATTTGTAATCGGGATAATCGGGATTGGCGGTCAAAACGCCCCTTTCGTCAAATGCGGGATAAAGATAAGCACTCAAGTCAACACCATGCGTTTCCATTTCCGATAAAGAGACATAAAGTTCGTTAAGAAGATCATCATTGACTCCCGACGGCTCGGCATACACATTTCCTGCCGTATAATTCATAAGAAAATGATGCCGCTTAAAAGAGGCTGTAATCACACAGTCTCCCGTCAGTTGAACCAGTGTCGATTCGGAATCGGGATTGAAGATTCGTGCATGGGATGCCGGCTCTGCCGTCCACCTGTCAAACGTCAGAAACGAACGGGTCCGGCAACCGATTGTAAAGCGGAAGTTCCGTTTCTGTTTTAAGGAAATCCGTGCCGCATTGCTTTCTTTCCCGTCAACCGTCACAAAAGCCGGTACCGAATAGGCAAACAGTGCCCCCTCTTCCGCCTGCAGCTTGGCCAAATCCTCATCGGAGACAGCGGTACTTTGCACCGTTAAAGAAACATAGGGAACCGTCAGTCCCCCGTCGCAGGCAAACAGACAGACAGCCGCCGCCGTAACGGCCGCAAAAAACAGACGCTGTTTCATAAACGATCCTCCGTTACATACAAAACCGTCGTCTCGGGAACCCGGACCGACTCCGCTTTGTTATATTCCCCGGCCGTATAATACTCCTTCCGTCGCAGGCTGCCGTCTTCCCCGTACATATAAGTTTCGACCGCGTACAGACTCCGGTCGGAGAGCGGATTAATATAGTAATACTTTACAGCCGGCTGTTTTTTCCCGCCGACCTTTTTGTACTCCGTTCTTACTGCCGACTGATAGACCCATCGGTCGACAAGAAACAGAGAAATCATTTCCTCTTCGGGCAGAAAACGGTCTGTCACATTCGAAAAATATTTATACTCCGTCGATCTCATCGGCACATTCCGATTCTCGATGACAGGATCCTCCCCGTTGTAACGATAGGTTTTCACCGACAGACATTTGCCGTCTTTGGGATCTGTTTCGTAAACATCGTAACAAATCAGTCTGGAGGCGGCCCTGACCGGATCTTTCGTTTTGACTCCGTTCTCCGTTTTAAAAATATCGCTGTCGGAATAACGCTCGACCGTATGCAACCGGTTGTCGACAACCCGATTGGATAAGTTTTCCAAATCCCAATATGTGAAGAGCAAAAAGGCAACCGGTTTTGTCCCGTCTCCCTCTTCGTAAACCGCCCCCGAAATGACACGTTCCGTCTTTTCACTGTCGAAAGTGTAGACAATTTTCTCACTCCACGCCGGATCCCCGACATCGACAACCCGCCTGTTTTCGTAAACATACTCGACGGAATATGACTGAACAGTTATCGGCGCACAGCTACCGATCCAACCGGTCAAAATTGCAAAAAGCCCGAATCGCCCGAATAATTTCATATTTTATTGTACCACAATCCTGATATTTTCTCAAATCTTTTCCGAAAATCATTCCTTAACAATAAGAACAAAAAGATTAATTATTTATGAATTTCGTTATTCCGCCTTGACGGAAAAAGATTTTGGACTTACTATATTATTATAAAAAACAGAGGAGGCTTACATGAAAAAGTCACTGATTGCCTTTACGGTCATTCTTTTCCTTTCGGGATGCTCACTGCGGTTTTTCACAACAAAACCCCTGACAGGACAAATCCCGAGCACCGATAAAACCGTTTTGGAAGGAACAAAGCTCTCTGCCGCATCGCGCGCATCGACCGACGGAACATACCCGGTTTATCAGAGACTTTACGATACAACCTGGTATCAGACAGAAAAAGAAATCGATGACGGAAAACTCGAAGTCGAAACCGAATTCGTTTTCTTTGACAAAGATTCTTCCGTTTTTGAAATCGAAGTCGAAAACGGACGTGTCGAACGGCCCGATAAAGATGATTATGCTGTTTTGACACCGGTGAAGGAACTGACCTATGAATCCGAAAACAGACCCGACGGTACCGATATGAATGCGTGGATTGTCAGCAAATCGGACGGAGAAGGTGAACTGGAATACGAAGCATACTGGCTGTACACCGACCACATCCTTTACATTACGGAAGGCGATACCGCCGCGGAAGCCGAAGCTTTAATGATTTCCGTCATGAATTCTCTCCGCGAAGGGGACGATACGGAGCGTTTTCTGCTGTCAACAGCTTTGTTGATGGTTGAATAAACCGCTCTGCAATTTGAAAGTTTTCTGTTGCCGGTAACCGCCCGATGTTACCGGTCATTTCATAACGACTCCCCGCCGGAAGGTCCTCCCTTCCGGCCTTTTTTTGCCGTTTCTGCGCCGGACACCTCAAGACTTTTCCCCGCTGCATCTGTCGCTGCAGAACGCAACCCGTCCCCGTCCACCCTCCTGCCGCCGACCGAAAGGAGGGCCTCTCCCGTTTCTTCTCCGCTCCCTCGGATATTCAGTCCGCCGCAAAAAAGCCCGCGGCATATGCCGCGGGCAGAGGTAATTTTTCCGGAAATCTTATTTGAATCCCGGATATCTCAAATTACCGTACGACCAGTTAATGCTGGTATAGCGGTCCCAATAGGTATCGGGGTTGTTCGTATACTGTACCCGTCCCCAGTTGGACTCGATATACTCGTTGGAAACCAGAGCCTTATGATTCTGTGCTCCCGGCAGTTTTCCGACGTCCATCCGAAAGTTGCTGTACCCCGGATAGGTGACCGTTATAAAACTTCCGCTCTGCATACCGTGGTAATAAGTACCGCCGTACAGATAGGCCGTCATCTTCACTTTTCCGCACATACCGGGAAGCGGTGTCACAATCTCCAGCTCGTTATTGTCGAGACACTTGGCTGCATCACCTCCCAGTTTGATCGTAAAACCGGGCCAATCGAGTTTTATATAACATCCCGGAAAATAAGAATATCCGCTGCCGTTGGTTCGAAGATGAGCCGTACCGGATAACTGAAAAATATTGACGTCAACTTTCACAAGCTGGATCGAACCGTCCTTTCTTTTGCTGTTATTCCATCCCTCTACGGTTACGGGGTCTCTTTTTAAACCTGTTCCCTGTTCTTCGACCTCATCATAATAGGATGCCGGAATTTCATAGAATGCGATTTCACGAATAATCATGGCCAGAGAAGAGAACTCTCTCGGGGTCAGCCGCGGATATCCGGAAACGGTTTTTTCCGACTTTGCCGTAACGGAAGGATCAATTTTACTGACCAGGACAATCCGGTAATCGCAGCGGACAGCGTCCGCTATATCAAAGCGACCCGGCCGGTCTCCGACATTTTTCGTCGAGGATGAATTACCCGTGGATGTGTACACTTTGGCAAGCGGATTATCGGGATGATACATATACTTTCTCATCACCCAGTCCCAATTGAGATAGTGCCATTCGTATTCGGATTTGGTCCCGTCCGGATCAAGCACAATATCATATTTGGCTGCATTCTTGCTGACGACAGATTCCTTACGTTCATACCACGGCTGCATCGTATCATGTGAAATTTTTCGGCGAACCGCAATCAGTTTTTCTCCCGTTGCATCGTCGGTATCGTACAACGTATCGTAAACCGCAGCCGACGAATTCGAAGCGAGATCGAACACATATTCCAGGAGAATCGTTTTTTCCCACGGACAGGCTGCCGGGTCGGGATTGGTTAAATCAGTATGATATCGTCCGCTGATATAAGGTCCGTATCCCGTCCACATATAATCGGAAACCAAATCGGCTGTCGGATAGCCCTGATGGGTTCCGCCGTACCGGTATGTCCGCTCCACTTTCACCGTAAAATTACTGTAATCCGGTTTTGTTCCCTTTTCGTTCACCGTCAGCTTGATTTTACCGGGCAATTTCGAATCATTTGTCTCGGCACCCTGGGTTGCCGCCAGTGTCAGAATGTTGTCGGGATTCGGAAGCAGAATAATAAGTTTGCTTTCGGCCGCCGCACTCATAAAGAATAATCCCGGGAAGCCGGAGAATTCCGCTCTGTAAGAACTTTCGGCGCTTCTGACAACCGTATTGACCGCATAAATCCGGTAAACGAATTCTTTTCCGACGTAATTGTCGGTATTAAACGAGCTGTCCGTAAATTTAGACGCAGTAACAGCTTTTCCGTTAAGAATATCCGTTTCAGACGCAACCGCACTCCAGCCCGTTCCGCCTGTCCAGACATTGAAATCTGTTATCGGAAGATTTGTCGGTGCTGTCTTGTAATCATATGCGGTTTTCGATCGCAATACACGGTATTCGACATCGGAAGAGAGCGCCTTCCAAACAGCTTCAACCTTCGCACCGCTTGTGGCAATCGATACTCCGCTGACAGGGAGAAGCGCCGTACCGTACACTTCGGTTTTCTGCGCCGATGTATACGAAAGGCGATGGAAACCTGTTTTTCCTTCATCGTTCATACCGATGACACCGTAATAGGCTGTTTTGTTATCGGTTTTTATCCAGACAAAATAGTTGCCGTCGGAATCCTTTCCGTATCCGGCTGCGGCATTCCCCGCTTCCAGATTTTCGGTTGTCAACGTATCGAACCCGACAACATACGATGCCGGTGCCGGAATTGAGGACTGTCCGACCTGCGCTTCCGTCAGCTCATAAACCGCATATTTAACCGATTTCGATTCCGGTTTCCAGGAAACACGGACATAATCTTTCGCTGCGTATTTCGAGACTACTGCCGAAATAATCTCGGGCCGGCTGTAGTCACGGTAAGTGTGATCAATCTCGAAAGAGAGAGAAACCGGCTCTGATTTGTTCTCGGCCCGGTCGACGGCAACAACGGAGACCGTATATTTACCGTCGGTCAATTCCGGCGATATGAAATACGGAGTGTTAACGCGGGAGCTCACACCGTCTTTTATGTATTCATAGCAAGCCGCATCTCCGACCGCATTCCATTCGATACGGGGAGTCGTATCGCCCGTTTTGATATCTCCCCCCTGGAGACGCAAATTGGACGGTTTCGAAGGCGCGTTCACGTCAATCAATGCCAAACTGTAGGTTCCCATTTTTGACCATTCGCCGCCTATCTGCCCCTGATACTCAAACGTTACATTTTCTCCGTCGGACAAATCGGTCGGTTTGAACCGGAATGTCTGCCGAGCCGCAGGCACCTCAAACCGAATCAGCGACCAGGCCGAAACACCGTTGCTGAAACGATACTTAATGGCCTCGATATCACCGGTAGCGGAATCGAGTTGAACTTCCGCCTCTTTCATGGAGGCATTCAGGTAGTTGGCAGCCTCGTATGCGGGAATTGTCACCTGAGGAGGTTCGATACCGGCCTTAATGACTGTTGCAAACGAAGCCGACGGCGACCAGTTATTCAATGCATCCGCAGCCTGAGCCCAAAGAACAATCTTCTCTCCGACATTGAACGGTTCGCTGTAAGTCACGTTTACGGAAGGAGCCACCGCTGTTTCTGTCCAATTTCCGTCAGCCGGCATCCCATCGCCGACGACTGTCTGATAACGGAAAGCACTGACATCTTTCAGATTGGCATGTGTCATCATCCAGACCGGAGCCGTTTCGGGTGCTTCCGCCGACCCGCTGAGCAACGGCGCGGCAGGCGGATTCAGATCGACAAGAACCGTCGAAGTTCCGGCCAGTGAAGCAACCTCATCTCCCGTATAGTGCGCTTTAACGAAAAGGGTCAAATTGGTCTCTTTCCCTTCCAAGGAGGAATCGTAAGCAAGGGAGTAGGCTGTCCCGCCTGTATAAGGCATATCCGATTCCGACGGCTCGGAACCGACTTTGACCCACACTTTGTCGGCTGCTTTTCCGTCGGGATATGTCCAATTCCAGACAATTGTGTAATCCTTTCCGCCGACAATCGGTTTTTCGGGTGTGATAATCGGTGCCGCAGGCAAATCGGCTGCATCGACAACCGAAGTATTGAACGAAACCTCGGAACTGACACCTCCCAAAATATTAACACTGCGGACATAAAAGATATAATCACCGATCTCCAGACCGCTCATTTCGGTGATTGAACGAACCGAAATACTGTCGGTACGAATCCATGTCCCTTCGTTGCTCGTTCCGACTTTGTGATAGCGGTATTCGAAGGCCGCCAGTCCGTCCGTAACGGCCGGCGCATCCCAGCTCCATGTCGGGAAACCGACTTTTCTTCCGAATTCATCCGGGAAAGCACCGACTTTTGTCGCTCCTGTCAGATTCCGGGGAGCTTCGGGAACCGATTCTCTTGCAATGATGTATGTCCGGGAAACCGGAGTTGTCCATTTCCCCGCTTCATACTCCTGCATGACGTACAATGTATAAAATCCGTCACCCCGGCTTTCTCCCTGTGTCGATTCAGACCATGAAGAGGCGGCGACGGGGAAATAAGAGTCTGCCGGAGGCGCCGCCGCACTTTCCGTATCGGAAAAGGAGAAGGCAATTTTGTAATTTTCATTCAAAGTACCGGCCGCTTTTTCCCATGACCACTGCAGCTCGACTTCGCGGCTGAAATATTTCACACTGCCGTCGGGTTGGGAAACATTAATGCTGCCGCTCCACGGCAAAAACGTCGGCAAAGCTTCTCCGATCGGATTATACAGGACCCGAGCGGTAATGGTATCCGAAATGTTTCCGGCTTTATCGACGGCGCTGAAAGTAAAGAGGTAAACCGTCTTGTCGTGAGTTGCGGTATCGAAATTCTGAACAAACGGAACATCCTTTTCCTGTCGGACAGGTGTCGGAACATTTTCACCTTCTTTATAGTTGGCGGAGACAAGAAGGTAATCCGTATCTTCGGAAATGTCCCACGAGAACGTCACCCGATCGCTGTCGGTCGCCACCGTATATTTATCGGCTGAAACGGCAGGAATTTCGGGCGGAACCGTATCGATAATGAAGTAAAAAGACGCGGGTGCTGACCAGTTCCCCAGCTGATCTTTCGATCTCAGAAAGAAGACATACCGCCCATCGGTCAAACCGTTTACGGTCATTTGTGTTTCTCTGTCACCGGGAACGAGTCCCCAGCCGTCGGCATTCGGTTCCGTTGTTGTCTCTTCACCCTCCAGCTTTTTTCTCTGCCACGAAAACTCTTTTTTATCTCCGCTCGGCAGGATTTCCGGACTCCATGCAAAGTGCAGCGAGTTCTTATTGGTGGAAAATGCCCCTTCCGCGGGTAAAACAGGTTCGGTAATGTTCGGCGCGCCTCCCCCCTGCGTATTCACCTCGAATTCGCAAACCGAAGGTTCCCCTTTCATTCCCATCGATGTTACACCGCTGACCTCGAAGCGGTAGGATCCGTCACTCAGGGCACCCTCTTCCGGCACCTGATAAAAGCGGATATTCGAAGAAACCGACAACGAGTCGAAACAGGGAACCGACTGATCTCCGGTCACGTTATAAAGCGTTACCAGATAAGTCTCCGCATCGACACCTTCCGTCCATCTGAAATAAGGAGTTGTCGAGGCAATCACGATACTTCCCTGCTGAAGCCCGTGATCGTCTCTCTTAACGGTTATTCCGTTGACATCCGTAATGACAGGCTGACCGGCAGCCGCACGCAAATCGATTGTAAACAGAAACGTCACGGTTTTGGATGCCACATCGGGATCCTTCTTTTTTTCGGCCGGTCTGTAGGCGGTGATTTTTAACATATAGACACCGTCTGCCAGTTTCTGAGGAACCTTCCATTTGTTGGAATCTTTAGCCTCCACCCGGGTTTGCTTAACAACCACCTGAGAATTTTCTTTATTGATCAGCTCGACCATATAGTAAGTCGCATCACCGACCGAAGCCTTCCATGAAAATTCCGGCTGAGTGTTGGAAGTGATTTCCGGACCCGATACAATCGGCGGAAACAGAGCAATTTTTTCTTTGCAGCCGAAAAGAACGGCTGCCGTGAACATAATCCCCAATAATATCTTTTTATAATTCATATCCGCTTTCTCCTCTTTTCATCACTGCTCGTTTTTCCCGGGCCATGTCTTCATTGTCAAATTAAAAGCTGACAGATTGGTTCCCGCATAATCTTTCTCACCGGTACGGGAGACGGAAACTTCCATCTTGACTCCGGTAATATTTTTACTCGGAGTCAACTGGGCTGCAACAGCTTTCGGCGTATCTGTCATCTGATCATCCGCCAATTCGGCACTGCCCAGTACGGAACCGTCTTCTTTTGCCAGCAAATTCATTCCGATTTTCGCCGTAACTGTCCGATCTCCGCTTTTCTGTGCACTGACGGAAACTTCATAAGTGACCCCTTTCCACAGTTTATGGGTAATCCCTTCGTTAGCGGGATCAACAACAACCGTACCGCCCGAGAAACGTATATACCTCATAGTTCCGGCGCTGCGCTGACCGACAAAATGAATTTGATTATCGTAAACACCGGCAACCATTTGGTTCGTATAATTTGTATCACCGTGATCATGCAGCATAACTTTGTCATAACGGGGGGATTCAAAATTTAAGGTAGAAGGATGTTGCACCCTTCCATTCCATGCTTGATACTGACGCAACACATCCGAAACCGTGAAATAATAGGATTTGCCGCTCACTAAATTGGCATCACCTGTTGTCGCCGTGGCACTTATTGCCGGCCATGCCGCCAGCGTCGGAGCCGCGACTTTAATCCGGATCGTCTTGGAAGTCTGATTTCCCAAAACGTCGACGGCGGTCACTGTCATCAGATCCTTTTCTTTGACCTCGCGGTAAGTGTACTCCGTATCGATATAGGTAAACGGATACTCATACGTTACAACAGGATTGGGATCCAGCGGATCGCTGACGGTAGCCATTGCCGTAATCTGCTCTTTTGTTTTATGCACATCTCCGAAATTGAAAGAAAGCAGATCCTGCAGGGTAATCACAGGGGGTGTGGTATCACGGTAGAAATCCAGTGTCGCCGCTTTACCGATATTGCCTGCCCGGTCGACGGCGCGGACTTCGACGGTATGATACCCGTCTTCCGTCAGTGTCACCGTATAGGCTACAGCGTCGCCGTTCTCATCAAAGGAATCGATAGCCGATCCCTGCTTGGCCCAGCCGCATTGGTAAGTGACACTGTCTTCGCCGGCAGGAATATTGTATGTAAATTCGAAACTGTCGGCCGCTTTTCCGACATTGCCGATGCCGGCACCCTCTTTCAACGTCAGTTCCTGCGGTGCTTCGGGAATCACCGTATCCAATTTACGTTTCAGAACAAGCGGGAAAGATTCGTTTCCGACCAGGTCTTTGGCGTAAACTTCCAGCGTGTAATCGGTTAACGGCGTCTCCGGGCGGGTTGAGGATTGCCATTGTGCGTCGGCTACATTATCGTCCGTTTCGATTTCGGAGACAGATCCTGTTCCTTCATCGGCTTTCAGAACCACACGGTAGCCGCTCAACGCTTCGCACCCTTCGGGGACCTGCCAGTCAAAGTCGAGAGTTCGATCATTTGTCCATTTTTCCGCCGTATCTCCGGTCGGAGAATCGGGCGCTATCCGGTCAATAACAATTTCGGATACCGCATACGAACTCCAGTTCCCCGCAAGGTCCTTGGCCGCAACCGACAGAAGAACACTCTCTTCTTCTCCCTCACCGACAAGTTCCGATGCAATAATCGGTGCTGTTATCGATTCGGAAACCTCCTGCGGCGAACCTTTCTGGAGTATATATCTGTACCCGCTGACCGCCTCAGAGTCGGCAGGCATCGCCCAACTCCAGACACCCGACGCATTTCCGTCGGCTGTTCTTCGCGGATCACCGGAAACACTGCTTTCAACCGTATATTCGGGAGATACAGTGATAACCGGCACAGGCGGCGCTACGGTATCGACCGTCAGTTTGGAATAACCGCTGTCAGACCAACGCCCTTCGGCAGAATTTCGTTCCTGAACATAAAGAACCCATTCACCGTCGGCCAAAGCGGTATCATGAATATAAGAAGTCATTCCCGATACGGGAGCACTCCATTTTGTATCACTTTCGGCCGTTCCCACGGGAGTCACCTGAAAACGGAACTGATCCGATGTATCCGATGCTTTCGAAATACTCCATTCCGGCTGTTTGCTGTTCGTATATTCGACTGCCGAAGAAACTGTCGGGCCGGTCAGTCTGCCGACTGTCAAAGCCTTCATATAAGGTCGCGATTTATTCGAGGTCTTTCCGCGAATATGTCCCACAACATAAATCGTATGTTCACCCGGTGTCAGCCAGACATCTTCCACAACGGATCTGTCATCGGTGTCAGTCGGTGTCCTGTCGGGGGTTGCCTCCGAAAACGCCGGCGATTTATCGAAATACCAGGTGAAATCAATCGGATCTCCGCCGTCTATCGAAGCAAAAACTTCCAACTTGTATTTCAGTTTTTTGACATGTCCCGGTTCATCCGGTTTGATCGGAGCCGATCCGCTTTCATCCAAAATCGCAGTTGCTTTCACTTCTTCGATCTGAGGGGCTTTATTTTCGACAAGAACCATTCTGAAAACAGTGTCGGGATTGTAACCGGACGTTTTCTCGGACATTGTAACGACGTAATAATCGGCACTGCCCAGTGTCAGTTCGAAGCAGCCGTTTCCGATATATTTGATCAACCCTTTCCATGCAGCAGCATTCGATGCCGACGCTTCCGGCGCATATTCCGCTTTACCCGTTGCCCCTTTATCGACTTTAATTTTCAGATTATTGAAATCGGCCTCGGTAAGAGGATTTCCGTTTTTGCGGCTCCATCCGGCATCAATCGTCACTGTCTGGTTCGCATAATATTTCAATTCGCGAATATCAAACGTCAGAAAACTTTGCGAGGCGGTCGCCGTAAAAACCCTTCGGGCTTCCGAATATCCGCTTTCGTTTCTCTGAACCAGAGAAATCAGGTAGTTGATATCGGAAGAATCACCTTCCGCAAACTGTTCTGCGGTAAATGTCCATTTCTTCTGAACATAATCCGCATTTTCCGTCTCAATAATTTCGGGTTCGCCGATCGAAACAGCCTTCGTCAGCATATCGGCTCCGGTCCCTTTAACCTGCGTTACGGAAAAGACAAGATCGGAATCCTTTGTGTCGCGAAGGACGGGGGTCGATGTCACCGTAAATTCCTGTCCGAAATTGGCGATTTGAACGGAAGGGTAAACTGTCATACCGATATTCGGTTTGTTATCCCATACGCTCCATGAGAACGGGAACGGATCGGATTCGCGACCGGCGACGTTTTTGACAACAACGGAACCTGTACATGTATTACTTGCATTGGAGGTATCAAAAATAAACGCATCCCAAATAAATTCGAGATCGCGATCGGTGCGTACAGGAACTTCATACTTTACGGAACGTCCCGTTCCGTCGTCATCAAAAGTGACAACCGCTTTTGTCAGGGCACCCATTCCGGGCATCCGGCTGCGGGCACCGATAGCGACTTTATATTCGACTGCTTCATAAATTTTTGTGCTGCCGGGATTTAAGACCTCAACTTTCTGTATCGACGGTTTATTTTCCGTGGCGTTAAAACGAATTTTTCTGACAGCAGACAAATCGACATTGTTGCTGACCTTCATTCTCAATTCATACAACCCGGAGGCCGCCAGTTCGAAAGAGACTTCATCCTCTGCTGCAGACATTGTCGCAACGTTTACCTGATTCAGACTCTCGGAAGCGCCTTCTCCCGATACGATATAAAGTTCGTACTCGACTTTATTGATAAAGGTTCCGTCTCCGTCGACACCGCTCGAACGGGAACCTTTCGCATTAAACCAGATGTTCGAAAATTCGATAATTTCATCGGTGACATGACCGGCTTCGTCGAATTTGGTCACTTTAAACCGGTCGGGAGATGCCAGATCGGCGCCGGGCTTCTGCCCGTACATTTCGAACCCGACAATCGGCTGTTCTTTCGAATTCAGAAAAATTTTACTTTCGATACGCACACTGGAGTTATTGTATTTATCGTAGGCAACAGCACAAAGCATCAGCCCTTCATCGGTCATTGTCAGTCCGTCTTTAAATACAATTTCTTCGGTGACGGAAAGATCGAGCTCATTTCCCCAGATTTCATTTCCCTCTCCGTCAACAACCGAAAAGGCGATCCTGGAAAGGAACGCATGAAACCGGGAATCGATATACGCCTGCGACAAAGAGAATTCAACACCTTCGGAAACGCCCTGCTCCTCGTCCAATGCCGGAGCTTTCATATTAAATGCAAATCCTTCGAAAGGATCTTTTATTAAAATCTCTTTGGCCGTCTCGACCGAACTGCCGTTCTCATCGGAAACAATCAACTCAACCTTCCATGCGCCGGGGAGAGAAAAAATCATATTGGAAAATTTGCCGTTTTCCGCATGTAAAGTTTTCAGCGTGCCGTCGGGCGACGTTACAAGCAAATGATACCCGTTAATCGGCCATTTCTTTTTTGCGGGCGTCGCACTTGTCGCAAACGAAACATCACCCGGATATCCGTTGTTTAACGATTTTACGGTAAGGTCGATTGCCGGAACGGGATCTTCCTTACATGAAGACAAAATGACAGGCATCAGAAACGCAAATGCCGTAATCAAAATACACATTTTAGAAAAAACTTTCATAAAACCTCCAATATACATTTTGGAAATTAAACCATTATCACATACAAAAAGTCATTTGTAAATATTTTTATCAAATAATTAAAATTAAAAATGCACTATAGAGGTTTTATAATTATGTAATTATTATATATTAAGATTTCGGAAATGATTTTATACGAAAAATGTTTACCGCGAGGATAAAAAAAAGTCCGGCAACGACCTACTTTTCCGCGGTTGGCAGTATCATCGGCGCAAAAGAGCTTAACTTCCGTGTTCGGGATGGGAACGGGTGGGTCCT
>CASEOG010000001.1 GCA_949289575.1 uncultured Spirochaetales bacterium | reverse complement strand
TAACTTTTGAATAACCCTCCCCCTATCTCCGTACAGAAGGAGTTCTTTGACAACATCAATGGGTGTGTACGGACACCATTGATAAAAATCTTCTCGCACTACGTCCAAACGTGAAAGAAGGCGAAAGACAAGATATATAACGACACAGGCAAATGAGTAAATAAAATGAACAAAAAAATGGTGTTAGTGGCAGTATTGCTGGTTAACATGGTGGCGGCTGTTTTCGGAACAGATTTTGAAGAGAGAATTACGGAAAAAATCTGGTATCGGGATTACTTTAACGAGGTTATTTATCGGAAAGACAGGAACATATTGGTGGAACACCAACCCAGACTTAAAGCATATTTCGATGTCAATCCCGCCTCTTATGATGAAGTAACATACTGGTGCAAAGCGCCGGGCAGATATGAGGATGCTTTTAAATGTTTTAGGCTGAGAGACGGCGGATATTATTTTAGTATATGTACGAGAGGATTCAGATACAAAGCAGCTGTAAGGAAAGTGAATCCCGATTTGTATGAACTGGAGCTTTGGGATGTGCGAATTTCAGAGGAAGAGTATGAGGGTCTACTGGAACGCGGGCATGACATGAAGTTTGCCTTAAATGCAACGGATCCGGAGTACAGTCTGTTTTTCCGGTTTGACGGTGAGTATTTATATATCTATCTGGAAGACGGAAAGACCCTGTATGCAACATACTGTGCCTATGATGAATCAGAGGTACAGGCTTTGCAGGAAGCCATCCGCACCAATGAATTTGACATGACAAAAATAACCTTTCCCCGGCACGCAGACGGTACCTGTGATTATGAAAGCGGTGGAGGGGTACCGGGAAAAAAGATAGTAAACGGGGTGTACCGGGCAAAGGAAAACTTGCGCCTCCGGGCAAAAGAAGACATGTCCGGTGAGACTATCATCACAATGCGGGCAGGTACCCCGGTGCTGATACTTTCATTGGGCAAGGAAGAGACAATAGACGGCATAACGGACAATTGGGTACAAGTTGAGACTCTGTTTACCGAGGGTGATTTTATGCCCGGTAAAGTCGGCTGGTGCTTCGGCGGCTATTTAAGGAATTATTGATAAAAAGTGAATATTGGGATGTTTATCTGGAAAATCTGATACAGATACTGGATCCAACCTGGCAGATAAGTACGGAAGAACTGTGCTGCCCCAAATACACCAATGCGGTATCGGTATACGAGGTGGTGGTGCTGTCAAAAGAAAACAAGGCGGAAGCCGTCCGGCGGTTAAAGAAGTATCTTAAAAGGCAGTGGTTTATGTCATTAACCGAAGGTGTTATAACTAACCGTAATCTGAAAACAGGGTGGTACCGGGGGTATTGGTGCATCGCCGCCGCCGCTTTGGTAAAAGCCCTCAAACTTGACGATACGGAACTGAAAGACTGTAAATACTATCCCTACGATATGGCTCATTTTTGTTGAATCAATTTACGAAACCGAAGATATTACAGTGTATGTAAAACTATCTGCCGCATGAAACAGAGTGTTTCAACCGTATGAAACAAAGTGTTTCACAGTCTGAAACAAAGTGTTTCACAGTCTGAAACAAAGTGTTTCACAGTCTGAAACAAAGTGTTTCACAGTCTGAAACAAAGTGTTTCACAGTCTGAAACAGAGTGTTTCAATCGTATGAAACAAAGTGTTTCACAGTCCGGAACAGAGTGTTTCGTCCGTATTAAACGACCATTGATACTCTTCCGTAAAACGGCTGTATTCGGGATCCGTTTCGATGCCGTTTTTCATGAAGATTTCTTTTATAAGAGCCTGATCTTCCGGCATCACGGGAATCTCTTCGCGCCGCATACGGTAATATTTCGACCGGCCGAAGCAGGAGAGCAGTTCCGCTTTGATTTTTTGGGCTTTGGAGTGAGGAACGGTTGTCAGCAGATTGACGATGCCCCAAGCCGCCCGGACGGTTTTGTTGGCTTTAAACACGCTTTCCTGCTTGCATTTTCTTTCCGGCAGGTATATAATGAGACATGCTTCGGGGGCGGGTGCAATTCCCTGCCGGCGGTGAAAGTCCGCGAGTCCGGTATCGGACAGATACGGTGCAATTCCGTAACCGACGGTTACAGTCCGGATGTGAGAAAGCATGAGAAGAACAGGAAACCCGGGGAGGGTTTCTTTTTTTTTGAGGAGGCCGTATGGTTTACGAGGGTGTTTATTCGGGAAAAGGGAAGCGGTTTGCGCTGGTGTGTGCCCGCTTTAACGAGTTTATTGTGACCAAACTGCTGGGCGGGGCGAAGGATGCGCTTTTGCGTCACGAGACCGCCGAAAGCGATATCGACGTGATTTGGGTACCGGGGGCGTTTGAAATTCCGCTGGCGGCGTTGAAGGCGGCCGAGAGCGGACGGTATGACGCGGTGATTACACTCGGGGCGGTGATTCGCGGGGCGACACCCCATTTCGATTACGTGTGTGCCGAAGTGTCCAAAGGGGTCGCCTCGGTCGGATTGAAATGCGGACTGCCGGTGATTTTCGGTGTGCTGACGACCAACTCTATCGGCGAAGCGGTCGAGCGGGCCGGGACAAAAGCCGGAAACAAAGGTTTCGATGCGGCGGTGTCGGCTCTCGAAATGGTGAATCTGCTGGATGCGCTGAAATGAACGGTGAGGACGACCGCCGGTTTATGAGGCGGGCGCTGGAGCTGGCCGGGCGGGGTGCCGGGTTTGTCAATCCCAATCCGATGGTGGGAGCGGTTCTGGTGAAGAACGGCCGCATTATCGGAGAAGGGTGGCACAAAGCGTTCGGAGGTCCGCACGCCGAAGTGCATGCGTTGCGGACGGCCGGCGGCGAAGCGGCGGGGGCGACATTGTACGTCACGCTGGAGCCGTGTGCGCATACGGGGAAAACGCCGCCGTGTGCCGATGCGGTCGTTGCCGCCGGCGTAGCGCGGTGCGTTGCGGCCATGCGCGATCCTTTTCCGGCTGTCGCAGGTCGCGGCTTCGAACGGCTGCGGCAGGCCGGTATCGCGGTCGAATGCGGCCTTTTCGAACGGGAAGCCCGCGCGCTCAACCAGCCTTTCCTTAAACGGGCGGCCGGCGGCTCTCCCTATCTTTTTTTAAAGGCGGCGGTGACGCTCGACGGCAAACTGGCGACCCGAACGGGACAGTCGCAATGGATTTCCAATGAAGCGGCCCGTAAACGGGTTCACCGCCTGCGCGGGACTTTTTCCGCGGTGGCGGTCGGCGCCGCTACGGCGGCGGCCGACGATCCCCGCCTCGACTGCCGCCTGAAAAGCGGCTTCGGCGGCGGTGATGCGGCCGGCGATGACGATCATCAGCCGGCGCGCATTGTCATCGACGGCGCGCTGTCGTTGCCGGAACGGTTACGGTTTGTGCAAAACGCCGGCGACGGACGCAGTTTTCTGCTGACCACCGCCGAAGCGGCCGCGGCCGACCCTCAAAAAGTGCGCCGCCTCGAGGCGGCCGGTGTCCGCATCACTGCCGCGGGCGCCGACCGCGCGGCGGGCGCCCCGTTCCGTTTGCCGGCGGCGGCCTTGGGTGAAGCGGCGGCCGCCTGGGGATTCGATTCGGTGATGGTCGAAGGCGGCGGCGGGATTTTTTCGTGGCTGGCGGCGGCCGATGCGTTTGATGCCGGCGAAATCTTTGTCGCGCCGAAACTGCTGGGCGACCGCGACGCGGTGCCGTTTCTCGACGGTTTTGCGCCGGCGGCCGTGGCCGACGGTTGGCAGCTGCCGAACGCCGAGCCGGTCGTGTATGACGGGCAGGTGTCGTACCGTTTTTACAAAAGGATGTGGTGATGTTTACCGGTTTAATAGAAGAAATGGGAACGGTTCGTTCGATTCGCAAAGAGGGCGGCGGTGTGCGGCTGGAAATTGCCGCTGCCGTTGTGATCGAAAAGGCGCAGATCGGCGACAGTATTGCCGTTAACGGAGTCTGTCTGACGGTGACGGCGCTGGGAAACGGCACCTTTTGCGCCGATGTGATGAATGAAACGGTGACTCATTCGACGCTGGCCGATTTGAGAACCGGCGATGCCGTCAATCTCGAAAAATCGCTGACTCTTCAGACGCCTCTCGGCGGTCATCTGGTGCTGGGCGATGTCGAGGCAGTCGGAACGATTCTCTCCGTGAAGGAAGACGGTTTTGCCCGAAGGGTGACCGTTGCGGTTCCTGCGGAGTTAAGCCGTTATATCGTGAAAAAGGGGCGGATTACCGTCGACGGAGCCAGTCTGACGGTGACCGATGAAGAGCCGGGGCGCTTTTCCGTCTCGCTCATTCCCCATACGATCGAAGCCGTGCGGCTCGGCCGTCAGAAACCGGGAGACCGGGTGAATGTCGAAACCGATATTCTGGCCAAATACACGGAAAAACTGCTGGCGCTTTCCGACAACGGCGGGCGCGCCCGTTGTCCGGGACGGGATCGGGCGGACGGCAGCGTGAGCGAAGACTTACTGAAAGAAAACGGATTTTGGAGCTGATAAAATGAATACAATAGAAGAAATTATCGAAGATTTCCGCCTCGGCAGACCGGTGGTGATTGTCGACGACGAAAACCGGGAAAACGAAGGCGATCTGATTGCGGCGGCCGAAAGTGTCGATTACGCAACCGTCAATCTGATGGTGAGCGAATGCCGCGGTTTGATGTGCGCCCCGCTGTCGGCCGCGCGCGCCGAAGCACTGGGGCTGCGGCAGATGGAAAAAGAAAACAACGACGCCTTTTCGACCGCCTTTACCGTTTCGGTCGACGGCTTCGGCTGCACAACGACCGGGATTTCGGTTGCGGACCGCCTCAATACGCTGCGGTGGCTGGCCGATCCGACCAAAACGGCCGCCGATTTCCGCAAGCCGGGGCACCTGTTTCCGTTGGCGGCGCGGCCGGGCGGCGTTCTCGAGCGGCCGGGACATACCGAGGCGGCTGTCGATTTGACCCGCATTTGCGGTCTGCAGCCGGCAGCGGTGATCTGTGAAATCCTGAACGACGACGGAACGATGGCGCGGCTGCCGCAGCTCGAACAGTGGGCCGCCCGGCACCGGGTGAAAATCGGTACGGTCGCCGATTTGATCGCCTACCGCCGCCGTACCGAGATTTTTGTTTCCGAAGAGGCGTCGGCCGATTTACCGACCGCTTACGGACACTTCCGCATGAGTATCTACCACACGCCGTGGGATACCGACGACCATTTTGCGCTTGTCAAAGGCTCTGTCGGAGACGGAGAAAATGTTTTGGTTCGGATTCATTCCGAATGTCTGACCGGCGATCTGCTGGCTTCCCGGCGTTGCGATTGCGGCTCCCAGCTGCACCGGGCGATGGAAGCTGTGGAGGCGGAGGGTCGCGGTGTGATTGTCTATCTGAGACAGGAAGGACGCGGTATCGGTCTTGTCAGTAAGCTGAAAGCGTACGTTCTTCAGGATGAGGGATTGGATACGGTCGATGCCAATCTGAAACTCGGTTACCGCGAAGACGAGCGCGATTATTCGCCCGCTTTGTGGATTTTAAAATCGCTGGGTGTCAAATCGGTGCGGCTGATTACCAACAACCCGGATAAAGTGCGGGCTTTGGAGGAGGGCGGAGTGACGGTTCTCGAAGCAGTGCATCATCAGGCGGCCGTGACCCCGGAAAACCGGCGCTATCTGGAAACCAAAAACGACCGGATGGGCCATTTGCTGCCGCTGTAAAGATAACGAAAAAAGAAAGACTTGACTCTTTTTGATTCTTTCTGTAGAATAAGCGGGAAAGGACAAAGGCGTCCGCTTCTCAGAGAGGCGGACGTTTTTTTTTGAGGAGGCTGATATGTGCGGTTTTGTCGGAATGTTTGAGAACTTCGAATCGGGAAAATCTTTTTCTCCGGAAGAGAAAGAAGAACTTCGTCTTCGAGTCCTGAAAATGGCGAAAAAAATCAGACACAGAGGACCCGACTGGTCGGGAATCTACACCGGAGACAATGCGATTATTGCACATGAGAGACTGGCGATTGTCGATCCGTTTTCGGGAAAGCAGCCGCTTTTTTCTCCGGACGGAAAAGTGATTCTGGCCGTCAACGGAGAAATTTACAATCATACGGAAATCAGAAAGCGCTATGAAGGACGTTATCCGTTCCGGACAAAATCGGACTGCGAGGTGATTCTGGCTCTTTACGAAGAAAAAGGTATCGGATTTTTGGAAGATTTGAACGGTATTTTTGCTTTCTGTCTTTACGATTCCCGAAAAAATCTTTTTTTGACGGCCCGGGATCATATCGGTATCATTCCGCTGTATCACGGATGGGACGGCGAAGGGCGTTATTACGCCGCCTCCGAGCTGAAAGCGTTGGAAGGTGTTTGCTGCAAATACGAGGAATTTCCTCCCGGATCCTTTTTTACGGTCGGAAGCAAGAAACCGGAGCGGTGGTACCGTCGTGATTGGGAGTCGTACGATGCCGTCAAAGAGAACGGGTCGTCGGTCGAAGAGCTGCGTAACGGTCTCGAAGCAGCCGTGAAAAGACAGCTGATGAGCGACGTTCCTTATGCCGTTCTTTTGTCGGGCGGTCTCGATTCCTCCGTGATCGCGGCGGTGACCAAGAAATTTGCTTCGCGCCGTGTCGAAACCGGTGATGCCTGTGAGGCTTGGTGGCCGCAGCTTCACAGTTTTGCCGTCGGCTTGGAAGGTTCTCCCGATTTGGAAGCGGCCCGGAAAGCGGCCGAATTTATCGGAACGGTTCATCACGAAATTCATTTTACGGTTCGCGAGGCGCTCGATGCTCTGCCCGATGTCATTTATCATCTGGAGACTTACGATGTCACAACGGTTCGTGCTTCGACGCCGATGTTTCTTCTGGCACGGGCGGTCAAGGCGATGGGAATCAAAATGGTTCTTTCCGGAGAAGGGTCCGACGAACTGTTCGGCGGCTATCTTTATTTTCACAAAGCACCGTCGGCACGGGAGTTTCACGAAGAGACGGTTCGGAAACTGGGAAAACTTCATCTTTACGACTGTCTGCGTGCCAATAAGGCGTTGGCCGCCTGGGGTGTCGAGGGACGCGTTCCGTTTCTCGATAAGGAATTTATCGACCTGGCGATGACGATTTCTCCGGCCGATAAAATGACGGCTCCGAGTCGTCCCGTGCCCGGAGACAAACTGTCCGAAATGAGAATCGAAAAGCGGCTGCTGAGGCAGGCGTTTCGGGATATGCTGCCCGAAGAGATTGTCTTTCGTCAGAAAGAGCAGTTTTCCGACGGTGTCGGCTACAGCTGGATCGATACGCTGAAAAAACTGGCGGATGAAAAAGTGTCCGACCGGCAATTCGAAGCGGCAGCCAAACGGTTCCCGGTCAACACTCCTTTAAATAAGGAAGAATATTATTACCGCTCGATTTTCGAGGAGTTTTTTCCGTCGGAATCGGCGGCGGCCTGTGTGCCTCACGAAGCATCGGTGGCCTGTTCGACCGCGACGGCTTTGGCGTGGGACGAGTCGTTCCGCCATTTAAATGATCCGTCGGGGCGGGCTGTCAGCGGCGTTCACGACAGAGCTTACTGAAAAAAGCTTGTTTCTTTTTCCCGAATCTGATAGGCTGTCGGAGAGGGAGAGAATCGTTGTGTTTTTACCGGTCAGCAGAGAAGAGATCGATCAACTGGGGTGGGATCGCCCCGATGTGATTCTGGTCAGCGGCGATGTTTATATCGACAGTCCGTTTTCCGGAGTGGCTGTCATCGGAAAATATCTGATGAAACACGGCTTCCGGGTGGCGGTGATCAGTCAGCCGTCGGTCGATGACGGCGCCGA
Organism: uncultured Spirochaetales bacterium; assembly: GCA_949289575.1. Classification (GTDB taxonomy): domain Bacteria; phylum Spirochaetota; class Spirochaetia; order JAFGXN01; family JAFGXN01; genus CALXOJ01. Next base: position 319,718 of record CASEOG010000001.1, on the reverse strand, counting down.
TATTACCGCGCTGGGGGAACCGCGGCTGTTTTGGGGCATCAGTGCCGGCTGTGTCGATTCGATGGTGGCCAATTACACCGCGTCCGGAAAGCCGCGCCGGCAGTGCGATTTTACTCCCGGCGGCGAGAATAACCGCCGTCCCGACCGGGCTTCGATTGTCTATACGGGGCTGATTCGCCGCTATTTCAAACAGACCAAACCGATTGTTCTCGGCGGTGTCGAGGCCAGTTTGCGGCGGATTGCCCATTACGATTTTAAAACCGATAAGATTCGTCGGCCGTTGCTGTTCGACGCCAAAGCCGATTACCTGGTTTACGGCATGGGCGAGTACACGGTTTGCCGGCTGGCGCACCGTTTGGCGGCCGGGGAGGATGTACGTTCGCTCGACGGGCTCTGTTATTTGTCGCGGGAGAAACCGGATGAGGCTCTGGAACTGCCTTCGTTTGAGGAGGCTGCTGCCGATAAAAGCGCTTTTCATCGGATGTTTCGTCTCTTTTCGGATAACAGCGAGGCGCCTTCCGGACGGCCGCTGGCGCAGAAGTGCGGCGACCGCTGGCTGGTTCAGAACAAACCGCTTTTCTGGACGCAGCAGATGCTCGACGAAGCGTGCGATCTTTCGTTCGAACGGACGGTGACCCCGAAAATTCAGGGAAAAGTGAGGGCGGTCGACACGATTCGTTTTTCGATGATGAGCCACCGCGGCTGTTTCGGCGGCTGTTCGTTTTGCGCGATCGCGGTTCATCAGGGCAGGCGTGTCGTTTCCCGAACAGCCGCTTCGATTGAAAAGGAAGTCGACGAGATTCTTCGTCTGCCCGATTTTAAAGGTATCATTACCGATATCGGCGGTCCGACAGCCAATATGTACGGCATCGGCTGTCCGAAGGCGGAAACGAACGGCGCCTGCACCCGCAAACGGTGCCTTTACCCGCACCCGTGTCCGTCGCTTCAAATCTCGCACGAGCCGCTTTTGAAGCTGTTGGAAACGGTTCGCCGCAAACCGGGAATCCGGAAAGTTTTTGCGGCTTCCGGTGTCCGCCCCGATTTGACAATGGCCGACAGCCGCTTCGGCGGCGCCTATATTCGGGCGCTGGCGCAGCACCACGTTTCGGGCCAGCTGAAACTGGCGCCGGAAAGCGGCAGCCCCGCGGTGCTGGCGCAAATGAAGAAGCCGCGCAACGATTCGTTTCTCCGTTTTTGCACACTTTATCGGGAGTCGTGCCGCGAGGCGGGAAAGAAACAGTATATCAGCTGCTATTTCATGGCGGCACATCCGGGTGAAACGCAAAAAGAGGCCGAAGAGACGCGCCGTTTCATCCGCAAAGAGTTGGATTTTTCCCCGGAACAGGTTCAGATTTTTACCCCGACGCCTTCAACCTGGGCTACCTGTGCCTATTATACGGGACTCGATGAAGAGGGGCAGCCGGTTTATACGGAAAAAAGAGCCTCCGTCAGGGAACGGCTCAAGCAGCTTCTGACAGAAAAAAGGCGTTCCGGAAAAAGATAATTCTGTCCGCCGATTCCGGCATCCGATTCTGTTCGCAAAAAGACAAAACAACTTGACAAAAAGCGAGAATCTCTGTATTATTTTTATTAGATAAGGCTAATAAAAATAATGAAACCTAATAAAAGATTTTTTCCCCGATTCGAACATTTCTTAATCGAATATTGTGCGCCCACTCTGGCCGGGCTGAAGACAGGGAATCTGTTTTCTTTTCCGAAACAGAGCCATGCCGAATGGAAGCATGAATATCTTTTCTGGAAGAAGCAGTTGCGTCCTCTCGGCGTGCGGTTTTCCGTGCTGAAGGAGGATGAGAAGAGGGCTCTTGTTTATGTGTTCCGTTCGACTTTGCTGGGGAAAGATTTGAACAACGGTTTCGCGGCCGGTCTGCTGACTAAGTACGGTTACGGATCGCTTGAGCCCCGGCAGGCTCTCTGTCTTCTGAAACGGCGTCTGGCCGAATCGGAAGATTTTCCGCATGAAATCGGGCTTTTTCTGGGATATCCGCCGGAAGATGTTGCCGGTTTTATTCGCCATTGCGGAAAGAACTGCAAATGTTCCGGATGCTGGAAAGTGTACGGAAACCGGGAAGAGGCCGAGCTCCGCTTTGCCCGTTACAAAAAGTGCAGCGAAGTTTACCGGAGACTTTGGAACGAAGGTCGGACTGTTTTACAGCTGACGGCAGCTGTCTGACATATCATTTTCAGGAGGTTTTTTATGAAAGAAATAGCCGTTGTGTATTGGAGCGGAACAGGGAATACCGAAGCCATGGCCCGCAAAATCGAAGAGGGAATTGTCGCGGCGGGAGCCAAAGCCGATGTCGTTACTGCCGATCTCTTTTCTGCCGAAATGATGGACCGGTATGATGCGATTGCGTTCGGCTGTCCTTCGATGGGAAACGAGGAACTGGAGGAGGGGGAATTCGAACCGATGTTTTCCGGATGCCGGAATCGCTTAAACGGGAAGAAAATCGCACTGTTCGGTTCTTACGGCTGGGGTGACGGAGAGTGGATGCGAACATGGGAGGCCGACTGCCGCGCCTGCGGTGCTTTACCGGTATCCGATCCGGTCATTTGTCATGAAGCGCCCGATGCGGAAGCGGAAGCGGCCTGTATCGCGTTGGGCGAGGCGTTAAGCCGTTAATATCACCGATAACCCGCAAAGAGACCGGACATCCGGTCTCTTTTTATAAAAATGAAACGACCGTTAAATGATTATTACTTTTTATTAATCTCTATTGACGAATCAAAAAAGGAGCATTACTATAAATTATCGTTGCGGGAGGAGATCGGATGAAAATGCTGCAGGTTTTCGTGAAGAGACGCTTTCGTGAGACGAGGATTAATTGATTTTAAATCGGAGGGATTTTTATGAAAAAGAGTTTTGTTTTGTTGTGTGTCATGACCGTTTTAAGTGCGGCCGCTTTTGCCGATCAGGTGATCGATCCGTCGACTTTGCCGGCAGAAATTCAGACTGCGGTGAAAACATGGTATCCCGATGCAACCGTGACTTTTGCCGAAGCCGATTGGGACAGCTACGAAATCGCATTGTCGAACGGAGCCGAAATCGATTTCCGGAAAACGGGGGATTGGAAACAGATTGAATGTATGGCCGGCGTTCCCGCTTCGGCCGTTCCCGAAAAAATTGCCGCAGAAATTGCAAAGAAATTTCCCGATATTCCTGTTGTTAAAATAGAAAAAGAGTATCGCGGATATGAGGTCAAACTTCAGAACCGTATGGAGCTTTATTTCAACGAAAAAGGAAAGCTGATCGGTCAGAAATATGATGACTGAGACGTTTTCGAACGGAACCGGGCCATGTGCCCGGTTTTTTTTTGTTGACATCTCTTTTTTTTATATAATAAATATCCCGGTTTTCGGGAAAATTTGTGTTTCGGTAACGAACAAAAGGATGTTTTTATGAAAAAGATTCCGATTTTGCTGTCGGAGAAAGAGTTATACAGGGTCGGTCTTTTTGCCGCCTATTCTTATAAAAAGCCTCCGGAGAAGGTTCCGTCGCTGTCGCCGTTTGCGGCGTTTAAGCTGGGGACATGGCTGATAGAAACACATGTCCGTTACCGTTTTGCGTTTCAGTTCGATGTCGGATTGGAATGGAAGTTCCGCTGATTCGGATAGCGTTATTAAATGCCGACGGATGCTTTCAGGCTGCTCGTGTCGCCGTGTTTCGTCCGGTTCCATTGATGAGTGACAGTTATTTCGCAGCCGGGAAGGCGAAAGACGGTTTCGGCAGCGGCACGATAGACGGGGCCGTTTTCCGCCGAAGCCTTTAGCGAAAAACTTTGCCGGCGGTAAAGAACCAAAAGGCTGACTTCCGTTTTCCAGGCGGAGGGAGCCTCCGCGGTGCAGGTGTAGCGAACCGTTGCGGCTGCTCCGACGGCGGCGGATGAGGCGACAAGCCCCTGCCAGGAAAGCCCGGCGGCGCACCGGTTTTTCAAAAATCCGTCGCCCTCTTTGTCGCTGCCGAGCTGCAAACGGTTTTCCGCGGTCAGCCGCCAGCCGCTGTTGCGGTATTCGCCGCGCACCGCCGCGAAGGTTTCGAACGGCAGTATATAGTATAAATCGGGAACCGGCGGTAAATCGAAGCCGATATCGACACGGAAAAATCCTTTTTTCCCGAATTTTTCCCGGTACGAGGCGAAGAGGACGGCCGTGCGGTCGGCCGGTTTTTGGATTTTAAACAGGTAACCGTCTCCGTACCAGGCGCCTTTCAGTAAAAACTCCCGCAGCGGACTTTTGTATTCGTAGACAAACAGGAAAGCCGCGGAGGCGGGATTGAGATTTCCCGCCGTGGCCGAAGCATAAACAGCTGTGTCGTGACCGCTGCGCAGCTTAAAGCGCACACCGTGGACACTTTTCAGAAGCCGGCTCTCCCGCGAACCGGTTTCGCTGTGATACCAGCCGGACGAAGTGCGGGGAACGGTGCCTTCCCACCATTCGACGGCGTTGACGAAAGAAAGGCGGTCGGTTATTTCCCGGCGCAACGAGAGCCCACCCAGAAGGTAATCCCGATGGTGAGCCGCATAGATGCCGGCTCCGTCGAATCCGAAGGCGCCGATGCCGGTCAGCGGGGAGGTGCGGGAGACGCTCCAGATATCGGAAACGCCGTTTCGTTTCCCTTCGGAAGCGAGATTACGGTTGTCGAAGAACGAGACAAAGCCGCTGCGCGTCAGTCCGCCGGCACGGAAAAGAGGAGAAGAAAAACTCCACTGTGCGGCAAGAGGAACCGGTCCGCCGTTTCCGTCGACGGCGACGGAAAGACGGCTGCCGCTGTCGGAAAGGGAGACGACGGTTCGCGATCGGGTTCGGCTCATTTCCCATTCGGTTTCTCCGAAAAGAGGCAGGCTCATTCCCGTCGAGAGAAGGAAAATCATCGCAGATCTGATCATCTTCATCTCTTTTATTAATGGTCAAAAAATAAATTTTTAAAATCATTGGCATTTTTTTGACGAATCCTGTATAATTAATCCGAAAGTAGGGAGTGTATTATGGTCATTTTGACATTGAACTGCGGCAGTTCGTCCGCAAAATTTCAGGTTTACGATTGGTCGCAGCAGACAGTATTGGGAACGGGGATGGTTGAACGGATCGGTCAGCCGAATTCCCGAATCGAATTCAGCGCGAAAGATAAAGAGGAGTATGAGGCCCAAAAGCCGTGTCCGACTCACATCGAAGCTATCCGTTTGATTATGGATACGATTGTCGATCCGAAGCTGGGATGTATTTCGTCGATGGATGAGGTGAAAGCTGTCGGACATCGGATGCTGCACGGCGGCGAAAAGTTTAAGAAATCGGTATTAATCGATGAAAAGACGTTGAATGAATTCAAAGGATTGATTCCGCTCGGACCGTTGCACATGCCGGCCAACATTCAGGGGGTCGAGGCGGCCCAAAAGGTGCTGCCGAATATTCCTCATTGTGCCGTGATGGATACGGCCTGGCATCAGACGATGGAACCGTCGGCTTTTATGTATGCCCTTCCTTACGACTGGTACACAAAATACAACATCCGCCGCTACGGTTTTCACGGTACCAGTTTTCTTTATACCGCCAAAAGAGCGGCGGTTCTGCTCGGCAGGGATCCGAAAGAGACCAATCTTATCATTGCTCATATCGGAAACGGAGCCAGTATGTGTGCCGTCAAAAACGGCGTTTGTGTCGACACGTCGATGGGACTGACACCGCTGGAAGGGCTGATGATGGGCACGCGGTGCGGGGATATCGATCCCGCGATTGTGCCGATTATGATGGAACGTCTCGGATGCAATGCGAAGGAAATGGATGCGGTTCTGAATAAATCGTCCGGAGTTTTGGGAATTTCCGGCAAATACAGTGACCGGCGCGATGTGCAGGCAGGAGTTGATGCCGGCGACGAAAGAGCCGAACTGATTCTCGCAATGGAGACGTACCGCATTAAGAAGTATATCGGTTCCTATATGGCGGCACTCGGCCGTGTCGATGCGATTGTTTTTACCGCCGGAGTCGGGGAGATGAATCCGACTTACCGTGCGGGCTCGGTGTCCGGTTTGGAGGGATTCGGCATTAAACTCGATCCCGAAAAGAACCGTCTGTCACGGTTGCGGGCGGCCGAAACGGTGATTTCCGCGGACGACTCGGCCGTGAAGATTTTCGTGATTCCGACCGACGAAGAGCTGGTGATGACCGAGGATACCTATGCTCTGATGCAGGGGACTTACGATGTGCATACCAATTTCACCTATTCGTTCCAGTCCAAAGATTATGTCAATAAAGACCGGATGAGAAAGCTGGAAGCAAAACTGGCCGAAAACCCGCAGCTGGAACGGATTATCGCCAAACCGCAATAACAGTTTCCCGGGGGAAAACGGTTATGAAAAGTTTGCCGTGGGTGCTGATCCTGGCGCTGTTACCGTTCGCCGGTTTTTCGCAAACGGTGTTGAATGTGACCGACTACGGAGCCGACCGTCACGGCGGGGCGGATACCGTTCCGGCTGTGACGGCTGTTTTGAATGCGGTCCGCGGTATGGGCAATGTTCCGGTCCGAATTGTTTTTCCGAAAGGGGTCTACCGTTTTTTCCCCGAACAGGCGGAAAAAAAAGAATATTACATTTCCAATCACGATCAGGATAATCCCAAGACCGTCGGAATGGTTTTGGAGGAATTCCGGAATCTGACAATCGACGGCAACGGTTCTCTTTTTCTTTTTCACGGACGGATGTTGCCGGTTTCGGTTATCGGATGCCGGAATATCATTTTAAAGAATTTTTCGATTGACTTCGACGATCCGAAGATTGCTCAGGTCACCTTAGTCGACAAAAAAGAAGGCTTGTTCCGCGTTTCCGATGAAACCGACTATCGGATCGAAAACGGACGTTTTGTTTTTTTCGGTGACGGATGGCGGGTTGTTCCCCGTTCGTTTATGGTTTTTCACCCTCAGACCGGACGGGTGCTTCCGCAAACCGGTGACTCGTACGCTCCCTCATTGGTTTCCGTGCCGGCGGAAGCGGCGGGTGACGGACTGATTCGAATGAGATGGGCGGCCGTCCGCTACCCGGAAGGAACGGTTTTGACACTCAGAGACGGACAACGGCCGACTCCCGGTATTTTTGTTCATCTTTCCCGGGATGCGGTGTTGCAAAATATTTCCGTTCATTTTGCCGAAGGAATGGGACTGTTGGCTCAAATGACGGAAAATATCCGTCTGGACGGATTCCGTGTCTGTCTTGCCGAAAAATCTTCCCGATATTTTACGACTCAGGCCGATGCAACCCATTTTTCGGGGTGTAAAGGAGTTGTTATTTCGGAAAACGGTCTTTATGAAAACATGATGGATGATGCGATTAATGTTCACGGAACCTATTTAAAGGTAGAACGCCGTGAAGGAGATCGGACGGTTATCGCTTCTTACCGTCATCCTCAAACGTACGGTTTCGAATGGGGCTTTCCGGGAGAATCGGTGGCTTTCGTTAATCCGCTCACGATGGAAACCGTCGGCGATATCGGAATGATCGAACACATTGAAGCGGTCGGCACATCATCCGTTGCCGGCAGCCGGGAGTTCCGTATTACGTTTACGGCTCCGTTGGATCGACGGATTCGACGAAATACTGCTTTGGAAAACAGGGAATGGGCACCCGAGGTGATTTTCCGCAACAATACGATTCGCAACAACCGTGCCCGCGGGGCATTGTTCAACACGCCGAAGTCTGTTCTGGTTGAAAACAATTTTTTTGACCACACTTCGGGAACGGCCGTTCTGCTTTGTGGCGATGCCAACGGGTGGTTCGAATCGGGAGCCTGCCGGGACGTTGTGATTCGCAACAACCGTTTTGTCAATGCGCTGACAAGTCTGTATCAGTTTACGGAAGCGGTTATTTCGATTTATCCCGAAATTCCGTTCCCCGGTTTGAGCCGAAATTGTTTTCATTCCGGCATTGTCATCGAGAATAATTTTTTCGATACGTTTGACCGTCCGCTGTTGTATGCCAAATCGGTCGACGGTATCCGTTTTTGCGGAAACGAAGTGTTCGGTAATACCGATTTTCGGCCGTTTCATCCGAACAGGCGGGCATTGCTGTTTGACAGATGCCGGAATATTGTTGTCGAAGAAAACCGTTTCGACGACACCTACGGATTTTCTCCCGAAAAAGATATTCGGCTGAAGCAGACTCCGCACGGGGAAATAACGGCGGAAGCTTATCCCTGTGAATCGGGCATCTGACGGCGGAGTCCGGTTTCGGGAAACGAGGGGGCATTTTGAAATCATTCGTAAATTTTTGTTTTTATACCGGAGCCGGTATCGGAATTCTGTTGGGGCTATCCGGTTGTTTCGGTGTGACGGAAACCGGGGGGGTATCAACCGGGATTACGTCCGGGGAAATCGTTTATTCCGTTCCTTCGGGGTATGCCGGTCTGGTCACGCTCTGCTATGCCCTGCCTGAAACGGCGACCGATACGGTTTCCGAAAACAGTTCTTTTCAGATTACCGCCGGTAAACGCTTTTCTTCCCGGGCAGCCGGTTCGCTTTCGGGAGACGAAGTAGCGGTTCGGGTCGCCGCCGCTGCTGCAGACGACGAACGGGGGCACCGGTTTCATGCCGCGTTGCGGGAAACGGAGCGGTTACTGAGCGAAGAGCCGCCGATTGCGTCACGAGGCAACGCACTGCGGGCGGTGGCCGAAACCGCGCCGGCAACGGTCGGAGACAGCCGGTCATTTTATGTCTCCGTGAATGAAACCTTTAAAAACGTTATTGCCGAATGTGTGGCGGTAACCGGAGAAACCGCTTTTTGGAGTGAGTCCGGAGGAGCCGCTCTGACGGAAGAGCAGCTGAACTATCTGACGACTCAATTCGAATCCAAAATTCCGACGGTACGCGAAAAGTTCGGCCGGGAAGCGGATATTGACGGCAACGGACAGATTTTTGTTCTGATGACGGCTCTCGATGAGGGAATTTTCGGCTATTTTTATTCGGTCGATAAACATTCTCAGTCGGAATTGGACAGTAGGTACCCCGATTCCGGATTTCTTTCCAATGAAGCCGATATTTTTTATGTAAATAACCGCTTTTTCGGAGAAAAATTCGAAGAGACGAAAATTGATATTGCCGCAACACTGGTTCACGAAATGCAGCACATGGTCCATTTCGATCAGCGGAATCAAAGTCTTAGAGGAACGGTCGAGGCGTGGCTGAATGAAGGATTGTCGATGCTTTGCGAATATTACTGCGGTTATGCCGGACCCCATGCCGGTTATGTTGCCGAAGCGTTCCGGTCTGCCGGGATTTCCTTAATCGAGTCGCCCGATACCGCAGCTCATTACGGATATGCTCTGTTGTTTTTACGCTACCTGCAGGAACGTTTCGGTGATTCCGTTGTAACGGGAATTTACAAAAGTCCGTATCGCGGTGTCGATGCCGTTGCGGAATCGACCGGAACCGATTTTAACGAATTGTATGCCGATTTCTGCACGATGATTCTGCAGACCGGTCGCGGAGTAACGGCCGATTCGCGTTACGAGATACCGGCTTTCAATTACAGGGACGGAACGGACGGATATGCGGAAAACGGATTTCGGCTGGCATCGATTGTCGATGCGGAAGCAGAGAAAGTCGATCTGCGTTTTTACAACCGCCTGACGGTGAAATCGATGAAAACGTATGCTTTTGTTCCGGTCCGATGGGTAAACGGTACTGTCGCCTCGTTTACCTTTTCCTCTTTCGGCGCCTCACTGCTGATAGGAGCGTACCCCGAATGAAAACCGCAGTGTATTGTTTTTTCCTGATTCCGCTGCTGATGCTGAACCTGGCCGACCGCGACGGCATCGTGAATGATGCCGTAGTACCGGCAACGGAACGGGAAACCGAATACGGGGGTACGTCAGCCGAAACCGGTTCCCGAACGACCTGTAACCGGGAGGATAACGGGACAGACTCCCGCTCTCACCGGAAAAACGCAAATCGGGAGCGGTTTAATGAAGACGCAAACCGGTTCCACTCTTCTTTGCGGGAGACGGAACAGATGCTTCTTCGGGAAACCTCCGGAAACTGAAACCGCAGATTATTTTCCTTATCGCTTTTTTGCTTTATTCCGGAAAGAGATACCGTTCATCCTGGCAGACGCCGTTCCATTCCGAAGCATCATACCGCTGAAATTCGCTTTGCAGGCGGTCCCGAAAGGCATAAAAATCTTTTTTGCTTTCGGGGGACCACATTCTTTCGGCAATAGCGGCTAACCGCGGAAAACACATATAAATCATGTGCATTTCGGGTGTGTATACGGTTCCGTTTTTTGAGAACCCGGTTGTTTTTTCCGTCCAGTAGCACGCTTCGATACCGATTAATCGTTCTTCGGGAATCTGTTTTCCGGCGTTGTTTTTGTCCGTATCGTAGAGGTACATCGATGAGGCAGTATTGACCGGAGCCCAATCTGCACCGAGACTGAGATTGTTTTTGTCCCATTGAGACTGATAAAAGGTCAGATAGTATTTACCCTGAGATGCATTGACAATTTTGGCCTGTGTACGGCTGTTGTATGTGTTTTTCTCGTAGTTCCAGTCGAGAACAATATTATCGGCATTCGGATAAAAGTAACCGTATGCGGAGACCGTGTTCCACATGATAAGATTATCCCGGACAAGGGGGGCCAGGTTTTCCCGGAGGCGGTCGAAAAAATAGGATTGCAGTTTATGCATGCTGTCGTAGCCGACGGTTCCCCCATTCAGTTCGGCCAGTTTGTTTTCGCATCTCCGGCAGTACCACCAGGGACCGAATCCGAGATGATTTCCGGAAATACGGGCTTCATCGCCGCCGATGTTCAGATAGGCGCTCTGAAAGACTTCGTGCATTTGGCGGTACATTTCGGTAATAACCTCGTATGTATCTTCGGAAGAAGGGCATAAGTCGGTTCCTGTTAGCGGATTAAAGACGACCTGTTTGGGACCTCTCGGCGTGCTGCTGTAATATCCGTCGCACCGGATTCCGGTTGTACCGTCGGTTGCCGACAGCAAATCAAAAAGCGGTTTACAGTGTCCGGGGACGTCAAACTCCGGAATAATCCGAATGCCGCGAATGGCTGCATAGGTAACAATTTCCCGTAACTCTTCGACGGTGTAGAGACCGCCGTAGGCATCCGGGGCGTCCTCCGGTAAAAACTCGAAATCCAGAAAGTTATAAGGCGGAACATCCTTCGTGCGCCAGGCGGCTCTTTTCATCATTTCCGAGAGATCGTACCGTTTCCCGCTCGAACAGGTTACGGTACCGTTGAAGGGAAAACGAATACCGGTATCGTCCGTCAGATGCCAGTGAAAACGGTTGATTTTGAGATAGGCGAGCTGATCCAAAAGCCGTTTGACTGTTTGGGGTCCGAAAAAAGTGCGGGCTTCATCCAGCATGAATCCGCGGTAAGGATATCGTGGCTGATCTTCGATTGTGACAAAAGGTAGTGTCGGAGCAACCGTTATGAAGGCCGCATTTCCGAAAACGTCCGGCGGCAGCAGTTTCAACAAAGTACAGACTCCGTACAGGAATCCGTTGTATGCGGAAGCCTCAATTTGGGCTCCGCTGCTGTTGACGGTGATCCGGTATCCTTCCTCATGGGCAATTTCATTGTTCTTGACGAAAGAGATCGATCCGTTCGTCCCGCTTTCGGAGAGTGCCAAACCGAATGATTTCTGCAGACGGTCTTTCAGCAGTTGAAGTATCGGCTCAACATCATTTCCGGCCTCGTTTCGAATAGCGGTTTCTTTCGAAAGAAGGAAAACGCGATCCGTGTCTTCAATTTTGACCGAAACCGGTTCCGGAATGATATTCGTTTGTTTTTCCGTACTTTTGTAAAAAGCAATATAGGCAATTTCGCAATATTCGCTTCCGTCGGCAGAACTCAAAGGTGGCTGTTCGCCGAACAGAAAAACCGGATTTGTTCCGAATTCTATATCACCCGAGAGATCGGGAATGGCGGCGTAAGTTTTCGGTAGCGGCTGTCCGTCCAGTGATTCGAAAACATTTGTTCCGCTTGCCGTTACATCGAGGATGAGAAATCTCTGACGGTGCGAATCGGTAAAATCCGCAATTTCCTTTAACGGACTCCCGTCGGCTGCGGTAACGGCAGGTTTTTGTCCCGATGCATTCTGCCGGAAAAAAAAGAAAGGATTATTTCCTGCGGCGTCCTCGATTCCGAATTTCGGGAGATACGTGTTTCCCGTGCGGAAAACAATGCGGATGAGGGAGCAGCTTTCCGGCAATGTTATCGGCAGTTTCATAAGAGGATGATTTAAATCCCGGGAACCGTCGTGAAGCATAAGTCTTCCGTTTTCGGTTTTGTAATGATTGTCTTTTTCAATACCGACGCCCTGCATTTCGACGGGATTATCGAATTCTTCAATGTGAATTCGTTTGTAAGTGGTGTTGTGAAAATAAATTGCTGAGGGCGAAGGGGGGACGGATGTGACGGTCAGGCGGACCGACGCTTTGAGTTGTGTCGAAGTTGTACCGGTTATTGTTACGGATCCGCTTTTGAAGGCAGTGACACGACCTGTTCGGGAAATCGCAACGATTCCTGTTTTGTCGCACGCCCTGGAGACGGGAATTGAGGCATCGGGAGTAATCGACCATCTCCGTTGAAGAGATTGTCCCTCACCGAGAGAGGTTCCGTCGGTTAAAATTTGAAAAGAACCTTTTTGCGTCGTGACGGGAGGCGGTGTGAGAGAACATTCCGACAGCGACACAATCAGTATAATGATAAGATGTTTGCAGAACGGCATAACCGACCTCCGTTTTTTATTATAATGCAGAGATCAATATGATTGCAAGTTTAATTTTGATAAAAATGATTAATATTATTCCGAATTTTTTCAGTTTAAATGAGATTCGATAATTGTCATCGGCGTGTAATATTTGGGACCGCCCCGTTCGACATCGGTTTCACCCCCGAAAATCCACCCCTGTTTTCCTTCGTAAGAAACGAGAAGCCAGTAATCGGTTATATCGTCGATTGTCACAGGTGTTGTACACATGGCCAGAACGGAAAAATTAATCTGCCCGGACGGAGATGTGACGGTTTCCGTTACATCTCCGCCGCGCCCCGGTTTGTCTCTCAATTCGGCTTTTCCCCATGCCGATACCGTATCTCCGTTCATCCTGCAGACAGTCAGAGGATTAAAGAAGCCGACGGTGTCGATAATCTCCCAGCGGTTATTGTAATACGGATCGTTGTATGGTGCTGTATCGGTGCTTCCCGAATCAAGGAAGAGCCAGCCGGAAGGAGTGTCATCGGTCGAGACCCGAAGCCAGATTTCGTAGCTGTCATTATAATAAGCCGTTGCAATCCGACTGACAGACACAAGCTGTTCGAATCCGAGTTCTTCCGAAATAGGACTTGCTTTCGAGTGTTTCTCGTGAATCATCATGCTTTCTTCCGCAATCCAGTTTCCGATAATGACAGTCTGATAGTGTTTTCGGTAAACCCATTCGATTCCGTCAATGGTTTTCGTACCCAAAACAGTACCGTTGCCGTTATCGTAACCCGACGGCTTGGAGCAGGACAGAAAAAGAGCGATTACTGTTGCCAGGAAAAAGAATGTGTGCATCTGTTTCATGTTGTTCTCCCGTATACTTTTGTTAACGAATATTCCGATTATACCACAGCCGGGCGGCTGTTGTCCACTGTGTGAATTTTAAAACTTATTCTATTTACATAATTTTTATTATTGGTTATAATAAGCCGACTCACCGGACTGTTGCTGCAGCGGTGTTTTAGGGGGATCGGTCGGCTTCAGCGAATGCCGAACGGAAAGGGGAAAAGATGAGATTCTTGCCTGACGGATTGATTCGCCGCCGGTATCGTGAAGAGATTGATTTACTGCGTTCCAATCGGGATGCGGTCGCGGAAATAAACAAACAGCAGTTTCTGGCCTGGTTGAAAATTCTGATTTTCATTTTCATTATTTTGACGGGAATCAGTATTCTTTCATCGATGAGTTCTTTGAGCTATCGGGTTCTTCTTTACAGTGTAGCACTCTGTTCTTTTTGTGCTTTGTTCTTTCTGTTCCGCTTCATCGGAAATCCGACCGTGATTCTGATCGGATTTTATCTTCTTTTTGAATACCTGTGTCTGCTAACCGGAATTTTAAATATTTATATTAATAGGACATCGACCTGTTCCAGTTCTCTTGTCATTTTATGCATGGTTCCGGTTACGATTCTGGATCGGAACGGCCGTATCGTTGCTGTTTCCTTTATGAATGCGGCTGTGTTGGCGGCTGCATCCTATTTAGTCAAAGAATATTCCGTTGCAGTTGACGACTGGATTAACCTTTTCTCTTTTTCTTTGGTCGGTTTTTTTGCCGGATACCATATCCGTATGAAGAAGCTGGAGCTTTTCGAAATTCAGAGAAAGACCGACATACAGCGTTATTACGATTTTTTAACCTCTCTTCCGAATCGTCGTCTTTTATATAACGACTTAACGGGTATTTATGCGGCAAACGGCCCCTCTCCCGTCCGGTCTGTTGTGATGATTGATATCGACTCGTTCAAAGAGTATAATGACGCTTACGGACATGTTGCCGGTGACGAATGTCTGAAAAAACTGGCGGCCTGTCTTTCTTCATTTGTCAGAGATCGGAGAATGACGTTTTACCGCTATGGAGGAGAAGAATTTCTGGGGGTCAGTCCGCTTTTTTCCGCAGTCGAGGCGGGAGAGTTTTGCGATCTGATACGGCATGCGGTTTACAATCTGAACATTCCCCATGAAAAATCGCCTTACGGCAGGCTGACGGTCAGTTTCGGGTTGTCCGAAACGGGAATGCCGGGTGCCACCGGTTATACCGATTTAATCAATATGGCGGATATTGCCCTTTATCATGCCAAAAACCGGGGGAAGGACTGTTTTGTCATTTACGAGGACGGAATGGCTTTCCCGTTTTAACAACCGTCGGGCTTCCGTCGGTCAGGCTGAGCATCGTATCCCAAAAAACCGATGCGGCCGGCGATAAAAGGGCATATTTTTTCCTTACAAGGCATAAAGGAGAAGTGACAGACGGGGCAAGCGGCCGAAAGCAGAGTCCGTTGCCGTTGTCTGCCGAAATCAGTCTGTCGAGACCGATGGCGGAACCGACGCCTTCGGCAACCAGAAGAGAGGCGTTATAAATCAGGTTGTAAGTGGCTCTGATATCCAGTTTTTCCGTCGGCAGACCGAACCATCGCCCGATCAATCCTTCTTCCAACGACTGACGGGAGCAGATCAGAGGTTCGTTTATCAGATCTTCTTTCGTGACTGTCTGTTTTGATGAGAGCGGGTGGCCGCTTTTCATTAAAACTCCCCAAATATCGTACTCCGGAAGTTCGCAACATTCGTATTGCAATAAATGA
Organism: uncultured Spirochaetales bacterium; assembly: GCA_949289575.1. Lineage (GTDB taxonomy): Bacteria > Spirochaetota > Spirochaetia > JAFGXN01 > JAFGXN01 > CALXOJ01. Next base: position 304,360 of record CASEOG010000001.1, on the reverse strand, counting down.
CCGTAATTCACCAAAATGCCGAAATCGAGAAGCCCTTTGTTCAGTTTGTCGCTGATTTCCTCGATGTCTCCGCTGATAATGCGGAAACGGACGGAGGGATAGGCATCCTGAACGGTTTTGACAGCTTTTGCCAGTAGTCTGAGCGTGTGCGATTCCGCCGTGCCGATGCAGACATCGCCGACCAGTGTTTCGGGACGGGAGAGCATTTCTTTTTCCGTTTTTTCGTACAAATCGAGAATTTCCCGGGCCCGTTTCTGAAGAAGAAGAGCGGTTTCGGTCGGTGCCAGTTCTTTTCGGCCGCGGACAAAAAGCGGTTTTCCGATTTCCGCCTCCAGATTGCGGATTTGACGGGTTAAATTGGGTTGTGTTGTGTTGAGCTGTTCGGCTGCTCTGGTAATGTTTTTCTCTTTCATAATGCCGAGAAAGTATCTGAGCGTCCGTAATTCCATTGTCGGAAACCTCCGTTTTGATTTTACCGCCTTTACCGATGCCTGTCAATTATAATTCACAAGGAATAATAAACGCACAGTATCGCTTTGAATTTCGGGAAACCGCAGCCGTCCGCCCCGTTTTCAGATTTTCAGGGCGGTTTTCCATGCCTTCCAGACAACCGTGCGCAGATTGCCGACCTTATCGGCATCACCCACAATGCGGACGTGACGCGATTTTCCGGCCAACGGAGCGGGTGTGTATCCGACGGAAACAATGACGCTGTCGGCCGGTATGGTTTCCTCGCGGCCGTCTTTGCGGGCGATCACAACGCTGTCGGGAGTAATCCGGCGAACCGTGCTTTCCAGGTGAACGGGCACCTTGTTGGCCTCGAAGAAATCCCTCAAATAGGAAGAATTTGCCAGACAAAGACCCCGTACCGCCATCAGGTCGTTTTTCATTTCCACGATGACCGGCTTTTTCTCCTTGTTGTACAGGTCGTAGGCAATTTCGCAGCCGCTGAGACCGCCGCCGATAATGACGACATTGTTGCCGACCGGTTTACCTTCGAGGTAATCGACGGCCTCGATGCTGTGTTCGATACCGGGAATAGGCGGTTTGCGGGCGACCGCACCGGTGGCGATGATAATTTCATCGGCTTTGAGAGAGGCAATATCTTTGATCTCCGTATTCAGCCTGACATCAATCGGCAGTTTGGCGATTTGGCGTTTGTACCATTCGATCAGTTCTTTGTCCTTCTCTTTGAAAACGGGTGCCGCGGCGGCAATAAAGACACCGCCGAGGCGGCCGGTTTTTTCGTAGATAGTCACTTTGTGACCGCGCATGGCCGCAATTCGTGCCGTTTCCATACCGCCGATACCGCCGCCGATGACGGCAACCGTTTTCGGTTTTTTTGCCGGACGGATATCATATTTGTGTCCCTGCATGGTTTGAGGATTCAGCGCACAGCGGGCCATGTGTGCCGCATCTTCGAACGCTTCGTCGTTGGCAACTCCTTTGTAGTGAGCCATCGCAAAACAGGCGTTATGACAGCAGATACACGGTTGAATGTCTTCGATACGGTCTTCCATCAGTTTGGTGACCCAGGCTCCGTCGGTCAGGAATTGCCGGGCGACGCCCAGACCGTCGATTCGTCCCTCTTTTATAGCGGCGGCTCCGTCTGCCGGATCCATTCGTCCCGCACAGACAACGGGGATATCGACAAATTTCTTGATATGGGCCACATCGTCGAGATTGCAGTTTTTCGGCATATATTGAGGCGGATGAGCCCAATACCAGGCGTCGTAAGTCCCGTTGTCGGCGTTGAGCATGTCGTATCCGGCCTCCTGAAGATAGCGTGCCGCCTTTTCGCTTTCGTTCATATCGCGGCCCGCTTCGGTATATTCTTCGCCGGGTACGGCTCCGGAGCAGAGTCCTTTTGTCTTGCTGAGAACCGAGTAACGCAGCGATACGGGATAATCTTCTCCGCAGGCGTCTTTAATTGCCCGCACCGTCTCGACCGCAAAACGGTAGCGGTTTTCGAAACTGCCGCCGTATTCGTCGGTTCGCTGATTGGTGTAAGGCAGCGTAAACTGATCCATCAGGTATCCTTCGTGGACGGCATGCACTTCGACACCGTCGACACCGGCGTCCCGACACAGTTTCGCCGTTTTGGCAAAAGCCTCGACCAGTTTTTTGATCTCCTTTTTCGTAATGGCCCGACACATGACATCTTCGGCCCATCGGGAAGGCAGTTCGCTCGGTGAAGCGCAGATGGCGGAGATGTCGACAACGGGTTTAGCCAGAAAGCCGAGGAGTTTGTGTTTCAGCAGCAGAGCGACCGGGTCGGTAACGGCAAACGAACGTCCGAAGCCGGCTGTCAGCTGGATAAAAAGTTTGGCTCCGGTCTTGTGAATTTCTTCCATATATAGTTTCAGCTGCCGGAACATTTTTTTGTTTTGATAAAGCCAGCGGCCGCCGAACGTGTCGCGCAGAGGGGCGATACCGGGGATAATCAGACCGACATTGTTTTCGGCTTTATCCAGAAAAAATTCGGCAGCAACTTTATCGAAGTGATTCGGTTCCATCCAGCCGAACAGTGACGTTCCGCCCATCGGACAGAGCACAATGCGGTTCTTGATTTCGACATCGCGGATTTTCCACGGTGTGAATAACGGTTCGTATTTCCGATCCATTCGATTCTCCTTTCGGGAAGATGTGCTCCGATCCGCCCTCAACGGGCGGACGGAGATCTGTTGAGGCTGCTATGCTTTGGGGACAATGATTGACATATCGGAATCGGGGTAGGTGCAGCACGGGTGTATGTAGCCGAACTTGGAGTCGGCCAGCCGCCGTTTGTCGCTGCCGCCGATGGTAAACTGTCCGTTTATCAGTTTGCTGTGACAGAACCCGCAACCGCCGGCGCGGCATTTCGAAGGCACGTTGAGTCCGGCCCGTTCCATCGATGTCAGCACTGTTTCGTTGGCGGATGCCGGAATTGTGAACTCTTTGTCTCCGATGTGAACCGTCAGATTGAAAACGGCATCTTTGACGTCTCTGTTGCCGATACAATTCGCCTCTTTTTTGATGCGGCGCGGCGGCAGATTGAACGCCAGCAGCTCTTTGTCCAGAAACGCATACATCGCCTCGGGACCGCACATCATCACTGTAAAATCACCCGAGATGTATTTGCGGATGAGGTCGGCGCTCAAAAATCCGTGTTCGTAACCCTCTTTTGTTTCGTCGCTGAGAACGTAGACCACTTTGATTTTCGGACTCTTCAGGGTGTCCAGTTCGGCTTTGAAAACCAAATCGGCTTCGGTTTTGGCTCCGTAAAGGATGGTCAGTTCGAAATCTTCGGTTCCGTCGGCAACGGCCTGCGCCATGCTGTAAAACGGAGTGATGCCGCTGCCTCCGGCAAGGGCTGTCACCCGACGGCTGTCTTTAATCCCTTCGTAATGGAAGGTCCCGGACGGATCGCCCACAACGAAGCGGTCGCCGGCTTTGGCGTTGTCAAACAGATAACCGCTGAAGAAGCCGCATTTTTTGACCGTAAAGGCGACGGTTTTGTTTAAGGCTTCCCGGGGCGCCGATGAAATCGCGTACGGTCGGGCGACTTCGCTGTCGCCGATTCGGCATCCGAGGGTGGCATACTGACCGGCACGGAAATAAAACGGCTGTTCCGTTTCCAGGATGTATGTTTTGGTATCGGCCGAATTTTGTTCGACACGCACCAGTGATGCGTTCATATATCCCGGGTGAAGGATCTTGGCCGTTTCGTTGACTTTGTAGGAAGCCGGCAGAGCCCGGTCCGACCCGGCAGCAAGGTGTTTGCGGCGGACTTTGACCATATTTTTAAACCGCAGCAAATCCATAAAACCGAAAATTTGACGTTTAAATTGAAATTCCATCTCTTAACCCTCTCTTTTGATGTCGCCGACGGTTTGTCGTCCCGAAATATCGCCCGAAAAATAGGCGCTCGAATAACCGGACAGTCTCATCGAGTATCCGCCGGCAAAACGGAGGCCGCGAATGCGGTGGTCTTCATCCATCATTTGGAGCCGCGGCGTCAGACCGTCCCAATATTGGGACTCATATCCGTAAATCGTTCCCTGAGGATGACCGCAGTAACGGGCGTATGTCATCGGTGTGGCGATCGAAATTTCCTCGATGTGGTCGCGCAGATTGGTGTTGAGATCTTCTTCGAACCGGCGAATCATTCTTTCGGCCGTGAACTCTTTTGTTTTGAAATAATCTTCCGGTTTGACGTTCGCCCAGTCGTCTTCCATGTAAAGTGTCGTGAAATACATCATGGTAGTCCCTTCCGGCGAACATTCGGGGTAGGCACGGTTGAGACAGACGGTGGCCTGGACATCGTTTGTCCGGATAGACTTCATCAGATCGTACTGTTTGACGGAATCCATCGTGTCGTAAAGAAAATAGTTGTGATTTTCGATTCCCAGCTCATCGGGCGATTTGTCGAGACCGAGAAAGAGGGAGTAGCCCCTGCCGGCAAATTTGCGGGCGTTGGTTGCTTTGACAACTTCGGGGGGAACGCGATCCATCATTTTCCCGTAAACCAGGTGCGGAGCGCAGTTGGCGATGACATGACGCGTTTTGATTTCCGTTCCGTCATCGAGAATCACGCCGCCGACACCGCCGTCTTCGGCATCGGTTAAAATTTTCACCGCTTCCGTATTGAACAGAATATCGCCTCCCAGTTCCCGAATCCTTTCGACGAAAGCCAGCGAGATTTCGTGGGATCGGCTTTTCGGCATGGCGGCTCCGCGGGTAATATAGCGGATCACCATCGATGCGTAGTGCGTGAAGCTCAAATCATCGCAATGGGCACCGAGGTAGCACCAGTAGGCGTTCAGAATATCGCGTGCCCGTTTCGGCATTTTCAGGCTTTTCAGAACTTCGTTGACGGAGTAAGAACCGCACCGGACAAAATTGCCGTAACGGCTCAGCATGATTTTCGGATCGGCTTTTCCGTTGACGGAGGAGGTATAGGCCTGGGCGGAACGAATGGTTTCTGCCAGACTGAAAAACTTTTCCATCGACAAACGGCTTCCCGGAACATATTTTTCCATTTGCGCAATAAAGGCTTCGATTCCGAAAGGCATCAGCGCATCGATTTTTTCTTCGCGTGAAATGACCCGGTAGGCATCGGGAATTTGCAGCCATTCGATTTTGTCGGTCACTCCCAACTGATCGAAAAGATCGCGGACATCTCCGGCATTTTCTTTTGTACCGAAGTCGTTCAGTTCATGGAGAGAGGCCTCGAATTCGAATCGGCCTCTTTTGAAGCTGGTGGCGAATCCTCCCGGCAGATTGTGTTTTTCCACCAGTAAAACACGGGCTCCCCCCTGCAGCAGGCGAATCGTTGCGGCCAACCCTCCGTTTCCCGCACCGATCACGACGGCGTCGTAATTTTTCATGGTTTTCTCCTTATCTACTCCGAGCATCGCTCAGATTTTTGATCAGACCGCGATAGACATCCGAAAGCATTTTCCGGATTTTTTCGTCACCGAAGTCGGCCGTATCGGACGCAATCATTGTGGCAATACCGTGGACAAACATCCACATTTCTTCGAATACGGACCGCGCCTCTTCTCCTGTCAGATTTTCCGTTTTTTCCAGTACATCCAAAACGTAGGCCGCTTCGCTGTGATTCGACAGGGCTTCGCCCGTCCGGAATTCACCGCTCATAAAAAGCCATTTGAAGCATTCCTTTTCTTCGCCGGCAAAGCGGATATAGTTGATGCCGATTGAGTTGTATTCGGATATTCCTTCGTGTCGGATTCTCAGATAATTGTCGAACAGAGCCAGAGCTTCCCGGTAGACATCCTGCTTCAGATCATTCATGCCTCTATAGTACCAGAAAATCGGTTGTGTCGAGCATTTCATTTCGGCTGCCAGGGCTTTTGCGGTGAGGGAGCGAATCCCTTTTCTGCGAATGAGGGCGAGGGCGTTGCGGGCAATTTCTTTTTTGGTGATTTTTGCTTTCGGTGGCATATTACGATTCCGAGTGTTTTTGATATATAATAAATGTTATATATCATATTGTATATAATATAGCCGACATTCGGTTTTGTCAAGAAAAAAATAAAAAATGTTCCGGGTATTCTGTTTTCAGTGCAGGTAGCGGTTCCAGTCTCCGGCGAAAACAACCTCCGGTTCCATCAGGCAGCCGACGGCGGAAAAAACACGGTTGCGGACCGTTTCGATCAGGCGGCGGATTTCCGTTGAGGTAGCCTCTCCCGTGTTGATAATGATATTACCGTGAAAGGGGGCGACCTGCGCACCGCCTTCACGCAGTCCTCTCAGGCCGGCTTCGTCAATCAGCATACCGGAGGGTTTGCCGAAACGGCGGTCGTTTTTAAAAATACTGCCGGCACACGGATAGCGGAAATGGCCCTTCCGCTCGCGGTCGCTTTCGTTCGCTCTCATTTCGGCCTCGATTTGTGACGGATTTCCTTCCCGGAGGCGGAAAACGGCCGCCGTCACCACGGTTCCGTTCTCCTGAAACGGTGACTGTTTGTAGCCGAACCCGCCGTCTTCCGGCGTACGCCGCATCGGCTCTCCGTTTTTGTCGAAATAAACAATTTCCTCAAGGACTTCGCAGATGCTGCGGTCGTAACAGCGTGCGTTCATCCGCACCGCCCCGCCGACCGACCCCGGCAGACGGTACAGAAACTCGACGCCGCTCAGGCTGCTGCCGAGAGCCGCGGTGCAGACAGCCTCGACGGAGGCACCCGCTTCCGCCGTTATGCGGCAGCCGTCGACGGTGATGCGGTTCATTTTTTCGAGGGAAATCACCGGCTCGCGGATGCCGTCGTCGCTGACCAGCAGGTTGGCACCGCCGCCGAGGAGAAAAAAGGGCGACCGCAGCTGCGATAAAAGCCGCAGGACGGCTTGGAGTTCTTCGATATCGGCCGGTAAAATCAGCAAATCGGCAGAACCGCCGGTGCGGAATGTGGTCCGTTCCTTCATCGGTGCGTCGGTAATTGTTTCGATATCGTTGATTTTTTTTGCGATTTCCCGTACATTATCCATAGAATCAGTATAACCGATTTCCCTGATTTTATCTATAATTATTAATATACGGAGGACGAAATGGAGATTCAGCTGTACAATTCGATGTCGAAAAAAACGGAAACTTTTACTCCGATTCATAAAGAAGCGGTCGGCATGTACGCCTGCGGTCCGACGGTTTACAATTATGCTCATATCGGCAATTTGCGGACATATATTTTCGAAGATCTGCTGAAACGGCTTTTTCTGACCTGCGGTTACGAAGTTCGTCATGTCATGAATATTACCGATGTCGGACATCTGACCGGCGATGCCGATGACGGTGAAGATAAAATGGTGAAAAGCTCGCGGGAAAAGAAACAGTCGGTTTGGGATATTGCCGAATTTTATACAAAAGCCTTTTTCGAGGACACCGATCGGCTGAATATCCTGCGGCCGACGGTTTCGTGCAAAGCGACCGAACACATCGGAGATATGATTGCCCTGATTCGGACACTTGAAGAAAAAGGGTATACCTATGAAGCCGGCGGCAATATTTATTTCAGTATCGACCGTTTTCCCGCTTACGGACGGCTGGCGCGGCTCGACGCACAGGATTTGCAGGCGGGCGCCCGCATCGCGGTTGATGAAAACAAACGCAATCCGCACGATTTCGTTTTATGGTTTACCAATTCCAAATACGAAAATCACGCCATGCTGTGGGATTCGCCCTGGGGAAAAGGGTATCCGGGCTGGCACATCGAATGTTCGGCCATGAGTATGAAATATCTGGGGAATCATTTCGATATTCACTGCGGCGGTATCGATCACATTCCCGTTCACCATACCAACGAAATCGCCCAATCGGAGGCGGCTACCGGCGAAACGTGGGTCAACTACTGGATTCACGGCGAATTTCTGATCCTTGACAAAGGAAAAATGTCCAAATCTTCCGGTTCGTTTCTGACGCTTCAGACTCTGATTGACGAAGGATTCGATCCGCTCGATTACCGCTATTTCTGTCTCGGAGCCCATTACCGCAGTCAGCTGAAATTTTCGTTCGAAGGATTGAAGGCTGCCTCGCAGGCGCGCCGCAAACTTTTTGCGAAAGTCCGGGCGCTGAAAGAGAGCTGCGACGGCTCTCCCGGCGCAGACGATTCCGGGAAACCGTATGCGGACCGCTTTCTCGCCGATGCGGCCGATGATCTCAATCTGCCGAAAGCCCTGGCGTCGGTGTGGGCCTTGCTGAAAGACGATACCGTTTCCGCTGCCGGCAAGCTGAACGCACTTTACCGGATGGATGCGGTTCTCGGCTTCGATTTGCCGAATCTGAAAACGGAGACCGCTCCCGCTGCCGACGAAGAAGAAACAGCCCGCATCGAAGCTCTTTTGGCAGAGCGCCGTGAGGCAAAAGCGGCCCGGGATTTTGCCCGCGCCGATGAAATCCGGGACCGGCTGGCAGCGGAAGGCATTCGGATTAAAGATACCCCCGATGCCACGCTGTGGGAAAAAATATAAAAGAAAAGTGTAACTTTTTTCTTTTCCGGGGATTTTGTTTAAGGAAGTGAGATGGGAATTCAGATTAATTACGAGGGGCTCTATTCCGAATTTCTGCCGGTTCTCCTGAAAGTCGCTATGAATGTGGTGCGCGATCGGGAAACGGCCGAGGAAATTTGTCAGGAGGCGTTTATCCGTCTTTTCGATCGGAAAATTCCTTTCTTGAGGGAAGAAGAAGTCCGCTACTGGCTGATACGGGTCGTAAAGAATTTGAGTCTGAATGCTTACAGAAAGCGCAAGAACGAGTCCCATGCGGTAGCCAGACTGCAGCGGATTCATCGTCCGTATGCGCCCTCGGCGGAAGAACTGTTTTCTGCCGAAGAAGAGTCAGAACGTCTCCGACAGGCGGTTGATTCGCTGCCTGCCAAACTGAAAGAGGTTATTGTGCTGAAAGAATTCGGCGATATGAATTACAAAGAAATTGCCAAGGTTCTGCGTATTTCGGAGTCGAATGTCAAAGTCCGGGTTTTTCGTGCGAAAGAAAAACTGACGGAGATTTTAAACGGTTAGGGGGTATTATGTGCTTAAGTAAAGACATTATTTCCGCTTATTGCGACGGAGAGACGGAAGGCCGGGTCAAAAGTCTGATTGAATCGCATCTGAATGAATGCGAAGCATGCCGTAAGACAGCCGAATCGTACAAATCTCTTTCACAGTCGTTGCAACGGACAGCGGAAGAGCCTTCTTCCGCCGACCTGATTGCCCTCGCCAATCGGATCCGCGCGTTACAGCGGGCGGAGAACCGGCATCGCCGGTACCTCCCGAAGTCTGTTCCGGTTCCGGCCTTTAAGCTGGCGCTTTTTCTTTTTCTGATTCTTTTTGCGTTTACATTTATTCTCTTTTCCGTTATAATTTTTAACGGAGGAAACCGTAACGGACAGGCGGTAATGGCTTCTGTGCCGACCGAAACGGCGGTTCCGGAAATTCCCGATAAAGAACCGGTTCCGAATCCGATGTTCCGCCCGACCGACCGCAACCTGAGAACGGTTGATTACTGATTGTGGATTTAAAAAGACTCAAAGAAAAGCTCGCAGCCTGTAAAAAATATTCGAAACGGGGTCGTAAATATATTGCTTTATTGAAAACCCGTAATGTGATTATATCTCTTTCTTTACTGTTTATCTCGCTGATTGTTTTTTCCTTTATCTGTATTTTCGATCGTAACGAACCGTATGTTTTTTCGATTACACCCGAAGTGGCAATGCCCGATGAACAGCTGACGATACGCGGGCTTTTTTTCGGACCCGAAAAGGGAACCTCCTCCGTCTATATTTCCGATATCAAAGTCCCCGGTTCCGCATACGAGAAATGGAGTCGTTTCGAAATTGTGATTCGGATTCCCGAAGAGGTTTCCTTCGGGGTTGTGCGGGTCCGCAACAGTTACGGCTTCAGTAACGGTAAGTTATTTACGGGACAAAAGGCGATTCCCCGGGTCGAACAGGGGGCCGGACTTCCGAACGGGGTTCCTTCCGTTACGGAAACGGAGCCGGAGAATCCCGTTCCGAGAGAGACCTTTGTTTTGCGGGGAGTGTCCTTCGGCGGGCGCGGGGTTGTCGAACGGCTTATTGTTTCTTCGTCTTCGTATGAGAAGCAGAGTGTTATCGGCGCTTACGATACGGAAAAATGGGAAGATACGGAAATCCGATGCCGGATGCCCGACGGATTTTATGACGGCGGCACGGTGACGGTCGTGACCCGGTACGGAGAGTCGCAGCCCTTCGAATTCAAGCCGCATGACGGCGTGGTCGGGATGCATTTTGCGGATGAAGGGAAAATGCAGGCGGAGCTGAGTGTTTCGGCGGCATACAGAGGAGGCGGTTCCGCGGATGCGGTCATTGTTTTGCCTTCGCCGGTATCCTCTTACCGGCAGTATCCGGTGGCGGTAAAAGGCGGAAATCCGCGGATTGTCGACGGACGGGAATTCCGTTTTTTCGAGACGGATCTGGAATCCAAGGAAGAGAAAGTGGCCGCAGTCGAAATGAAAGTCAGACTGAAATCGGTTGCCTTCGAGCCGGTTCGTGACTGTTTTTTCTCCGATTGCGGAGGAAAGGCGACGGTGAATCGGCTTCCCGCCATTTTTGCTCCCGCTGCCGGGAAATTTGTTTCCGGCAGGGTGTCGCTGGTTGATTTTGTTGACGAATTGAAAAATATTTTTGATACCGGGTTTCGTTTTTCCGGGACGGCAGAATCCGATACCGGAACGGATGAGGCGGAAAAGGCGGCTTCCGGAGAGCAGCCGAACGAGGCCGCCGAAAAACCGTTTGCGGAAAGCAGAACCGGCGATGCCTTTGACTTTGCTTTTTTGTATGCCGATGTTCTTCGAAAATCGGGAGTCGAAGCCCGTGTCGTGACCGGGTATTATCTGCCCGAAGAGGGCGGCGCGGTTCCTCATGCCTGGATCGAATACCGTTATCCCGGGTTCGGGTTTATTCCCAAAGATCCGACGGCCGGCCGTAACGGATTTCGCGATATGTTTGTCGAAAATGCCCCGGCAGCCGGCGGAATCAGTTTCCGGTATCTCGAAATCTTTAACCGCAACGAAAAGCTTCCCGCACGTCTCTACGAAGGACGGTTTATAAAAGCGGAGGAGGGCGTTTTTGCCGGACAGGATTTCTATGCGGAATTAAATGTCCCCGAGGAAGAGGTGACAGTCGGATATCCGGTAATGACGCATGTCAAATTTCGCTGAGATTCTTGGTTTTTTCGGGCGAAACAGCTGTCTTTTTTTAAAAAAAACGATACAATAGGAAAAAATAGGGAGTATGGTCATGACGGAAATGGAAAAAGCGTACAATCCGAAGGATTTCGAAGAGAAAATTTACCGCCTGTGGGAGTCGAACGGCAAATTTAAGCCGGCCGACGGTGACGGAAATCCTTTTGTCATCGTGATCCCTCCTCCCAATGTGACCGGCATTTTGCACATGGGGCACGGTCTGAACAATTCGCTTCAGGATATTCTGGTCCGTTACCATCGGATGTCGGGAGAACCTGTGCTCTGGGTTCCGGGGACCGACCATGCCGGCATTGCAACGCAGAATGTCGTGGAACGGCAGCTGAAAAAAGAGGGACTGTCCAAAACCGATTTGGGCAGGGAGGCTTTTCTCGAAAAAACGTGGGAAGTCAAAGATCGTCACCATTCCATTATTGTCGATCAGCTGAAAAAAATCGGTTCGTCCTGCGACTGGAGCCGGGAGCGGTTTACGATGGACGAGGGGCTGTCGCGGGCGGTCAGAGAAGTTTTTGTTTCCTTATATGAAAGAGGTCTGATTTATAAGGGCGAATATCTGGTGAATTACTGCACGTCGTGCGGAACGGCTCTGGCCGATGACGAAGTCGATCATGCGGAAGAACCCGGAAAACTGTATCGAATCCGTTATCCTTACAGTGACGGCAGCGGAGAGCTGGTGGTGGCAACGACGCGGCCGGAAACGCTGTTCGGAGATACGGCGGTTGCGGTTCATCCCGAAGATCCGCGTTATGCCGGTCTGGTCGGGAAGACGGTCGAACTGCCGCTGACCGGGCGTGCCATTCCCGTGATTGCCGACACCTATGTCGACCGCGAATTCGGTTCGGGGGCTGTCAAAATTACGCCGGCGCATGATCCCAATGACTGGGAAATCGGTAACCGCCACGGGTTGGAACGGATTAATCTGCTGACGCCCGACGGAAAGATGAACGAAAATGCGCCTGCCTTTGTCCGGGGGATGAGTGTGGCCGAAGCCCGGAAAGCAACGGTCGAAGCTCTCGAACGGGAGGGCTATTATATCGATGCGGCCGATCTGCCCCATCAGGTCGGACACTGTTACCGCTGTCATACGATTGTCGAGCCGTATATGTCCGACCAGTGGTTTGTGAAAATGAAACCGCTGGCGGAAAAAGCTCTGGCCGCCTGGGAAAGAGGGGAAATCCGTTTCTTTCCGAAAAAATGGGAGAATACGTACCGTCACTGGCTGGAAAATATCCGCGACTGGTGTATTTCACGGCAGTTGTGGTGGGGGCACCGGATTCCGGTCTGGTATTGCCGCGACTGCGGAAAAATGATTGTCTCGCGTACCGATGCGGAGGTCTGTCCCGATTGCGGATCGCACAATTTGCGTCAGGACGAAGATGTTCTGGATACCTGGTTTTCGTCGTGGCTGTGGCCCTTTTCGACTCTCGGCTGGCCGGAAAAGACAGCCGATCTAGAACGTTTTTATCCCACCTCCGTTCTGGTGACCGCTTACGATATCATCTTCTTCTGGGTCTCCCGGATGATTATGGCCGGACTCGAATTTATGGGCAAGGTGCCTTTCCGCGATATTTATATACATCAGCTGGTGAGAGACAAACAGGGACGAAAGATGAGCAAGTCTCTGGGGAACGGAATCGATCCTCTGGAAATCGTGGACGAGTACGGTGCCGATGCTCTGAAATTCACTTTGGCATACATGTCGTCGCAGGGGCAGGATATTCTGATCGATAAAGATTCGTTTAAAATCGGGGCTAAGTTTGCCAATAAAATTTGGAATGCCTCCCGTTATATTCTTTCCTTTATCGATGAGAATGACTTATTGCCGAAATCGGAACTGAAATTCAACGCTTATGACGGTTGGATCGAAAGCCGGCTGCATGCGGCGGCAGATGCGGTGGCAGCCGCAATGCGCGATTATAAGTTTAACGAAGCGGCGCATGCCGTGTACGAATATTTTTGGAACGACTTTTGCGACTGGTATATCGAGATTTCCAAACTGGAGTGTTACGGAGCCGAAGCATCGGCCGCCCGGCAGGCAAAAAGCAAGCTGCTCTATTTTATGGAGAAATCGTTGCGGCTTCTTCATCCGTTTCTGCCGTTTATTACGGAAGAAATTTACGGAAAACTGCCCGAATCGGTTCGCAGTCCGTTCCTGATCGATGCGCCGTTTCCTTCGGAGTGCGAGGTTTCCGCTTCTCTGGCGGCTCCGGTCGCCTCTTTGCAGGAGATGATTCGTGCGGTGCGGACGGTCCGCAGTGAATTCACGGTTCCGCCGGAAACGGCTGTCCGGGTGGCGGTTAAATGCGATGCCGGCTCGGAACTGCTGACCTTCTTCCGCGGAGAGTGCGAACTGATTTCCCGGTTTGTCAGGGCATCCGAGCTGACGGTGACCGATACCGCTGTCGATACGAAAGGAGCCGTTTCGGCTGTCGGTAACGGATTCGAAGCGTTTGTCTATATCCGCGATGCGGTCGATTGCGGCAAAGAACTCGATAAGCTGAAAAAGGAAATCGGAAAAACAGAGATGTTCATCGAGAGAACACGGGCCCGTCATTCCAACGAAGCCTATTTATCGAAAGCACCCCGTAATATCATCGAGAAAGAACAGGAGTCCCTGAAAGAAGCGGAGATTCGGCTCGCAAAACTGAAAAAAAATGTTGAATTATTCGCCGATTAGATTTATAATGAGCCATTGAGGGTAAAATGAGTTTCCTGAACGAAGAAATTTACAAAAAATACGTCAATACGAGTATTGAGATTTTTGATACAAAGAAATTCGCTCAAGTCGGCGCCAATAATAAATACAAAATGGATACGATTACGCGGACATTTGAAGGTCATGCGTTTCGGGTTCTGATGGATATGGAGCGGATGTACGCCAAAGGCGAGTACACGGAAATTCTGAGCAAATGCAACGAACTGATTCAGGTCGTTTCGGAAGTCGGAGGAATCCGTTTAAACACGGTTCTTCATAATATGATTAAGTCAATCCGAAATGCCGATTACGATCGCATTCCGACCAGTTTTATTATCATGCAGGCCGAAATCGAAAAACTGGTCGGTGAAATGAAAAACTTTGTTGACGAAACAGTTTAACCGCTGCTCCTCTTTATAATCCTGTAATTGTTCGCTTTGTAAGGAGGTTTTATGTCGCAACCGTTGGGTGACAAAATCAAGAAAATCAGAGAATTCAGAAAAATTACACTGGAAGAATTGGCCCGCAAGACAGGATATTCGGTCGAATTTTTGTCGGGACTCGAGGACGGTTCGAAAATGACGACGCTGGGGACGCTGATGGTTATCGCCAAAGGGATGGGCCTGCGGGTCGGGACCTTTCTGGACGACAGTGACCGGCAGGGGCCGGCCGTTTCCCGGAAAGCGGAGCGGGGAGAGGGTGTGCGGTTTGCCGCGCGAACCGATAGCGGTACCGGTGATTTGTCGTTTTTGCCGCTGGCTCACGATCAGGGCGGTCGGCACATGGAGCCGTTTATTATCGATATTGCGGCATCAACGGCGGAAAATTTCCAGCTTTCACAGCATGAAGGCGAAGAATTTATTTACGTGCTTTCCGGAACCGTGGAAGTTTCTTACGGAAAGGAGACTTATGTTCTGGAAGAAGGCGATACGATTTATTACGATTCGATTGTGCCTCATTCGGTTCACAGCGCCCGCGGTACCGATTCGCGGATTCTGGCTGTTGTCTATACCGCATAAGAGGGCACCGCTATGGAATTTATCGAAAAAACGCTGTTTCAGGTTCTGAAGGAAAATGCGGAACGTTTTCCCGATAAAGAGTTTGTCATTTATGCGGATCGCAATCTCCGTTTTACCTATTCCCGTTTTGTCGAAAGGGTCGATGATTTGGCCCGCGGTCTGTATGCCATCGGGTTACGTAAAGGCGATCATCTCGGTGTTTGGGCGACCAATGTCCCCGACTGGCTGACTCTGCTTTTTGCTTCCGCCCGTATCGGCGTGATTCTGGTGACCATCAATACCAATTACAAATCGCACGAGGCTGAATATCTGATTCGCGATGCCGATATTCACACATTGTGTCTGATTAACGGCTACCGTGACTGCGATTATGCGGAAATGACTTACGAACTGATTCCCGAGCTGAAAGAATCGGCCCGCGGTGCGCTGACCAGCGAACGCTTTCCGAAGCTGCGAAACGTGGTATTCATGGGGCCGGAGAAAAAGAGCGGCATGTATAATATCCCCGAACTGATGCTGTTGGGGCGTCACCAGGATCTGGATTTGGATGCCGTGACGGCCACCCTCGATCCGAATGATGTGGTCAATATGCAGTATACATCCGGAACGACCGGCTTCCCGAAAGGGGTGCAGCTGACTCACCGCAATATCCTGAACAACGGTTTTAATATCGGAGAGTGCCAAAAGTTTACCGACAAGACCATTCTCTGTCTGCCGGTGCCGCTTTTCCACTGCTTCGGACTTGTTTTGGGAATCATGGCCCTGTATACCCACGGCGGTACCGTTGTCGTTATCGAAAGTTTCGATCCGCTGCTGGTGCTGGCATCGGTGGAAAAGGAGCGGTGCACCGCGTTGTACGGCGTGCCGACGATGTTTATTGCCGAACTGAATCACCCGATGTTTTCGCTGTTTGATTTATCCTCGCTGAGAACCGGAATTATGGCCGGATCGTTGTGTCCCGTCGAGGTGATGCAGCAGGTGATTGATAAAATGAACATGAAAGATATCACGATTGCTTACGGATTGACCGAAGCCTCACCGGTGATGACGCAGACGCGAACCTCCGACAGTCTCGAGGTCAAAGTTCACACTGTCGGCCGGGAGCTGCCCGGAATCGAGGTGATGGTGAAAGATCCGGAAACGGGGGCCGAATGTCCGGTCGGTGTTCAGGGGGAAATGTGCTGCCGCGGTTACAACGTCATGAAAGGTTATTACAAACGACCGCAGGATACGGCGGAATGTATCGATACCGACGGCTGGCTTCATTCCGGAGATTTGGGCATCAAAGACGAAAACGGCAATTACCGCATCACAGGCCGAATTAAAGATATGATTATCCGCGGCGGAGAAAATATCTATCCGCGTGAAATCGAAGAGTTTATCTATAAAATGCCCGAAGTGCGCGATGTTCAGGTGGCCGGCATTCCGAGCCAAAAGTACGGAGAAGAGGTCGGAGCCTTTATTATCTTGAACGAAGGAGCCCGTCTCGACGAACAGGATGTGAAGTCGTATTGCAAGGGAAAAATTTCCCGCCACAAAATTCCCAAGTATGTCTTTTTTGTCGAAGAATTCCCGTTGACGGGAAGCGGAAAAATCCAGAAATTCAAACTGGGAGATATCGGGCTGAAACTTCTGAAAGAAGCCGGAACGGAGGTAATTTAACATGGATCATAAGAAGCAGATCGGAGAGCGGGTGAAAGGATTGAGAGAAGATTGCGAATTGTCGCAGGAGTCGCTCGCCGAGAAACTGGGGGTTACGGTCGATTTTTTGAAACAGGTCGAAGAGGGGACGGTCGAAGTATCGGTCAGTGTGCTGCATCAGCTGGGAAAAATCTGCGGTGTCGGTCTGACGACGTTGTTGACGGGAGAAGATCCCCATCTCCATTCGTTTACGGTGACACCGGCCGGGAAGGGCGTTGATGTTCACCGCCGGGCCGAATACGGCTATCAGTCGCTTGCCGCCAATTTCGCCGACCGGAAAGCCGAACCGTTTCTGGTAACGGTTCCGCCCGGAAAAAACAGGGAAGTGAAAAAATATCACCACGACGGACAGGAATTCAATTATGTGCTGAAGGGTGAAATCCGTTTTTTTATCGGAGAGCACGAAGCGCTGCTGAAAGAAGGCGATTCCATCTATTTCGATTCTTCTCAGGATCACGCCATGCAGGTGGTCGGTGATGAACCGGCGCTCTTTCTTGCGGTTATTTTTTAGGAGACAACCATGAATTTATACGAACGTTATGCGACAGGACCGTTTGATAACCTGGAAGATTACCGGACGAAATTGAAAATTACGGTGCCCGAAAATTTTAATTTCGGATACGACATTGTCGATGTTTATGCGCAGGAAGATCCGCAAAAAAAAGCTCTGGTCTGGTGCAATGATGAAACGGAACGGACATTTACATTTGCCGAAATGAGCGATCTCAGCAATCGCGCCGCCAATTTTTTCCGGAATCACGGAATCGGAAAAGGCGATAAAGTGATGCTGATTCTGAAACGGCGGTATCAGTACTGGTACGCGCTGGTCGGTCTTCACAAACTCGGTGCGGTGGCTATTCCGGCAACGCATCTGCTGACAAAAAAAGACCTTGTTTACCGCAACTGTGCGGCTTCCGTCAAAATGATTGTGACGGTGAACGAAGAAGAAATCCGCTCTCATGTCGAAGCATCGCTACCGGAATCGCCCACCGTCGAAACAGTGGCTTCCGTCGGCGGAGCGGTCGGAAACTGGATCGATTTCGATGCCGAAATCGGAAAAGAAAGTGCCGAATGGAGTCGTGTCGAAACGAAGAGCAACGAACCGATTCTGATTTATTTCACATCGGGTACCAGCGGGCATCCGAAAATGGTCTGTCATGATCAGGCCTATCCGCTCGGTCATATCGTAACGGCCCGGTACTGGCAGAATGTCGAGGATGATAAACTTCATCTGACTGTCTCGGAAACCGGTTGGGCCAAAGCCGCCTGGGGGAAAATTTACGGACAGTGGATTTGCGGTGCGGTTGTGTTTGCTTACGATATGGAACATTTTCAGGCAAAGTCACTGCTGGAGAAAATCGAAAAATACAAAATTACCACTTTTTGCGCACCGCCGACCATTTACCGGTTTATGATGCTCGAAGATTTGTCGAAATATGACTTTTCTTCCGTGAAATACAGCGTTGTTGCCGGCGAACCGTTGAGTCCCGAAATCTTTAAACTGTTTCGGGAAAAAACAGGGCTCTCGCTGAAAGAAGGTTACGGACAGACCGAGCTGGCCATTACGGTGATGACGCCGTCGTGGATTCCTTCGAAGCCGGGTTCGATGGGGATTCCCGTTCCGTTGTATAACATTAAGCTGGTCGACGAAAGCGGACAGCCTGTGGCTGTCGGCGAAAACGGACAGATTGCCATCGATCTTTCGGAAGGGCATCCCGTCTCTCTTTTCGAAGGCTATTATCGTGACGAAGAGCGGACAAAGACCGTCATGCACGACGGACTTTACTATACCGGTGACATTGCCTGGCAGGACGAAGAGGGGTATTTCTGGTTTGTCGGCCGTGCGGACGATGTCATCAAAAGTTCCGGTTACCGTATCGGACCGTTCGAAGTGGAAAGTGCCCTGCTGGAACACGAAGCGGTTTTCGAGTGTGCCGTAACGCCGGCTCCGGATCCGATTCGCGGGCAGGTTGTCAAAGCGACCATCCGCCTTCACGAAGGTTACACGCCATCCGAGGAGCTGAAAAAAGAGCTCCAGCGGCATGTGAAGGAAACAACGGCTCCTTACAAATATCCGCGGATTATCGATTTCGTTGACGAAATGCCGAAGACAATCAGCGGAAAAATCCGCAGAGCGGTGATTAAAGGCGCGGTCAAAAACGAAGATTAATAATCCGTTAAAATAGAGTAAAGATTTGCCGAACCCCTTCGGCTGTTGTCTAATACCGGTATCGACAGGAGGGCGCAATGAAAAAAATCTTTTTATTATGTCTGCTTATTGTTTTCGCGGGCAGTGCGTGGAGTTTCGGATCGCCGGAGAAGGAGGCTCTTGACGGAACGGTTGTGCGTAAAGAATACCGCGGATTTCGGGGTGAGATTGACGGGCAACCGACTCTTTTTTTTCTGGTATTTGAGGATATTTCATCCCGTGTCGAAATGACTGTTTTTGACTGGAGGGGAGAACCTGCTTACGATTTCGACAGCATTTCGTTTTCTTTTGCCGAAGGGGAGGAGGCGGTTTCCGGTACCGTTCCCGCCGGAGAAGGGAAAACAATTCTTTTTTCGGGAAAGGCCGATCCGTTTTGGCGTACACTGATTGTTTACGAATATCGGTTCTCGACCTCGATAAAGGATCGCCGCTTCGAGTACAGCTGCCGGATTCCCTATTTTCCGACAGACAAAGCGGAAGCGGCTGTAAAAATGACGGAAGCGGTAACCGGCAACAGCGCGTTGGCGGCGGCCGGACCTTATATCGGCGGGGATGCTGTGCGGAAATATATGGCCGAGTCGATAGCGCCCAAACTGAGTCAATGGCAAAAAGCAGCCGAAAATCCGAACGGATCGTATCATTACGAAATGCACAGCCATATTCGGTTTCTTTATGCCGATCGGAATTTGATTTCTTTACAGACAGCGGTTTACGAATATACAGGCGGTGCTCACGGAATGTCGGCGGTATCCGGTTTTGTATTTGAGCGGGCTTCGGGAAAACAGATTACCGGTCTTGACTGGCTGAATGATTCCGATCCGGAATTTGTAAAAGCGGTTCGGACAAAACTGATCAGCGAACCTTCGACCTTAACCGAGGATTCTTTTTACGATTACGATAAACTGGGATTTGATCCGGAGTGCCGATGGGCAATAACGGAAAAAGGAATTCTGTTTGTCTGGTCGCAATACCAGTTGGGACCCTATTCGACGGGGATGCCCGAGGTTCTTTTCTCTTTCGAAGAAATTCGTCCTTACATAAAGAAAAAAGTATTTCCGGGAGATTTGTTCCGTTAACCGGAGAACGGTCGAAATTCCTCGTCCGAAAAAGGAGTCCTCCTATTGAAATTTTACCCTATTTGCCGTATTATTTACAGGTAAAATAGGGTATTTTTTGTCCCGGGGAGGAATTTTGTATAAACCGGTCGATCCGAAAGTCAGTTTCCCGAAAATGGAAGAAGCCGTTCTGAAATTTTGGGAAGAGAATTCAGTTTTTAAAGCATCTCTCGAAAATCGTGCGGAAGCTCCGAAATTTATCTTTTATGACGGCCCTCCGTTTGCGACAGGAAAACCTCATTACGGTCATTTGCTTGCCGGCACAATTAAAGACGTGGTTCCCCGTTTTCAGACAATGAGAGGAAAATATGTCGAGCGTGTTTTCGGATGGGACTGTCACGGACTGCCGATTGAGGCGCTGGCTCAGGAGGCACTTGACCTGAAAGGAACCGCGGCGATTGTCGAAGCGGGAATCGATAAATTTAACGCACAGTGCCGTTCGATGGTATCGACTTATGTCGATGAGTGGGAAAAGACGGTTACCCGAATGGGACGTTGGGTCGACTTTAAAAACGGTTACAAGACGATGGATCGCGATTTTATGGAGTCGGTCTGGTGGGTTTTTAAGCAGCTGTATAATCAGGGCCGGATTTATAAGTCGTACCGGATTATGCCGTACAGCTGGAAGCTGACAACGCCGCTTTCCAATTTCGAAGCCGGCAGCAACTACAAAACCGTACAGGATCCGGCCGTTACGGTGAAAGCGCGGATTGTCTCTTCCGTTCCCGGAATCGATGCCTCCAAGGCGGTTTACGCCCTTCTGTGGACCACCACCCCGTGGACGCTGCCGGAAAACCTGGCTCTGTGTGTCGGTCCCGATATCGATTATGTCGCGGTGGAGGATGCCGATAACGGGGAAGTCTATCTGATGGCGAAGGCCCGGTTGGCGGCCTACTACCGCGGTGAAGACGAATACCGCGTTTTGGCGGCCTTCAAAGGCGGTGAGCTGACGGGTTTGCGCTACGAACCTCTGTTTCCGTATTTCGCGGACACCGAAAATGCCTTTGTGATTTTACAGGACGGTTATGTGACAACCGAAGACGGTACCGGAATCGTTCACATTGCGCCGGCTTACGGAGAAGACGACTTCCGCGTCTGCCGCGCCGCCGGCATCGGCATTGTCGACCCGCTCGACGATTCCTGCCGCTTTACCGCCCGGGTTCCCGAATACGAAGGTCTTTTCTGTAAAGATGCCGATAAAGCGATTATCCGCCGCCTGAAAGAGGAGCGGAAACTGATTAAACAGGAATCAATCACGCACAGTTATCCGTTCTGCGACCGGACCGATACACCGCTGATTTACCGCGCTATCGAAGCGTGGTACGTTCGGATTGAAGATGTCCGCGACCGCTTTTCGGCCAATAACGACACGGTGCGCTGGATTCCCGATTATGTCGGCAGCAAACGGTTCGGCAACTGGCTGAAAGAGGCGATTGACTGGAATATTTCCCGCAACCGTTTTTGGGGCTCCTGTATTCCCGTTTGGATTAATGAAGCGGATCCCGAAGACCGTATCTGCGTCGGGTCGATTGCGGAGTTGGAAGAACTTTCCGGCGAAAAAGTCGACGATCTGCACAAACATGTCATCGATAAAATCATCATCCGGAAAGACGGCAAGACCTACCGCCGCACTCCCGAAGTGCTCGACTGCTGGTTCGAGTCGGGTTCGATGCCGTATGCGCAGCACCACTACCCGTTCGAACGCTCCGGAAAGGAGAACGAATTTTTCCCTGCCGATTTTATTGCGGAAGGTCTCGATCAGACCCGCGGATGGTTCTACACGCTGATGGTTTTGGGAACGCTGCTGTTCGATAAGAGCCCGTACCGCAATGTCATTGTCAACGGACTGATTCTGGCCGAAGACGGCATGAAAATGTCGAAGCGGAAGAAAAATTATCCCGATCCGATGGAAGTTGTCGGCAGTTACGGAGCCGATGCGCTGCGGTTTTATCTGATGAGTTCGCCGGTCGTTCGTGCCGAGAATCTGAAGTTTTCGAAAGACGGTGTTTGCGAGGTGCTTCGCAGCGTGATTCTGCCGCTCTGGAACGCTTACAGTTTCTTTGTAACTTACGCCAATATCGACCACGCCGCACCGTCACCGATCGATTACACCCCCGATAACCCGCTCGACCGCTGGATTTTGTCGGAAGCGGAACGGATGAATGGCGCGGTTATCGCCTGCATGGAGAAATACGAACTGAGTAAGGCGTGCGATCCGATTCTGAAATTTCTCGATCTGCTGAATAACTGGTACATCCGGCGCAGCCGCCGCCGTTTCTGGAAGAGCGAAAACGATCGCGACAAGAATCAGGCCTACGATACGCTGTATACGGTTCTGATGAAACTGATTCAGATTGCCGCTCCGTTTATTCCGTTTGTAACCGAAGAGATCTATCTCAATCTGCGTCAGGAGAAGATGCCGGCCAGCGTTCATCTGTGCGATTATCCCGCGCCGGACGAAAAACGGCGCGATTACACGCTGGAACAGAAAATGGAAGTGACGCAGAAGGCGGTGACAATGGGACGGGCTCTTCGGGCAGCCTATTCTCTGAAGACACGTCTGCCGCTGAAAGAAATGCACATCGTCACCCGGGATCGGGAACAGCGGAATATCCTGCGTCAGATGGAGGATTTCATCAAAGAAGAGCTGAATGTCAAATCGGTTCTGTTCAGGGAAAACGAAGAAGATCTGGTCGAATATGCGGCAAAAGCCAACTTCAAGACATTGGGATCCCGGTTGGGTAAATCGATGAAAGCGGCGGCCGATCAGATTTCGCGTCTGACGGGAGCGGAGATTCAGTCCCTTCTCGACGGAGCGGTGCTTTCGATTGATATCGAAGGGTTCGGTGCTCTCGATATCAATGCCGATTCGATTGTGGTTCAGCGCAGCGAAAAGGAAAATCTCAGGATTCTCAATGAGGGGGCTCTGACCATTGCGTTCGATACGGAACTGACGGACGAATTGAAAAACGAGGGGCTGGCGCGTGATTTTATCCGTGCGGTTCAGAACCTCCGCAAAGAAAACGGGTTCGAAGTCTCCGACCGGATTCGGATTTACTGGAACGGTTCGGAAGAGACAGCGGCCGCCGTCGATGCGTTTGAAGATAAGATTTTGGAAGAAACGTTAACGGTTTCGATTTCTTTTGATTCCGATTTAAAAGGATCGGCTGTTTCCGTCGGCGATGCCGGGTGTACCTTCAGGCTGGAAAAGGTTTAATATCGGATGAAAAAAAGCCTTGCCGGTTTATTTCTGATTTTTCTCTTTGCGGGATGCGCAACCGTGCCTCCCGACAGCCGAAAAGAATTAATCGAATATATACCGTCAAACGCACATATTCTTTTTTCTTTCAATGCGGGAGAAAATCAGCCGCTTATCGGGCAGGTTGTCAAACGGATTAATTTGACCGATAAGCGGATATCGATGCTGCTCGGAATGGTGGAACATGTTCTGCTCGGCATTTCCGATCCCGGCGACGGGTCGATGACGGTGACCATTGCTTTATCCGGTGCTTTCCCCGCTTCCATATTGGAAAGCAGTTTCAGAAAACAGAAACAGCTGACAGAGGTTTCGCCGGGCCGGTTTGAAACCAAAGACGGATCGGCGTCGTTAAAGATTGTCAAACCTTATCTGCTTGTTGTCGATATCGCGGCAGGAAGAAATCCGGACCGGGGAATTTCTGTCGATCTTGTCAATCTGGATGACGATTTTTCGGCGCTGATATCCGATTTTAATAAGATTGCCGGTCTCGGAGGGGGGACAGCCGGAGGCAGTGCCGTAAAGCTGCCGATACAGGCACTTTCTCTCAACGGCAACCGGTTCGAAGAAAACCGGTATACAATTCAATGCAGTATCGATTTTTCCGATGCCCGGTCCGCCAGACTTTTCCGCGGGTTGCTGAAGGGAGTCGTCTCCAATTATCTGATTTCCTATGCGGGCGATGCGGGGCGGACGGCATCACGCGAAATGAAATTTACCAACGAAGAAAATAAAGTGCTGATTTCGTCGCTCAATCTCGATACGGGAACTCTTTCCACGGTTTTGATTTCGATTATTGTTCAGTTCAAAGGACAAATGTGATTTCTTCCCTGATACTCCTTCATTGATTTCATTGATTCTTCTTTTTATTTATGTATAATAAAAACGGAGGACGTATGCTTGTCGGAGTTGTAGACTATAAAGCCGGAAATTTAACCAGTGTCAGGTCGGCCTTGTCCTGTCTGAATGTCAGTTTTACGGTTTCCGATGTGCCGGAAGAACTGAGACGATGCGATAAACTGATCTTTCCCGGTGTCGGAGAAGCGGGCAGTGCAATGGATGTTCTGCGCAAAGCGGGATGGCCGTCGTTTTTTTCCGAATGGTTAAAGTCGGGGAAAGATATGCTGGGAATTTGCCTCGGCCACCAGATTATTTTCGAAAAAAGCGAAGAGAGTCATGCCTCCTGTCTGGGGCTGATTCCCGGAGAGGTCAGGCGGTTTCCCGGAAGCAGCGGATTCAAGGTTCCTCAAATCGGCTGGAATACGGTGGAAAGAAAAACCGCATCACCTCTGTTTCGGGGAATTCCCGAGGATGCCGATTTTTATTTTGTCCATTCGTATTATGCGGTGCCGGCCGATGAGTCGTCCGTCATCGGAACAACCGATTATATCAGCCGGTTTGCGTCGGCTGTTTGGCATGATACGCTCTTTTCCGTTCAGTTTCACCCCGAGAAATCGGGTCGCTACGGGTTGCAGCTGCTGGATAATTTTTTGGAAATGTAAAAGGAGGGCGGAATGTTTCGGAAAAGAATTGTCATTTGTCTCGATGTTCGCGACGGGAAAACGACGAAGGGTGTCCGTTTTCAGGGAAATAAAGATATCGGAGATCCGGTCGAAATGGCGGCCGAATATTACAGACAGGGAGTCGACGAGCTTGTTTTCTACGATATTACCGCTTCGGCCGAAAAGCGCGGTATTATGATTGATGTTGTCAAAAAGGTCGCCGAAAAAATATTCATTCCGTTTTGTGTCGGCGGCGGACTTTCTTCTCTCGATGATATTTGCCGTGTCATCGATGCGGGCGCGGAAAAAGTCAGTCTCAATTCACAGGCGGTGAAAAATCCGAAGATGATTGAGGAAGGGGCAGCCCGTTTCGGAAGTCAGTGTATTGTTTTGGGTGTTGATGCATTGAAGGATCCGCAGATGCCGAGCGGCTATCGTGTTGTGATTAACGGCGGCAGGACGCCTACCGGACGGGATGTGCTGGAATGGATCGGAGAGGCGGAGAGACGCGGTGCGGGCGAAGTGGTCTTAAATTCAATTGATGCCGACGGCACCTGTGACGGTTATGAAATCAACCTGACGCGGATGGTCGCCGATAATGCGGGAATCCCGGTGGTGGCCTCCGGCGGTGCAGGGGAACCGGAACATTTGACAAAGGTGCTGACGGAAGGACGGGCCGATGCGGCTCTGATTGCTTCGATGGTGCACTACGGCACCTGGACGGTGCCGCAGATTAAGACGGAACTGGCTGCCGCCGGGGTTTCCGTGCGGCAGCGCTGGTAATTTCAGTCAATTTTGCTGTAACGGTTGTATTTCTCGGCATCCGCATTAAAACAGACAACCGTATTGTCATTATCAAGCTGTGATTTAATCAATGCACGGCTGGCTTCGTTCAGCAGCTCTTCGTAACGCATCTTACGTCCGTTTAAAGCGGTCAGTCCGGCATTCCACATATAGTCGCCGTTATCCGGTCTCGATTCTCTGAAATCCTGAATCAGTTTGATGCCGTCGGTCAGAGTGCAGCGCGGCAGTACGGCGATAGTTTTTTTGCGATCCGTTTTATACAGAGCTTTCTGTTCCGATAAAACATTTTCCCACTCCGATCGAATCATCGAATCTTTTTTGTCATCTGCCGTCGAACCGAATTCCGTGATCAGCAGAATGCAGTTTTCGCTCCGTTCGACAGACAGATCGATAATATCTCCGGCGGCAGCGGGAAAACTGTTCCGTTTGAAGTTGAGATCGATGACCGGGTCGCGGTCGGAGAAATCGGATTCATCGTCACTGTCGGAGGTCAGTTCGTCCAAATCCAAAATGGTCTCGTCTTCGGGTTCGTATTCATCTTCATCGTCGTTTGCAAAGAAAGACTCGGCCTGCTCTACCGAATCTTCCTCCGTTTCGGCCGAGACATCTTCCCGCCCCGGTTCCGGAGCCGGCTTGCCGTCGTGACCGTTGCGGGCGAATTTATGATTGTCGAGAGTGTCGAACAGCGGACCCGCCGCTGATTTTTTTCTGCGCAGAGGGATGACGGCACAGGCAGCGATGATAATCGAAAGAAGCAGAAACGACATCAGCAGACAGAAAAATGTCTGATTGACAGCAGCTTCGGAAAGAATCCGGAATCGGACGGAGATTTTGTAAGTCTCTCCTTTGTCGAGTGCGTACGGTTTCGAGTAGCGGGTCAGCAGCAGGTTTCTGCTTTCTTTGTATACGGGTTTACCGTGGGGGTCGGTTTTGCGAACGGAAAAAATTTCACTGTCGTTTTCCGATATCGAGACGAAATCGATATCGGGATTGGTTCGGACCTCGTCCTTTAAAATCGATTTCATTTCCTCGGAAACGGAATCGTTGATTTTCAGCTGATTCATAAATGACTTGTCAATCTGTGCGAAACGGTGATCGGCAATATTTTTGCGGACGCAGGCCTCTTTGCCCAGACGGAAAGAACCGGCCGCAAACAGACAAATACAACAGACGGCCGCAACGGCGGTAACCGATTTGAAAAATTTTTGTGACATCTTTATCCTCTCGAAAAGTCAGAAATCTTATTATTGTATCGGCAAAATTCCGAAAGCGGTTAATTTTTTTTGATTACCGCTTGACAGAATTCTTCGAATACGATATTATTGTCCCATAATCCCTTGTAGCTCAGTCGGTAGAGCAAATGGCTGTTAACCATTGGGTCGGCGGTTCAAGTCCGTCCGGGGGAGAGAAAGCTTCCGATTAACTCGGAAGCTTTTTTTTAAAAAAAGTCTTGTCCGACCGGCAAAACAGACATTATAATAGCATCGGGCGGGTTTTGAATCCCGTTTGAAGGAGGGACCGGTTATGAAAAATAAAATCTTTCTTTTGTTTGGACTTCTGCTGTTGCTGACTTCCTGCAATACCGTAAAATACAGGAAATTTATCGGAAATTTACCCGCACCGTCCGGAGAGGTAACGGTCGATGTCCGCTATCGCGATTCCTTCCGCCGCTGTTCTCTGGATATTTACTGGCCCGAAGGCGGATGCGAAAAGATGCCGATTCAACCGGCGCCGGTTTATGTTTTCGTTCACGGCGGTTCGTGGGTCGCCGGTTCCAAAGAGTTTATCCGTCTGTATGAAGAATCGCTGATCGAACCGTTAAGACAGCACGGGGTGGTCGTTGTTTCGATCGGGTACCGCTTTGTCTGGGAGACGCCTTTCCCGAATCTTTCCAAGGATATTCATGAGGCAATGGAATATCTGCGCCGCGAAAGCGAAACCTATCGCCTGGATATGAATCGTGTCGTCATTCACGGTCAGTCGGCAGGTTCCCATCTGGCCATGCTGGAAGCCTTGCGTCATCCGGAAGGAATCCGTTTGATTGTCAACGAATTCGGTCCCGCCGATCTGGTGGCATTCCAAAAAGACCAGCCGGCTGTCGGAATCGTTTCGAAGCGGATTCGGCGGCAGGAATCTCCGACCGAATGGGTCAGCGATAAGATGCCGCCGATGATCATCTGGCACGGTGATGCCGATACCATGGTACCGATTTCCCAATCGGAGATTTTGATTGAAAAGATCAAAGAAGCCGGCGGGCAGGTCGAGCTTCATGTCGTGCCGGACGCCGATCACGGCTATCTCAATCTCACTATGGACAAAACGATCGAGGTTTCCCGCGAAATCTGCGCCGAAGTTTTAAAGGCGCTCGGTTTGTCCGAACGGAAATCCTGACCGCGTTCCGGTGTTCCGATTCGCAAAAGGAAGGCGGCCGACCGCGGTGGCGGCCGCCGATTTTCTTCCGATTTAAAAAGAAATCAATAAAGAAAAATTTTTGTAT
Organism: uncultured Spirochaetales bacterium; assembly: GCA_949289575.1. Taxonomy (GTDB): domain Bacteria; phylum Spirochaetota; class Spirochaetia; order JAFGXN01; family JAFGXN01; genus CALXOJ01. The sequence continues at coordinate 276,329 of CASEOG010000001.1, read as the reverse complement.
GCCGATGAGTAAATCAGAGGTTTACAGATGTTACGAGGAATTTATACCGGCGCCAGCGGCATGATTGTTCAAATGCACAAAATGGATGCGGTGGCAAACAACATGGCAAACGTCGATCTGATCGGATACAAACGCGATTACACGGCCAACAAAGCTTTCCCCGAACTGATGATGCGTCGTCTGAATACGGATATTGTCGAACGGTTTCCCGTCGGATCGATTGACAAAGCTCCCTATCTGGGAAAATTGGGAACCGGGGTCGAACTCAATGAAGTTTATACCGATTTTCAGCAGGGTTCGTTGCGGGAAACGGAAAATCCCTTCGATGTGGCCCTAAGCGGAACCGGATTCTTTTGCGTACAGACTCCTCAGGGCGAGCGTTATACCCGTAACGGCAGTTTTACACTCGATGACAACGGCCTTCTGGTGACGAAAGACGGACTGCCTGTCATGGGGGAAAACGGTTATATTTATCTGAAACTGAACAATTTCCGGATTGATGCCGACGGAACGATTTATCATAATCCGCGGTATGCCGAAGATCCCCGACGGCTTGTGACGATGCGGGAAAACGACTGGGAAGAAGAAGAAGTGGTCGACCGTCTGCGTGTCGTCGACTTCGAGGAACCCCGCTATCTGCGCAAACAGGGGAATTCGCTTTGGACAAATACCGAATATTCGGGTGCCCCGGAGACGGTTGCACTGGGAGTCGACAGAAAAGTTCATTCCGGTTTTCTGGAAACATCGAATGTCAATTCGGTCGAAGAGATGGTGAAAATGATCGAGCTGAACAGAGCCTACGAAGCCAATCAAAAATCGTTACAGGCACACGATACTTTGGCCGATAAATTTATTAACGACGTGATGCGTCGGTAGGAGTGATGCGGTATGATGAGGGCATTATGGACATCGGCGAGCGGAATGACCGCCCAGCAGTATAATGTAGACACAATTTCGAACAACCTCTCGAATGTCAATACAACAGGATACAAAAAAATGAGAGCCGAATTCGAGGATCTCATTTATCAGACGCAGAGAACGGCCGGCACGCCCGCAACCGAATTGACAGTGGTGCCGCTTCCGATGCAGGTCGGACACGGAACCAAAGTATCGGCGACCCAGCGGCTTTTCGAACAGGGCAGTTTGAAGGAAACAGGCGTTTTTTCCGATATGGCGATTGACGGCGAAGGGTTTTTCCGTGTCCTGCAGCCGGACGGGACATTTGCCTATACCCGAAACGGAGAGTTTAAAGTCGACCGCGAAAGACAACTGGTCACCAACAAAGGACTTTATGCCTTCCCGCAGATAACATTTCCCGAGAACTTCATTCCCGAATCGGTCGCGATTTCTCCGCAGGGAGAAGTGTCGTGTAAAATTCCCGGTCAGGAAGAGGCAGCGGTTATCGGACAGGTGCAGCTCTACCGGTTTGTCAATCCGGCGGGTTTGAATGCGCTGGGAGACAATCTGTTCAAACAGTCGGCCGCATCCGGCGAGGCGATTGCCGGATTGCCGGGAATGGACGGAATGGGACAGATTCAGCACAAATTTGTCGAAGCCAGTAACGTTTCCGTGGCCAATGAAATGGTGAATATGATTGTGGCGCAGAGAGCCTACGAATTGAACTCGAAGGCCATTCAGACCAGCGATGCGATGCTGGGAATTGCCAATAACTTAAGACGATAGGTGAACGGAAATGATCGGATCGATTCCTTCTTACGGATATTTACCGGGAGCGGCACCGGCGGCCCCCGAAGTGACGGCAGGTAAAGTGCTGACATCGGCCGAAGAGAAAAAACTGTATCAGGCATGTGTCGATTTCGAATCGATTTTTGTCAAACAGATGCTCGATTCGATGCGCAGTACGGTTCCCAAGGGGGGGCTGTTTGACGGCGGCATGAGCCGGGAGATTTTTGAGGATCGATTGTATGATTCGTACGCCGAAAAAATTTCCGCGACTGCCGGTCTCGGTCTGGCCAAACAGATGTTCGAGCAGATAAAAGAAACCCTTTAACACCGAAAAAGAGTCCGATACGGACTCTTTTTTTTATTTTTGCTTCTATTTATTTTATGTTAAATTTGATTTTTTGTTTGACTTGTCTTTTCCGAGTGTTTATAATTAATTATGAACGAAAGCGAGGTATCAGTCAATGGAATTACAGCTTGAAGAATTGATACGGTCAATTAAAGAAGAAGGAATAAATGCTGCCGAAATTCAAAAAAAGACAATGTTGGATAAGGCGGAGAACCGTGCACGAATGATTATCGAACGCGCCGAAAAAGAGGCTGCGGATAAAATTGCCGATGCCGAAAATCGGGCGCGCCAATTTGAGGAGTCCGGTAAAGCGGCTCTGCAGCAGGCAGGTCGGGATTTGATTCTGAATCTGAAAAAGAAAATAGAGCAGATTTTCTCGCGGATTTTGATTTCGGCCGTCGACGAAAATCTCGATACGGCGCTTCTGCGGACGGTGATTCCTGCCGTCGTGACCGCAACGGGAGAAAAGGCCGGTGCGATGAAAATTGCCGTTTCCGAAAAGGATGTATCCGAACTGACGAATCTGTTAAAACAGTCTTTGGCAAAAGAGCTCGAAGAGGGATTGGAAGTGATTCCTTCTCCCCGCATTAATGCCGGGTTCCGCCTGGAGATGAAAGACGGATCCGCTTACTACGATTTCAGTGACGAAAAGATTGCCCGGATGCTGTCTGTCTGTCTGAATCCGAAAATTGCGGAATTGCTTGATGTCTGACGGAGCCGGTCTGTGAAAAATTATTATTATCTGATGGCATCCGTGCCCTCGATTGATCTGAAGTCGCCTCCCGGCATTTCGTCCGATCTTTTTATCGGCAATGCATCGGAGCAGCTCTCGCCGGATGATTATCTGCGGCTGAAGAATCTTCTTGCGGAAGAACCGGAGTGTAAGGGCGCAGGTGCGGGCGAAGAGTATCTCAGGTGGGATCGGGCAGTCCGGAATGCTTTGGTTCGACTGCGGGCTGAAGGAGGAGAGGCCGTTCGGGACTGCCGTGACGGCGAACCGATGCCGGCGGCTGCCGCATTGGCCTCCGTTCTCTACAAAACCGATTCCCCGCTGAAAGCCGAACAGCAGTGGGATGCCGAACGTTGGAATTATTTGGAAAATCTAAAGACAGGTCACTATTTTGATTTTGATGCGGTTGCCGTCTATGCACTTCAGTTGCGGCTGGCGGAACGGAATGCCCGCTTTCGGGAGGAAGAAGGAGAAGCGCAGTATACAGCCCTCTACAAAACGGTGATCGGAAACGAGTCTGAAATCGGAGTATAAACGATGAGTGCAAAAGGAAAAGTGTCGGGCGTCAACGGAAATATGATTACGGTCGAAGTTTCGGACAAAATCGCGATGAACGAAGTCGGATATGTTTTGTCAAACGGAAAACGGCTGAAATCGGAGATTATTCGCATCAACGGTGATACCGCCCAAATGCAGATTTATGAAATTTCCGGCGGGATTAAGGTCGGAGACGATGTCGAGTTTACGGGTGAAATGCTTGCCGTCGAATTGGGGCCCGGACTGCTCGGTCAGATTTATGACGGATTGCAGAATCCGCTTCCCGAACTGGCAGCCCGGACAGGGTTTTTTCTCGAACCCGGTGTTTATCTGGATGCGTTGGATCGGCAGAAAAAATGGGCCTTTACGCCGGTTGTCGGGAAAGGCGAAACGGTTGCGGCGGCCGACACGTTGGGGACCGTTCCCGAAGCAGCTTTTACCCACCGGATTATGGTTCCGTTTTCGTTTTTGGGGGAATACACCGTTGACTGGATTGCCCCGGAAGGGGAGTATGCGGTGGCGGATAAAATTGCCGTTATTAAAGACGCCGGAGGCAACAGTCACGACCTGACAATGATGTTTGAATGGCCTGTCAAAAGAGCCGTGAAATGCTACAGTGAGCGTTTGAAGCCGGTGAAGCCGATGGTGACGCAGGTGCGCCTGATCGATACTTTCCTGCCTGTCGCTTTGGGGGGAACCTTCTGTATTCCCGGTCCTTTCGGCGCCGGCAAAACGGTTTTGCAGCAGACGCTGAGCCGCCATGCCGATGTCGATATTGTGATTATTGCGGCCTGCGGAGAGCGGGCCGGAGAGGTTGTGGAAACGCTGAAAGAGTTTCCCGAGTTGACGGACCCCAAAACGGGGCGGTCGCTGATGGAACGCACCGTGATTATCGCCAACACATCGTCGATGCCGGTCGCCTCCCGCGAAGCATCCGTTTACACCGCAGTGACGTTGGCCGAATATTACCGGCAGATGGGGCTGAACGTTCTGCTGATTGCCGACTCGACTTCGCGGTGGGCGCAGGCGATGCGCGAAATGAGCGGCCGTCTGGAAGAAATTCCCGGAGACGAAGCTTTCCCGGCTTACCTCGAATCGACCATTGCCGCTTTTTACGAGCGCGCCGGTCTGGTACGGTTAAAGGACGGATCTGTCGGTTCGGTTACGATCGGCGGTACCGTATCGCCTGCGGGAGGAAACTTCGACGAGCCGGTAACGCAGGCGACCCTGAAAGTGGTCGGTGCATTTCTCGGATTATCCCGCGAACGCTCCGATGCCCGTAAATATCCGGCCATTCACCCGCTGGAATCGTGGAGCAAGTATAAAAGTCTGATTCCCTCTTCCGTAACCGGCTATGTCTACGATGTCATGCGCAAGAGTGCCGAGATCGACCAGATGATGAAGGTTGTCGGAGAAGAAGGAACCAGCCTCGAGGACTTCCTGATTTATCTGAAAGGTGAATATGTCGATGCGGTTTATTTTCAGCAGAACTCCTTTGACCCGGTCGATGCGGCGGTTCCGACGGAACGGCAGCACCGCTATTTTAAACTGATTGTCAGAATCGCTGCGGCGAATCTGAAATTTACGGAAAAAGACGAAGCCCGCCGTTGGTTTGCCGGGTTGCGCCTGAAAACGCTGGACCTGAACGGGACTGCCTATCTGTCGGACGAATTTCTGCGTATCGAGAAAGAGATTGAGGCCTTCGTTGAGGAACGCCGTGACGGATATTTGCCTCACAGCGAAGCCGTTTTGAAAGCAGCGGAGGTAAAATAAGATGGACAAAATTTACAGCAAGATCGAATCGATTTCGGGAAACGTGATTACGGTAAAAGCGAAGAATGTCGCCTACGGCGAGCTGGCCGAAATCACCACGTCATTCGGAACGTCACTGGCGGAAGTCATTAAACTCGATCGGGATATGGTGTCGCTGCAGGTGTTTGCCGGCGGCCGCGGGGTTTCGACCGGAGATTCCGTGCGGTTTTTGGGCAACCCGATGAGGGTTTCGTTTTCGGACAATCTGTTGGGGCGCGTCTTTACCGGTTCCGGGGAGCCGCGCGATAACGGTCCGGCGCTTTCCGAAAATCTGATTACCATTGCCGGCCCTTCATTTAATCCGGCCAAAAGAATTGTGCCGAGTAAAATAGTTCGAACCGGAATTCCGATGATCGATCTTTTCAATACTCTGGTCGAATCGCAGAAACTGCCGATTTTTTCGATTTCCGGAGAACCTTATAACGAACTGCTGGCGCGGATTGCCCTTCAGGCCGAAGTCGATATGATCATTCTCGGCGGTATGGGATTGAAATACGACGACTACCTCTACTTTAAAGAAACTCTCGAAGAGGGAGGGGCGTTGTCGCGTACGATTATGTATATTCACACGGCATCCGACCCGACAGTCGAATGTCTGATGGTGCCCGATATTTCGCTGGCCGTTGCCGAAAAATTTGCGCTGCAGGGCAAACGGGTTCTGGTACTTTTGACCGATATGACCAACTTCGCCGATGCCAAAAAAGAAATTTCGATTACACAGGAACAGGTTCCGTCCAACCGCGGTTATCCGGGAGATCTCTATTCCCAGCTGGCATCCCGTTACGAGAAAGCGGTCGATATCGACGGTGCCGGATCGATTACCATTTTGGCGGTAACCACCATGCCGGGAGACGATGTGACACACCCGGTTCCCGATAACACCGGGTACATCACGGAAGGGCAGTATTATCTGAAAGGCGGACGCATCGAGCCGTTCGGTTCGCTGTCCCGGTTGAAACAGCAGGTAAACGCGAAGACCCGCGAAGATCATCGGACAATTATGGATGCGATGATTAAGCTGTATGCTTCCTATAAAGATACACTCGAAAAAAAATCGATGGGTTTTTCTTTGTCGGGATGGGATGAAAAACTCCTGAAATACGGCTATCTTTTCGAATCGAAGATGATGAACCTCTCGGTGAATATTCCGCTGGAAGAGGCACTCGATGAAGGGTGGAAAATGCTGGCGGAATGTTTCGACAAGCAGGAAACCGGAATCAAAACCGAGCTGATTGAGAAGTTTTGGCCGAAAGAGGGCTAGAGAATGGCAAAGTTTAAACTGACGAAAAACGAACAGAAAAAGCAGAAAGACCGTCTGAAAATGTTCGTTCGTTATCTGCCGACACTCCAGCTGAAAAAGCAGCAGCTTCAGACCGAAATCAGAACAATCGAAGCCCGTGCAGCCGATGTGTTCGGGAAAAAGAAGCAGCTGGAAGCCGAATTCAAAAGCTGGATTGCCGTTTTCGGCGATTCGTTTCGGCTGAATCCCGAATGGCTGACTGTTACGCAGATCCGGCGCGGCGAAGGGAATATTGCCGGTATTCGGATTCCTCTGTTCGACGGAGTCGATTTCGTGCAGCCTTCGTACGATTTCTATCTGACACCGCTGTGGATTGATAAAGCAATCGTAAAGATGCGGGATGTCATCACGCTCGATATGGAAATCAAAGTGCTGAACGAGCAGATTGCGATTCTGAACCGCGAACTGCAGACGGCAACGCAGCGGGTCAACCTCTTCGAGAAGGTCAAGATTCCGGAAACGAAAGAAATTATCAAAAAAATATCGGTTTATTTGGGCGATCAGCAGACTTCGGAAGTGGTCCGCGGAAAGATTGCCAAAAAGAAACTGACAAGGACGGCCGACGTATGATAGTTGAGATGAAAAAAGCCATCCTTTTTATGAAGACGGCCGGGAAAACGGAGGCTCTCGAAAAAATTCGGGAGGCGGGAGTGGTTCATCTGACGCCGGTCAAACCGCCGGAAACATCTTCCGTCGAATCTTTGCGGCAGCTGAAAGAACAGACGATGCTGGCGATCGCGCTCTTGTCGGATGCCGGGAAAAACAAAGCTGCCGCCGGGCGGAAATACGACCCCGAAGAAGCGGTTTCGGTGATTTCCGAAATGAATGCCGAAATCATCCGGCTGACGGAGGAATCCAACCGCTATCGGACGGTTGTAACGGCGCTGGAGCCGTGGGGGGATTTTTCGCCCGAAGAATGGGAGCAGTTGGCAAAAGCCGGACTCCGTTTCCGGTTGTTTACGCTGACACAGGCGCAGCTGAAAGGGTTGCCGGAAACGGTACCCTATCTGATTCTGAGAAAGTCGAAAAAAACAGCGGCTGTGGCGCTGCTGAATTGCGATGAGGAAATCGACGGCCTCGAATTTCCGGTGCCGGAATATTCGTTGAGCCGGTATCGCGAAAAAATCGCGGAAAACGAGCGCCTGACGGAGGCGGCCCGGCAGCGCATTCTTTCTTATGCCGGAGCGGTTCCGGCCTTGCGGCGGTACGCCGATGAACTGACAGCCGGAATCGAATTCGAGACATATCGGGACGGCGCCGGAGGCGATGCTTCCGTTGCTTATCTGGTCGGATTCGTGCCTGTCGACGGCGTCGACATCCTGAAGCAGGTTTGCCGCGACAATACGGTCGGACTGATCCTCGATGATCCGGGAGAAGAGGATCCGGTTCCGACAAAAATCAAAAACGGAAAAATCGTCTCTCTGATTCAGCCTGTTTTCGATTTTCTGGGAACGGTTCCCGGTTACAGAGAGTCGGATATCAACGGATTTTTCCTTTTTTTCTTTTCGCTTTTCTTTGCGATGATTATCGGTGATGCCGGGTACGGACTGATTTTTCTGGCCGGATCGCTGGGGGCGGCCGTTGTGTCGCGCAAAAAAACGGGAAAAGTCTCTCCGGTCACCGTGCTTTTCGCCTGGCTCAGCTTCTGCACGATGGTGTGGGGGGCGTTGTCGGGAAACTGGTTTGCGTCTCAAACACTGGCCGAATGGGCTCCGTTGAAGGCGATTACCGTTCCGGCACTCGATGCGTTCGGACCGGAATCGGCGGATACCGTCAAATGGCTCAGTTTTTTCATCGGAACGGTACAGATTTCGATCGCCCACATCTGGAGTTTTTTCCGCGGATTAAAGGAGAAACCCCGGGTAAAAGCCTTTACCGAACTGGGGTGGCTCTTTGTCTGTCTGGGAATGTTTAACCTGATTCTGATGCTGATTCTGAAGAAACCGATGCTGACAGTCTCTTACGGTCTGATCGGGGTCGGGGTTCTTTTTCTGATTCTGTTCGGGAAACAGGATGACGAACATTTTTTCAAAAATATCGGGAAGGGGCTGGTCGGTATCGTTTCGACCTTTCTGAATACGGTCAGTATGTTTTCCGATATTATGAGTTATATTCGTCTGTTTGCCGTCGGACTGGCCTCTTTTCAAATCGAAATGGCCTTTTCATCAATGGCGGGAAACCTCTCCGAGTCGCTGGGGGTGCCGGGAGTGATTTTCGGAGCTTTGATTCTGATTTTCGGTCACGGATTGAATATGATGTTGGGAGTGCTGGCAATTCTCGTTCATGCGGTTCGACTGAATTTGCTGGAATTTGCCGGACATTTGGGGCAGCAATGGGTGGGCATTAAGTACCAGCCGTTTAAAAATACGAAAACCAATCAGGAATAAGGAGATTTTATGTTTAATTTTGGTTATTTGGGTGTTGCAGCCTCGCTGGCGCTGGCTGCTTTCGGGTCGGCAATGGGGATCGGAGCGGCCGCTCAGTCCGCCATCGGCGCATGGAAAAAAAGTTATCAGCAGAACAAACCGGCTCCTTTTATGCTGGTTGTTTACTGCGGTTTCCCGCTTTCGCAGACCCTGTACGGATTCGTTTTGATTTTGGCTTCTCTGTTGCCGAATATTGCGACGGTCGATCCGTGGTTTATTTTGGGTGCCGGCGTTTTCGGCGGAATCGGAATAGGGGCTTCGGCTTATGCGCAGGGAAAAGCCGCGGCGTGCGCCTGCGACGCTTATGCGGAAACCGGTAAAGGCGGTGCCAACTACATTATCGTTCTCGGTATTATCGAAACGGTTGCGATTTTCGTTATGGCGCTGATGCTGACCGTTGTCGCCCAGGCTCCGCGTGTCGATGCGGCCGCTGCGGTCGAGGCTGTCGAAACGGCTGCCGCCGCTGTTGCTTCTTTTCTCTGCTGACCGAAACGGTTTCGGTAAATAAAGAAGAAAAACCTCTGCCGCCGGCAGAGGTTTTTTTCCGGAAAAAAATCGCCTTGCGATTTCGGCTGAATTGTGTTAGAGTAACGGTATGGTACGTTCAGTAAAAGTCGGACATGTCGTTATCGGGGGAGACGCTCCCGTTTCCGTGCAGACGATGGGAAAGCTTCCGTTGCGGGCGGAAAATACGGAGCGGCTGCTGGCGGAAATGCGGGCCGTTCGGGATTTGGGATGCCGGATGATTCGGTTTGCCGTTCCCGACGAAGCTTCAATCGAACCTTTAAGACAGATTTGCGCTGCCGGCATCATGCCGGTTGTGGCCGATATTCATTTCGATTACCGGCTGGCACTGGCCGCGTTGGGTGCCGGTGTTTCCAAGGTCAGAATCAATCCGGGCAATATCGGAACCGAAGATAAAATTGCCGCCGTTCTGCATGCCTGTACGGATGCGGATATCCCGATTCGTGTCGGCATTAACGGCGGATCGCTGCCTGTCAAATACCGCGGGCTGGATAAGGTGGAAGCCGCCTTGGCCGCCGCGGAAGAAGAAATCGAAATACTCGAAAAATACGGATTCCGAAATGCCCTTTTTTCTTTAAAACTTTCCGATCCGGAAGGTACGGTGGAAGCCAACCGCCGTTTCCGCGATCGGTGGGATTATCCGCTTCATATCGGCGTCACCGAAGCCGGTCCGCTGATATCGTCCGTTATCCGCAGTACATTGGCGTTGTCCCGTTTGCTGAATGAAGGCATCGGCGAGACACTGCGGGTGTCGATTTCCGGCAGCTGCCGCGATGAGGTGATGACCGGTGTCGAAATTTTGCGGGCTTGCGGAAAAGGGGCGCCGATGCCGAAGCTGGTCTCCTGCCCGAAGTGCGGCCGTGCGCGGTTTGATGCCGACAACCGGTTTGCGTCGCAGGTGCAGGAATTACTCTACCGCTACAGTAAGCCGATAACGGTGGCCGTCATGGGATGCGAGGTCAACGGGCCGTTGGAGGCGGCCGATGCCGATATCGGGCTGACAGGCGCCGGAAATGCTATACTCTTTTACAAAAAAGGCCGATTATATAAAAAGGTCAGTCAATCGGAAGCGTTGGCTTTGCTGACAGAGGAGATAGAAAAATTTTGAAACCGATTCTTATTTTCTTGTTATTGCTGATAAACGGAGCGCTTTTTGCACAGAACGAACCGGTCTGGATGCAGCTGGAGCGCGGAAAAAATTATTTCGAAAACAGAGACTACGGAAATGCGATGATATGTTTCCGTAAATGTCTGGCTATCGAAAATATTACGGCCGACTCGTTGCCCGACCGATTGACGAAAGAGGATGTCGCGGAATTGAAAGAGGCTATTGTCTACGACACCGATTTAGCCTTTTTTGAGACAACTTTGATTGAGGAGGAGACCTTCTTTCGGGTTAAGACCGATTTATCCGAATTCGACAGGATAAGACTGGCCAATCTTTTTCAGGAGTACCGGTATCAGCCGAAAAATCCGGAAGTCTATGTCATGATGGCCCGAATTTTAGAGATTGAAGGCGAATTCGAACTTGCCGAACGGAATTACAAAATTGCCCTCGAGCAGTCCGTGTCGTTCGGATCCGATACTTCCATCTATGAAATTTATTATTTTCTGATTGAATTGTACATCAGAACCGATAATCGGGAGGGGCTGGCAAAGGCTTTCGGAGAACTGAATTCGTATAATGCTTTTTTGAATTCCGATCGGGGAAAAACATTTATAAACGATATTTATGCCTCTTTCAGAAAAAACGGTTTGGATAAAACGATGGAACTTTACCGGCGTACGGGAGATTCTTTTTTGAAATCGTACCGTTTGGCAGGCGATCGTTACACCGAATCGGAAGATTACGAATCGGCAATCCGGTATTATCTTCTCCATATTGTTGCCTCGTTGAGTGTTCTGATGGAAGAGATTCCGAATGTTGCTTATACCGATACGGAGATGTCCGTGGAAAGCGTCCTGGCGGAAGCGTTGAGAAACGATTATATGCTTCGGTTTATGACGTCCGTCGATCTTTTCGGGACGTTCTACAGGATGGGGGAAGCACTCTATTTATCGGGGGATTGGCAGAATGCGCAGAATTTTTTCTGGCTGACCGCCCGATATTCTCCCGAGGCCGAATATCGGGAAAAAGCATCCAATAAGTGGAATGAAATCGCTGCCGGAAAAATCGGTTGAATTTTCTCCCGTTATATAGAAATATCTCTTTGATATCTGTATAATGGGAATAAAATGGATAAAATTGTAATAAAAGGGGCTTCCCAGCATAACTTAAAACATATCGATTTGGAATTGCCGCGTGATAAAATGATTGTTGTTTCCGGTGTCAGCGGAAGCGGCAAGTCTTCTCTTGCGTTTGATACTGTTTTTGCCGAAGGACAGCGCCGCTACGTGGAATCTTTATCGGCCTATGCCAGGCAGTTTTTGGGGCGGTTGGATAAACCGGAAGTCGATTATATCGAGGGTCTTTCGCCCGCCATCAGTATCGAACAGAAAACCACACATAAAAATCCCCGTTCGACAGTCGGTACGGTTACCGAAATTTACGATTATTACAGATTGCTTTTTGCCCGTATCGGGATTCCGCATTGTCCGCAATGCGGCCGTGAAATTCGGGAGCAGTCGGTCGATCAGATTATCGATGTGATTCTTGCCTATCCGGAAGGGAGCCGGATTGTCGTTTCGGCTCCGGTGGTTATGGGGCGAAAAGGGGAGTTTAAAAAAATTTTCCAGGATGCGGCCGCATCCGGATTTGTGAGAGCCCGGGTCGACGGCGAGATCCGGATGCTTGACGAAGAGATCACTCTCGACAAGAAATTCAAACATGATATCGATATCATTGTCGACCGCATTCTTTTGTCGGAAGAAAGCCGGCATCGGGTTGCGGAATCGGTGGAGGCGGCACTTTCGCTGGCCGACGGGATTGTCCGTGTCGATTGCGGCGATCGGGAAAGCCGGATTTTTTCGCAAAAAGCGGGTTGCGTGCACTGCGGTATCGGAATGCCCGAGCTGCAGCCGCGGCTCTTTTCTTTTAATAATCCGTACGGAGCCTGTCCCGATTGTGCCGGTATCGGAATGACGATGGATTTTGTGCCGGAACGGGTGGTGCCCGATCCGTCTCTGTCGCTGAGCGAAGGGGCAATTGTTCCGGGGAAGGATTCCCAGTGGCTGAAGGCGTGGCTGGCGGCCTTGTCGGAAGCATACGGGTTTTCGACGGACACGCCTTTCGGCGACCTCACGCCGGAGATTCGGCAGATGCTGTTGTACGGCGGCGGCAGGCCGTTGAAGGTTTCTTTTGTTTCCCGTCACCGCCATTCGCGGGTTGAGTATAATGAGCCGTTTCCGGGCATCATTCCCGATTTGAGACGCCGTTATTACGAACCGGGGCAGTACGCCAATGTAAAATCGTGGTACGAGCAGTTTATGCAAAGCGAAGTCTGTACGGGCTGCGGCGGACGGCGGCTGCGGCCGGAGGCGTTGGCGGTGACGGTCGGCGGAATGAATATCCACGAACTGTGCCGGCTTTCGGTCGAAAAATCGAAACGTTTTTTTGACGAGCTGAAACTGACGGAAACGGAAGAGAAAATCAGCTTTCAGATTCTGAAAGAAATTCGTGAACGTCTGCTCTTTCTGAATAATGTCGGACTCGGTTATCTGACGCTCGAACGGAGCGCCGGAACACTCTCCGGGGGGGAAGCACAGCGGATTCGACTGGCAACGCAGATCGGCTCTCATCTGACCGGAGTCTTGTATATTTTGGATGAGCCGTCAATCGGACTGCATCAGCGGGATAATCAGAAACTGATCGATTCTTTGAAGTCGCTTCGCGATTTGGGGAATACACTGATTGTGGTTGAGCATGACGAGCAGACATTGAGGGAGGCCGATTATCTTGTCGACCTGGGGCCGGGAGCCGGAGTGCACGGCGGTTACATCGTCGCAAAAGGAACCCCCGACGAAGTCATGAAAGTTCCCGAGAGTCTGACCGGCCGCTATCTGAGCGGAGCGTTGAAGGTCGAATCTCACCGTATCCGCCGTTCGGGGAACGGGCGGAATCTGACGATTGTCGGCGCCGCCGAAAACAATTTAAAATCAATCGATGTTTCGATTCCGTTGGGGACATTTACCGTCATTACGGGTGTTTCCGGTTCCGGCAAATCGAGTTTACTCGAGACGATTCTTTATCCCGCGCTCAGCAACCGTCTGAACGGTACAAGACTGAAAACGGGGGCTTATACGCGGATTGACGGGATGGAGTACACCGATAAAATTATCAATATCGATCAGAGCCCTATCGGAAGAACGCCCCGGTCGAATCCGGCTACCTATGTCGGGTTTTTCTCCGAGATTCGGGATTTGTTTGCCTCTCTTCCCGAGTCGAAGGCCAGAGGTTATCAGCCGGGGCGATTTTCGTTTAATGTGGCCGGCGGACGTTGCGAAAACTGTAACGGAGACGGCGTCAATACAATCGAGATGCACTTTCTTCCCGACGTCCATATCACATGCGATGTCTGTAAGGGCAAACGTTACAATCGGGAAACGTTGGAAATCCGTTATAAAGGAAAAAATATCAGCGATATTCTCGAGATGACGGTTGCCGAAGCGCTTGTGTTTTTCGAGAAACATCCCGCACTTCATCGGAAAATCAAAACACTGGCCGATGTCGGTTTGGATTATATCAGTCTCGGACAATCCGCACTGACTTTTTCGGGAGGCGAGGCGCAGCGGATTAAACTGGCTTCCGAATTGATAAAAAAGAATACGGGAAATACGGTTTATATTATCGACGAGCCGACAACCGGACTTCATTTTGCCGATGTTGCCAAGCTGCTGGAGATACTTCAGCTTCTTGCCGACCGGGGCAATACGGTTATTCTGATCGAACATAACCTCGATGTAATTAAGCAGGCCGATTACCTGATTGATTTGGGCCCCGAAGGCGGAGAGGCCGGAGGACATCTTGTGGCATGCGGAACGCCCGAGGAGCTGGCGGAAGTGCAGGAATCCTATACGGGTCATTTTTTAAAGCAAATTTTCGATAAGGAGAAGAACGCTGAGAATTAGTTTCCGTACCGTTTTTCCTGTTTGTTTTCTGCTTCTCTCTTTGTCGTTATCGGGACAGGCGGTCGATTCTCAGCCGGTGCCGCCGCCGGATAGTCCGCAGGCAGAGCCCCTCTCCGGAACACCCGAAGGACAACCGGCGGACGAATCTTTATCGGAAGCGGATGATTTTACGGCGGAAGAGACACTGCTTTCCGAAACCCTGAAAAAAGATATCGAATCGGCAGGATATTACGAACTCCAAAACTGGTGTATGCGGCTTCGACTGCAGGATACGGGATCCGCATCGGAGTTGCGCTCCCGATTGACCGAATATTATAAAGCAACCGGAGAGGGGCTGCCGGGAAGCGGAAGCGGCGACCGAAAAATTACAATCGATAATGCCGAATCGACGGAATATTTTAAAATCGAAAAGGTCGACGAATCGTATGTCAGACTGATCGGAAATGTCTCCATTCTGTTGGAGGATTCGAAAAATAATTCGACACATAAAATCAAAGCGGATAATATTCTGTTTAATCAGAAGCAAAAATATATAACGGCTATCGGGAATGTCCGCTACGAGCGAACATCCGGCGATAAAACCGATGTTTTCAGCGGGGAAAGCCTGACATTCGATATCGAAGATTGGGAAGGTGTGATTTTTCGCGGAGTCACGCAAAAAGAACAGGAGATTGATGAAGGAAATTCTTCCACCTTTTACTACACGGGAGACAGAATCATCAAAAATAAAGATGACAATATCACCATGGAAAACGGAGTGATAACTTCTTTATCCAATCTCGAGAATCCCTATTTTTCCGTTACGGCCGACAAGATTTGGATATTGGGACCCGGAGAATGGGCCGTCAAAAATATGACCCTGAAGGTCGGCTATGTACCTCTGCTTTATTTTCCCTATTTTCTTTATTGGGGCGACCACGTTTTTTTCAATCCGAATTTCGGAACCGATACGGAAAAAGGGGCGTTCATGCAGACGACGACCTATCTGCTCGGTCAGAAAAAAGAGGAAGACGACAATACTTTCAGTTTTATGGATTACAACAGCGATTCTTCCAATTACGAAAAAAAACTGGACGGAATTTTTCTGGCCAATAAAAAAAAGGATCCCGAAGCCGAAGAGACAAAGGCCCAATCTCTGAAAAAGCAGTTGGAATCGAACGAAAGTTTTTCCAAAATTTATTTTGACGTCTATCCGACATACGGCCTGTTTGCCGGTATTACCGGAGAGCTGAAGCAGATTAAACAGCTGAAGAATTTTAACTATTTTTTTGCTTTGGGGTTGCGTCCGATTTCTTCGAATAACAATTTCTTCTATCTTAAAGATATGACGCCCGATATCGAAAACGAGGAAGAAAAAATTTTCAGATATAAACCTTTTTATCAGCAGTCGTATCTGTTCAATTATGCATTGCCGTTTCGGTTTAAGTCCGAATTTGATATGACTGTTTCCGATTCGGCGTATAATATCCGGCTTCAGCTTCCCTATTATTCCGATAAAGATTTCGAGGTGGACTATCTGTCCAAACGGAAAGAGACTTTTGACTGGAAAGGTCTTGTCGGTTTGAGTGAGACGGATGAGACGACCGAAACGACAAAAACGGTTTCCGAATTTCAGTGGGATTTGACCAGTTCGTTCAATATTGTTCCGAAAAAACAGGAAGTCAAAAATTTCATGGATAAATATTTCAAACTGAATATTTCCGCTTTTAATTTCAGTTTGAGCTACGGTGTTGCCAGTTTTACGGGATTTCAGTATGCGAAAGATCCCGAAACAGGGGAGTATGACAAAACAAAACCGCTTGATGATTACTATGTCGATGCAAATGATCCCCGGGTCAATTATACAAGTTATTTTTACAGACCGAAGTCCTACACCGCACCGGACCTGAAACTGACGCTGAGCGGAACATTTTTCGACAGGACTGTTTCATCGGGTTCCGCAACCGGGACGGCGTCGGCGGCAGCCGAAATCGACGGATTCCGGCTGCCCTGGCAGCAGGAGGAGGAAAAGAGTCCGGAAAATTCTTCGGGAATTGTCGATTTGAGAACTCTGCCGAAAGAGGACCCCTCCGGGGCTTTTAAACAGACCGGGTATTTGTCCGATAACACTCTGAACTATACCGTAACCGACAGCATCATTAAGCACTCTCTGAAATATAATATCAGCAATATCAACTTTAAGCTGACGGGGGACACCCGGTACAACGAATGGCTCTATCCGATTGAAATCGATCTGGGGGATATGGATTTTCACAGGCTCTATTTTGCGACTACCGGATCACTGATATACGATATGGATTTGTATAATTCGACAGTGGTTCTGAATAATACATTGGAAACCGACTTTAAGTACCGTTGGACATACGACGTTTCGGACCCCGATGATCCTTATTCGTCTTCCTCGGGAACGGGCGGGGTTCAGACCAGGGGCGAGTATTACGCATTGGATGATTTAAAAGAACGGTCGTTTACGTTGCGGAATAAATTGAATCTGAAAATCAATCCTCTGAAGTCGGTGCCCGCTCTCTCCTCTACAAATCTGACATACAATCTGACGACAAAACTGTTTGAGGTCGGCTATGATTCCAGTGTGCAGGACAATATCGACAGCGGGATTCTTTCGGCAACGGATGTGGTGAAGCTTGATAAGAATGCCGATTATTACCTTTTTCTTCCGGCCTGGAATCAGGATACGGTCGAACAGCATTCGCTGGATTTCAATTTTGCCAGTTCGGTCTCAGATATGACGCAGAATATTTCGCTTTCGGCTTACCTGCCGCCGCTGAATCTGAAATTCCAACCGAAGTTTGCTTTCGATTTTAAGATGTTTGATTTTTCCGTGACGCTTCCGTTTAACGAAGTGACTCAGGCCGATAAAAGTAAAGAATGGGAATACGGCGATCTCAGCTTTTCGTCCAAATTTAAACTGTATGAGGATCTGATTTCTCTGACCCAGTCCGTACAGTATAATATGCAGGATAATTATCTGAAGACCTCGTCTTCGGCATTCACCATGAATCTTTTCGAAAATAATCTTTCTTTTTCGCAGTCATTCGACGTGGCTCTGGACAATAATCTCCCGGTTCCTTCCCGGGCCGCTTTCGGCGTCAAGCTCTGGTATTTTACGTGCGACTTTGTCAGTTCCAACAGTTATCTGAAAAAAATCGATAAAAATACCGGAACATGGAGTGATATTACGGAGACCAATCACGAAGATTACGAAACCGACTTTGAGAAGCGTCTGCGTCCCCGTACCCTTAATCTGAAATTTAATTACAATTACGAATCCGATCCGCTTTTCAAGAACCGGCTGACATTGGGGTTTAATGTGGCTTTTGCTTATGCGGCAGACCTGATTCAGTATACCAATACGACGCTTTCCTTCGATTTGTCATTCAATATGAAGCTTTTTAATTTGTTTGAAGTCAGTTTCGGTTCTTCTTCTTTGAATTCGACCGCTTTCCTTTATTCGAAAAGCAATGCCGCCAATGCCGGACTCGAAAATATGTATCGAAATCCGTTTAAAGACATTCTGATGTCGTTTAATTTTTTTAACGAAGAGGACCGCAAGGCAGCCTATTTTAAACTGAAGAAGCTCGATTTAAAAGTCACTGTTCCTCTGATGGATTGGGATTTGATTTTCGAATATAACGGCTACCCGAAACAGTTTACCGACGCCAGCGGTATAGCTGATCCGTACGAAAAGTGGGCCCGGACTTTCTCGATTTCCGTTCAATGGCGCTCAATCGGTATGTTCAAGAATAATATACGTGTCAACGAAATGGATGAACTGGTTCTGGAATAAAAGCGAATCCGAAAAAACGCTTTTCAGTTTTTCGGATATGTGATAAAATAAACATACGGAATATGAGTGAAGATCATATCAGTTATTCGACAGATGATAAAAATCGCTTTCAACTCGTTTGCGGAGTCAATGACGAACACCTGGCTGTATTGTCGGCCCTGCTTGACGGGAAAGTATTTTCCTACGGAAACGAGATTATTTACGCCGGAGAGGCCAAGTCCAAACAGCTTCTGTTTAAGAGTGTCATCGAAGAGATGTTTCGATGGGCTCAGAACGGGGATGAAATAACTGCCGAAAAAATCGAAAGTCTTTTTTTCGCTGTCAGGGATCGAAAAATATTTGCCCGTCAACTGCTGAGAACGGAAAAAATCGTTCCGACAGCCAAAGCCGTCATCACGCCACGTACAGTGAAGCAGGCCGAACTGATTCATACGCTGGAGAATTACGACATTACATTTGCTATCGGACCGGCCGGTACGGGAAAGACCTTTATTGCGGTTACCCATGCCATGCAGGCTCTCGAAAACAAAGAGGTCAGGAAAATCGTACTGACTCGCCCCGTTGTCGAAGCGGGAGAAAATCTCGGATTTCTTCCCGGAGATTTGCAGCAGAAGATCAACCCGTATCTTCGCCCGATTTACGATGTTTTGGAACGTTTTCTGCCGGCCGAAACAATTAAAATCTACGAAGAGAGAAAAGTGATTGAGGTTATTCCTCTTGCCTATATGCGGGGGAGGAGCCTCGACAATGCCTATATTATCCTTGACGAAGCACAGAATACGACTGTCGAACAAATGAAAATGTTTCTGACCCGTATGGGGGAAAATTCGAAAATCGTTATTACGGGAGACGATACACAAATCGATTTGGCAAAAAGCAGCCGGTCCGGTCTGCTGAATGCCTGTACCGTTCTTTCGGGAATTGACGAAATCGCATTTATCCGGTTTTCCAAAGAAGATGTGATACGCAACCGGCTGGTCAGAAAAATTGTGGATGCTTATGAAAGAACCTGAATTCGTAAAACGCATCGTAAAATCAGTAAAGGAAATTTCACCTTCCAAAAAGAAAAAAGCGGCGGTCGGAGCAGCCTTCTTTTTTCTGATTTTCACGGCTGTTTTCTGTTATTATATTTTTGATTTTCCATACCTGAGAATCCGCTATGCGGATATACAGGAGGGAATGATTGCCGATTTCGATGTGGTTTTGAAGCAGAATGTCACATTTGTCGACAAAGAAGCAACGGAAAGCCGCAGAAAAGAGGTTAAAGAGAGAATTCCTTCCTATTACTTAATGGATTCTGTCCGGACCCGGGAAGCGAAGGAGCGTTTTTCCCGATTTAAGAAAATTTTTGCCGATTCTCTCGAAAGAAATCGGACCTTCGAAGAGTATTGTGCGGTTATCGAATCGGATAATTTCTATCCCGACACGGAACTGATGCGGAAGCTCTATACCGATCCGAACGGGGCCGGACTTTTGGAGACAGCCGAAAGAGTCTTGGGGTATCTGCTGTTTTTGGGAATTGTTAAGATTAACGAGACCGATATCGGAAAGACGGTTGTTGTTCTGAAGCGGGATCGGAAAAATACACTTTTGAGAGAAGAGATACCCGCGTCGTCTCTGCTGACGCTGAAGAATTGCGAGGCTGTTGTCGCGAGAGAACTGAAAAGCCGGCATCTCAACACCGAATCGGCGGATCTGGTAGCGGGACTCCTGAAAGAGTTTGTGACGGAGAACACTTTTTACAGCCCGCGGGCAACGGCGCAGGCTTCGGCCAAGGCGGAAGCGGAGCTGGAGCCTGTCCGTTTTTCCTTCTCGAAGGGAGAATATCTTTTGCGGAAGGGGTATCCGGTCACTGCGACGCAGATTAATGCACTCGACTATCTGCGTCAGGTATCTTTGCGCGTCAGTTTATCGGATGTGCTGGGGATTCTTGTCTATCTGCTGCTTTTGTTTGTGATCGCCAAATATCTCCTGGACCGGCCGTTTCTGTCGGAAAACCTGAAGCTGAACCAGATTATCGTTTTTTACGCACTCGCGCTGTTTCTGATTATCTTTTTTATCTGTTGGCAGGAACTTCTGCCTCTGCCCGAAAATTATTTTACGGGATTGTTTTTGCCGATGGGGCTGGCGGCTTTCATTGCCGGAGTTCTTGCTACACCGACGGCCGCGATATACCTGACTCTGATTTGCAGTGCAGGACTGATGCTGCTGTTTCATGCCGAAGCGGGAACTCTTATTCTGACAGTTTTTTCGGGAGTCGGAGCGGCGGTTTCGCTGAAGAAAGTCGAACGGCGCGAGGACATTCTGAAAGCGGGATTGAAGCTGACCGGAATTCAGGCGGTAGCGGCCCTTTCCGTCAGTTTTCTCTATGACTTTTCGTTTCCGCTGACACTCTTCTATCTGACTTTTTCGGCACTGAATGCCTTTCTGTCGGCCGTTCTGGCATTGGGAATTCTGCCGATGCTTGAAATCGGGCTGAACTTTGCGACACCGTTCCGGCTTTTGGAACTGTCGGACAAGAATCTGCCTATTTTCAAGAAAATGGACGCATTGGCACCGGGAACTTACGCCCACTCGATGGCGGTCGCCAACTACGCCGAGGCGGCGGCCAGAGAAATCGGGGCCGATGCCCTCCTGACGCGGTGCGGTGCCTGCTACCACGATATCGGAAAAATCGATCAGGCGGAGTTTTTTGCCGAAAACCAGACAGGAATCAACAAACACGATGAGATTCAACCGAATCTTTCGATTGTCGTCATCAAGTCTCATGTCGTCAACGGCGTCAATAAAGCCAAAGCGCTGCGGCTGCCGCAGGAAGTCATCGACATCATCGAGCAGCATCACGGCAATTCCGTCATTAACTATTTCTATGTTCAGGCCTTAAAACAGGGGAAATCGGTTCCGACCGAAGAAGATTATTCGTACAAAACACCGTTGCCGCAAAGCAAAGAGGCCGGCATTGTGATGATTGCCGATGTTGTCGAAGCCGCTACCCGGTCGCTGCCTTCGCCCGTGTCCGTCGTACAGGTCGAAAAATTTATCGACAAAATTATTTCCGATAAAATCAATAACGGACAATTTGCCGAATCCAAACTGACTTTCAGTGATGTTTACACCATAAAAAACGTCCTCTTAAGAATGGTGTGCAGTAATCTTCATACGCGGCCCGAATATCCCGATAAAACCGAAGCCGTAAAAGGAAAAACAAATGAATAATATTGAAATTCGCGAAGATGTGCCGCTGCCGTTTGCGGCGGGGGCCTTTGAAAAAAAACTGAATGCGGTGCTTGATTATCTGAAAATCGATAACTGGGAACTTTCCGTTGTAGTGACCGATGCGGAAACAATCCGCGGACTCAACCGCGATTTCAGGGAAACCGACAGCGCGACCGATGTGCTTTCTTTTCCGCAGGAAGGGGAGGTTCAGCCCGACGGCTTTTTCTATGCCGGAGATCTGGTCTTTTGTCCGGAACAAATCGATGAAAACTGCCGCCGGTTCGGCGAAGATACCGAAACGGAGTGGCTGCGGCTGATCATTCACGGAATTCTTCATTTGTCCGGTTATACACATGCCGGCTATGAATCCGATGATCCGATGATCCGATATCAGGAAGAAATATTACAGGAGCTGAAAAAAGGTGTTTAATTTGAAATTGAAAAAAAACAAAGAGGAAAAAAACGAAGTGCTGGCCCGGCAGGAACAGCACATGATAGAAGGAGTGACGGAACTCTCCGAAACGGCGGTGAAAGAGGTGTTGGTTCCCCGAATCGATGTCGTTTTTATTCCCGCATCCGCAACACTCGATGAAGTTCTCAAAATTATAGAACGGGACGGCTATTCCCGTTATCCCGTTTATGAAGAAACCATCGACAATGTCATCGGCGTTCTTTATGTCAAAGATCTTATTCCCGTGATTTCGGATCGGGAACGAAACGGTTTTGACTTAAAGAATATGATCCGAAAACCCTATTTTATTCCCGAAAGCAAAAGACTCGATTCTCTCCTTTCGGAATTTAAAAAACGGCATGTGCATATCGCTATCGCCGTGGACGAATACGGCGGAGTTTCGGGCATTGTCTGTATGGAAGATATCATTGAGGAAATCGTCGGTGAAATTCAGGACGAATTCGATGATGAAGGAGATGAAGTGATTCAGGCCGACGACCACTCCTGGCTGGTGGACGCCCGGATTAATATCGAAGATCTGAACGAAAAACTGAATCTCCGTTTGCCCGATGAAGAAGTGGACACTCTGGGCGGCTTTGTGTTTAATCTTTTCGGTAAAATCCCGGTCAGATACGAGAAAGTCTCTTACGAAAATCTGGATTTTATTATCCAGGAAATCGAAAATCATAAGATAAAAATTGTAAAAATCGTTATCGATACGAAACAGGAGAAGTAGGATGAACAAACGGGGAGTGACGGCCTGTCTGATTTTCATCTCTGTTGCGGTATTTGCCGGACCGCCTTCACGAACGGCGAGAGAAGATTATCTGAAGGGATTGGAAGCGCTGGAGCGTTACGATGATTATACGGCCTCCGAATACTTTCATTACGCGATCGAGAAAAATCCCTATTATTTCGAACCTCATTTCGGACTGGCGAAACTTTTGTTTTTAATGGGGCAGTACGAGCAGGCCCTGGAATTTGCCGAGACTGCCGGAAAGCTGAACGGCAGTCATGTCGATTTGATGACCCTCAAAGGACGGATTCTGGTCGGGTTGGGCCGTTTCGACGAAGCCCGCGGGATTTTCGAAGAGGTTCTCCGCAGGCAGTCGTTTAATGTCGATGCCCGGCTGGGGCTGGCCGATTTGTCCGTCGTTGCCGGAACTTATGACACGGCACTGAAATCGTACGAATCGATCCTGAAAATGGTTCCGAACGATAAGAGAGCCCTGCTCTCCATGATAGTCATATACGATTCGCTGGGAAGCGAGGCGCAGGCTCGCAATTACATCGATAAGTGTCTCTCCGTTTTCCCGAATGATATCAATGTCAGACTGATTACCGCGAAGCACTACCGTCGGACGGGCAATGCGGCAACAGCCGAGCTTCATGCCCGTATCGCCCTCGATCTGAAAAAAGATTTTTCCGATGCGGCGCTTTTTCTGGCCGGGCTCTACCTGGATGAAAACAGAGTCGACGATGCGGAAAAAGTGCTGTTGCCGTTTCTGGATTATCGGTGCGATATGTTTCCGATTTACTACTTTTTGGGCGAAGTCTATCGGAAGAAACCCGATTATCGTCGGGCGGCCGATTTCTACCGGCAGGCGTTGAACCTTCGTTACGGAGACGAGGTGGTTCGGATTGCTTACGAAAATCTGATTCTTTCCGACGAAACGCTTTCCGATTTGGCACCGGAAGCGGCCGATTGGCATTTTTCGAATGCGGAGGAATATTTCCGCCGGAATTTCGATAAACAGGGGCGTATGGAGGCTTTGCGCGGATTGCGACTTTTGCCCGACAGTCCGCAGGGGCTGAAATTGTTGGGGAAGTCCTATAAAATCAACCGTCTCGATGCCCACTATGCCGAACTTTTGAAAAAACTGACAAAGGCGGAACCCGATAATCTGTCGTTACAGGATGAGGCGGAAATTTACGGGAACCGTCTGAACGGACATGTGGCGGCCGATTGGAAGATCGATCAGTTCTCCGTTGTGAGAACACGGTTTCCTCTGGCGGTCTACATCTCGAAAAAAACGGATAATCTCTTTCATTACGGACTGGCGGATCATCTGCTGTCTTATTACGAATCTTTTCTGGTAAGCGATACCGACTTTTTCGAGATGATCGATACGGCGACAGTGAACTCGTTCTCCGAAGCTTTCGGGCGGGCCAAACGGTCGGGGGCCTCTTCTTTTTTAATGTTGGATATTTCGGAAAACGATCGATCGATTCAGATAGACGGAGAACTCTATTTTGCTTCGACGGGGCTGCGCGCGGACTCGTTCCGGATTACAAAAATCGGCAATTACCGTTTTGCCAACAGTGCGGAAGCTTTGTCGGCTTATCTGGCGTCATCCAAACCGGTCACGGGAACGATTATCCGCTACGAATTCGGCAGAGTCTTAATCAATCTCGGCAAGCTGGACGGCATCAAACCGGGAGACAGATTTCATATAATCCGTCAGGGCTACCTGACACCGGGAAAAAAGGGATTGGATCTGCTTTATCGCGACTCATCGGTTCTGGGGGCGGTCTCGGTCGAACGGGTCGACGATTGTGTCGCCGAGTGCAAAGTCGAAAAACGATTCTTTTACGATTTTATCAACGAACAGGATCATGTGATTTTGATCGATCGGGAGACCCCGTTGCCGGAGGATAACGGCGGCATTGCCCGTGATATTTACAAAGAAATTTTAAAATTCGATTGAGGTAAAATATGATTCCACTGAGAAGTTCTTTATCGACCGAAGGTCGGAAAATGGCGGGAGCCCGGGCTTTATGGCGGGCTAACGGAATGAAAGAAGAACAGTTCGGCAAACCGATTATCGGCATTGTCAACTCGTTTACCCAGCTGGTGCCGGGACATGTCCATCTTCATGAGATCGGGCAGGAAGTCAAGGCGCTTTTTGAAGAGAGAGGCTATTTTGCCGCCGAATTCAACACGATAGCGATTGACGACGGAATTGCGATGGGGCACGACGGTATGCTCTATTCGCTGCCGTCGCGCGATTTGATCGCCGATTCGGTCGAATATATGGCCAATGCTCACCGGGTAGATGCTCTTTTCTGCATCAGCAACTGCGATAAAATTACACCGGGAATGTTGATGGCCGCGATGCGGTTGAATATTCCCGCCGTCTTCGTTTCGGGCGGACCGATGGAAGCCGGTCGCTACCGCGACCGCGCATACGATTTGATTGATGTTATGGTGAAGGGGGCCGACAGATCGGTGAGCGATGAAGAGCTGGCCGGTGTCGAACGCGCCGCCTGTCCGACCTGCGGCTGCTGTTCGGGAATGTTCACCGCCAACAGTATGAACTGTCTGACAGAGGCCATCGGTCTGGCTCTGCCCGGCAACGGAACCGTTCCGGCCACACATGCCGTTCGGAAAAAACTGTTTGAGCGGGCGGTCGATGTTTTGATCCGGAATGTCGGCCGGTACTATTACGACGGAGATGATTCGGTTTTGCCGCGGTCGATTGCGACTCGGGCTGCATTTCTGAATGCGATGACGCTCGATATTGCAATGGGCGGTTCGACCAATACGGTTCTTCACCTGCTGGCTGTGGCCCGGGAAGCGGGCGTCGATTTCACAATGAAAGATATCGATGCACTGTCGAGAAAAGTTCCCTGTATCTGCAAGGTGGCGCCCAATTCATCTTATCACATGGAAGATGTCAACCGTGCCGGCGGGGTACTGTCGATTATGGGAGAGCTGAATCGCGCTTTTCTGCTCGATGTAACGGTCAAACGGGTCGATTCGCCTTCGCTCGGCGAAACACTGAAACAGTATGATATCATGAATACAAAAGTCTCTTTCGAGGCGCTGGAACTTTACAGTTCGGCACCGGGGGGGCGGTTTAACCTGAAAATGGGATCGCAGGAAGCGGTGTTTAAAGAGGCGGATACCGACCGCCAAACCGGGTGTATCCGTGCCGTTCCGTATGCGTACACCAAAGACGGCGGATTGGCGGTTTTGTTCGGCAATTTGGCCCGCAGCGGCTGTATCGTCAAAACAGCCGGCGTCGACCCGTCTCTGTTTGTGTTCACCGGAAAAGCGGTTGTTTTCGAATCGCAGGAAGAGGCGGTCGACGGTATTCTCGGCGGCAAAGTCAAAGCCGGCAATGTGATTGTCATCCGTTACGAGGGGCCGAAAGGCGGACCGGGCATGCAGGAAATGCTTTACCCGACCAGCTACCTGAAGTCGGTCGGTCTCGATAAAGCGTGCGCACTGTTAACCGACGGACGGTTTTCGGGCGGAACCAGCGGACTTTCCATCGGACACACCTCTCCGGAAGCGGCTGCCGGCGGCGAAATCGCATTAGTCGAAAACGGCGACGAAATCCGAATCGATATTCCCAACCGCTCGATCGAACTGCTGATAGACGAAGCGGAATTCGACCGCCGCCGCCGGGCACAGGAAGAACGCGGCGCGGCCGCTTACACACCGGCAAAGCGTAACCGGATTGTTTCGAAATCGCTGAAAATGTATGCGGCTCACGTTTTGAGTGCCGATGCGGGTGCCGTTCGCGGAGATTTGTGATGCTGCAGGTCGAACCGCTGATCTGCAATCCGTTTGCGCAGAATACCTTTATCGTTTTCGACGGGGAAAGCAGGAGTGCCTTTGCCGTTGATGCCGGCATGTACGAAGAAAGCGAACGGCTGGCTTTCGACCGGTTTTTGCGGCAGCGGGAATTGAAGCTGCAGTTTTTGATCAATACCCATTTGCATTTGGATCACGTTTTCGGAAACCGCTTTGTCTCCGAAACGTACGGAGTGCCGGTTTATTATCATCAGGCCGACGAATTTCTTCTGCCGCAGATGAAGGAGCAGGGCGAACTGTTCGGGATTCCGATTGGGGACATCCACCGATGTCCGCAGTCGGATGCCGCCTTTACCGGAGAAAAAACGGTCGGATTTGCCGGCCGCGAAATCCGTCTGATCCCGGTTCCCGGACATTCTCCCGGCAGTGTTTTGGTGTGGCTGCCGGAAGAAACCCTCTGCTTCAGCGGCGATCTGCTGTTCCGCGGCGGTGTCGGCCGGACCGATTTGCCCGGAGGCAACACGGCGCAACTGAAAGAGTCGCTTCGGAAACTGAAAGAAACCGTTCCGTCGGAAACCCGTATTCTGCCGGGACACGGCCTGAATACGACAATCGGGAACGAAAAAAAATACAATCCATTTTTCATCTAAAATTAATTATAACAGATTGTTTTTTCGGGAAAACGTGAGTATACTGAAATTATGGAGGGAATCTTATGAAGAAGAGATTCAAATTATTAACGGTTTTACTGATTGTCTTGTTGAGCAGTTGTACCCTTTGTCTGGCGGCGGGTGTACTGGGGGCAATCGGCGGATTGGCTTATGCCGTCGGAAATTCTTATGCTCCTGTTGTTTTTGTGGCCGATGCTTACGGTGCCGTTGTTGTACAGGCGAAAGCCGACGGAATCAAAGCCGGTGAGATTGACTTTAAAGATGCAACATCACAGAAGGAGGTGACCGATTCCGATCCGCTCGGAAAATACAACGGCACTCTGACATTCGAAACAACCGACGGCGGAAAAACCTACACCGTCAACGGAACGCTGAAACTTTCCGGGATTAACGAAGATCTGAAAACAGCGTTTACGACAGTTAAAGACTTAAAGGAACCTGTCGACGTTATTTTCGACAATATTGTTATGATCGGAGACGAAAGCAACAGATTTTATACCGGTCTGACTTCCGGATGGATTTATGTCGGTTCGAAAGCAGGTAACTGGAAAGTCGATATGAGCAAAGCCGGCAAGGCGGTCGGCTTTTTCGATGAAGCCGGACAGAATATTAACGGCGTTATCGAAGAGACATTCGGCGGCAAATAATTTTTTCCTATTCTTCTTTGCGGAGAATATCTCCGGGTGAAATCGGACAGCTGCTTCGGATGAAGACTGTCCGACCGTGCCCGGCTGTTTCGAGAGACCGGCCCTCCTCATCGGTGAGGATCCAGCCGGTCTCTTTTTTATACGGAAAATGCGGACTGATGTATTCGATTGTATCGCCGGCATCGAGACGGTTGTAGAGCTTCAGTGCGAAACGGCCGTCGCCGGTCGGCTCGCCGACTTTGCCCAGAAGACGGTAGCGGCGGATGTAGGAGAGATCGGACGTTTTGTCGGGGTCGCCGTCATCGAAGAAAAATCCGCGGGTAAACTCCCGGTGACTGACTTTTTCGATTTCATTCTGATACGCTTCCAAATCGGGAACGGGAATCCCGTCGAGTGCATCGAGCGTTTTGCGGTAGGCGCGGGTGACAATCGCCGCATAGTAGATCGATTTCATACGGCCTTCGATTTTAAAACTGTCGATACCCGCCTCTTTCAGCGTTTTCAAATCGTGCAGCAGACATAAATCCTTGCTGCTGAGTACTGCGGTGTAGTGTTCCTCCGCTTCGACCGGGAACAATTCCCCGGGACGTTCCTTTTCTTCCAGATACCGGTAATCCCAGCGGCAGCTGTGGGCACAGTCCCCGCTGTTGGCGCTGCGGCCGGTCATGTAGCGGCTCAAAAAACAACGGCCGGAATAGGCCAGACACATCGCTCCGTGAACAAATACCTCCAGTTCCAGCTCCGGAACCGCATCCTTAATCGCTTTGATTTCATCAAGTGAGGTTTCACGGCCGAGAACAATTCGGGAGAAACCGAGGCGGTGGTAAAAACGGGCCGCGTCTTTGTTGATACAGTTGGCCTGCGTGCTGAGATGCAGATCCCGATCCGGAAAATGTTTTTGCAGACGATCGACCAATCCCATATCACTGATAATGAAACCGTCGAGAGGGTAGGCGCGGATGTAATCGATATTTTCGTCGAGAACCGCCAGTTCGCTGTTGTGAAAATAGATATTGAGCGCCCCGTAAAGCTTGCGGTCGCCCTTTAACGCCGCCATCTGACGGTATTCGTCGTCGAAGAAATTGTCCGCCTTTTTACGCAGACTGAAGTTTTTAATCCCGATGTAAGCGGCATCGGCACCGTAACGGTACACCGTTTCCAGTTTTTCGAGATTGCCGGCGGGGGCCAGTAATTCACTCATGTGTGCGGTACTCCCGGTAAAAAGAATCGTATCGATGAAAATAGTCTGTCAGATAAAACTGAATATTGTTAAAAAAAAGACGCTGCAAACGGCAACCGGCCGGCGTGATGTAGCGAAAATGCCACGGCTCGTAATCGTAGCCGGTCAGCTCCTCGTATTCCTCCGGGTAGCTGAGACTCCAGCCGAAATCGGCCGCATGCGCTTTCAGCCAAAGCCCCTCCGGCGTTTCGTCGAAATCCTGCTCCAGCGAGTTGAAGTCCATGGCCAGCCCCGTCTGATGCTGACTGTGACCGGGTGCCGCCGAAACCGCCTTGCCCGCCTTGCCGACCGCATTCTTCAGATTTTCGTAAAGCCGCTGCTGATAAGCGTAAGTGCGGTAGCCGGAAATCCCGACAATCCGGATGCCGTCGGCCGCGGCCGCCTGCGAAAGGGCGGCGAACGCCTCCGCCGCCGGACGCCGTACCTGCATCGGTTTGGAAGTACGCACCGGGTAGTCGTTTAAGTCGACCAGATCGGCCGGCCGCAAATCAATCGGGTCGACCGGAACAACGGTATCGATATGGGCATAAAAGGCGCGGCCGGCGTCGATAAGAGCCGCCGCTTCCTTTAAAAACAGCGCTTCGTCGGCATAAATCGCATTACGGATTTCCGGCGGCAGTTCCGTCAGTGTGCTTTCCCATTGCGCGCGCGTAAACGAAAAGTGCGGCCCCATCGGTGAATCGTGCGGCGGCGCCTCTTTCCCGACGCGGGCGCCGGCAACCGCTGCCGCCGCCGAAAAAAGAACAAGCGCTGCCGCAAAAGCCGGCAGAATCATTTTCCGTTTCACAGCGGCCTCTCGAAAATCAGATCGACCACCTCGTCAAACCGGGAAACCGGGTAAAAAGTGATGCCGCTTTTGACCTCTTCCGGAATCTCTTCCAGATCTTTCAGGTTCGCTTTCGGAATGATAATCGATTTGATTTTATTCCGTTTGGCGGCAATCGTCTTCTCTTTCAGACCGCCGATCGGCAGCACCCGCCCCGTCAGCGACAGCTCGCCGGTCATGGCAAAGTGGGGCTTAATCTTTTTGTTGAGAGCCAGCGACAACAGAGCCGTGGCCATCGTGATGCCGGCCGAAGGGCCGTCTTTGGGCGTAGCGCCCGCCGGAATGTGGATGTGAATCAGATTCTCGGCAAAAAAGCGGCTCTCGGAGCGGTACCGCGGTAAAATATTGACGACGCGGCTGTAGGAAATCGCCGCGGATTCCTGCATCACATCTCCCATCTGTCCCGTCAGTTTGAAACCTCCTTTCGGGTTCGGATTGGCCAGCGTTTCGATAATCAGCGTGTCGCCGCCGTAAGCGGTCCATGCCAGCCCGATCACCGTTCCCGGAACATCGGCCGTTTTGATATCGTCGTCGTTGAAAACCGCCATTCCGAGAAAATCACGCAGCGATTCGGGGGTGACGGTGACCGCCTTCTTTTCTTCGTTTGTGTCGTCGACCAGACGGACGGCGGTTTTGCGGCAGATTTTGTGAATCGCTTTTTCGAGATTGCGGACTCCCGACTCGCGGGCATAGGAATCGATCAGCGCCGTCAGCGCCGTCGGCGTAAAGGTCAGATTTTCTTTTGTCAGACCGTTCTCTTTCAACGCTTTCGGAATCAGATATTTGGAAGCGATTTTCACCTTTTCTTTCGTGATGTAGCCGGAAAGCTCGATCACTTCCATCCGATCCAGAAGCGGACGCGGAATCGTTTCGAGCGTGTTGGCTGTGACGACAAAGAGAATCTGCGAGAGATCGAACGGCAGATCGAGATAATGGTCGCGGAACTGAACATTCTGTTCCGGGTCGAGCGCTTCCAGCAATGCGGAGGCGGGATCGCCCTGGTGGGAAGAACCCATCTTGTCGATTTCGTCGATCAGAAAAACGGGTGCTTTCGATTTGACGATTTTCAGTCCTTGAAGAATTTTTCCCGGCATCGCGCCGATGTAGGTACGCCGGTGACCTTTGATTTCCGCCTCGTCGCGCATACCGCCGACACTGAAACGGTAAAACGGTTTGCCGAGAGCGGCGGCAATCGATTTTCCGACCGATGTTTTTCCGACACCCGGAGGACCGACGAGACAAATGATGGCCCCCTTTTTGTCCTGTTTCAGCATCCGCACGCCGAGAAACTCGATGATACGGTCTTTGACCTCTTTCATGCCGTAATGGTCGCGGTCGAGAATTTTGCGGGCCGCCGTCAGCGAAAGCGGCTCCTTTTCGGGCTCTTCTTTCCACGGCAGTGCCGCCACGGTATCGAGATAATTTTTGGTCACAAAATATTCCGAACTGTTGATGTCGAGAACCGCCAGCTTTTCCAGCTCCGCCTCGACCTGTTCTTTGATTTCGCCGGTAAATTCGAATGCGTCGATTTTTTCTTTCAGCCGGTCGTAATCGTCGCTCTTCGGGTCGGTATCGATGCCCAGCTCTTTTTTGATTTCTTTTAATTCTTCTTTGAGGAAGAATTCCCGCTGAGCCTTGTCGATTTTCTTTTCGATATCGCTCTGAACCCGTTTCTGAACGCGAATCACCTCTTTCTCTTTCTGAATCGCTTTCAGCACCAGCTCGATGCGGTCGGTAATATTGACCGTTTCCAGAATCTTCTGCTGAATTTCTTTTTCGATGTTGAGAATCGACGAGGTGAAATCGGCAATTTTACCGGGATTGTCGATGTTGACCAGATTGAGTTTGATCTCTTCGGTAATCAGGGGATTACTGTCGGCAATATCGCGCACCTCTTTGATCAGCTGGCGGGTCAGCGCTTTGCTCATTACCGTATCGGGATCTTCGTCTTCGAGATAGGCAACCTGCGCCGTGATGATTCCTTCTTTGGTCGAAAGGCGGCGGATTTTGAACCGCTTCATGGTCGAGATAAAAATATTGACCGTATCATCGGGTAAATTAATCCGTTTGACGATTTTGGCGACCGTGCCGATCCGGTAGAGT
The DNA here is from genome assembly GCA_949289575.1 of uncultured Spirochaetales bacterium. GTDB lineage: Bacteria > Spirochaetota > Spirochaetia > JAFGXN01 > JAFGXN01 > CALXOJ01. The sequence goes on along the minus strand of CASEOG010000001.1, from coordinate 244,398 downwards.
CTGGGATCCTCGTTTTCCTTTTCTCTGGTTTTCAGCAGAACCAGGCCGATGTAACCGTTGCCTTCTTCCAAAGCGGCCTCGACCGCTTTCATATCGTCGTCATCCGAAATGTGAAACGGCGTAAAAATACCCGGAAAGACGGGCGCCGCCGTCAGCGGCAGAATTTTCAGTGCGGATGGCAGAACCGAATCCGACACGACAAGGGTGTTGTCACTCATCCGTTTTTTCCTTTTTCTTTTAATATACTCAAAAAAAGAAGCGGGTGCAAATTATTTTCTGACTTTTACCTTAAAAATCGACAGCAGCATCGGCAGAATGGTCAGCGCACCGAGGGCGGAGGTTATCATCGTCAGCGAAATAATCATACCGAAGTTGCGGATAATGGTGTACTGACTGAAAAGCAGAATCAGAAAACCGACGGCCACCGACACCGCATTCGAAAAAATACTGCGGTAACTTTCGGCGAAGGCATCGACCAGACTCTGCCGGTAGTTTTGCGACAGCAGGAAAATCCGCTTGAAACGGCTGTAGTAGTGAATCGCATAATCGACACCGGCACCGACACCGACATTGGCGATAATGGCGGTCGCCGGGTTGAGGCTGATGCCGAGCAGCCACATCACCGTAAAGTTGAGAAAAACGGCAATACTGACCGGAATTGTAATCAGCAGACCGACCAACGGCGATTTGAATATAATGGAAATAAAAACGAAAATCGTGATAATCGCACCGATCAGCGAACCGATCTGGGTCGAGACAATCAGCGATCCGTTTTTGATTTTGATGTAGTCGCCGGCGAATTTGTAAGTCGGCGCTCCCTCGGGAATCTCTTTGCTGCCGGCTTCGTAGTAGCCCATCTCGCGCAGAATCGGATCGAGGCGGTCGGAGAGTTTCTGCATCTCCACCGTGTTGCCGTTGCTGAGGCGGATGAGAATGTTGGCTTTCGTTCCGTCGGCGGTCATGTATTTGCGTACTTCGTTTTTCGGCACCTGGTTGGTAAACTCGAGGGTGTTGATGAAGCGCTGCGTGTAGAGGCGGCTTTCGGGCAGTGCAAACTTTTCCGGCTGCTGCTTGTTGAAAATATAGTTGAGGTACCGGACGTAGCTGGCATAGGAGGTGACGAACGAAACGCTCTCCTGCTCGCGTGCGGCCTCGGCGATTTTTGTCATATCGGTCATCGTATCGACGGAACGCACTCCGTTTTTCTTCGGACTTTCGAGCACCAGATAGACGTTGGTGATGCCGCCGAGGTGTTGCTCGATTTTTTCGGTGGCGGTGCGCACCGGCGCCCCTTCTTTGAAGTAACGCACCTCGTCGAGGTCGGTTTTGATGTTGACCATACCGGGGATGCAGACGGCAATCAGCGCGAGAGTCAGGGCGAAGATGCCCCAGCGGGCTTTGACCACCCAGTCTCCGACCGTCAGCGCCAGATCGCGGTTGCGGACCGTTTTGGCGGCCGCCGAAGCCGCCTTGTCGGACAGCGCTTTTTTGCGGTATTTCGGTTGCGGCGGTTTGAAATAGGAAATCAGCACCGGCGCCAGATAGAGGGTGAAGGCCATCGCAATCAAAACACCGAATGCGAGAAAAAGCCCCATATTCTTCATCGACTGTCCCGGCGAAAAGACCAGCGACCCGAACCCGAGCGCCGTCGTCACCGCCGAAAGAATAATCGGCAGACGCACGAATTTAATCGAGTCGAGGACGGCCGGCTGTCCCGGAACCCCCTGCCGGATAAAGTAGAGTGACTGTTGCGTAATGTGAATCCCGTCGGCACTGGCAATCGAAATCAGCACGACCGGAATGACCGTTTCGGTCAGCGTCAGCGGTACGCCGAAGAGTCCTTTGACGCCGAATGTCCACAAAACGCTCAGCAGCGTGATGACCAGCGGAATCAGCATGCCGCGGAAACTCTTCAGCATCAGAAAAATCGACACCATGACAACCAGCACGGCCAGCGGGAAAAGAACAATCAAATCCATCACCATGTAATTGGTGATATCGGTATTGATAATCGGTGTTCCCGTGTATTCGACGGTGAAATCGGAAGAGAGTGCCGGTTTGTCGCTGTCGCGCGCCTCGGAGAGCATCGTTTCGATGTCGCTCTTCATTTTGGCGATGAAAACGGCCGTGGACTGTTCGTTGTTGGCCGCCTCGACCGTGAGCGGCGCCCGCACCAGCGTGATTTTCTTTTCGGGATCGACAATCTGATTGACCGCCAGCGGATTGTTGTCGATGCGCCGTTCTATGGAGGCGATTGTGTCGGGTCTGATGTCGAGCGTTTCCGAATCGGGATTGTACTGCTGCAAAATGGCGGTGATGCTCGCCACTCCTTCCGCCTGAATTTCTTTTTTCTGTTTGAGGTAGAGGGTGATATTCTGAATGAGGTTGAGATTGCCTTCCGTATAAACGGACGAGGGAGAGGTCAAAAGAATGATGATCTCCTGACTGTTGCCGAAATCTTCGGAAATCCGGTTGTTATATTGATAATCGGCATCGCCGGTCGGAAGCACCGAAGAGATACTGGAGTCCATTCGCAGACGCACCGTCGCCAGTCCGACCAGCACGGACAGAATGACCGTCAGCAAAATGACCAGCTTCTTGTTGTTCATCAGGAAATTCATGAGTGGCGTTCCCTCCTATCATATAAGAATAAAGGAAATCGGAAAAAAGTTCAAGTTTTCTTTGACCCGTTTTCGGATAAAAAAAAGGCACCTTCGAAAAGGTGCCTGACGCGAGTTACGGGGCTTGAACCCGTGATCTCGGCCTTGACAGGGCCGCGCGATAACCAAACTTCGCTAAACCCGCGTTTGTAAGGCGATTATGCCCGAAAAACGGCAATCTGTCAAGCGGTTCATTGAATTTTTTTAACAAAATTCGATACTTGATTTTTTTTTTTTTTTTTTTACAATATGACATCTTTTTTGTAAACGAAATGAGAATAATCTGTTTTTCGGAGGAGGGAGTAATGAAAAGAGGTTTAACGGTTGTTTTGGCGGCTCTGGTGCTGCTGACGGGGTGTGACGGCGGTTACGGTGACGGCGGTTACGGCAATGTTTCTGCTTTGTCGATTGCCGATGCCGAAAATCTTTATCTGGCGCCGAAATCAAAAACAGAGGAAGCGGCTGCCCGTGATGCGGAAGGCAATGTCATGTTCAAAATTACAAAAGAGGGAATTGTCATCGAGGTCACATTTACAAACGATAAGGGCGAGACGGAATCAACGGAAAAATTAAAACCGACCGCGCTGTATCATGCCAATGACGATTATTTCATTGTTGTTTACGACAATTACGACAATGACGGACAGCAAATGTCTCATCTCGCTTCCAAAAAGACGGGTGCAGTCTATTCGCTGGGAAATGTGGGCGTGCCTGATGGGCCGGTAAACGATTTTGAAAATCATCCGGTTGTTCTTTCCGATGGACAAAATAATCTCTACTATTCAACCTCTGAATATGGAAATGGAAAAAATTACGAATTATATTGTGTCAATGTCTCAAATCCCGAAAAGGTGTTAGCCAAAGCGCTGACATCAGTAAATGACGGATCTCAACAGTTGGATCGATATATGGTCGATGTTGCCGGTAATGTTATCTATTCCCATTTTGGATCTAATAATAGCGGTGTTCGTCTGGTTTTTGCCGGCGGCGGATATAAGAATTTGAATATCGATTATTTCAGTTTTTATTGGACGGCGTCGGACGGGAAGCTGTATTGTGTAGGTGACCAGGTATATGATGAAACAACCTGGGAATACAGATATCCGATTTACCGGCTGGACATTGAGGGGCAAAAGGTTACGGAGACGGAATACGGGAATGTGGATTTTTATATTGGAGGCGACAGTTATTATCTGGAATCAGGCGGTCGGGCATATATTCTGAATAACGAAGGACAATTGCTCGAAGTTTACAATCCCGAGGGCAAGCCGCATTTGGTTGAGGGAGTTCCCGCTTTGACAAACATTCAGACGGTGACGCAGTCGGAAGAGGAGCTGTTTATTGCCGGCGAGAGCAACGGTGAGCCGCGGGTGATTCGGATCAATCCGGTGACGGGTGTCTGGAGCGATCTCTACACACCCGGGGATTACGAAGTGTATAATATGGTTTATGCGGGCGACCGGCTGACGGTCAATGCGCTGCGGATGAAGGACGGGGCGATTATCATGGGCGAATTCGACGGAACGGGCAAGATGAACGTGCTCGACGAAACGTCGAACAGCAAGGTGCTTTATCTGACGAGGATAAAGTAGGTCGGGGAGCGGAACCGGTTGTCTGCGAGAAAGGCGGAGCTTTTCTTCGCGGTTCCGAAACCATGAACCGGACCGGACCGGCTTCGGTATCGTCGAAGTCGGGCCGGTTTTCTATGATTCCGAATAATCGAAATTACGAAAAACAAAAAGGAGAAACGATATGAAAAAATTTTTCATTCTTATAACAGTATTGGTCACTTTGATGACAGGCTGCGATCCTCAAACGGGTACGGACGCCGGCAACGGCGGCGGTACGGGCAACAACACCCCGTCTGGCAGCGGTAACGGCGGCGCTACGAGTACGGCTGCGGCCGAACTGGTGTCGATGGACATTGCCGATGCCGAAAGTATTTACATTTCGACGCCGACGGAAGCGGGGGAAACTGTGTCGGCCAAAGCAGGCGTTACGGCGCGCACGATTGGCGAGAGGGCGGCCGCGCGCGGGTTTGCCGGTTCGGTGCTGTTTAAAATTACCAAAGAGGGCAAGGCGGTCGAAATCAGCCTGACATGGGGCAACGAGAAAAACGAAAACACCGCCCAACTGCGGCCGGTCGCCGTTTACGAGGCGGGCACCGACTACGTGATTACCGAGTTTTACAACCCGACCATCCGGCAAAACATTGCCTACCTGATCAATAAAACGACGGGAAAGGCCTATTCGTTGGAAGAGTTCGGCGTACCGCAGTCAAACGGAGAGGCAAATTTTGCTGACTCGCCTTTGGTTTATTCGGGGGAAAGCTCTCTTTATTATAAAACACGAATCCCGTTTTCGCCCGAAGGAAAGACTTACGATATTGTTAAAATAAATATTTCCGATCCGGCAAATATCTGGGCAAAAAACATCTTGCCGTATGAGGACTATCTGGAACATATAAATTACCCGGTCGACAATCCTGCTTTCAGATTTGTTGTTGATCAATTTGATAATCTGATATATGTGGGAACCACAAAGCGGGGAGACTCCTGGTTCACAAAATTAATCACCGGTCTCGGCGGGCAGAAAATTGTCGGAAAAGAAATTTTGGGAATGTACTTATTTCGAAATGCCGACGGAAATATTTACGGAATACAATCAGGTGAAAGCGGCGATTCGTTGGTCAAATATGTAATCGACCGGGAAAACCGGACCATGACGGAAGAGGTTGTCTGTGAATACGGACAATCCTTTTCTTTCAATTTCAGTCGTGAAATTTGGGTGGGTGAAGAGATGATTCTTCTGAATTCCGATTCGTACGCCGTTGTGTACAGCAGCGACAAGAGCCGTTACGCTGTTCACTCGTTGATTTCGAATATATCGATTAATGCCTGTGCCGCTTCCGATACGTGTTGTTATATAGCCGGAATCAGTGATTTGGCATATAAATTAGTCAAAATCGATCTTCAAACGCATACCGAAGAAATTATTCATCAATTTGACGACTATTCGGTCAATCAACTGGCATACACAAACGGAACTCTGACTTTCGGAGCTACAGATTTGTCTGATGGTCGCAGTGTGATCGGGAAATACAATCCTTCTACCGGGGAAATTACATCCGTAGAAGGGGCTGCCGATGCCAACGTCACCTACCTGACCCCGATTAATTGACATTTCGGGACGGCCTTCGGGCCGTCTTTTCTTTCGGCAAAAGAAAAATTCTTTTTTGCTGTTCTTTTTCCGATTTTTTGATAAGATAGAAGCGTGGGAACCGCGTTTATTCTTTTTTGCGTTTTTCTGTTTCTCGGGTGGCTCTGTTTTCTCTACGCCGTGCGCCTGCACCGCTTCTTTCGGATTGTCAGAGCCATGCGGCCGGTGCCGCCCAAACGGCGGCAGCCGTCCGCGGCCTTCGGCGAATCGGCGGCCGCAAACGGGGAGTGCCGCCCGGTTGAGTTTACCGTGCGCAAACGTCATTCGGCGTTCAAGTCGGTGCTGCTCAAACGGAAAAAACACCGTCATGAAGAGATGCTGACACTGCGCGGCGAGCTTCTGAACCCGAACGGATCGCGGCTTTTGATTTTTGTTCACGAAGAGGGCCGGTCGCGCTCGCAGGTGCGGGAAAAGTGCCGTCCTTTTATCGAGAGCGGGTGGGCGGTGCTGGCGTTCGATCAGCGGGCGCACGGGGCCTCCGACGGAAAGCGGTTTACGCTCGGCTACTGCGAAAGCGAAGATCTGGCGCGGATTGCCGGCGAGGTGACGGCCGAAAAAAAATACCGCCGGGTCGGCTTTTACGGTGTCGGTTGCGGCGCCGCGGCGGCGTTGCTGGCGCTCGACCGGTCGCCGAAAATCGATTTCGTCGTGGCCGAGGATGTGTGGCCGTCGTATACGGAACTGATTCAGTTTCGCATTCGCCGCAGCCGCCTTTTGCGCCGCTTCGATTCGCTGATTCTCGAATTTCTGCTGCGCAACTGCGAAAAATATCTCGGCTTGCCGCTGCGTGATCTGTGCCCGCTTTATGCGGCGATCAATCATTCCGAAACGGCACTTTACCTGATTGCCGGGGGAAAAGTGGCACCGATTCTGATGAAACGGATTGCGGAGAATCGTCTGCCGGAAGCCGACACACATCTCTTTTTTTCGAAGGAAGAGGCGCAGCCGGTTTTGAACGGCATCGCCCAAAAAGGAAAATAAAATGGACATCGCTTTTATTGCCTACATCGTTTATTGGGGTTTGGCTGTTTTGGCCTCGGTTTTTGTGCTGACCGACAACAAACGCCCATCGGAAGTCAATCTGCTGTGGCTCTTCATTTTGCTTTTCGTTCCGTTTTTCGGTCTGCTGATCTACATTATTTTCGGAGTCAATTTAAAACGCAAAACGATTTTCAGTATTTTGGCGGAAGACCGGCTTCGCCGCCGTTACCGAAACCGACTTGATGCCCAGAAAAAATGGCTGGATGTAATTCCGTCGATGTCCAATGAAGGGTTGGCCGAAAAACTGAAAATCAAAAACGATCCGGAGGGCAGCAGTAATCTGCTGCAGTCGGTGGCCGGTATCGCCCGCGATTCCGACTGTTTCAAAACCGTTCATATGCTGCTGGACACCTGCGGGGCACCTCTGGCCGCCAATGTTTCGACAACACTTTTTTTTACGGGTCCCGAGGCGTTCGATTCGCTGATTGCCGATTTGAAGGCGGCACGGGAATCCGTTGATATGGAATTTTACATCTGGCATTCCGACCGGACCGGAAAAGAGATTCTGGCGATTTTGGAAGAGCGGGCTCGCGCGGGTGTGCGTATCCGTCTGATTTTCGACAGTATCGGCTGTTGGGGGAAAATTTCTCTCTCTTACCGCCGCAAACTGAAAGCGGCCGGTATCCGGTTCCATTATTTTCTCGATCCGCTGTCGTACATCGGCCATCGTCAGATCAATTTCCGTTCCCACCGTAAAATCGCGGTCATCGACGAGAGAGTGTGTTATACGGGAGGAATGAATATCGGCGACGAATACCGTTTCCCGGCACCCGATAAATGGTACAAAACGTGGCGCGATACAATGGTTCGTCTGGAAGGCGATTCGGCGGCCTATATGCAGGATATTTTCGAGATAGACTGGCACAATTCCGACCGGAAAGAGCTGAAACAGCCGTCCGTTTCGGAGTCCGATTTTCCCGAAGAGACAACGGACGACGTTTTTGCCTCGCTGATGCCCGGAGAAGAAGAGCGGTCTCTGGCTCAGATTATCTGTTCGGGACCCGATTCCTCTTTCGATGCGATCGAGCTGCTTTACAGTTCTCTCATTGCCAATGCGAACCGTTACGTTTGTATTCAGAGCCCCTATTTTATTCCGAGCGACAATGTGCTGAAAAGCCTTCAGACGGCGGCTTTGAGCGGAGTTCAGATTCAGATTATTACGACGGGTGTTGTCGATCAGTGGCTTCCGTATCTGGTGGCGGAAACCTATTTTGATGATCTGACTTCGTGCGGAATCGAAATTTACCGGTACACGGACGGGTTTTACCATACCAAGATGGTTCTCATCGACGGGAAAATAGCGACGGTCGGCAGCTGCAATTTCGATATCCGCAGCTTCCGTCTCGATTACGAAATCAACGCGGTGCTTTACGATGCCGGCGAAATCGGCTGCCTTCAACGGCAGTTTCTGGCCGATAAGGAGAAATCGGAACGGGTCCCGGAAGGCTATTACAGGAATCTGTCGTGGCCGAACCGGCTGCTTCACTCCGTTTTACGAATCGGTTCGCCTTTATTATAAAAAAAAGATTTGACTTTTTAAAAACAGCTGTTTAAAATAAATCCGTTGGAGGACAAGTATGGGATATATTGAAGATTACCCGAAACAGTACAAAGATTGTGCATGGTTGGATTTCGAAACTCTGGAGCGGTTCATGAAAGATGCTCTGATGGCATACGGTGTTCCGAAGGAAGATGCCGACATCGTCAGTGATGTTCTCATCGAATCGGATAAACGAGGAATCGACTCTCACGGAATCGGCCGCCTGAAACCCATTTATCTCGACCGCATCGATGCCGGAACGCAGAGTCCGACAACGAAAATCGATATTTTGAAAGACGACAAAGCGGTTGCCGTTCTCGACGGCAACAACGGTATGGGGCATGTCGTTTCGCATAAAGCGATGTCGATGGCTATCGAAAAAGCCAAAGAATACGGAATCGGAATGACAGTTGTCCGTCATTCCACCCATTACGGAATCGCCGGTTATTATGCGACGATGGCAACCAAAGAAAATATGATCGGTATCACCGGAACCAATGCCCGGCCGAGTATCGCGCCGACATTCGGTGTGGAAAATATGCTGGGAACCAATCCTTTGACATTCGGGATTCCGACAGACGAAGCTTTTCCGTTTGTTCTGGACTGTGCCACTTCGGTGTCCCAACGCGGTAAAATCGAGGTTTACGGCCGGGCCGGAAAAGATCTGCCGGAAGGATGGGTCATCGGTCTTGACGGAAAGAGCCGCACCGACACACAGCAGGTTCTGGTTGACCTGACAAAAGGAAAAGCGGCACTGACTCCGCTCGGCGGACTGGGTGAAACAACCGGCGGTTACAAAGGTTTCGGTTACGCGACTGTTGTCGAAATTCTGTCGACGGCTCTGCAGGATAACGATTATATGAAGATGCTCAACGGTGTCGACGAAAACGGAAAACCGAAACCGATTCTGTTGGGACATTTCTTTATTGCCATCAACCCGGCCAAATTTATGGGTGTCGAAATCTTCAAAAAGATTGCCGGCTCGATTCTGCGCGAGTTGAGAGCGTCGACTCCGGCTCCGGGGGCCGAAAGAATTTTTACCGCCGGCGAGAAAGAATATCTGGCATGGCAGTACCGCAAAGATCACGGCTGTCCGGTGCCCGTTTCGCTGCAGAAAAATATGATTGATATCCGTGACAGATTCAATCTCGATTATCATTTCCCGTTTGAAAAATAAGGATCAGAATTATGGATGAATTAAAAGAAAAAGCATTGGAATATCACAGCCGGGACGGGGTTCCCGGAAAAGTGAGTGTCGTGCCGACAAAGCCGTGTGTGACGGCGGACGATTTGTCGCTGGCTTATACACCCGGTGTCGCCAAACCGGTACTCGAAATTGCCGACCGGCCGGCGGATGCCTACAAATACACGTCGAAAGGGAACCTGGTGGCCGTCATTTCCAACGGAACCGCCATTCTCGGATTGGGCGACCGCGGGGCACTGGCTTCGAAACCGGTTATGGAAGGAAAAGGCGTTCTGTTTAAACGGTTCGCCGACATTGATGTGTTCGACATCGAGCTGAACGAAAAAGATCCGAAAAAAATCATCGAAATCGTCAAAGCGATGGAGCCGACATTCGGCGGTGTCAACCTCGAAGACATCAAGGCGCCCGAATGTTTCGAAATCGAACAGACGCTGATTAAAGAGTGTTCGATTCCGATTATGCACGATGACCAGCACGGAACGGCCATTATCTGTACCGCCGGGATTATCAATGCGGCCGAAGTGGTCGGGAAACCGTTGTCCGAACTGAAATGTGTTTTCAACGGGGCCGGTGCGGCCGGAGTCTCCTGTGCGAAAATGTTTATCGCGGCGGGTGTCAAAAAAGAAAACCTGCTGATGTGCGACAGCAAGGGGGTCATTTACAAAGGCCGCCCCGGACTGAATGCCGAAAAAGAAGAATTGGCGGTGGCAACGGAAGCGCGGACGCTGGCCGATGCTCTGGTCGGTGCCGATGTTTTTGTCGGTCTGTCGGTTGCCGATGTTTTGACCGGCGACATGGTGAAGACGATGAGTCCGCAGCCGATTATTTTCGCGATGGCCAATCCGAACCCGGAAATTCTGCCGGAAACCGCTCTGGCAGCCAATCCGAATGTGATTATGGCAACGGGCCGCAGCGATTATCCGAATCAGATCAACAATGTTCTCGGTTTCCCGTTTATTTTCCGCGGTGCGCTCGACGTGAAGGCGTCCGCGATTACCGAAGGAATGAAAATGGCGGCGGCCAAGGCGTTGGCGGCACTGGCCAAAGAACCGGTTCCCGACATTGTCGCAAAAGCGTACGGCGGAGAGAAGTTCTCTTTCGGTCCGCGCTACATTGTACCGAAACCGTTCGACCCGCGTGTGATCGAATGGGAAGCGGTGGCGGTGGCGAAAGCGGCCTGCGACGAAGGCATTGCTGCCGAACCGATTACCGATTGGGACGCTTACCGCGACCGGTTGAAAAAACGGATGGAAAAATACTGGAACTGAACGACGGCGCCGTACGGTTGCCGCCGGAAGGGAAGGCCCGCCGTAAGGCGGGTTTTTTTATATCGGGAGAGAGCATCCGTTTTGCCGGATTGCCGTTTGCGGCCGGAGGGAAAAACGGTTGCAGATTCGCCGCTGTTGTGATATGATTTTGTTATGGCAAAGCAACTTTCCGGGATTGATGTTTATAAAAAGATGAAGGATATGAAAGCTTCGGGTTCGCCGCCGGCCGCTTCCGAACCGGGTTCGGCCGGTTTCGGACAGCCGCAAACGGCACGGCAGCCGTCAGCCGCTTCGGCACAGGCCCGGAAAGCGGTACCGCCGGCCGCTTCGGCGGCGGATGCGGGAAGGGCGGCTGCGGGGGGAAGGGCGGCCGCAGCGGAAAGAGGCGCGACGCCGCAGGCGGCGCGGGCTGTTTTTTCGGAGCTGAAGCCGGCACCCGGGCAGCAGGTTTTCGATTCGCAGCCGGCCGGGGCGACACTTGATTTGAAGAAGCTGCGGGAAGAGGTTCATTCCAATGTCGAAAGCCGCGGATTTGCGCCCGACCGCAATCCGGCCTATTTTGATCGTAACGAGTCGGCCGGTCTGGTCAAGCAGGGGCTGGAAGTCAAAGGCGTTCGCAAAGCGGCCAAGTTTCTGATGCTGCTCGGTCAGGAGCGTGCCGGTGCCGTACTCAATCAGCTCACTTCCGCCGAGGTGGCCGATATTTTACGTGAAATGGAAACGCTGCCGCCGGTGGGGGCCGACGAGGCGTTGGTTATTTTAAGGGAGTTTAAGAACATTAAGGACCGGATCATAGATCCGCACGGCGGTGTCGATACGGCGCGGACGATTTTGGAAAATGCGTTGGGAGTGGAAAAAGGACGTTCCTTTTTGCAGAAAGCGGTGCCGGATGCGGTCGAAAAACCGTTTTCGTTTTTGGCCGATGCCGATGTCACGCAGCTTTTTCTGCTGTTGAAAAAAGAATCTCCCGATGTCATTGCGTTGATTATTCCCAATCTGCCCAAGAAAACCGCTTCCGAACTGCTGAAAAGTTTTTCCGAGCAGATGCAAATCGATATTGTCCGCAAAATGGCGCATCGGAAAAAACCGTCGGCGATGGCGCTGACGATTGTCGAAGAACGGCTTCAAAATAATTTCCGCAAAATCGGACAGGTGAAAACCGATCCGGTCGACGGCAGCGGCGCATTGGCCAATATTCTTAAATATGTTTCGCCGCAGTTGGAGAGCGAAATTATCGAAGAGCTGCGTTCGGAAGATCCGCTTCTCTCCCGCGATGTGAAAGATAAATTATTGACAATCGATATGATTTTGAATATTAATCAGCCCGATTTACAGAAGGTTCTTCAGGAATATAACGATGTCGATCTGGCGGTCATTTTAAAAGGAAAAAGCCGCGAAATCGAGAATAAAATCTACGGTGCCGTTTCCGAACGGCGGGCGGCGATTATCCGGTACGAGCGCGAGCTGCTGGGACCGATGAAACGGGAAGATGTCGAAAAGGCCACAAAAGCATTTCTGCACCATATCCGCAAACTGCAGCTGCAAGGCGAGGTTCGAATTTACGATCCCAACGAGAATTACGTTTAATCAATCTTGACAACTCTCCGCTTTATTCATAATATGGAAGTATGACACCGAACGAATTAAGAAAGAAATACATCGATTTTTTTGTCTCGAAAGGACATAAACAGATTCCGGGCAGTTCGCTGATTCCGGAAAACGATCCGACGGTTTTGTTTACGACGGCGGGCATGCATCCGCTGGTTCCGTATCTGTTGGGAGAAGACCATCCGGCCGGGACACGTTTAACCGACTATCAGAAATGTATCCGTACGGGAGATATCGATGCGGTCGGCGATGCGCTGCATCTGACCTGTTTCGAAATGCTCGGCAACTGGAGTCTCGGCGACTATTTTAAGAAAGAGATGATTCCGATGAGTTTCGAATTTCTGACATCGCCGCAGTGGCTCGGATTCGATCCGTCAAAGCTGTCGGTCACCGTTTTTGCCGGCGATGAGGATGCCCCGCGCGACGAAGAATCGGCGGCCATTTGGAAAAGTCTCGGTATTCCCGAAGAGCGGATTTACTTTCTGCCGAAAGAAGATAACTGGTGGGGGCCTGCCGGCGAAACCGGTCCGTGCGGTCCCGATACGGAAATGTTTATCGATACCGGAAAAGAACCGTGCGGCCCCGACTGCCGTCCCGGCGGCTGTTCCTGCGGCCGTTTCTTTGAAATTTGGAACGACGTCTTTATGCAGTATAACAAACAGAAAGACGGAACCTTTTTGCCGATGTCGCGTCAATGTGTCGACACGGGTATGGGGATCGAACGGACCGTCACGATGATGCAGGGGAAGAAATCGGTTTACGATACCGAAATCTTCCGGCCGATTTTAAAGGCGGTCGGCGATTTGGCTTCGGTGACTTACGGCGAAAACGAAGAGACCGATATTTCCTTGCGGATTATCGCCGATCACATTCGGACAGCCTCTTTTATTTTGGGCGACGACCGCGGTGTGAAACCGTCCAACCTCGGTCAGGGGTATATTTTACGGCGGTTGATTCGGCGTGCGGTGCGCCACGGCCGCAAACTGGGGATTAACGAACACTTTCTGTCGGTGCCGGCCCGTATCGTCATCGATATGTACAAAGAACCGTATCCGGAAATGGGACGCAACGAAGCCTTTATTCTCGAAGAGCTTGAAAAAGAGGAAGAGCGATTCCGGCAGACCCTTTCCAAAGGGCTTCAGGAGTTTGAAAAACTGGTGCCGAATCTTCTGAAAAATCCGCAGAAAGTGATTCCGGGACGTGTCGCTTTCCGGCTCTACGATACATTCGGATTTCCGGTCGAAATTACGGAAGAACTGGCGGCCGAGCACGGGCTGACGGTCGACCGTGAAGGATTCGACGAAGCGTTTAAAAAGCATCAGGAGCTTTCGAAACAGGGAGCCGAAAAAACGTTTAAAGGCGGTTTGGCCGACAATTCCGAAATGACGACAGCACTTCACACCGCAACGCATTTGCTCCACAAAGCGCTGCACATGGTTCTCGGCGACCATGTCCGCCAGATGGGCAGCAACATTACGGCGGAACGGTTGCGGTTTGACTTTACCCACCCCGAAAAAATGACCGACGAGCAGATTGCCCGTGTCGAGGCGCTGGTCAATGATGCCATTGCCCGCGATTTACCGGTCACCATGGAGGTCATGCCGCTGGAGAAGGCCAAAGCGGAAGGCGCTTACGCCTTTTTCGGCGATAAATACGAAACCGATGTCAAGGTTTACACGGTCGGTGATTTTTCGAAAGAGGTGTGCGGCGGTCCGCATGTCGAACGGACCGGCACAATGGGGCACTTTAAAATTCAAAAGGAGCAGTCGTCGTCATCGGGTGTGCGGAGAATTCGGGCGATTTTAGAAAAATAGAAGCTGTTCGAAAAAATAAAAGGGGGAATATTAAATGGAATCGTTGAGACAAGAGATTGCCGAAGTATACGCAAAGCAGAAAAAAACGTTGGCAGACGGTTCGTTCTTTCCTCCCAAAAAGCGGATTGAGGCGCTGAAAAAACTGGAAGCATCCGTCCGTCGTCATGAAAAAGAACTGATTCAGGCAATGATTGACGATTTCAATAAACCGGAATTGGAAATTGTTGAAACAGAGACGGCGCTCGTTCTTTCGGAGCTGAAACACACCATTCGCCATTTAAGGCGATGGGCGCGGCCGAAACGGGTCCAAACGCCGATTCATCAGATTTTTACGACAGGCCGCATTTACAGAGAACCTTACGGCACAGTTTTGGTGATGTCGCCGTGGAATTATCCGTTTCAGCTGCTGATGATGCCGGCTTTATCGGCGTTGGCGGCAGGCAATACCGTTGTTCTGCGCCCTTCAACGCAGACGCGGCGAACGGCGGAGGTGACAGCCGCGATTTTTAAAGAAGCGCTGCCTCCCGAATTGGCGTATGTTGTTCTTTGCGATTCTTCGAAAGCCGATGTTTTATTGGAATTTCAATGGGATTTTCTCTTTTTTACGGGCAGCCGCGCTGTCGGAATTTCGATTTATCAAAAGGTTGCCGGAAATCTGACGCCTGCTATTCTGGAGCTGGGCGGAAAATCGCCGTTCATCGTCATGGAGAATGCGGATTTGAAATTCGCCGCTCAAAAACTGGTTTGGGGAAAGATGCTGAATGCGGGACAGACGTGCGTGGCGCCCGATTACGTGATTGCGCACAAAAGCGTAAAAGACCGTTTTCTCGCCTTTGTCAACGAGGAATTTAGAAAACGGTTCCGACAAACCGATTCCGACGACCGTTTGCCTCATTTGATTAGCGATCGGGCGTACAACCGCTTGCTGAAAATGATAGAAGAGGCGGAAAAAGCCGGTTGTACAGTGACCGTTTGCGGCGGCCACCGTCCGCAGGAGCGGCTGATGGCGCCGGTGACGATTGACATCAATGACGCTTCGACAGATTTGGAGTGTTTGAAAGAGGAAATTTTCGGTCCCGTGCTGCCGGTTTTGACGTATGAGACTGTCGGGGATTTGGAACGGATTATCGGCCGCAATCCGCAGCCGCTGGCGTTTTATCTCTTCTCTAAGAGCAAAAAAGAGACCGATGCCCTTGTGTCTCGGTTCAAATTCGGCGGCGGCTGCGTCAACGAAGTCATTATTCACTTAGCCAATCCTCATTTACCGTTCGGCGGCGTCGGAAACAGCGGCATTGGTTTTTATCACGGTCGTTTGGGATTTGAAGCGTTTTCACACAGCAAAGGAGTGGTCGAAAAGCGCCTTTCTGTCGATTGGCCGTTTATTTATCGTCCGTATACGAAAACAAAAACGGCGATCATTCGCTTTTTCCTTGACCGCTGAGACCGTTACTCTTCCGTTTTTTCTTTAATGAGTTCGGCTTGATCCAATACCGATTCGCTGACCAGTCGGTCGGTAAACCGCAGCAGTTCGACCGTATTCTGATTCTGTCGGACAATGGCGGAGATGCGGGATTGCGCGACGGTGTCGACTTGATTTAAAGCCGAGATGAGATCGTTTAGGTCCGATTTTCCCAAGTTGTAGTCGCGCGACTCCGATTCGGCAATACGGTTGGCCATTTCCACTCGTCTGTCGGAGAGTGCAATCCGCTCGACTCCGCTTTCCAAATCATAAAAGAGCCGACGCAAATCGTTTTTCAGTTCGATCTTCTTGTTGGCGTTGGAGAGAGCCGTCCGAGTGCGGTCGATTTTTTCCCGTTCGTAGGAGGCGCGCGCCTGAGATGAAGCGATCGGATAGGAGAGATCAACTCCGATTTGAAGCGACTGATCTTCAGGACCTTCGGCGAAGAAAATTCCTCGGCCGTTTAAGCGATAGTTGGCGTAAAGGTTGGCCGACGGCAGAAGTTCATCGGCGCGCAGACGGACGTTGAGGTCGGAACGTTCTTCTGTCAGTGAAAAGACTTCGTAGGTTCGGCTGTCGTTTTGAAAATCGGTATAATACCGATCGAAATCCAAATCTTCGGGAGAGTAATAATCTTCCAACTGAGGTCGATAGAGCAGCGCCGCATCGTCGATCATCATCGCCTGTTTGATTAAATCCATCGTCTCTTTGAAATCGGTTTCCTGTTGAATCAGCGAATCAAGCTTCGAATAGAGCTGAATGTTACTTTTATCCAAATCAAGTTGGTTGGCGATTCCGTAATCGTACTTCTGCTCCATTTCTTCGATCAGAGATCGGCTGGTTATGTAGGAATTCTGACTGGACTGAAGGGCGGCGTATTCGGCGTGCCATGTATAATAAAGCGTAATCAGTTCGGCGTAATAATCTTCGTAGGCTTCGACGATTTGCATTTCCAAAATACGGTTTTCAATTTGCGTCAGTTTCCGTGTCAGGCGATTGGCCTTTCCGAATGCGTTTTGAGCGATTGGTTGAGCGATTTCGAAAACAAACTGCGAAGTGTGTCCGCTGCTTCCGGAGGGAGAAGTCGACACCCCGGCGGAGAGACTCGTTCCCGAATCGGCGAACAGCTTTGAGAGCGAAACGGAACTGTCCAATCCGTGCGACGGCTTCGAATCGCTTTCCGATGGAAAAAGAACCTGATAGGCGCCTTTAACTCCCAAAACCACGTCTTCAGCCGGCAGCGCCAGAACTTCCGAGTATTTCAAATCAAGCGTATCGATAAGGATCTCTTCGAAAAAGGTATTTTTTCCCGTTTGCGTCAGAAATTCGTTAAGAGTCAGAAGCGGCGCTTCGTTGATTTGCTCCAGAAGATTCTGTGCGCCCGCTTTTTCCGGCGCCAGCGCGGCGAAAAAGAGAAAAACAACTGTCGTGCGGACGCTATTTTTCACGGGGAACCTCCGCTGCGGATTTTCGTTTGCGTTCTTTCACCGTCTGCAGGGTGTAAAACATCGCCGGCGTGAGAAAAAGCGTTACCAGTGTAGAGGTCATCAGTCCGTAAGACATCGCCAGCATCATGTCGGAGAGCATTGAATCGTAGCCGAGAATACCGTAGGCGGTCGGCAGCAATCCCGCAACAGTGGTGACTGTTGTCAGAATAACGGCGCGCAGCCGCGTTTTGGAAATATCGGCGATGATTTTGCGTCTGTCGGCGGCGGTCTGCGATTCGTTGCGATACGAATTCAGAAGTTTATCCAGCATGACGATGGAGTCGTTGACGACCACGCCCGCCAGTCCGAGAATTCCGATCGCCGTAAAAAAACTGATAACCGGCATATTGTGGAGTATTAACGCGTAGACGACGCCCATCATGCCGAACGGAATGACAGCGACGATGATAAACGGTTTCCACAGCGAATTAAACAGCAGCGACAGAATAAAATAAATCAAAAAAATAACCAACGCTGATCCGTATAAAATGTCGCCTGATGATTCCCGCGTGCTTTCGACTTCGCCGCGGAAAAGAATGTTGCAGGTCGGATACTGCGCCATCAGTCCGGGGAAGACGTTTTGCTCAAAGTATTCGGCTGTTTCGACCGGAGTGACTTTGTCGGAGGCTAAATCGGCGTAAAGGTAAACGACCCGTTTTTCGTCGACACGGGTGATGTAATTCGGTTCCATCGATTCGCGGACTTTAACGACGGTTTCCAGAGGAACCAAATATCCCTGCCGTGTGGAAATCGGATTTTGCAGAATAGTCGGAAGATCCGAGACGTATTTGTCTTCGAGCGTCACCTTCACCGGAATCTCAATATCATCGCGGTAATGATAAAAAACCGTACTGCCTTGAATAATCGTTCGCAGACTGTTGGAAATTTCACTGCTGCCGATGCTCAGGCGCTGAATCAGTTCTCGGTCGTAGTCGATGATGTACTGTTTGGATTTGACCGGCTCTTCGATTTCGGCGTTTTGATAAAATTCGTACGCATCCATGGCGGCGCACAGTTTTTCGGCAATTTCATTGCGCCGCGCGTCGTCATTTTCCTGTATTTCAATGACAATCGGAGATCCGCCGCTGTCAGACGAGGCTCCGAACCGGGATTTGGCAATGTAAAAATCAGCGTACTGCAGATTCTGTTTTTCGACTTCGGCTTCAATGGCGGCTACCAATTCGTCATTTGAAAGTTCCCGCTCCAACGACGGCAGCATCTCGATTCGGATGGAAAAGTAATTTTGATTTGTGTCTGAGCCGCGGCGGGAAGAGGCGATGCGAGTCGAATAGATACCGACCGATGAGCCCAAATACGGATCGATAATCTCTTCCAGCGGTTCCACATAAACGGCGGTTTCGGCGCTGGTCAAACGCGGTTGATCGACAAATCCGGAAATAAAAATTTCGTTGGTCTCTTCCCGCGGTGAAAGAGCAAAACTCATTTGAGTCAGAAAAAGGAAAATCGCTCCGGTCAGCAGCACCGCAAACGAGGCGTAGAGGATCCCGGTGTGTCTGAGAACTTTTTCAAGAAAGCGGCCGTAAGCGTCTTCAACCTTGCGGAACCAATGCGCCGCTTCATGCGGACGGCGGGGTGCTTTGCGTCTGAAAAGTTTCGGTAATCGGAGGTTCATGTGGGAAGGAAGGATAAAAATCGCTTCCAGAAGGCTGCCTCCGAGCATAGCAAAAATCATTGCGGGAATCACTTCGATCATCTTTCCGAATGAACCTGAAAAATAATAAAGCGGTATAAATGCGACGCAGGTTGTCAGAATACTGGCCAAAACCGGCAGAATGACGGTCGCCGTTCCTTCAACCGCCGCTTCCGTTTGAGAGGCGCCCTCTTCTTTGAGGCGGGTAATGTTTTCACTGATGACAATCGAATCATCGACCACCATTCCCAAAACAATGACGATTCCCGAAAGCGTCATATTGTTGACACTGTATCCAAGAAAATGAGCGACAATCACCGAAAAACAGAGGGAAAACGGAATTCCCATCGCGACCCAAAAGCCGGCCGTAAAGTTCATAAAAATGAAGAGAAAAAGCAGAATCAGTGCAAAACCGAAAATTCCGTTGTCTCGAATCAGAATAAGCCTGTCGCGAACCGATTCTGCCGAATCGCTGTAAATCAGGTAATCGACATTGCTGTCGCGCATTGACGAAGCGAAAAAGCTCTCCACTTCGGCTCTGATGGCATCGCTGGCTTCGGTAATGCCGGAGTCGGAGGTTTTTCGAACATTGAGATTCAGCGCTTGATGCCCGTTGAATTTTAAAATGGAAGTGGAGTGTTCAAATGTCGTTTCCACATCGGCGACATCTCCGATACGAATCATTCGACCGGAGAAGCTGCCCTGCAAAATGGAGTCGCGAATTTTTTGTTCGCTGTCCAATTCGGCGCGGATAGTGACGCGCGCGTCATCTTCGTTTTTGACGGTTCCCAGTGGACGGCGGACGTTGTCTCCCGAAAGAGTGTTGACGGCATCAGAGTAGGAAATTTCATAAACCGAAAGCGCTTCCGGGCGAATGTAAACGTTGATGCTCTCCTCTTCGTTGCCGGAGAACGATACGTCGTTGACAAAAGGAATGCCTCGCAGACGCTTTTCCAGCATCTCTCCGGCGTCTTGAACTTCCTGTCGTCCTTTAACGGAGAGCAGTTTTTCCTCTTTATGGAAAAGAGCGATTTGAACGACAGAACGGTTGGTCGATTTGACTTCGTGTACGCGCGGTTCGTCCTCCACATCTTCAGGCAAATCGACGCGCTGAACCGCGTCGCGAATGGCTGTTACCGCATCGTCGTAATACGGATAATTCATTTCTAGTGTAATACGAACAGAAACGCTGTTATTTGACGAGGTGCTGTTGATTTCGTCGATTCCTTCG
This sequence comes from uncultured Spirochaetales bacterium, assembly GCA_949289575.1. Taxonomy (GTDB): domain Bacteria; phylum Spirochaetota; class Spirochaetia; order JAFGXN01; family JAFGXN01; genus CALXOJ01. The sequence goes on along the minus strand of CASEOG010000001.1, from coordinate 224,216 downwards.
ATTCCGCGGACGGCCTCTTCAATTTTTTTGGTTAAAAAATATTCGATTTCTTCCGGTGTGCCGCCTGTATATTGAGCAGAAACAAAAACGACATCGGCTGTTGTTTCCGGCATTTCTTCCTTTGGAATATCGCCCCAAAGATAAAACGCAAATGCGATAACCAGAACAACCGTAAAATTAGCCAAAATGTGGTTTTCGGCAAACATTCTTAAAAGTTTATTCATAATAGTTACCTTATCGGAATTACAGTTTATCATGCTTCAGATGTTTTATTTGTGATTTTTTTATATTTTTTATGCGTTCGTTTGACTGTTGTAAAGAAAACGGGCCGCCGTATCAATTCGTCGGCTGTCTTTTTCGGGGACAATATGGTATAATCGGGCAGAGATACGGAGAGAAAACAATGGTTTTATTATTGTCTGACTTTCGCCCGTTCGGCTCTTTCGATCTCCGGCAGCTTCTGTTTTTTGCCGGTGTTACGGCCGCTGTGTTTGCCCTTTTTGTCGCCGTCGGAACAGCGGCACTGTTTCGGTTTGTTTTGACGGCGGATGAGGATTTTTTTATTCGCCTTCGGGAGAAAAAGTCGGAGCCGGTGCATGCGGGGCTTCTCTTTTTTGTCCGAAATGCGGTCGGAGCGGTGCTTCTGGCGGCCGGCGTTCTGATGCTTTTTTTGCCCGGGCAGGGGATTCTGACAATTCTGCTCTCTCTTTTTTTTCTCGAATTTCCGGGACGCCGCAGAGTGATTTTCCGGATTTTGGACAGCCGCCGTACGCAGGCGGGATTGAACGGAATCCGTAAAAAATTCGGAAAAAAACAATTTAATTTTCGAAAATCCCTTTAAAAAAACGACGGATTTTGGTAAAGTCAGTTAACAGTTAGGAGGAATTTATGAAAAAGATTCTATTCGGATTTTTGTTTGTTTCCCTGTCTCTGGTTTCGTTTGCTCAGGCGGGGCGTATGTTTCCGACTTTCGGCGGGGCTACCGGTGCCTGGGTCGTTCCTTCCGCATTCGTAAACTATGAGGCCGGAACAGTCGGTTTGGACGGCGGTTACAAGTTCCTTTACAGCAATGACAGTAAAGGCGGTATGTCGCATATCCTTTATGCCGAGCTCGGGTTTCTCAAACAGGCCGAGGTCGGATTTGCCGTTGATATCGACCACCGCGTTACGGCCGATTTTATGGCAAACCTGAAGTGGCAGTTTTCGGAGCTTTTTTCCAAAAAAGGCAATTCCGCAATGGCTCTCGGAGGAAATTTTCAGGCTGTCGACCTGTATACGAACAACAGTTCTTATGCCTATTTCGGCCAGCTTTATTTTGTCATGAGTTATCAGGGAAATTTCTTTTCTCTGCCGGCGCGCACCAGTCTCTTGCTAGGATATACTTTTTCCGAAAATATGAGCGACAATATCGATGCCGGTATCGCGTTCGAGCTGAACTTTTTCCCGCAGGTTTTCAAAAACTATGTTTATCTGATTTGCGATTTTGCCAACTTTTCTTATCTGGCAAAAGGATATTCGACCGGACTGAATGCGGAGCACCGTGCGGTGTTTAATACCGGATTGCGGTTCTCGCTGTTGAACGGCGGAAAATACGACCGCTATATGCTCGGTCTGGATATTGTCGGAACCGACCTGCTTGACAGCAGCCGCGGTGTGGCTGTCGCCATCAATGCCGGCGGTTTAATCAAATAAAACCGTGCATAAGGAAGAAAACCTGCCTCAAAGGCAGGTTTTCTTTTTAATAACTGACGCAGAGAGAGAACATGAAACAGAACGACAACATTCGCAACATCGCCATCATCGCTCACGTCGACCACGGAAAAACAACTCTTGTTGATGCCCTTTTCCGTCAAAGCGGTCTTTTTCGGGCCAACCGGGAAGTCCGAACCCGGGTTATGGACAGAATGGATCTGGAACGGGAGCGCGGAATTACCATTGCCGCCAAAAACTGTTCCATCCGGTGGAAAGGGCGAAAAATCAATATTATCGATACGCCGGGACACGCCGATTTCGGAGGAGAGGTCGAACGCGGACTCTCCATGGTTGACGGTGCCGTGGTTCTGGTGGATGCCGCCGAAGGACCGCTTCCGCAGACCCGTTTCGTTTTGAGTAAAGCGCTGGCCGCCGGTCTGAAAATTATCATTGTCATCAATAAAATCGACAGAAAAGATGCCTGTCCCGAAGTCACCCTCAATGCGGTCTACGATCTGCTGATCGAGCTGGATGCGGACGAATCGCTGTTGGAGTCGCCTGTTTTGTTTGCCAACGGCCGGGCCGGAATTGCCGGGCCCGATTTCCGGAATCCGGGGCCCGACCTGCAGCCGCTTTTAAACATGATTGTCGATTATTTTCCCGGTCCGTCTTATGACGAAACGGCGCCGTTTCGAATGATGGTGTCCGATTTGAGTTATTCCGACTTTCTCGGCCGGCTGGCGATCGGAAAAGTGGTTTCGGGAAAGGTCGAAGCCAACGAAGCGCTGCTGCGTATCGGGGAAGACGGCAAACAGGTTCCGTTGCGCGTGTCGGCTTTGCAAAGTTATCAGGGGGTCGCCGTTAAAGAGTGCGCCTCTGCCGAAACGGGCGACATTATCGTTCTTGCCGGCATTGACCGGGTTTTTATCGGCGACACGATTTGCAGCAGGGACACGGCGGAGCCGCTGCCGCGTTTGCGGGTTGACGATCCGACCGTGTCGATGAGTTTTTACCGCAACAGTTCGCCTCTGGCCGGCAAGGAAGGCAAGCAGGTTCAGATGACCAAAATCACCGAGCGGCTGGAAAAAGAGGCTCTGCTGAATGTCTCGATAAAAGTCGAAAAGTCATCGGCCGATGAAAGCTGTATTGTCAAAGGCCGCGGTGAATTTCAGATGGCGATTCTGATTGAGACGATGAGGCGGGAAGGCTTCGAGCTCTGTGTCGGTCGGCCGCATATTATTTTTAAGCGGGACGAAAACGGCGCCCGCCTCGAACCGATGGAGCACCTCTACATCGATTGCGGCGAAGAATACAGCGGCGTTGTGACGGAAAAATTATCGAAGCGGAAGGGAGTCATGATGAATATGACTTATCCGGCCGGTGCGCGGGTCAAAATCGAGTTTAAAATTCCGTCGCGGGGTCTGATCGGCTATCGTGATGAATTTCTGACCGATACGAAAGGGACGGGATTTATGAGCTCGTACCTGATCGGGTACGAACCGTATAAGGGGGAGTTTCCCGAACGGAGCAACGGCGCTCTGATTTCCGACCGGGCGGGAGAATGTGTTCCTTACGGACTGAACTCCATAGAACCGCGGGGGCGGCTTTTTGTCGTGCCCGGCGATCCGGTTTACGAAGGGATGATTATCGGAGAACATAACCGCGAGAACGACCTGATGGTCAATCCCTGCAAGACAAAAAAACTGACCAATATGCGCGCTGCCGGAAAAGACGATGCCGTTATTCTGACTCCGGTTGTGCCGATGACATTGGAAAAGGCGATTCAGTTTATTAATGAAGACGAACTGGTCGAGGTCACGCCGTCATCGGTCCGGATGCGGAAACGGCTGCTGTCGGCTGTCGACAGAAAACGGGAAAAGTAACGGCTTGCCGGCTGCAAAGAAGAACGGCACTTCCGCGGAAGTGCCGTTTTGTTTTTGATTTATTCCAGTGACGAGAGGGTCGACAAACCGTTCGAATTAATGACCGAAAGAGCCTGATTGGTGTTCTCGGTCTTTAAAATCACAAGATGTTTGCCGTTTCTTCTGTCAACGGTAAAATAGAGATATTCGATATTAATTTTATTTTTACAAAAAATATCCATAACATGGCTCAATCCGTTGGGCCGGTCGTCGACCTCGATTGCCAGAACATCGGTCATTTTGGCCGTGAAGTGGTTGTCCGTCAGCACCTTCATCGTTTTTTCCGTATCGGTAACGATAATTCTCAAAATGCCGAAATCGGCCGTATCGGCAATGGTCATTCCGAGCAGATTGATGCCGGCATCGCCTAATGCCTTTGTGACGTCGGCCAGACGTCCCGATTTGTTTTCCAAAAATACCGAAATTTGTTTTAACGCCATTCCCGCCTCCTTAAATTTTCCGTCTGTCGATGACGCGCTGGGCTTTGCCGATGCTTCGCTCGATTGACTTCGGTTCCATCAGCGTGATTTTTGTATTGATTCCGAGTCTGCTTTTGATAATTTCCGCCAGATTTTGCCGGATTGCTTCCATCTTTTTGGTTTCGTCGGAAAAAATCGATTCATCGACTTCGACCCGCAGTTCGATGGAATCCAAGTGGTTGCCGGTCCTGTCGACGATGATCTGGTAGTGGGGTTGGAGCCCTTTTGTGGCAGCCAGAATTTCTTCGATTTGGGACGGGAAGACATTAACGCCGCGGATAATCAGCATATCGTCGTTGCGTCCCATCAGGCGGTGAATACGGACTGTGGTGCGGCCGCAGGCGCACGGTTCGCGGAACAGATAGGTGATGTCTTTGGTCCGGTAGCGCAGAAGCGGTGCTCCCGTTTTATCGATTGTCGTAAAAACCAGTTCCCCTTTTTCCCCTTCGGGAAGAACTTCCCCCGTTTCCGGGTCGATGATTTCGGGGTAGAAAAAATCTTCCTGAACATGAAGCCCGTGCTGCTCCGTGCATTCGCAGGCCACGCCCGGTCCGACAATTTCCGTTAAACCGTAGATATCGTAAGCTTTAATGTTCAGCCGTTTTTCGATTTGGAGTCGCATATTTTCGCTCCACGGTTCGGCGCCGAAGAGTCCCCGGCACAGTTTGGTTTCTTTCAGGTCGAGACCGGCTTCCTGAGCCGCTTCTGCCAAATAGAGAGCGTAGGAAGGGGTGCATGTCAGTGTTGTTGTTCCGAAATCTTTGATCATTTGAAGATGTCTCGGTGTGTTTCCGGCGGAAATCGGAATGACGGTGGCGCCGAGCGTCCGGCCGCCGTGGTGAATCCCCAGTCCGCCCGTAAACAGCCCGTATCCGTAACCGTTTTGAATGACATCGTCCCGGGTAGCACCCGTCATGGCCAGACAACGGGCAGCCGATTCTCCCCACATTTTTAAGTCGTGTTCGGTGTAGGCCCCCACGACGGGAATACCGGTCGTCCCGCTGGAGGTGTGAATTTCCTTGATTTCCGAAAGCGGAACGGACAGCAGCCCGTAGGGGTAGGTTTCCCGCAGTTCATCCTTTGTCGTAAACGGAATTCTTGCAATGTCCTCCAGAGATCGAATATCATCGGGTTTGATGCCGGCCCGATCCAATTTGTCTTTATAAAATGCACAGTTTTTGTATGCGCGGCTGACTGTCTCCTGAAGTTTTTTCAGCTGCAGAGCTTTCCGCTCTTCCGTCGGCATACATTCGGCAGTCGGGTTAAAAATCATAATAACTCCTTATACCGTTATAATAGCGGACACTCCGATGTTGGTCAAGAATTTTTACAGAGGAAAGCTCTTTTATTCGAATCCGTTCAGCGGGGATGCGGTTCCGTCGGTCGGTTTGCCGAAAACGGTGACGGTCTGTGCCGCTTCGGCGGGCTGGCCGAGGAAAAAAAGGCCCGTACAGCGGGTTCCGTCCGTGAAGAGTCTTAAATACGAACCGTTTTTTTTGTTGACAAACGAAACGGCCTGGCCGCTGTCCCCTTTCGGTTCCGGAGTGCCGATGGATAAAATCGTCCTGCCGAAAAGATTCAGCATCATCTTTCCGGCTTTCGGTACGTAAACGGCGGTTTCACCGGCAGCATTGGCGGCAGCCGTGCGGCCCTGCTCCCCGGCCGGGAGCCACATTCCGCACAGCGAGCCGTTCCATTCGGTGCAGTCGCCGGCTGCGTAAATATCGGGCAGCGAAGTCTGCATTCTGTCGTTAACGACAATGCCTTTGGCAACTTCGAGTCCGCATTCGGAGGCCAGACGCGTTCTGGGGGCGATGCCTGCCGAAACAACAATGACATCGGTTTGCCGCGGCAGTTCGCCGTGAGGGGCGATGTGATGGGCCCCCGTAATCGAAAACTGACTGCCGACGGAAAAAGAAATGCCGTTTGATTTGAGAAATTCGGTCAGAACGCGGGACGCTTCGTTATCGGTCTGCCGCCCCAGAATTCGGGTAAAAATTTCGTAAACGGTGACGTGAAGACCGAGTCTTGTCAGTGATTCGGCCGTTTCCAGACCGAGGGGACCGCCTCCGATGACGGCAGCCGTACGGCGGCTCTTGGCGGCCACATGAAGTTTTTGGACATCGGCAAACGAACGGATCGAAAAAAGACGGGCCTTCCCGGGATTCTGAATCGGAGGCAGTGCCGGATCGGCACCGCAACAGAAAATCAGTTTGTCGTACGGATATATTTTTCCGCCGGCGGTAATCCGTTTTTCCGCAGTGTCGACCGATTTGACATCGGTTTCCGGGTGAAAATGAAGTCCCGGGGCGGAAAAAAACGATTTCGGTTTAACCGGTTTGAGCTTGGATAAATCATCGATAATTTTTGTCAGCTGAGGACGATAATAAGGTAAATCGGCTTCGGCATTGAATAAATCAACGCGGGCTTCCACATCTTTGTCCAAAAGCGTCGAAGCGGCTTCGAGCCCGGCATTACCGGCTCCGATGATGACATATCGGTTCATAGGAATCTCCTCAGATAATTATAGAGGAAAAAAGAGATTTGTTCCATAAAATTTTTCTTGCGTTGATAAAAAAGTATGGTATGATGATTAAAAAGGAGATTGATATGAGTCAGTTAAAAAAACATTCGGTTTTGATTCTTGCTTTGATTTTAGCGGTGTCCTGCGGAATCCCGACGATTCAGACAAAAGCGGAATACGGCCTGAACCCCGATTCGGCGTATAAAGAGACAGACGGCGTCAATAATCCGCCCGAATTTGTCGAAATCGGCGGCGAAAAATATAAATACCAGTACGGAATCGGTTTTGATGATACCGAAAAGACCCGCTTTGAGGAGGAGTGGGTGACATCCTGTACTCCGCGCCGCAGTACTTACTGGCTTCCCGATATGGTGTTTCTGCGTGACGGAATGCTGAATGTGACGACGCAGGTCCGGACAGGAAATCAGGTAGAGGAAATTTTAAAGGCCAATCTGACGGCAGAGGAGTTTTCCGAGGTCACAAAGCCCGATAAAACACCGACAAAATTCGGCGGAGACAAAAAGGCTGCCGTTTCCGGAGCTGTCGAAAAGAAAGAAAAGGATCTCTACGGTCTTTTTGTTGCCCGAATCAGGATGAAAAAAGATTCCACCGGACATTGGAATGCCTTCTGGTTTTGGGGCGTCGATCCGAAAGACGAGAGTCTGGCTTACGAATTTGATATTTTCGAATATCCGAAGACGAACAACAAATATGACACAACAACACACTGGCCGCACGGCAATCTGCGTACATCGGCAACAAAAGAGCATACGGTTCCTTCCGTTAACAAGTGGAATACCTATGCGATTCTGTGGACCGGAACAACGGTTGCCTATTACTGCAACTGGGAGCTGCTCTGTTATTTTACCGCGGAAGGCGGTCCCGACGAACTGCTGAATTCCGCTAAACGGAAAAGCATTGAAAGAAATCATGAGATTATCTCTCCGATTCCGATGAATATGATTTTTTCCAATGAGGTCGGCGGTCTCGATTTTGCATGGGCCGGATATCCCGAAATCGATAAACTGGAAAAATCTTACGACAATATGCAGATTGACTGGTACGCTCATTATACAACCGACGGACTGAAAAAGGCAGCCGGGCAGGCCGGTGTGGTATACGGAGATTATCCGGTAAAATAAACGGGCAACGGAGCCGCTTTTTCTTGTATAAAAACAGGAAAAGATTTATATTACTTACAGGAGAGACAGATGGATTTATTTTACAGATGTGCCCATTGCGGTAATTTGGTTTATGTTATCAACGACGGATCGGTGAATCCCGTTTGTTGCGGAGAGCCGATGAAACTTCTGAAAGCGGGAGAAACGGACGGAGCAGCCGAAAAACATGTTCCCGTTATCGGAGTTTCCGGTAACGAAGTTGCGGTTAAGGTCGGAGAAGTTGCCCATCCGATGACGGAGGAACATCTGATTCAGTGGATTGCTCTTTCCGCAAACGGAAGAATCGATATCCGGAAGCTGACGAAAGACGACCGGCCCGAAGCGGTTTTCACGCTCGAAAGTGAGGGCCCGTTTATCGTTTACGAATATTGTAATCTTCACGGACTTTGGAAATCGGAAGGAAAAAAATTATGATCTTTGACCGGTCGGAAAATCTTTCCCGTTATATGAACAGAGACGATGCCCGTCGGATTTACGAGTTTGTTTCATCGGTGAATCGGGAGACCCCGACAGGACGCCATGAAATTGACGGGGACCGGCTGTTTGCCTTTGTTTCCGAATATCCGACAAAAACGAGAAACGATGCGGTTTTGGAGGCGCACAATCAGTATCTCGATCTTCATTTTCTGGTTTACGGAGAAGAGAAACAGGAGTTTTACTACCGTCCCGAGATGACCGAGTCGGTGCCGTATAACAGTGAATGCGAGGCAGCGCTCTACTGCTTTCCCGAACGGAAGAACGAACTGATTCTTCGACCCGGTTTTTTCTCGCTCTACTTTACGGATGATGCTCACGCTCCGCAGCTGGCTGTCGGAGAGCCCGAAACGGTCAGGAAAATCGTCGTAAAAGCATCGGCCGCTGTTTTCGAAAATGAGTCTTTGTGATTTTCGTTATTTGGAGAAAAAGCTGGCAGACGGAGAACCGCTTTCCGGGGAAGAGGCACTCGGTGCCGCCGGGGCGCCTCTCGATGAGCTGACCGATGTGGTGTTTCGGGTTCAGAATATGTTCGCCCCCGAATACGAACTGTGTGCGATTGTCAACGGGAAGTCGGGTCGTTGCAGTGAGGATTGCCGCTACTGCGCGCAATCCTCGTTTTATAAAACGGCATCGGAATATTATCCGTTAAAGGACGGAGAATTTCTTGACGAAGCCTTTTCGTCGGCCTGTCGGCAGCGTCTGGATTATTTTTCGGTTGTCACATCGGGGCGTGCCCTGTCTGCCGGTGAAATCCGACGCCTTGTCCCTTTGTATAAGAAATGGAGTGAAACCGGTACTGTCGGACTCTGCTGTTCGCACGGATTGCTGCGTTCGGAGGAGTTCGGGCTCCTGGTTGAGGCCGGGGTGAAAAGGTATCACTGTAATCTGGAAACATCCCGTCGTTATTTTCCGTTTGTCTGTACGACTCATTCTTATGATGAAAAAATCAGATCGATTCGCGAAGCACAGGCCTCCGGACTGGAAGTGTGCAGCGGCGGTATTATCGGAATGGGAGAAACATGGCAGGACCGGGTCGAGATGGCACTGGAGTTGAGAGCACTGAAAATCCGGTCGATTCCGCTGAACTTCCTGTCTCCGATTCCGGGAACGGCTTTCGGTTCGTTGCCGGCCCCCTCGGCGGAAACGGCGTGCCGTGTTTTTGCTCTGTTCCGTCTGCTGCTGCCGACCGCTTTTTTGCGTCTGGCCGGAGGAAGAACAGCGTTGCCTGAAGCGGGCAAATTTCTTCTGAAAGCGGGAGCCAATGCTGCCATTACGGGAAACCTGCTGACGACTTCGGGCGGGTGTGCCGCCGACGATCGGGCTTTTATAGCCGAAATCAGGGGCTCTGTCTGAATTTTAGTTAGGAGTACAGTCTGAGTATGAAAACTGTAAACGATATTCTCCCGGCTGCCGGTGCCGTCGATTTTTACGGAGATCCGCAGACGGTCATTACAGGGTTATGTTACGATTCCCGTCTGGTCGAACCGGGAAATCTTTTTTTTGCAACCGACGGAACACACAGTGACGGTCATCTGTTTATCGGAGCGGCCCTCGATGCGGGGGCCGCCGCTGTGGTTTACTCCGATCCGTCTGTCGAAAAACGTCCCGGGGCTGCCTGGATTCGGGTTGATTCTCCGCGGAGATCGATGGCGCCGATTTCGGCCGCTTTTTACGATTATCCCGCATTAAAGATGAAGATTGTCGGAGTGACCGGTACGGACGGAAAATCGACAACGGTTTCGCTGATTCATCAGTTGCTGGAATTGTCCGGATACAAAAGCGGTTTTGTTTCGACAGTCGAATATAAAGCCGGTGATGAAATCCGACCCAATCCGTATCGGCAGTCGACGCCCGAAGCTCCCGAACTGCAGCGGCTTTTGGCGGAAATGGCAGCAGCCGGAACCGAAATAGCGGTCCTGGAAACAACCAGCCATTCTCTGTCGCCGGTCAATAACCGTCTCGGAACGGTTTCGTTCGATGCGGCCGTTTTTACCAATCTCTCTCACGAGCATTTGGAATTTCACGGCACAATGGAACGTTACCGCGACGATAAGGGAAATCTTTTCCGAAAACTGAAGCCGGGAGGGCGGGCCGTCATTAATGCCGATGATTCGAACGGTTCTTTTTTTGCGGAATTGTGCCGCCCCGAACAGGTGTCGTTTTACAGTATGAAAAATGCCGCGGCTGATTTGTACGCCTTCGGTGTAAAAACCGACGGAGCGGAGACCCGATTTTGTCTCCATGTTAAAGAGGACGGGACTTTCGAGACGGCGACCGTTCTGCCGGGGCTTTTTAACATCTCGAATCTGATGGCGGCCGTGTCGGCGGCGTCGGCCGTTTCCGGCGAGCCGGAAAGCCGGTTAATCGGGCTGCTTCCCCGGCTTCAACCGGTCAACGGACGAATGAACCGTATCGATCGGGGACAGCCGTTTCAGGTTATAGTCGATTATGCGCACACACCGGGGGCTTTCGAAACGGTCTTCCCCGCATTGCGGGCGGCCGTTTCCGGACGTCTGATTGCCGTATTCGGAAGCGCCGGCGAAAGAGATACGGAGAAACGACCCGTTCAGGGAGAAATTGCCTCCCGTTATGCCGATATCATTATATTGACGGATGAAGATCCGCGATTGGAAGATCGAAATGTCATCCTGAAAGAGATTGCTGCCGGAATCAGGAACAAAACGGAAAACGAAACATTGTTTCTGATTCCCGACAGAAAAGAGGCTATACGCAAAGCAATCGCTTCGGCCTCCGAAAACGACGCGGTTATTCTTCTCGGGAAAGGGCATGAATCGTGTATTATCACGGCCGAAGGAAAGATTCCGTGGAACGAGCGGGCTGTCGCCGAAGAGATTCTGGATCAGAGAGAACGGCGCTGACAGTCGTCGTAATTCCTTACCGAAAAAGGGAAAATCAATTGACTTTTTCCCCGAGTTATGCATAATATGAAGAAATCAGAATAAGGAGAAAGACTGTGCCTTGCGGACGAAAAAGAAAAAAGCATAAGATTGCAACTCATAAACGAAAGAAGAAACTGAGAAAGAACAGACATAAGAAAAAATAAACGTTACCGGGCCGGCGTATGAAAGAATACAAGGAGGATGTTTTATCTCTTATAGAGACTCCTTCCGATGTCAAAAAGCTGAATCGATATCAGTTGAAAGATTTGGCCAAAGAGCTCAGAAGCCTGATTATAGACGTAACGACACGCAACGGCGGACATCTGGCTTCCAGTCTCGGCACGGTGGAATTAACACTTGCGCTCCATCGTGTTTTTGACTTACCCGAGGATTCGATCGTCTGGGATGTCGGTCATCAAACTTATGCCCATAAAATTTTAACTCACGGAAAAACCGGATTTGCCACTCTGCGACAGAAAGGGGGGCTGTCCGGTTTTTCGCGTCCCGATGAAAGCGAATACGACGCTTTTGTTTCGGGTCATGCATCCAATTCGGTTTCGGCGGCGCTCGGTCTGTTGGAAGGAAAGCGGTTGCAGGGAGATTCATCGAAGGTCGTTGCGGTGATCGGCGACGGAGCCCTGACCGGAGGAATGACTTTCGAAGGGTTTAATCACGCCGGCTTCCTGAATCGTGATTTGATTGTTGTCCTGAATGACAATGCCATGTCAATCGGGAAGAATGTGGGAGCCCTCTCGAGCCATACCCTGCGCAGTCCGATTTCTTCGGTACTGACAGGATTCGCGGTTTCCTCTTTTTTCTTTAAAGTCAGATATACGGTCGACCGACTGCTGCCGCGGATTCCCCTCGTCGGCCGTTTTGTTTTTTATCTGCGAAAGCGTCTGAGAAATGCGTTAAAAGCTCTTCTGTTGAAGGAAAATTTATTCGGCAATCTCGGATTTGTTTATGTCGGTCCGATTGACGGGCACAACGAACAGCGGCTGGAAAAAATTCTGCGCCGCGTTAAAAAGCTGCCGCTGCCGGTTCTGGTTCATGTCGTGACGAAAAAAGGAAAAGGTCTGCCGGAAGCCGAAGCCGATCCGACCCATTACCACGGGGTGTCCGGCCGCTCTGCCGGAAAACGTATTTCGCAGACAGTTGCGCCGGGAAAAAGTTATACAAGCTGTTTTTCGGAATGGATGACGGAGACGGGGTCCCGGGTGAAGAATCTGGTCGGAATTTCTGCGGCTATGGCCGAGGGGGCCGGTTTGGCCGAATTTCGGGAAAGGTATCCGGACCGTTTTTACGATACCGGGATTACCGAAGAACATGCCGTAACGTTTGCGGCGGGACTGGCAAAAACCGGAGTCCGTCCCGTAGTGGCCATTTATTCCACTTTTATGCAGCGGGCAGTCGATCAGGTGATTCACGATACGGCGATTCAGAGATTGCCTGTTATTTTTGTTTTGGACAGAGCCGGTCTTGTCGGCGGAGACGGAGAGACTCATCAGGGAATATTCGATGTTTCGATTTACCGTCCGGTGCCCTATTTGGATATGCTGCTGCCGTCTACCCGGACGCAGCTGCGGCAAATGCTCGATTATGCTCTTGCGGCCGACCATCCTGTGATGCTCAGAATCGCGAAAGACCTCTGTCCCGAACCGGCCGCGGACGAAGCGCCGTTCGAGCCGGGACGGGGTGCTTTTGCCGTCGAAACAGCGGGAGCCGACCGCCTGATTATTTCCTGCGGAGCCCTGCTGCCGCAGGCAACAGCCGCGGCAAAAGCCGCGGCGGCATCCGGAACTCCGGCGGATGTGTACGATTTGCGTTCTCTCAAACCGTTTGATACCGATTATTTTCTTTCCGTTGCGGCAAAATACAGGAAAGTTCTCCTTTTTGAGGATGCTTCCGCAGCCGGAGGGGCCGGCGAAGCACTGGCTCCGCTCTTTTTGAGACCTCGGATGCCGGAGTACCGTTTTTACGGACTGCCGTCATGTTTTCCGCTGCATGCGTCACGGGAGGAACTTTTGGAAGAATTCGGTCTGTCGGTCGAAGCAATGACCGAGGCCGTTGCAAACGCATAATCGGATACCCGGTGTTTAAACGTTCCCTTTGCCGTTTTCCGCCGGGTTGCCGATCTTTGACTGCATAAACCGGAAAAAAGTGTCGGAGGCGGGAGAGGAAGGCATTTCCGTATTGGTGGCCAGTGCCAGACTGCACTGCGGGAGCGGCTCTCTGACGGGCAGCACAGTCAGGCATCCGTTGCGCAACTCTTCTCCGACATAATCTTCAAGCAGAATTGAAATCCCGAAACCCAACAGCAGAAAGTCTTTGACAAGACCGACGGAACTCAGAATAATCGGTGTATTCGGACGGGTGTCACAGGCCGTAAAAAATTTGTCGATTATTTTTCCCGTTACGGTTTTTTCGTCGAGCATGAGAAAGGGGTGGGCCGTGTACTCTTTGATTGAAAGAGGCGTTGTCGGAGCATCGGTAAAACTTTCCGCGGCATAGAGACCGAAACGGCATTTTTTTAAAGGCGTTGTTCGAATCGACGAAACGGGAAGTCTCGGCGGTGTCAGAATCAGAGCGCAGTCGATTTCTCCCCGGGAGAGCGCTTCTATCGATTGAGGAGTGGATCCTTCTCTGATATTCAGCCGGATATCGGGATAGAGGCGGCGCAGTTCTCCGATGTAGGGCAAAAGAAAGAAACGACAGGCCGCTTCGCTGACGCCGACCGTGACTTCGCCCCCGTTCGGATCGGCTAACCGCTCCAGAAAATTTTCCCCTGCCCGAAAACTGCCGACGCCTCTTTCGACAAACGAAAAAAGCCGTTGGCCCGCTTTTGTCAGTGTAAGCGTTTTCGAACGACGGACAAACAGACAGACGCCGGCATTTTCTTCCAGCCGTCGGACTGCCTGGCTGACGGCCGGTTGAGTAACGCATAACCGGTCCGCAGCCTTCGAAAAACTTCCTTCTTTTACAACGGCATAAAAGTAACGGTACCATTCGTAATCTATATTCATAACGATTTCTTATAACATATATAATAAAAAATGTCATTACTTATATTTACATCTTTTTCAAAAAAATTTATACTGGGGCAATCGGAGAGAAAAGAATGAAAGTCAGGATTTTCGATTCCACGCTGCGCGACGGTGCGCAGGGAGGAGGAATCGCATTTACCGTAGAAGATAAAATCCGCATTGTCAAACAGCTGGATCGGTTCGGTATCGATTACGCGGAAGCCGGCAATCCCGGCTCCAACCGGAAGGACATCGAGTTTTTCAAACGGGTCTCGGGGCTGAATCTGAAGCATGTGCGGTTGACGGCGTTCGGCAGCACCTGCAAAAAAGGAGTCCCGGCGGCCGATGATCCGCAGCTGAAAGCACTTTTGGAAGCCGAAACCCCGGCGGTCGCCGTTTTCGGCAAAGCATGGAATCTTCACGTCACCAAAGTGCTGCAAACGACACTCGAAGAAAACCTGCGCATGGTTGCCGATACGGTCGCTTTTTTAAAAGCGGCCGGCCGCGAAGTCATCTTCGACGCCGAGCACTTTTTCGACGGCTACAAAGCCGATGCCTCCTACGCGCTCAAAGTGTGCGCCTGTGCCGCGGCCGCGGGCGCCGACGTTGTGGTGCTGTGCGACACCAACGGCGGTGCGATGCCCGATGAAATTGCCGAAGCCGTTCAGGCGGCGGTCGGCGTTGCCGGCAGTGCCGAAATCGGCATTCACACCCACAACGACGGCGGACTCGCGGTGGCCAACTCGCTGACCGCGGTGGAGGCCGGAGCCGTTCACGTACAGGGAACCTTCAACGGATTCGGCGAACGGTGCGGCAACGCCAACCTGTCGACGATTATCCCGAATCTGCAGCTGAAAAAAGGGTATGAATGCATTCCGCCGGAGAACATGGTTCTTCTGACCGAAACCTCGCGGGTCATCAACGAAATTGCCAACCTGCTGCCCGATTTCCGGGCACCCTTTGTCGGCGCTTCCGCTTTTGCCCACAAAGCCGGCATGCACATCGACGGAGTCACGAAGCTGTCGGGATCGTTCGAACACATCGACCCCGCGGTCATCGGCAACACACGCCGCTTTCTGATGAGCGACCAGGCCGGACGCTCGCTGCTGCTGACAAAACTGAGAAAAATCGATGCCGGTTTGCAGAAAGATTCGCCCGTCGTCGGCGAAATTCTCGAACGGCTGAAACAGGCGGAAGCGGAAGGGTATGTCTACGAAGATGCCGAAGCCTCTTTCGAAATTCTGGCACGCAAAACGATGGGACTCTACCGGCCGTTCTTTCATCTGAAACATTTCAAAGTTTCGATTGACGAACCGCGTCTGGAAGGCAAATATTCGGCAGCGGCAATGGTCAAAATCGAAGTGGACGGTGCCGACGAAATCGGAGCGGCGGAAGGAGACGGACCGGTGAACGCCCTCGATAAAGCACTGCGCCGGGTGTTGACCGTGTTTTATCCGGAAATCCGCAACATCTTCCTCAACGACTATAAAGTACGTGTTATCGACGACCGGGAAGCGACCGCGGCACGGGTTCGCGTTTTGATTCGGACATCGGACGGGAAACAGACCTGGACGACGGTCGGTGTCTCGCAGGATATCATCGAGGCCAGCTGGCTGGCACTCGTCGATTCGGTTGAATATAAACTGCTGAAAGAACAGCTTTCACACCATTAAGGAGAGAACAATGGGAATGACAATGACTCAGAAAATTCTGGCGGCTCACGCCGGATTGGAGACGGTGGTTCCGGGACAGCTTATCGAAGCCGATTTGGACATTGTATTGGGAAACGATGTGACGACTCCCGTGGCCATTAACGTGTTTGAGGAAATCGGGAAACAGAACGTTTTCGATAAATCGAAAGTGGTGATTGTGCCCGACCATTTTTCGCCGAATAAAGATATTCAGTCGGCCACACAGTGCCGCCGGTGCCGCACTTTTGCCGCGGAAAAAGGAATCGAAAATTACTTCGAACTGGGAGAAATGGGCATCGAGCATGCTCTTTTGCCGGAAAAAGGACTGGTGACGGCCGGCGATCTGGTAATCGGAGCCGATTCGCATACCTGCACCTACGGAGCGCTGGGCGCCTTTTCGACCGGTGTCGGCAGTACCGACATGGCGGCGGCGATGGCCGGGGGAAAATGCTGGTTCAAAGTGCCGTCGGCGATGCTGTTCCGGCTGCACGGCAAGCTGAACACGTACGTTTCGGGTAAAGACCTGATTCTCCATATTATCGGAAAAATCGGTGTCGACGGCGCGCTTTACAAATCGATGGAGTTCGGCGGTGACGGGGTCGCTTCGCTGACAATGGATGACCGTTTTACGATTGCCAACATGGCCATCGAAGCCGGTGCCAAAAACGGAATTTTCCCGGTCGATGAAAAAACTCTGGAATATATCGGAGCACATTCGAAAAAACCGTACCGTGTTTTCGAAGCGGATGCCGATGCCGTCTACGACGAAGTGTTCGATATCGATCTGTCAACCATCGAACAGACGGTCGCCTTTCCCCATCTTCCCGAAAACACACGCACCGTGGAAGGCCTTCCCGAAATCAAAATCGATCAGGTGGTCATCGGTTCGTGTACCAACGGACGGATTCAGGATTTGCGGCAGGCGGCGGAAATTCTCAAAGGCCGCCGCGTGAAAAAAGGCGTGCGGCTGATTGTTTTCCCGGCAACGCAGGCCATTTATTTGCAGGCCATTAACGAAGGGCTGATTCAGACCTTTGTCGAAGCCGGCGCGGCCGTCAGCACCCCGACCTGCGGTCCCTGTCTCGGCGGTCACATGGGAATCCTGGCAGCGGGCGAACGGGCGGTGGCCACCACCAACCGCAATTTTGTCGGCCGCATGGGACACCCCGAAAGCGAAGTTTATCTGGCATCGCCTTATGTGGCGGCAGCCAGTGCGGTTCTCGGACGCATCGCCGGAACCAAGGAGGTTTTGAAATGAAAGTCAAAGGAACTGTTTTTAAATACGGCGACAATGTCGACACCGACGTGATTATTCCGGCCCGCTACCTGAACACATCCGACCCGAAAGAATTGGCCGCCCATTGTATGGAAGATATCGATACCGGATTTGTCTCCAAGGTGAAAACGGGCGATCTGATTGTCGGCGGCAAAAATTTCGGCTGCGGTTCTTCGCGCGAACACGCCCCGATTGCGATTCAGGCCTCGGGTGTCTCCTGTGTGATTGCCGAAAGTTTTGCCCGGATTTTTTACCGCAACGCCGTCAATATCGGGTTGCCGATTGTCGAATCGCCGGAGGCCGCCCGCGCGGCAGCGGCGGGCGACACCGTTTCGGTCGACTTCACCGCCGGTGAAATCGTCAACGAAACCAAAGGGGAAACGTACCGCGTGCCGCCGTTCCCCGAATTTATGACCAAAATCATTGCGGCCGGCGGTCTGGTGAAGGCGTTGCGGGCGGAGGAAAACAGATGAAAAAGATTGCTCTCATCCCCGGTGACGGGATCGGACCCGAAATTATCGAGGCGGCTGTGCGCGTTTTGGACGCAGTCGGCCGATTCGAATACGTAACCTGTTATGCCGGCGGCAGCGCCATCGACCGTTTCGACGATCCGCTGCCCGAAACCGAGCTGGAAAAAATGAAGGCGTGCGATGCCGTTTTAATGGGAGCTCTCGGCGGACCGAAATGGGACAACCTGCCCGGCGGCAAACGCCCCGAAGCGGGACTGCTGCGGCTGCGCAAAGGCCTCAACGTGTTTGCGAACCTGCGGCCCGTTAAAATTTATCCGGCACTCAAAGAGGCTTCTCCGTTGAAAAACAGTGTGATCGGAGACGGCATCGATATCATGATTGTGCGGGAACTGATCGGCGGCATCTATTTCGGACGGCGGCAGGAGGGCGACGAAGTTGCTTACGATACGCTGGAATACAGTGCCGATGAAGTGCGGCGGATTAACGAAGTGGCGTGCCGTCTGGCGGGAATGCGCCGCGGGGTCGTCACGTCGGTCGACAAAGCCAATGTTCTGGCCTCATCCCGTCTGTGGCGCAAAGCAACGGTTGCCTTTTACGAAAACCATCCGGAAATTACACTCAATCACCTGTATGTCGACAATGCCGCCATGCAGCTGGTCGTCAACCCGCGTCAGTTTGACGTGATTGTGACCGGCAATATGTTCGGCGATATTCTGTCGGACGAAGCGTCGGTCATCACCGGTTCCATCGGTATGCTGCCGTCGGCCAGCGTCGGTTACCCGGGAGAGATTGCCCTCTACGAACCGATTCACGGCTCGGCGCCCGATATCGCCGGTAAAGGGATCGCCAACCCGATTGCCACGATTCTGTCGGCGGCACTGATGCTCCGATTCAGCTTCGACATGAATGACGAAGCCGACCGCATCGAAGCGGCGGTGGAAGCGGTTCTGAATAAAGGATTGCGGACAGCCGACCTGGGCGGAGGCGAAGCCTCGCTGAAGACAGCGGAAATGACGGAGGCGATTCTTTCCGAATTGAAATAAGACATCTTGCCACCGTGCGCGCTTCCTGATATAATGAGGTATGAAATTGAAAAAGACCTTTTTGTCGGGACTGCTCGTTCCGTTTACGGCCGGATTGCTGATTCTTTTTTCCTGTACTCCCGCGACCGGACCGATTGTCGTTAACTCTTCGATTTCCGTTCGGAGTAAGACTATCGATAAAATGGTTTTATCCTGGTCGCAGGCACAGGATGTCAACGGAAACAACGAGACGCTCGAATATCAGGTGGTCTCTTCATCCTCGTCGGATATCGAAACGGTCAGTGCCGTCAATAAAAACGGCCGGACAGTCAGAACATGGGCGAAAAATTACAGCTCGGTAGAAGTCTCTCTCGACGGGACGGAAAAAATCCTTTATTACAATGTCATGGTCAGAGATGCTGTCGGTACGATTTCGTTCTATTCGCCGCTGATGGTCGATTTTACCGATAAAACGGCACCCGTCGTATCGGATGCGGCCGTAACGGTGACCGAGCTGACCTCAAAGTCGCTGCGGCTGAACTGGAAACCGGCAGCCGATAACAATACGGCGGACAAAGATCTTGTCTATGTTGTGATGAAGTCGACGCGGGATAATCTGAACAGTTCCGACGCGTATTACGATAATAAAGACGGGCGGCATGTGTGTTTCGAAAAAGCATCCGTTCTGACGGTTCTGCTGGAGGCTCTCGAGCCGGGAGTCGATTTATGGCTTAATGTGTTTGCGCGCGACACCAACGGAAACGTGACGCCCTATACCGCGGTGAAGACCTCTCTTTTGCCGCCGGTCACCGTCACCGCGGATACCGACAGCGCGGGTACCGACAGCGTTGTCTGCACCTGGCCGCTGTCGGCCGGCACCGCCGAAACGGTTGCGCTGACGGTCGCCGGCAACGAAGCGACGGGAACGGTTGCGGCCGATTCGCTGTTGTGGACAACTGTTGTCCGCTGGGCGGCGGCCTATTCCGGTAACGCAATGGGGCAGGGAATGTACAGTTTCGAAACTCTTTACAATGCGGCAGACGGGACGGTTTCGCTAACCCCGCTTTCGGAAACCGATGCGAAGCTGCTTTCCAACGCTTTGACCGAATATACGAACACCTATCAAAATCCCGTCGGTAACGACAGCTGTTGTTTTCTGACGACAACGGGGGCTGTTACCCGCAGTGCGGCGGAAGCAGTTGCGGCCGCCGTCGACGAAGCCGCAACCGGATTTCGCTTGTCGGATGACGGAGTCGGAAAGATTCTCATCGGGAAAACGGTTGCGGGAAAGTAACTGCGTCAATTTTGCTGACAGAGAGTGATTTCTCAGAGGAAACGTATACTCCTTTTTAAACGGAGAAAATTTCCTTGCATCTTAACAGGAGTCCATGTATCATTAAAACAGATAGTAAGGACAGGATGTTATGAAAAAGAAAAGTCGAACTTGATTTGTTTGATGACGGGAATTTCTGCTACGAGTATGTCGACAGTCATCTCAATGTCGCGAAAGTGAAAAGAAGCGATAAAATTGTGACCATACCCTACAGTGCGGGAGGGTTTGTCGTGAATGCTTTTTCTCCGACTCAACCGCTGCCGGACGCTGTCGAAGAGCTTGTTTTGGGACAGAATATCATTGCTCTGACGAACGGCGAAGGCATCGGCGGAACACTCGGTCCGGAAGCGAACGGAACGAAGGTCGTCAAAATTCATATCGATCCGAACAATTCGAAGCCGGAAAACTACGAAGGCGTCATATACAAAAAGAATTCATCGGTTCCTTATTTTATTCCGCATCGGCTTTCAACGGACTGCCCCCAACGCGGTTGAAAGAGCTTCAACGCGGTCTCTGATTCATCACCCGTCAGGGTCGGCCGCTCCCATGCATCCGTGCACTCCGCGGCACTCCCCCTCTCGGGAGTTTACTGCCGTTTGCGGTAGTGGGAGAATTCCATGCTGAAGGTGCCGCGTCCCTGGGTGAGGCTGCGCAGCGTGGTGGAGTAGCCGAACATGTTGACCAGAGCGTTCTCGGCGTTAATGCTTTCAAACCCGGTATGCGAATCAATGTGGTTGATGATGCCGCCTTTCGCGGTGAGCGAACCGATCACTTCGCCGACCCGTTCGGTCGGAACAATAATGTCGACCTTCATCACCGGTTCCATCATGACGGCACCGGCCGCGCGGCAGGCGTTGTCGAAAGCCTGAACGGCGCACGCTTCGAAAGCGAACGGGGTCGAAAACTCTTCGCTGTAATCGATGGCCGTCACCGTCGCTTTGATGTCGATACACGGATAGCCGAAACAGATTCCCGACTGAAAGGCGTTTTCGATGCCGCCGGCTACCGCCGCGACAATCTCTTCCGGCAGACCGCGGACGGCCGCCGCGCATTCGTAAACGTTGCCTTTGCCGGGGTTCGGTTCGACCGTCAGTGTCAGACCGGCGCGGTTTTCTTTGCCGGCAATAGTGCGGCTGAAAGCCTCGGTGTGCGACTGCGTTTTTTCGATCGATTCGCGGTAGGAAACCTGCGGATTGCCGATGTTGGCGGCCGCTTTGTATTCGTTGAGCAACCGGGTCGTGATGACATCGAGGTGAAGCTCTCCCATTCCGGAAATCAGCAGCTGTCCCGTTTCGGGATTATCCTTGACGACAAAAGTGGGGTCTTCGACCTGCAGCGCTTCCAGCGCTTTTTTCAGTTTGTCGCTGTCGCCGGCGGTTTTCGGTTCGATGGCAACCGAAATGACCGGCTGCGGAAAGGTGACCGGTTCCAGCAACAGCTTTTTCCCTTCGCCGGCCAGCGTGTCGCCGGTTTGCGAGATTTTGCAGCCGATGAGCACGCCGATGTCGCCCGCTTCCAGTGCTTCGACGGCATCCGATTTATTGGCGTGCATCCGTAAAATACGGGTAATCCGTTCTTTCTGATTTTTATTGACATTGACCGGGGCGGTTCCTTTTCGGAGCACGCCGCTGTAGACGCGGATAAAACTGAGGAACCCGGCCTCGCGGTCGTTTTGAATCTTGAAGATGAGGGCCAGCAGCGGTCCTTTCGGATCGCACGGCACCGGTTCTTCGGTCTCTTTTTTCGGGTTGAAGGCGATCGGGGCGGGCAGGTCGGTGGGGCACGGCAGGAAGTCGACAACCGCGTCCAACAGCGGCTGTGTGCCGATGTTTTTCAGCGACGAACCGGCCAGCACCGGCAGCACTTTGCGTTCGAGAACCGCTTTGCGGATCACCCCTTTGACCAGCTCGGGCGCCGGCTCTTCCCCTTCGAGAATGATTTCCGTCAGTTCGTCGGAAAAGTTTGTCAGCCGGTCGAAAAGCGTTTCCCGGGCAGCGGCGGCCTCGCCGGCCAGCGTCCCGCGAATCTCGGTTTCGGTAATCGTCTGCCCCTGATCCTCTTTCGAAAAGTGAAGTTCCTTCATTTTCAGCAGATCGATCACCCCTTCGAACTCCGACTCTTTCCCGATCGGTAACTGCAAAACGGCGGTCGTCACACCGAATTTCTCTTCGATTTGAGCCACGACATTGTCGAAATTCGCCCCCATGCGGTCCATTTTGTTGACAAACGCAATCCGCGGAACGCCGTACTGGTCGGCCTGCCGCCACACCGTTTCCGACTGCGGCTCGACACCGCCGACGGCGCAGAAAATCCCGACCGCACCGTCGAGAACCCGCAGCGAACGCTGCACTTCGGCGGTAAAATCGACGTGACCCGGGGTGTCGATAATGTTAATCTGATGCTTCTGCCAGTAACAGGTGGTGGCTGCCGAGGTAATCGTAATGCCCCGTTCCTGTTCCTGTTCCATCCAGTCCATGGTCGCCTGACCGTCGTCCACTTCGCCGATTTTGTGACTTTTCCCCGTGTAATAGAGAATCCGTTCCGTAGTGGTTGTTTTGCCCGCATCGACGTGAGCGATAATGCCGATATTTCTCAGTTTGGTCAGATCCATGCTTTTCCCCCGACGCTCCACTCTACCATAAAAGAAGGCTTTTGTCGAGATTGAGAATTTCCGATTTTTTAATTTCTCCTTTTTTTCTCTGGTAATTTTTCCGCTTTTGCTGTACAATCAGAAAAGGGATTTTCCCGCTAAATCATTGAAGATAAAGGAGAACGGTATGGTTTATTCAACGGAAGTGGAACATATGTGTCCATTGGCCAAAGGAACTTATCACGGTCCGGCTCCCATTCCCGAAGAAGGCAAATGGGTTCAGGCAAAAGAAATTAAGGATATTTCCGGATTTACACACGGCGTCGGCTGGTGTGCCCCGCAGCAGGGAGCCTGCAAGCTGACTCTGAATATCAAAGACGGCATTATCGAAGAAGCGCTGGTGGAAACCATCGGCTGCTCCGGTATGACGCACTCCGCCGCTATGGCTTCCGAAATTCTGATCGGCAAGACCATTCTCGAAGCATTGAACACCGACCTGGTTTGCGATGCAATTAACACGGCGATGAGAGAACTCTTTTTGCAGATCGTTTACGGACGAAGCCAGTCGGCTTTCAGCGAAGGCGGTCTGGTTGTCGGGGCTTCTCTCGAAGACCTCGGAAAAGGGTTGCGCTCTCAGGTCGGAACCATGTTTGCGACCAAAGCGAAAGGTCCCCGCTATCTGGAAATGGCGGAAGGCTATGTCGAAAAAGTGGCGGTCGACAAAGACGGTGCCATCATCGGTTACAAGTTTATCCACTTCGGAAAGATGATGGAATTCATCAAGAAAGGCGACGATCCCGCGACGGCGATGGACAAAGCCCGGGGTTCCTACGGACGGACAACGGAAGAGCAGGGCGCGGTCAAACTGATTGACCCGCGGCACGAATAGGAGAGCGGAAAGATGGCAGAAAAAATCACATTTGAAAGTTACGAGCGCCGTATCGATAAAATCACCAAAGCGTTGAAAGAATACGGCATTTCGAGTATCGAAGAAGCCAAAGAAATTTGCGATAAAGCCGGTATCAATCCGTACAAAACGGTCGAAGAAACGCAGCCGATCTGTTTCGAAAACGCCAAATGGGCTTACGTGGTCGGTGCCGCGATTGCGATCAAAAAAGGATGCACGGTCGCTGCCGATGCCGCCGAAGCCATCGGAATCGGTTTGCAGGCGTTTTGTATCCCCGGTTCGGTTGCCGAAGACCGCAAAGTCGGTTTGGGTCACGGTAACCTGGCTGCCCGTCTGCTGCGCGAAGAAACCAAATGTTTTGCGTTTTTGGCCGGACACGAATCGTTTGCGGCGGCCGAAGGGGCGATTAAAATTGCCGCCAAAGCCGACAAAGTCCGCAAAGAGCCGCTGCGCTGTATCCTGAACGGTCTCGGAAAAGATGCCGCTCAGATCATCAGCCGTATCAACGGATTCACCTACGTTCAGACGCAGTTCGACTACTACACCGGCGAGCTGAAAATCGTCAAAGAAATTCCGTATTCGACCGGCGAACGCGCCAAAGTCAAATGCTACGGAGTCGATGACGTGCGCGAAGGTGTGGCGGTCATGTGGCACGAAGGCGTTGATGTTTCCATTACCGGAAACTCCACCAACCCGACCCGCTTCCAGCACCCGGTTGCCGGCACCTACAAAAAAGAGTGTGTCGAAAAAGGCAAAAAATACTTCTCCGTTGCTTCCGGCGGCGGTACGGGACGGACTCTCCACCCGGACAACATGGCGGCCGGTCCCGCGTCTTACGGTATGACCGATACAATGGGACGGATGCACTCCGACGCCCAGTTTGCCGGCTCCTCTTCGGTTCCGGCTCACGTCGAAATGATGGGCTTCCTCGGCATCGGCAACAATCCGATGGTTGGGGCGACGGTGGCAGTTGCCGTCGACGTGGCTCAGGCACTGGCGAAATAAGCGGCCGCTTTAAGCGGACGTTTTGCCGATTCGGGCTGCCGTTCGGAAAGGAATTTCCTTCCGGAGGCAGCCTTTTTTGTGTAAATTAACTCATTTAAAATGAATTAATTGATTTGTATTGATTTTATATGTATGAAGTGTATAATGTAAACATTCGCTTTAAATCGGAGGCATTATGAAATTGGGGAGAATAATTATTTTTTCAGTTTTTCTTTTAATTGGATGTGACAAAGAGTCGCCATTTCAAATGCTGACTGTTTCGTTTGACAGTCAGGGCGGTTCGGCAGTAGCGGCGCAAACAGTTCCTTTTGGGACGCTTTTAAAGGAACCGGAAGTTCCCGAAAAGAAGGGTGCTGTTTTCGAAGGATGGTTTACCGATAAAACAAAAGGCGATAAATGGGTGTTTTTGATTCCTGTTTCGACAGATATGACTTTGTATGCCCGGTGGAGTACCGGAATTCGCGTTCAATTTGACAGCCAGGGAGGAACTCCTGTCGACGAAACCCGTATCAATGTCGGAAAACTTATCCCCCGTCCTGAAAATCCGGAAAGGGAAGGTTATACTTTTAACGGCTGGTATACGCAGCCGTTGGGAGGAGCATTGTGGGATTTTTCCGTTCCTGCCGGAGCCTCGATGACATTATATGCTCACTGGTTGCAGGGAACGTTGGTTGTTTTTGACAGCATGGGAGGCAGTGAAATTGCGGCGGTTCCCGTTAATAAGGGATTTCCGGTTGACCGTCCGATTGATCCGCAACGAATCGGGTATATTTTTCTCGGTTGGTATACCCGAGCGGAAGAGGGAGTGTTATGGGATTTTTCTGTTGCCGTAGGACGATCGATGACTTTGTATGCATATTGGGAAAAGGAAATTTATACTGTTTCGTTTGACAGTAACGGCGGTCTCGAAAACTATTCTTCCCAAACTACAGATTACGAAACGCTTCTTTCGGAACCGATGCCGCAACCGTCGATAGCCGGCGGTCAGTTTTTGGGGTGGTTTACATCTCCCGAAGGAGGTGTTCGATGGGATTTCGCTTCATCATTTGTTTCTGCTGATATGACTCTTTATGCACAGTACCGGTTCGGTAATTGTACTATTTCTTTTGATTTACAGGGTGGAAACGGAACGGCTCCGTTACCGCAGACTGTTTCTTACGGTAGTTTAATTAAAGAACCGCAGGTTCCGACAAAGGACGGGTACGCATTCGGAGGCTGGTATACGGAACCTCTCGGCGGAGTCAGATGGGATTTTACAATAGGGTTTTCTTCCGATATGATTTTGTATGCACAGTGGGGAATCCCGTTCGCACGGGCATTGACGCAGGTAAAAGAAACGAGTGCCCGAAAACTGGATATGAAAATAGTCGGACCTCTCAATAAAGAGAATTTAAGTCAATTGGCAACAGAGATAAAAGCCAAAACTTCAACCGAATTTCGCCTGGATCTTTCCGGGGTAACCGGTCTGACTGAGGTTGCTTATAATTGTTTTAAACAATGTGTTAATTTAAAAGATATTCGACTGCCCGATACGGTGGAGATCATCGGAAACTATGCATTTCAAGAAACCGGAATCGAAAAAATTTATTTTCCGAAATCTTTGAAAAAATTGGGAGATTCGGTTTATCAAGAATGTTCCGCTTTGACACGTGTCGAAATTCCCGGAGGTATCGAACAAATCGGAGAGAATCTTTTTTACGGTTGTAAAGGCATTTTATCGGCTACATTGCCGGAAGGAATGTATGAAATTCCCAAAACCATGTTTCATTCTTGCACGGCTTTAATGACGGTGAATATTCCAGAGAGTGTACGGATTATCCGTACAAGTGCATTTGCCGATTGCAAGTCCGTTACATCGTTTGTATTGCCCGATTTACTTCTTTATATTGAAAGTTCGGCTTTCAGTAATTGTGCGTTCGAATCGATTTCAGTTCCTGACTCCACATACGAGATTGGCGAATTTACATTTAACGGCAATGAAAATTTAAAAACAGTTCGGTTGGGTTCCGGTTTATTGAAAATAGGAGAGGGAGCATTTCTTAATTGTCCGAAACTGACCCGCATGACTGTCGATGCGCTGTATCCGCCGGAATTGGGATATAATTTGCCTTTTGATAAAGATAATGAGAATCTTTTCTTTTTTGTTCCAGAAGAAGCGTTGTCACGTTATCAAACAGGGAATCGATGGACATATTACAATATAAAAATCAATGAACTAAATTAAATTTTTTAAAATGCCGCTTTGTTTTCGGGATGTCGGGTTTTTGCGTTAAAACGGCAACAGGGGAATATCCCGCAAGGAAAAAGATAGGAAAGCGGTGTGAGCGACGCGGGACAGGGATGAACTTGTATTTTAGCGGTTACGCCCTTTTGCCTGAAAAACAGCTGATTGACTTAAAAAGAGTTCGATCTTTTTCCGCAGTCAAAAAGCATTCGCATGGATGTCTACCTCCCGCCGCTTTTCGATTTTCACAGTCCGAAACAAAGTGTTTCAACAGTCCGAAACACTCTGCCGGTCGCCGGCGGCTGTTTTTCGGGTCAGCAGACGCCGCAGCGGTCTTTCGTAAAACCGTTCGATGAGAGCGGCGGCGGCAATCGAACCGACGACAATCAGAACGGCATATCCGACAGCTCCGGCGGTCGTTGCTTCCCCCGATTCTTTTACATATTTGTAGTAAATACAGATGAACGGATAGTGAATTAAATAAAGCGGATAGGAAATCCGTCCCAGAAAAGCGGCCGGCCGGCGTGCGAACCGCCCGATGCCGTCGGCCGACGATCCGATGACGATGATCAGCGGAAAGACGAACAGAATACAGACCGCCTCGTAAAGCGCATTGGCAAACAGGTTTTCGGCACCGCCGATGCGCGGCATCAGCAGCAGAACGGAGAGGAGAACGGCCGTCAGGGGAAACGGCAGAGGGATTTTGATTTGCGGACGGAGGCGGGCCAGCAGCAGTCCCGCCAAAAACGGATACAGCAGCCGGATCATCCCGACGGAAAACTGCACCGGTGTCAGCTGCCAACCGCCGATGATATCGCCGTTCGGGTTCGTCAGCAGGAAAACCGCCGTCACAATCCCGGCCGCGGCAGTCAGAACAATCAGTGCCGCTTTCGGCAGATAACGGAAAATCAGCACATAAAGAAGATTGGCAATATATTCGAAAAAGAGCGACCACTGCGGTCCGTTCAGCGGGTAGGTCTCCCCCCAGCCGCGAACGTCGAGTGCCGCCGGTACCGGAATCATCAGCAGCCCGAGCAGTGTCAGCAGCAGAACCCGCGACAGCGGAGCGGACGTCACCAGATCGCCGCCGCCGGCATAAAAAAAGATTGCGCCGATCAGCACTCCGATTACCACCATGGGTTGCAGACGGATCAGCCGTTTCAGACAGAATCTGCCGACGGACAGCGTCTGCCGGCGGCTGTCGTAGGCGTATCCGATTACAAAACCGGACAAAATGAAGAAAAAATCAACAGCCAAATAGCCGTGGTTGAACATCTGCGTAAAACGGTCGACGGCGTGGGCTTCGCCGATGTGGTACAGCAGCACAATCAGTGCGGCGACACCGCGCAGAGCGTCGAGAATAAGAAAATGGCCGGAAATGTTTTTGTCAGACATTCGTATCAATCCTCTTTACGGTCATTCTATCACGGGAAATTCTCACTGTAAAGAATTTTTATTTTGACGGTGCGGAAATCGTTTTCTTGTCAATTTGTGTCGATTCGGTTATAATAGTCTATATTATTGCGGGAGACAGAGCGGCGGCCGGCGAAGATTTGTTTTCGAAGAGCCGCAGTCATCGTCTTCCGTCGGCAGGAGTTGAATATGCCTCTCATTCAAATGAAAACCACATTGCCGTTGGACGAAGAAATCAGAGCCGAGCTGACGGCCGAATTCGGCAGACTGATGGGGATTGCCGGTAAACCGGAATCGTTTCTGATGGTCGGACTCGAAGAGCGCTGCGATTTGCGGTTTGCGGGAAAACCGATGGAAAAAGGAGCTCTGATAGCGATGCAGCAGGTCGGCGAACTTTCCCGGGACATTTACGAAAAACTGACGGCCGAAATCTGCCGTTTCCTCGAAGCGCGTCTCGGTATCGACCCGCAATCGATTTACATCACCTATCAGGCGGTGAACGACTGGGGTTGGAACGGGACGAATTTCTAACGGAGGCGCTGTCGTGAACTTTAACGAAATTGCGAAAATGAGGCAAAGTACGCGCGCCTACGATGCGTCGCGTCCCGTCGAAAAGGAAAAAATCGAAGCGTGCCTGGCAACCGCCCGGCTGGCACCGTCGGCGTGCAACAGTCAGCCGTGGATGATGACGGTCTGCACCGGCGATACGGCCCGCAAACTGGCGCCGCTGACGCAGGGAATGGGCATCAACGGCTGGACGGAAGAGGTGCCGGTTTTTATTGTTATCAGCGAAGGAAGGTACAATCTGTCGGAGGCGGCCGGGGCGCTTTTGAAACAGAACGACTACAAATCGATTGACATCGGCATTCTCTCCGCTTACCTGACGGCCGAAGCGACGGCGCAGGGATTGACCTCCTGTATTCTCGGCTGGTTTAAAGAGCGGGCTGTCCGTAAACTGGCCGGCTGCAAAGGCAAAGTGCGGCTCATTATCGCTCTCGGTTATCCGAAAACGGAACCGGTCCCGCGGGAACGGCGCAAAGCGCGCAAGCCGCTGTCCGAAATCACGGCGTGGAAGGAGTCTTGATATGAAGCGTCGGCTGATGGTTCTCTTTTTGTCGCTGTCGGCGGCGACTGTTTTTGCCGCCGGGCAAAAAGAAGAACCGCCGCAAAAAGTGCTCTACCGTATTTTGAGTACCGCAAAAGAGGGGAATGCGAAAGCGGTCGATGAGGAATTCGCGCCGATAAGCGTGGATATTTTACCGGCGGTTCTCTACGAGGAAGAGGCTTCACGCAGGGGCGGCGAAAACGGTCAGGTTCCGGCTCTTTCGCTTCCGACAGGGACGATTCCGATTTCCTCTTTCGATGATTTCAGAGAAATCATGAAATATTTTGATTTTCAAATCCGCGGCAATGCGTTTCGGACGGATGAAAACGGTAACCGGATTTTTATCGGTTATGTCGATATTACCAACCGCCGGTTTGAACCCTATTACGAAGCGGTTTGTCTGCCGGACGGTGAGGAGAAGGCCGTTTTTTCGGAGATTGACGGGGAGACACTGTTCGAAAATGTTCGGGAATACATAAAACGGGATGATAAACTTACAGAGATGTACCCTTCGTTTCCGCTGACACTTGTTTACCGGGACAACCGGTGGGTGCCCGATATGGAGACGAAAGAGAGCATCAACGCCTGGAATATGGCGATGTCGCCCTATTGTCCGCCCGACAAAGCTCAGGTTAAACGGCTGACGGCGAAGCTCTGTGCGCTTTCCGATAAAAAAACGGCATCTTCGTCGGAGCATGCGGAAGAAAAAGAGAGCGGTGCCGTTGGGGCGGCGGAGTCTGCCGATTTCGAAGGTTGCGGCTGTTCGGACTGCACGGGACAGGAAGAAGTAAACGAATCGACCGGTGAGCGCGGTGAAGAAGCCGTTTACGAAGAGGAAGCCCGCGGCCGCGATGAAGACGACGGTAACGAAGAGTCGGTAGAGATTGTTTCGGTCGAAGTCATCGAACCGCTTTGGTATGAATACGAAGAGACTCTGGAATTCCCGACAACCGACCGTTATCCGTTCTACGATATTCGTGCCGGACTCTATCTGATTCATCATCAATCCGAAGAAGCATTTGCCTGTGCCGTTGACGAAAACAAGGTGAAACTTCATGCCGAGGCGGTTCGTTATCTCAAGACTTTATCTTTGGAAGAGCTGCATCAAATCCGTATGAGTGATCCCGGCGATGCCGCTTACCGCGATTTAACCGATTGTCTGAACCGGGCGCTGGGGAAACCGCTGATAGATTGTGCGGTGTTTTCGTGGATGAATGTCATCGAACAGGATGATTGGAGTGAAGAGGCGGCGCCGTGAAAGAGTGCCTGCGGAAGACAAATCCGTTTTCCGCAGGCCGGAATGAACCCGCTCGGTCGCCTTAAAACGCGTTTTCGATTTTGAATACGGTTACGGGGCTGTCGAGGTCGGTCGCTTTCAGCGGAATGCGCAGACCCGTTTCGCCGCGTTCGAAAGCAACGGCGGTATTGCTGCCGGTGCGGGTGATGCTCACCGCTTTGTCTGCCGTTTTGACGGGAACGGCGACCGTGCCGTTTTCCGGCAGCCGATAGACCAATGCGTACAGCGTGCTGCCTTTGCGGGTGTAAACACCCCATTCCGGTTTCGGCAGGTCCGCTCTGCGGGTGCCGTAAATCGCTTCGCCGTTGACACGCATCCAGGCTCCGATTTGGCGGAAAACGGTGACCGCTTCTTCGGGAATCGAGCCGTCGGCGCGCGGTCCGATGTTCAGCAGAAAATTGCCGCCCTTGGAGACCGTATCCGTCAGGGCACGGAGAACCGTTTCAAACGATTTCCAGTTTTTGTTCCACGCCGAATAGCCCCAGGTGCCGTTCAGTGTCATGCAGACTTCCCAGTCGGCATTCCCCGGTAATCCTTCTTCGGGTACATATTCTTCGGGAGTGGAATAGTCTCCTTTTTCGAAACCGGTAACGGGCATTTTGCCTTCCGATTGAACCTGGTTGGCTTCGAAAAGACGATTGTTCATAATCAGCGACGGTTTTGTCTCTCTCATTTTTTGCAGAAGGTCGGAGGCTCGCCAGAGCTCATCTCCGTCTCCTTTCGTAAAATCCCACCAGATGATGTCGGGGTTGTATTTTTTCATGATTTCGGCTGCCTGTCCGTGGACAAAGTCGGCATATTTTTCCATTTCGGGCTGTTTGTGTGCCGGCGAAAAGCGGTTGCCGGCGGGGTACGGAAGTCTGTCGGCCGCTTTGGAATCGTATGCGGGGTGGTGCCAGTCGATAACGGAATAGTAAAGCCCCGGTCTTAATCCTTTTTCCCGACAGGCCCGAATCCATTCGTCGACAATATCTCTTTGAATCAAATCGTAGGAGTCGAAGTCGGTCAGAGCGGAATCGAAAAGGGAAAATCCTTCGTGGTGCTTGGCGGTCAGAACCGTATACCGGCATCCGGCTTCGGCGGCCAGAGCGGCCCATGAAGCGGGGGCCTCGGGAGCGGGCCGAAACAGGGGCGTTGTTTTGGCGGCGTAGCGGACGGAGTTCATTCCCGTATGAAACTGAATCCATTCGACACCGTTTTTGTATCGGACTCCGTTCAGTTTTCCTTCCGGTCCCGAGTAAAGACCGTAGTGAATAAACATGCCGAACTTGGCATCGCGCCACCATTTCATTTTCTCCTGTTGTTCCGTCTCGCCGGTTGTCGGGAGATCGGCAAATAAGTGAGAACCGATCACCAAAAAAAGCAGTGCTGTTAAAATCCGTTTTTGTTCCATAAGAATCATTGTAGTAGGACAGAGCGATTTGTCAAGAATAACTTTTTAAAAAGAAGACCCGTCGTCTTTTGTCTTTCCCGAGAATTTTGTATAATGTTGTCCGAAGAGTATGGAACGGGTCATCGATTATCTTTTACGCAATATTCCCGTATCGTACGCGACGATACGCAACTGGCAAAAGGAGGGACTGCTGCCTTCTTTTCCGCCCGAAGCCGAAGAAAACGAACTCCGCCGCTATCTGCAGCTGGTCGGCGAGGTGTCGTCGGCCCGCCTGGTTGCCCGTGCCAACCGGATTGCCAATCAAACGGTTTCTCCGGTCCGTGCCTCCGGAATTTCTCCGACGGCGGGAAAAGCGTTGCGCAAGGCGGCGGCTTTAGCCCGCGATTGTCATCTCGAATCCGAGGCTGCCGTGAAGGTTGTCTCCCTTTTGATGCTGCGTCGCGGCGGATTGCTGATCGAAACCTGCCCCCATTCGAACGCGGGCGGCGGAAAAGAGACCCGCATCGACCGGCTTTATGCGCAGTGGATTTTACCGTTGAGTGAGCGGCAGAAAGTTTACGGCGATTTGCTTTGCGGTCTCGATATTCCGTTCGATTGCGATTTTCTCGGGTTGCTGTATCAGGCGTTGCGGACGGTCGGCGGCCGGGCCCGGTCGGGGGCTTTTTATACACCGAAACAGGCGGTGCCTTTTTTGGGGGCGGCGGGTCCTTCGTTTACGGTGTACGATCCGTGTTGCGGCAGCGGGGCTCTGCTGACAGCCGCCTTGTCTCCCGATTCGGACAGCGGATGCGTGTATGCCTCGGATATCGATGAAACGGCCCTCCGTTTATGCGAAGTCAATCTGGCCCTTTTCTTTAACGATCCCGATTTTCGTTCTCATCTGTTTGTTGCGGATGTTCTCGATGAAAAACCGATGGCTGACCGCTTCGATGCGGTTTTGGCCAATCCGCCGTGGGGACTCCGCCGCAGCGGCAGCGGGTCTTCCGGACGAAAGAAAGAGTGTACGGAGAAGGGCGACAGTTTCGGGCAGATTCTTCTTCGGGCGCTTTCCTGGTTGAATCCGCGGGGGCAGTGGTTCTTTTTTTTGCCGGTTTCGTTTCT
Organism: uncultured Spirochaetales bacterium; assembly: GCA_949289575.1. Taxonomy (GTDB): domain Bacteria; phylum Spirochaetota; class Spirochaetia; order JAFGXN01; family JAFGXN01; genus CALXOJ01. Next base: position 191,191 of record CASEOG010000001.1, on the reverse strand, counting down.
GACGGTCAGGCGGCATGCTTTTATCAGAAAGGTTGTTTTGAGCCGGAACGAAAGGTTGAAGGTGACTCTGTTGGGGAATATCTTTCCCGGTGTGTTGTCGGAAGCGGTTTTGGCGGAGGGGCGTTTGAGAGCGGACGGGGAAAGTGAAGACTCTTTGCCGCCCCGGTTGTGCCGGCCGACCGTGCAGCCGCTTTCGGGAGAACCGTACCGGGTCGATGTTCCGGCCGCGCCTCATTATGTGATTGAGGCGTTTGCATCGCCCCGCGAAAAAGAGCTGTGGCAGCGCCTTTACCGGGTCGAACACCGCCGTTTGGGATCTCTTTGCGGGTTTATTCTGGGAATCGTGACGGGGCATAATGACCGGCTGACGGCGGATAGGCCGTCGGAAGGGGTCGAGGCGGTTTACCGCGGATGCGATGTTTTTCCGTTTCGGTTCGGTCCGCCGGCGAAATGGATGCGTTTCGAAAAAAAGAGGTTAAGGCAGTGTGCGCCCGAAGAGCGGTATCGGCAGCCTAAAATTGTCTACCGGTTCATCGGGGATTGTATCTGCTGTCTTTACGATACAGGCGGTTCGCTGATTTTAAACAGTGCCAATGCGCTTTATCCGAAAACCGATTATCCTCCGGAAACGTTGGTTTGTCTTTTAAACAGTTGTTTTACCGACTATATCATCCGAAAGCGGTATCATACCAAAAAGATTCTCCGTTCTTATTTGGAAGATCTGCCGGTTCCCCTTCTGCCCGATGCGCTTCACGAAGAATTCGGCCGCCTTTACCGGCGGATTGTTTCCGAAAAGAAATTGACCCCGGAGACCGATGCGCTTTTAACCCTCTTATCGGCACAGGCGTTCGGTCTGTCGGCCGACGAAGCGGCCGTTTACAGAGACGATTCGGAAGGGCGGCGTTCAGGCTTGTGTAAACATTGCCGTTGACAGATACCGTTCTCCCGTATCCGGCAGAATGACGACAATTCGTTTCCCTTTGTTTTCCGGTTTGGCCGCCGTTACGGCAGCCGCTTTTAAGGCGGCTCCCGACGAAATTCCGACCAGCAGTCCGTCTTTGCAGGCCGCCTCGCGTCCGAAAATCATCGCATCTTCGTTACCGACACAAATCACTTCATCGTAAATCTCTTTGTCGAGAATCTCGGGAACGAATCCGGCGCCGATTCCCTGGATCGCGTGGGGTCCGGCTTTTCCTTCGGATAAGACCGGAGAGGCGGCCGGTTCGACGGCAATGACCTTCAATCGCGGATTTTTTTCTTTCAAAAAGCGGCCGGCTCCGGTAATTGTTCCTCCCGTGCCGACACCGGCAATCAGAATATCGACTCGTCCTTCGGTATCTTCCCAAATTTCGGGGCCGGTCGTCAGGTAGTGGGCTTCGGGATTCGACGGATTGACAAACTGACCGGCAATCAGGCTTCCCGGAATGGAGGCGGCCAGTTCTTCCGCTTTGGCGATGGCTCCGCTCATTCCCTGTTTCCCGTCGGAGAGAACCGTTTCGGCGCCGTAAGCTTTGATCAGGTTGCGGCGTTCGATACTCATTGTATCGGGCATAACGATAATGGCTTTATATCCGCGCAATGCGGCCAGCAGAGCCAGTCCGATGCCGGTGTTTCCGCTTGTCGGCTCGATAACGGTGCCGCCCGGCTTCAAGGTTCCGGCCGCTTCGGCGTTATCCAGCATCGCCTTGGCCACCCGGTCTTTAATGCTTCCGCCGAGATTGAACCGCTCCGCTTTGACCAGAACGGAGGCCGAAAGGTTGTGCCGTTCTTCGAATTTTCTCAGATGAATCAGAGGTGTTTTACCGATTAAATCTTCCGTATTTTCGTAAATCATGTTTGCTCCTCTCTATCAGATACAATATATCTCTATTTTTCGATTTCGTCAAATCGGTCGCGGCCGGATGACGGCGGAAAGGTCGTATCGGTCGAATCGGGGCACGTTTACGGACAAAACGGAAAGGCTCTTTCCGTTTCTTCGCCCGGGCAGAACAGAAAATTCACTGTTCAAAATAAGAGCTTTATGATATAATGACTTATGATGTCTGTAGCACGGAACTGGTTGACTGTAAATCAAATTGTTGCGGAAGAGGCCGTAAAAGCCGGACGGGATCCCCAATCCGTAAAGGTGATGGCTGTGACGAAACTTCACACGGCTGATGAAATTGCGCCTTTGCTGGAGGCCGGCTGCCGCTTGTGCGGAGAAAACCGGCTGGCGGAAGCGCAGGAAAAACGTTCCGTTTTTCAAAGAGAGGGATTGTCTCTTCATTTAATCGGACATCTTCAATCCAATAAAGCCAAAGCAGCGGTGGATTGTTTCGATGCCATCGATTCGCTCGATTCGCTGTCGACTTTGAAAAAGGTCGAATCGTATGCGGCCGCGGCCGGAAAAAAAATGGATGTCTTACTCGAGTTTAACTGCTCCGGCGAAGAATCGAAACACGGATTCCGCTCGGAGACAGATTTAATCGAAGCGCTCGAGGCTTCCCGCTCATTCTCTTCTGTCGGAGTGACCGGATTAATGACGATGGCGGCGTTGGGTTCGGATGAACGCGAAGCCCGAAAGGCATTCGAAAAGCTGAGGCTGTTGCGGGATAAGTGTCGCCGGGAAACCGGCCTGCCTCTCGATGAGTTGTCGATGGGGATGAGTTCCGATTTCCGATGGGCCGTCGCCGAAGGGTCGACCGTTGTGAGAATCGGAACGGCTCTTTTTCGGGGAGATTTTTCTTGAAAAAAAAAGCATTTTTGTGTATGCTCTCTCTTCTCTGTTTTCTTGTTCCGCTGCCGGCACAAACCGTTTCTTCTTCTTCTTCTTCGACCTCATCCTCTTCTACCGCCATCCAGCCGGAACCGTATGATTTAACGAAAATACCGCCCGGCGTTCTCGATTTGAGACGTTTCGAAATTATTATGTTCGGAGCAATTCCGGTTGCGTATCTTTTTTCGGAAATTATTACCAGCACGGCGCTCTATGCAAAATACAAAACGCCCGAATATATTCCGCTTGTCGGAACGGGCGAGGTGAAGAATAACGAAAAAATGTATACGGTCGGAGTCACTTTTTCGCTGGCTTTTCTGGTGGCAACCATCGATATGATTCTCTACAATAAAAAAAGGCAGGAAACGGAAGCGGGCGAGGAGAAACGGCTGCGGGTTCGGAAGGCAGACGAGCTTTTCGGCGGTCCCGATGAAAACTTCATGCCGCAGTCGGCCGATTCGCTTGCCGGAGAAACGGATCCGTCATCGCCCGAAACGGCAGAGTCTGTTACGGAAGAGATAATTCCATGAACGATGCCGAAATCCGAACCGTAACGGTAGAGTATCCGGAAGGCGTCGCCGTCCGGTTCGATAAGTATATATGCGAATGTCTGAATCTCTGTCCCCGTTCGAAAATCAAAGAGTGCTGTACACAGATGACGGTCAACGGAAAGCCGGCAAAATATTCGGCTCCGGTCAAAAACGGCGACATTCTCGGCTTTTCTTTTCTCTTTCGGGAACGGCTGAACCCGTTTGCCAAGCCGTCGGCCGAAGCGATCGAGTTGGAAATTTTATACGAAGATGAATCGACTCTCATCGTCAATAAACCGTACGGTCTGGTTGTGCATCCGGCGCCGGGAAACGAAACGGGAACTCTGGTAAACGGGATTCTGTCCTATCTGAACGAAGACGAAATCGACGAATTTGAGGAAGAGTCGAGACCGGGCATCGTACATCGTCTCGATAAAGATACCTCGGGTGTGATTTTAATTGCCAAACACCGCGAGGCGCTCGATTACTATGCTTCCTGTTTTCGGGAGCGAACCGTGCAAAAGGAGTACCGCGCTTTTCTTCGCGGTGTGTTGCCGTGCGGCAGCGGGGAAATCCGCAAACGGCTCGTCCGGCACCGTAAAGACCGCAAACGGTATACCGTTACCGAATCGCCCGAATGCGGACGGTCGGCGGTCACTTTTTACCGTGAACTGAAGAGATGGAAGGACCGTTACAGTCTGGCAGCTCTGTTTCCCAGAACGGGACGAACGCACCAGCTGCGGGTCCACATGCAGGCGGAAGGGGCGGCGATTCTCGGCGACCCGATTTACGGGCGTACCGATTCTCTTTTCCCCGGAATCAGGCTGATGCTTCATGCTTACCGGCTGACGGTGGTTCTCTTCGGAGAAACGGAACCGCGAACTTTCGAGGCGCCGCTTCCCGATATTTACAGAGAGACGGAAGAACGGCTCGATGAGCTTTTTTCGGGTCGGAATGCCGTCGACGGCAGAAAGTGATCGAAAAGAAGCGAAACCCCGATGCCGCTGTTTAAACAGACCGGAACATCCCGTCTGAACGAGGCCGAAAAAGGCAGAAACACTCTTACGGTCAGCTCCGGGACCGATGCGGGGCGAAGATCGCAAAACAGAGCCGTATCGATCGTCGGATAAAAGAAGCGGTTCGCAATTTTTTCGTATTTCCCCAACAGAAACGAAGCGCCCGCCTGAAAACCGGGCATCACGGTCACCGTTTCGGTTTCGGCCGCTTTTCCGCGGTAAAACAGAAAAAACTGCGGTCCGACGGAGGCGTACCCTTTCAGGTTGCGGTCGCCGACAAAGGCGGAGGGTGAGAAAATTTCACCGCGCAGACCGAAGTGCAGAGCGGCCGCATCGACAAACAGGGCTCCGACCGTCACATCAAACCGGCCGCCCGGCTGAAAACCGGCGGTTTCGGTATCGCTGCGCGCTCCCTGTAAAGAAAGCGCCGCCGCGGTCGAGAACTGCAAATCGGCGGGAACGGGGTCGGCTGTCCCCGGAACGGTTGCAACTGCCGTCAACAGAAGCAGGATAAAAAAATGTCGGATTTTCATCATTTTTCTCCCGTATTGTCAAACCGAAAAATCGGTCCGAACAAATTTTTGACGTTTTCGGCTGTTTTTTTCTTCAAAAGCGGAAGAGGGATTCCGCGAAGTTCCGCAAAAAAACGGTAAACATGTTCGACATTGGCCGGTGTGTTGACCGTTCCCCGCACCGGTACCGGCGCCAGATAAGGCGAATCGGTTTCGAAAAAGACGCGGTCGAGCGGAACCGCTCGGGCCGATTCCCGAATCGGTCCGGCATTTTTATAAGTCAGATTTCCGCAGAAAGAGAGATAAAATCCGTATTCCAGCAGCTTTTCGGCTGTTCGGGGGCCCGATGAAAAACAGTGGATGACCCCTCTGACCGGCGCATAATCGGCAAAGAGTCCGATAATCGCCTCGTCGGCTTCCCGGGTATGAATGATGATGGGCAGACGGAGTTCCGCAGCCAGCTCGATTTGGCGTCGGGCCAGAGCCGCCTGTTTTTCGGGTGTTCCGTAATTGTAGTGGAAATCGAGACCGAATTCGCCGATTCCGCAAATTTCGCTGCGTCGGGCGGTGACTGTTTCCCGAAAGCGGTCGAAACAGCGGTCGATTTCGGCCTGCGGTTCCGCACTCAGTTCGGGATAGAGTCCGGCCGTAAAGGCGATGTTCGGGTTGGGATGTCTGACGGCGAGTCTTGCCTCGAGATCGCCGGGGCGCGTTCCGATATCGATGACTCCGTAGCGGCTGTCGTTCAGAAACGGCGAAATATCGGTCTCTCTGTCTGCAATGTGAGACAGATGCGCATGTGTATCAATCCATTCCATATCTTATTTTATCATACCGGAGAAAAAAATAACACTCTATTCGGAAAGATTTTTACCGGATTTGCCGGCTGAATCCGGCGGGAAACGGTTCGTTTCTTGTAAAATCGGGGAACCAGTCCCGGGAACAGGTCTCCGACTCCTGAAAAAAGCAGTCATCCCAGTTTTGTTCTTCGAGATAATGTTTCGGTACGGACGCCTCGTCTGTTGTCGGTTTTCTGTCGAGGGGCGGCGGCAGATGAGGGGACGGCAGATAGTCGGTCATCAGCGAAAAGAGGGCTCCGAGAGGACGCCACCGTGTTTTGTACAGCTCCATGACGGCCAGCGAATCCTCCGTTTGACCCGGCAGTGTCAGATGACGGATAATCACCCCCTGTTTCATCAGCGGATGTTCGATACCCAGTCTGTCGTTGTAAAGCGGAACCGTTACCGGCGGTTTGGCGCGGCACATCCTATCGATGGCAGCCGCGGCGGTTTGAGGGTAGTCGGGCACCCGCAGTAAACGGAGAGCGGTCCCGCTGTCGGTTGTCTTCATATCGGGTAAGTAGATGTCGACGAATTCGTTGAGCGCTTCGACCGCTTCGACGGTTTCATAGCCGGAACAGTTCCAGACCACCGGAACGGAAAGGCCTCTTTTTTTGGCTTCGCGCAGAGCCTCCAGAACGGAAGGCCAATGCGGCGTTCCCGTGACCAGATTGATGTTTTCGGCACCGGCCTTCTGCAGCTTCAGAAACAGCTCCGCCGCTTCCGTGACTGTGTAAACGGTTCCCGGCGCCTGCGGGCGGCTGATTTGGCGGTTTTGGCAGTAAACACAGCCGAGATTGCAGCCGCTGAAAAAAACGGTGCCGGAGCCGTCGATGGCCGAAACCGGCGGCTCTTCGCCGAAGTGAAGGCCGCTCCAGGCGATGCGCAGCGCATCGGTTTCGCCGCAGAAGCCGGCAACGCGCCGCCTGTCGATACCGCAGTTGCGCGGGCAGAGGCGGCAGTCGGCGTAAGCGGCAGAGAAATCAGACACCTTTTTTCCGGATCCGGTCGGCCAGCAAAATCGAATTGCGGATGTCGTTCGGCGATTTCAGGGCCTGCCAGTTTTTCATGAAATCGGTATTTTTAACAATTTGAGCAATGGCCATCAGGGTCTGCAAATGGAAATTGCGTTCGTCAATCGAGCCGGCAAGGGCGAAAATCGCTTTGACGGGTGCCTTGTTCTCTTCGAAGACGATGCCTTTTTCGGAACGGATAACGACAATTTCAAACTGCTGTGTTCCCTGAAAGAGAAAGTGGGGAATCGCCAATTCGTCGCTGATGACGGTCGAGGATTCTTTTTCCCGTTCTTCGAGCAAAACGACAATTTCCGATTCCGAGAGCGGAAGGCGTTTGGCCAGTTCGTGTGCAATCATGTGAAAAATATCGGTGCGGGTCGGTTCGCCGTCGCTTTCCGTCAGATTCAGGATGGCGGCCGTTTTGATAATTTTGTCGAAGCGGTCTTCCTGAATTTCGTCCCGTTCCATCAGAATATTTTTCAGCTCGTTTTCGAGATTTTCGGTTTGAATTTCTTTGTTGGTCAGCCGCTCCACGACATGGATCAGGGCATAGGTTCTTTGGATGCGGGATTTCGAGTAGATGAAATACCAAAGCAGAGAGACCGCAAAAAAAGCACCGGTAATCAGCAGCGGAATCCATCCGAGCTGAATCAGCATCAGAGCATTGATAAGAACTCCGGCAATCGGTATGACCGGATAAAACGGGACCTTGAAGACCGGTTTATAATTGGTCAGCCGGCTGGCCCGCATCAGAATCAGAGAGAGATTGTCGAAAACAGCGAGCAGCAGCATCATGGCCGAGGCGACTTTGACCAGGCCTTCCAGATCGAGAACCAGAATCGAAAAAATCATGAACAGGGAAGTCAGAATAATGGAAACATAAGGCGTCTGATATTTGTACGAGACTTTTCCGAACACTTCCGGAATCAGATTATCTTCGGCCATCGCCATCGGATTGCGCGAGGCGCTCATAATTCCGGCGTTGGCGGTTGTAATAAAGGCGCTCATGGCGGCCAGTGCCATCAGGATGAATCCGGGGGTTCCCCAAAATTTGTCGGCAGCCGTCGACAACGGTGTTTGAGTCTCGGCCATTTCCTGAGGCGTTAAAATACCGACCGTGATAAAAGCGATGGCGGCATAAAGCAGCGAGACGACAACAAAGGCGGTAAACATGGCCGACGGAATCGTTTTTCCCGGATTTTTGACTTCCGCGGCAATCGAAGCGATGTTGGTCAGACCGCCGAACGAAACGAAAATCAGTCCGGCTGTCCAGATCATCAGGTAAATTGTCGGAATCGGTGCGGGATTCGGATTGTATTTGCTGGCAAAAAAATCGTTAAAATGTTCCGGGTTGACGGAAAAAAATCCGGCCAGAACATAAAGAATCATGGCGGCCAGCAGAAAGACGACAAGAATTACCTGAAAGCGGCCGCTTTCTTTCACGCTCAGAATATTCATTACCATGAAAAAGAGGGTACAGAGGACTGCCAGAATCTTGACCACCAGTTCGGTGTCGAAGTTGACCGATTCGGGAACCAGAAGCTGCAGAAAAATACCGATACCGAGCAGAGCGAACGCACTTTTCATCGCCAGCGACAGCCAGTTGGTAAATCCGGCAAAAGTTCCGAACAGCGGGCCGAGACTGGTATTGGTGAAATAGTAGGAGCCTCCCGATTTCGGCATGGCTGTTGCCAGTTCCGCTTTCGACAGCATCGCGGGGATAATAAAAACGGCACCCAACAGGTACGAAAAAATAATGGCGGGTCCCGAATATAAAAAAGCGAGAGAGGGCAGAATAAAGATTCCGGAACTGATCATCGCACCGGAAGCAATACAAAAGACTTCTGCAAAACCGAGAGATCGTTTTAATTCCATTCATTTCTCCTTTTTACTGTAAACCGATTTCCCTTCCACGTACGTTTCGAGAACTTCGAATTTTTCGGATAAAATATTCAGATCGGCAAAGGCTCCCGGCATCAGAACGCCCCGTTCCGAATCGATTTTCAGAAGACGGGCCGGATTGACGGTGGCCATTTTGACGGCATCGGAGGGGGATATGCCCCATTTGATCATATTCCGGACACACGCATCGAGCGTTGCGGAAGAGCCGGCGATAACGCCGTCGGATACCCGTTGGAAGACGCCCGTTTCGCCGAGAAAAACTTCTTCGTTGTTGGCATAAAGAGGACCGTCCGTTTGATGCGTCGGTCTGAGTGAGTCGGTGACCAGGATAATCCGTTCGACCGGTTTTTCTTTGACAAGAAATTTAATGATGGCGGGATGGACATGGAATCCGTCGGCAATCACTTCGCAGGAAAGAGAGTTGTTCAGAAGAATCGCTCCGACACAGCCGGGGTCTCTGTGCTTCAGAGGTCTCATGGCATTAAAGAAATGGGTCGAATGCATGATGCCGGCCTGCATTCCTTCCATCATGTTTTCGTAAGTGGCATCCGTGTGGCCGGCCGAAAGGATAATCCCCTGTTTAAGGCAGTAGATAGCCAGTTCCCGCATATTTTTCAGCTCGGGAGCCACCGTCATAATCGAAATATTTCCCTTTCCCGCTTTGATGAATTTTTTCATAAGAGAAAGATCGACATCCTTGAGGTACTCCGGCAGCTGAACGCCGCAATGCAGTTTCGAAATAAACGGACCTTCCAGATGAAGTCCCTGAACAAGGGCCCCCTGTTCGTATCCGATCGTATCCGATATATTGCGGATATTATAAATAAACGACTCTTCGTCGGAGGGGTAAAGAGTCGGGCAGAAGCGCGTGACGCCGTATCGGGGCAGAATCCGGCTCATACCGAGGATATCGTCCGGTTCGCCGTGTTCCGTTCCGAATCCGCCGATACCGTGGATATGCGTATCGATAAACCCGGGAGTGATGATTTTCCCTTCCAGGTCGATGACGTCGTATGATGAATCCGGGTTTAGTTTTTTCAGGCGTGTTTCGAAGAGAACATCTATAATTCGATTGTCTTCTATCAGAATGGCACCCTGTTCGATTTCCATTAAGCCGGTAAAGATTTTGGCTTTATTCAGACAGATTTTTCTCATTGAAATCCTTTTGCGGTTGAAATTTCTGTATTAAACAATTATACTGCAAAAACAGTTCTATTATATAATGAAAGGAGTAATCTGTAAATGGAAATAAAAGAATTTTTAATAAATAAATTTAAAGATATATTTCATCGGGATCCGGTTTATTTTGCTTTTGCTCCGGGCCGGACCAATCTGATCGGAGAACACCTCGATTACAACAACTGTCCCGTATTTCCTTTTGCCATCGATTTGCGTATTTCGGCCTGTTTTTCGTGTCGTGACGATAATGTGATTCGGATTGTCGATGCCGACGGAATTCACGGCGAACGGACTTTCGAGGCGGTCGATTCCGTGGCTCCGTATCCCGACGGGGATTGGGGAAATTATCCGAAGGCGGCGGTGCAGGGCATTATCTCCGACGGCAAGATCAAGGCCCCGTACCGCGGTTTTGATGCCGTTATCTATTCGACGGTGCCGGCTGCCGGCGGTATGAGTTCTTCGTCGGCTTTTGTTGTTCTCAGCAGTCTGCTTTTCTCAACGGCAAACGGAATCTCCTATCCGAAAATGGAACTGTCGGCTTTGACGGCGGCCGCGGAGCGGTATGTCGGAACTCAGGGCGGGGGAATGGACCAGACGGCCAGTATTAACGGAATGGCTGGTAAAGTTCTGAAGATCGGGTTTTCCCCTTTGAGTTGTACCCCTTACCCCGTTCCCGAGGGTGTCTCGTTTGTTGTGGCCGATACATTAATCAAGGCCCGAAAAAGCAAAGAGGCGCTGACCTATTATAACAGCAAACCGATCGAGTGCCGGCTGGCAGCGGCCGTTTTGCGCCGCAAACTTCCGCCTTACCTGAAAAAACCGCTGACGGTCGGTTTCCTCGGAGATCTGTCGCCCGAAAAAACGGGATTAACCGAAGCCGAAATCGACCGTGCCGTTTTCTCGGTATTGAAAGAAACGGAGTACACCTATGAAGAAATCGCCGCGGTTCTCGAAACGGATGTCGAAACGGTGCAGAAAGAGTATTGTCTGATGGCGGACGGAACGCCGCTGCCGCAGCCGGAAAACGGTTTTGCGCTGGCCGCCCGAACCCGGCATGTTTTAACGGAGTGGCGGCGCGTCGACCGGTGTGCGGCGGCTATGGAAAGAGGCGATGCGGAGACGGTCGGCCGGCTGATGAACGAATCGCATGCCAGCTGCCGGGATAACGGTGATTTCAGCTGCCCGGAATTGAACGCGCTGACAGAAATCGCCCGCAAAGCCGGAGCTCTCGGTTCGCGTATGACGGGGGCCGGCAGAGGCGGATGTACCGTCAGTCTTGTGCGCAACGGCGATGTCGAAGCATTTACGGATCGGATCCGCAGCGAATATTACGACCGGTATCTGAAAGAAACTCACCCCGAGATTGGCGAGGAGGCAAAGAAGAATGCGGTCTTTACGGTTTATCCGTCGGACGGAGCTTCCGTTTTTCCTCTGTCCCGGGAGAATTAATTTATGGGAACAAACGAAAACAGACCGGAACCTCAACCGAAACCCCAATCGCTTTTTTTGAGGATTTTCAGAGGAATCGACACCATTCGTCTGGTGATGACCAATCTTTTCTTCATCTTTTTTTTGTTTGTGCTGTACGGCCTTTTTTCGATGATGAGAAGCGGTTCCGATATTGCCTCGTCCGGTTCCGTGCTGACCGTTCCGTTGTCGGGAATTTTAATCGAGCAGCCGGTAACCGAAGACCCTTTTTCGGGGATGCTGACCGACGGCACGGACGATACGGTTGTGTCCGATGTGGTCAGAGCCTTCCGTCTGGCTGCCGCCGATGATACGATTCGGGAAGCTTATATCGATTTTTCCCTTTTTTACGGAGGCAGTCTGGCTCAGGCGTCCGAGATAGCGGAGGCCGTCGAATCGTTTCGTTCCGCGGGAAAACATGTTACCGCCTTTTCGGGAACTTACTCGCAGCTGGATCTGCTGATTGCCTCGTATGCCGATGAAGTGATTATGGATCCGATGGGGTCGGTTCTGCTGAGCGGATTCGATCATTACGAATTTTTTTACAGGGATTTTGCCGAAAAATTCGATATCGATTTCAATATTCTGAAAACAGGTGAGTTTAAGGGAGCGGCCGAGGCCTATTCGCGGAATGGCATGTCCGAAGAACTGAAAGCGCAGCTGTCGGGGTATCTGTTCGACTTGCGCAAACGTTACTGCGACATCGTCGAGGGTAACCGCGATGTGGAGCCGGGGGCTGTCGCCGACTATATCAACCGGTATCCGCAGCTTTTGGCGGCTGCCGGCGGCAACGGAGCCGAAGCGGCGTTGAAGGCCGGATGGGTCGACGCCTTAATGACCGACCGTGAGCTGTGGATTGAGAAAGGCTATACCGACAATCTGTACGAAGCCGAATCGGATGACTGGTTTTATTACACCGATTATCTTGCTTCGAAAAAACGGCGGCCGGCCAAAACAAAAGTGGCGGTGCTGACCGTTTCGGGACCGATTCACAACGGCGGGTATCCGGACGGCAACGCTTCCGTTCTGGTGCCTCTGCTGGATGAAGCGGCCGACCGCGGTGACATAGCGGCTTTGGTGATTCGGCTCGATTCCGGCGGCGGTGATGTGTATGCTTCCGAAGAAATTCGGCGGGCCGTCGAACGCTTCCGCGGAACCGGCCGCCCCGTTGTGGTCTCCATGGCCGGGACGGCCGCTTCGGGTGCCTATTGGATTGCGACGGCTGCCGACGCTATCGTGGCGACTCCGTTTACCGTCACCGGCTCGATCGGCGTTTTCGGCCTGTCGCCTTCCGTCAGCCGTTTCCTGAAAACGCGAATCGGCATTTCCGTCGACGGCGTGCAAACCGATCCGGGGGCGGTCCGGCAGAGTCTGTTTCTCGATTCCGACCCGCGGACGCTCGAAGTGAGGCAGCAGGAGCTCAATTACATTTATCACCGCTTTCTGACACTGGTCTCCGAATCGCGCGGTCTTTCTTTTGCCGAAACCGAAAAGATTGCCGAAGGGAAAGTCTACACCGGAAGTCAGGCTTTGGACATCGGTCTCGTTGACGAGGCGGGCGGACTGACCGAGGCAGTGGCTTTGGCATTGAAAAAAGCCGAATGGGACGGACGTCCTTACGAGTTGGAATATCTCAGCCGATCGATGAGTTTTTCGGAGGCACTTCTTTCGAAAAGCGGAATGAACTTTTCCGCTCTGACATCGATGCGTCGCAGTCTCTTTTCCGATATGCTGTTGCCGGCAACCGGCAATCCGGCGGCTCTGTTTCATCCCGTCGATGTTATGGAAATGACCCCCAAAAAAGGAGTTGCTTTTTGAAATTTGAAGACAGAATTCTCTACGAAGATAATCATTTGATTGCCGTGTACAAACAAAGCGGCGAACCGGTTCAGGGCGACGAAACGGGCGACGAACCGCTGATTGACCGGGTGAAAGAGTTTATCCGCAAACGCGACCGCAAACCGGGAAATGTCTTTCTCGGGCTGATTCACCGTCTCGACCGGCCGACAAGCGGCATCGTTCTGTTTGCCAAGACATCAAAAGCGCTTTCCCGTATGAACGAACAGTTCCGGAACAGGGAAACCGGCAAAAAATATTACGCCGTTTTAGAGGCGATGCCGCCGGAAGAGGAGGGAACGCTTGTCGGTTTTCTGAAAAAGAATGCCGAAAAAAATAAAAGCTTTGTTTTTGAGACGCAGGTTCGGGATTCGAAGCGGGCCGAGCTGAAATACCGGTTGATCGGCTGTTCCGACCGCTATTACTGTGTCGAAGTCGAGCTGATGACGGGGCGTCATCATCAGATTCGGGCTCAGTTCGGTCATGCCGGGATGCCGATTCGCGGCGATGTCAAATACGGCTCAAAGAAGGCGCTGCGGGACAACTCCATTATGCTTCATGCCGGCGAACTGACCTTTTTTCATCCGGTCACAAAAGAAAAAATCGTGCTGAAGGCAAAAGCTCCGCACGATTCTCTCTGGACCTATTTCGATCTTTAATTCCGGTGATTGAGAACTTCTTTGGTGAACGACTCTTTCAGGGAGACGCTTCGGTTGAAGACCGGAGCGTTTTTTGTATGATCTTTTTTGTCGGCCGTGAAGTATCCCAGACGCAGAAACTGAAAATTTTCTTCGGGGGCGGCTTCCGCAAGCGACGGCTCGACCCACGCCTCTGTCAGAATTTCCAGCGAATTCGGATTTAAATCATCGAGAAAGTTGCCGGTTTGTCGGCCCGGTTCTTCCGCATTGAAAAGCCGGTCGTAGAGCCGCACTTCCGCTTTGACGGCGTGGCGGGCGCTGACCCAGTGGGCGGTTCCTTTGACGACACGGCCGTCCTCCGTCCAGCCGCCTTTCGATGCGGGATCGTAGGTGCACAGCACTTCCGTGACATTGCCGTCGGCATCGGTTTTGTAGGATTCGCATTTGATGTAGTAGGCGTGTTTCAGCCGGATCTCTTTGCCGGGAGCCAGCCGGAAATATTTTTTGTTGGGGGCTTCCGTCCGGAAATCGTCCTGTTCGATGTACAAATCACGGCTGAATGGAATGAGGCGGGTGCCTGCGGAGGCATTTTCCGGGTTGTTTTCGGCTTCCATCCATTCGACCCGGTCTTCGGGGTAATTGACGACAGTCAGTTTCAGCGGCCGGATGACGGCCATGCGCCGTTGCGCCCGTTTGTTCAGATCGGTCCGCAGACAGAACTCGAGGAACGAGTAGTGAACGGTCGAGTCGACTTTCGAAACCCCGATTTTATCGCAGAAATCTTTGATCGCCTCGGGGGTGAACCCGCGGCGGCGTAAACCGCTGACGGTCGGCATACGCGGATCGTCCCATCCGGAGACATATTTTTCCGTTACCAGCTGCAACAGCTTCCGCTTGCTCATCACCGTGCAGTCGATGTTCAGCCGCGCAAATTCAATCTGCTGCGGATGGTGAACACCCGGCAGCTGATCGATAAACCAGTCGTAAAGCGGTCTGTGGTCTTCGAATTCCAATGTACAGATCGAATGGGTAATGCCTTCGATGGAGTCTTCCAGTCCGTGAGCCCAGTCGTACATCGGATAAATGCACCACCGGTTGCCGGTTTTCGGATGTTCGGCGTGAAGAATCCGGTACATAATCGGATCTCTCATATTGAGGTTGGGGGAGGCCATATCGATTTTTGCCCGCAGCACTTTGGCTCCGTTGGGGAATTCGCCCTCTTTCATGCGGCGAAACAGATCGAGGTTTTCTTCGACGGAACGGTTGCGGTACGGACTTTCTTTTCCCGGTTCGGTCAGCGTTCCGCGCATACTGCGGATTTCTTCTACGGATAAATCATCGACATAGGCTTTCCCCGTTTCGATCATTTGGATGGCCCACGCATACATCTGTTCGAAATAAGAAGAAGCGAAATAGAGATGTTTACCCCAATCGAATCCGAGCCAGCGGATATCTTCCATAATGGAGTTGATATATTCCATATCTTCTTTGACCGGGTTGGTGTCATCAAAGCGCAGGTGGCAGGTTCCGTTGTACTGTCGGGCAAGTCCGAAGTTCAGATTAATCGATTTGGCGTGCCCGATATGCAGGTAGCCGTTCGGTTCCGGCGGAAAACGGGTAATGACATTGCCTCCGTTTTTGCCGGTTTCGATATCGCTGTCGATAATACGTTCGATAAAATGACGGGAAACGGTCTCTTCCATGAATCGCCTCATAAAATGTGATGAAATCAGAATATCACAAAAATTTAAAAAGGAAAAGAGTTTTTAATCTTCCCAGCGGAAAACGATGAGTCCCTGTCCGTTGGAGGCCACGTAAACGGTTTTGTCGTTGCCGTCGGCATCGGTTTCGACCGCAATATCGGTGACCCGGGTTTCTTCGAATGCCGACAGAACATTGTGGTAGGTGACCCATGAATCGACAAGATCGGAGGAGGTGTAGGTCTGCCCCGTAACATCGGTATACTGTCTCAGTTCGGAAATGCTCAGTCCGCATTCGGTTCCCGCATAAAACAGTTCTGTTTTTCCGTTGTTGATTTGACCGAAACGGAGTACATTGAAATGATCCGATTCCAGACCGGCGCCGACCATACCGTTGGTATATTCTTCGATATAGTCGATTTCTTTTTCGTTTGTGAAACCGGGGACATCGTCGCGGCCGTCGGAATTGTACTCGTACCAGAGCCGGACTGTCGGCCACCGGTAAACCTGATGCGATTGATCCGCGGCAGCAATTCCGTTGCTATCGATACCGACAGATGAGGAATATACGGGGTCGTTATCGGTGTTGAGAATCGGAATCGTCCGACCAAAATCATCCAGTAAGGGAATTTTGTCTGAAGTGTCGCGATCGACGAATGATTCTCCGTGGGATGTGAATGAAATACCGTCATCCGTGGCGGCAAAAATTCCGAACGGTTTGACGACAACGCGGCGGACAAAACGGCTTCCGAGCGTCCAGTCGGCTTCGGCCTCTCTGTTTTCGGCAATAACGGAGCCGGAATCGCCGTCGGCGTCCGCTTCGAAAAAATACCAGGGCCGCAGATAGGTAATCCAATAGGGATCCCAACCGGAAAAAGAGTCGGGTCTCCGTGTATAGGAAAGACCTCCGCCGAAAGTGGAAACATAAATCCGTCCGTCATAGACGCAGATATCGGTAACGGTCGTCGATTTCAGCTCCCCTCTGTAATGAGGCCGGATTTTAATGATCCCCGCTTTGTCGGCAAACCCGGGATCGGCCGCTTCGGCCTTTTTATAGCCGTCGTAAGTTAAATCTTCCCTGCCCGTGTAGAGCTTGAAATCCCTGCCGGAGCTGTGAATCCATGAAGATCCTCCGTCCTCGGAAATAAAAATTCCGTTCCGGTAAGTGCCGGCGTATACGGTTCCGTTTTCGTCGGTTGTGACGGTCAGAAACTGAAGACTCCGTTCCGTATCCGCGGGATCGGTTTGTATCCGGACTGTTTTTCCGTCGGAAAAAGTGTACCGGTAGAGACCTCTTGAGGTGGCAATGTACATAATCTTTCCGAGAGTATCGTCATCGGTGCCGTGAAGTCTGAAAACGCGGACTTTTTCTCCGTCCGGCAAACCGTCGAGTTTAACGGGCTGCATCACCCCGTTTTCGGATAAAAAAAGCCCTCTTTCCGTTCCCGCAAAAAGTTTTCCGTTTGAGAATTCCACGGAATAGAAGATGTTGGTCGGGGAATTCCCGGCATACGTAGTGTACGCCGAAACACGCTCCATCATTTTTCCGCCGATAGTGTTGCGGATATTCGGCTCCGTGCCGCATCCCGCACACAGCGTCACCGTCAGTAAAATAAAAAACCATTTCACGGAAAAGCTCCTCTCTGTATTATAGCATAAAATCTCAAAACCGCAATCTTTTTTAAAGAAGAGAATTTTCGAGAAAAGAGAAATGGTCCGACCCGCAAAAAATAAGGTGGTCCAAAAGTCTGATTCCGAGCAAATCGCCGGCTTCTTTTAAAGCGTCCGTTACCTGTCTGTCCTCTTCGCTGGGAAGCAGGTTACCCGACGGATGATTGTGCGCCACGATAATGGCGCCGGCCCGCATTTCCACGGCCTCGGCGTAGACCTCCCGGGGGTGAATCAGAGTCCGGTTCAGGAGTCCCATTGTGACGGGGCGGATGAGAATAATCTCGTTGGCACCGTTTAACAGGATCGAAAAGAACAGCTCCTGCTTTCTGTCGCTGTAGTGAAGCAGAAACGGGATGACATCTTTCGGAGTCCGGATCTTCTTTTTCGAGGGATAAAAATAACGGCGTGCCAGTTCGAAGGCTCCGGCAATCAACGCCGCTTTGGCGGTTCCGATTCCCGGAATTTCCTTCATTCGTGCGATGTCGGAAAAATCAAAGCGTGTATCGAAATAGAACTGCAGCCGCTCGGCCAAATCTCCGACGGGACAGCGGCGGGTTCCGCTGCCCAGCAGTAATGCAAACAGTTCCCGGTCTGTCAGTGTCTCAATGCCCCATTCGACCGCTTTTTCTCTCGGAAGCATCGCCGACTGACTCTGCCGGTAGATAATCTCTTCGGTGTCCATATATTATACAGATGTGAAAAAAGAAAAAAACCGGAAACTTTTTCCGAAAAATCTGGTTTTCATATAATCTTTCTGATATAAAAAAGTATGGGGTTGCTGATCGGTTATATAGGGATTTTGCTTGCACTTGCTTTTTTGGACAGAAGAAAGATTTCCGGGTTTAATGATTTTGTCAGAGCCGGGAAAAAGGCTTCGACCTTTACGGTCGGGGCTTCTCTGCTGGCCAGTGTTGTCGGTGCATCGGCTACGCTCGGAGTGGCGTCGGAAGCGTTTCGCATCGGATTTCCCGCTTTCTGGTGGCTCGGCTGCGGGGCGGTCGGTTTCGTTTTGTGCGGTATTTTTCTTGCGGGACCGCTGGCGCGCCGGGATGTTTATTCTCTTCCGGAAACGATGGAGGAGTTTTACGGTCCCGGAATCCGCAAACTGACAGCCGTCATTATTGTTATCGGGTGGACCGGGATTGTGGGGGCTCAGTATACGGCCTGCGCCAAAATGGTGACCCTGCTGACCGGTATCGATTTTGTACCCGCACTTCTCGGTTCGGGAATTATTATCGCTCTTTACTGCACAATCGGCGGCCAGCTTTCGGTATTGAGAACCGATGTGCTTCAGTTTCTTCTGATTCTTGTATCCGTGGCCGTTTCGGCCGCTGTTTTGTACGGATTTTCTCCGGTTCGTCTGGAGACCGACGATTTTTATCTGTTTAACGAATCGTTCGGAGCCGGATCGTTTTTTTACTATCTTTTGATTGTCGGCAGCGGCTATTTTGTCGGCCCCGATGTCTTCAGCCGTCTGTATACGGCAAAAGACGAGACCGTTATCCGACGGTCGCTCTTTTTTGCGGCAGCTTTTCTCGTACTGGTCGGTTTCGGTATTACCATGCTCGGACTTTGGATGAAAGAATCAATGTTCGACCCGGCGGGGCGGGAGCCGCTGCTGGCTCTGGTTCGGGATAAACTGCCTCTGCCCGTGCGGATTGTTTTTCTGTTCGGTCTGCTGTCGGCGATTGTCTCTTCCGCCGATACATGTCTTATCACCGTTGCCGCCGTGGCCGAAAACGATCTGATCGGACGTCGACGAATCGGGGAAATGCGGCTGGTGACTTTTGTGCTCGGTGCGGGGGCGTTGGTGCCCGCCTTCCTGAAAGGAGAGATTATTCCGCTGCTTTTAATGGCTTACAATATTTTTAATGCGGGTATAATACCGCCGGTGGCGGCGGCCCTTCTGGTGCCGAACCGCCGTCCCCGCATTCCGCTGATAGCGGCCGCGGTTGTTTCCGGAGGAGGATTGGGGCTTATCTCTTCGATAACCGGCAACACGGCTTTTGCCGTTGCCGGTATGCTCTGTTCCGTCGCCTGCTGTGCCGCGGCTTTCGGGTTCGGCAGGCGAAAGGAAATTTAATCTTTTGTTAAATCCATAGACTTTTCTTTTTCGGAATGATAAAATTTCGGTGAATGCAGTTTATGAGAACAGGGTACTAATATGAAAAGGTTTTATGCAGCTGTTGTTATCGCGGCGGGGATGCTGTTTTCGTGCGAGTTATATGACGAGACAGCCGCAACTATTAATTTTTGGGATTTTAAAAATGCGGTCGTTAAAGACAGGAAAAACGATTCCGCTTCTTTCCGGGCTGTCGACTTCTCCGATACGGAACTTGTATCGGGACTGATCGGGCAGTTCGGTACGGCAAGCCGCTTTGCAATGCTCGCCGACAGGGAGAAAAAGCCCGAACAGCTTCTTCTGGGAAGTCCCGACGACGACTATTTCGGCTATCAGTATTATTATAAATATTATACGAAAGAGAAACCGCTGAAATCGGCTCTGGGAACATGGACCGGAGCGGTTTTGTACGTAGCTTATTCTGCGGCAAACCCGATTGTCGGTCTTTTTTCCGGAGGGGCGAGTGTCGATACAATTTTTTGCGCTTTCTGGGCAGAGGCGGAAAGAGAAAACAAGACATCTCCGGGGAAAATCGTTGTCAAAGTTGATATGGACGGCGGCAGTAAAATTATTTTGGACGGCTATTCCTATTTTTATCCCCGTATGAAAGAGGGCGCGGAAATTCAGTATGTCAACGCCGCCAATCTCGAAGGGATGTATATGACCGGTTTTGATGTCGCATTCATACAGAAAGAGACGGAGGGAACGTCGAAATGAAAAAATTTGTTTTTCTTCTGGCCGGAATTTTCCTTTTATCGTGCAGCTTTATCGATGAGACAAAGGCAATGGCTTTTCATTCCGACAGCTATCTGGCTTTAAAAAATTATCTGAAAGAAAATCCGGCTTCCAAGATGGATCGGGCTTATATCGAGACGGTTTCCGGTAAAGCGGTTTATAAACTGACATTCGACGAAAAAAATCCGCTGCAGGGAAAAAAAACCTCATACGAGGGACTCGTTACGCTCTCTTTTTACAGGAATGAAGAAGAGAAGCTGAGAATGGAATATTATGCGGAGTTGCGCACGGCAACCGATTCGGGCCTCCAGTCAGTCGCCGAAACGGACGATCTGATTTCCGTATGTCTGGTCAACGAGTTGGGAACCGTTCTCGAAGGACACAGTCAGGTCCGCCGCTCGATGAATTCGACGACAATCGGATATACCAATATCGCCAATCTGGAGGGGTATCTGATTATTCTGCCTTTTCCGGATGATTATGCGTTCATAAAATAACCGCATCTCCCTGTTTTAACTGTTTTTCCTCTCTGATTTTACACGAATCTTACAAAATTTAGTTTGACATTTGCAAGCTTTCGTGTATCATTAATGCAGGTGGTTTAACGATTATAAATTCAGTTTGTATTTTCCCGAGGGAAAACAGCAAAGAACAAAACGGAGGAAATCAGATGAGAAAGTTGTTTTTGGTTTTGGTTGTTTCGGCACTCTTCGGCCTGTTTGCCGGATGTAAAGATGTCGGCGGAGACAAGGTCCTGTACGGAGACTGGGAAAACCGCAACACGGCCGGAACCGAGTATAACAATAAGGTGTTGCGTATCGAAAAAGCGACGAAAGAAATGAAGGCCGATAAGAATAACGAAGCCGACGGTACTTATAAAATGGCTTATACGATTAATGGCGAAATCGTCACCGATTCGATTATCGAAGGGACCTGGATTTTCCGTTCCGTATACAACAAAGACAAAAAGGGTTATATTAACTCGATAGAAATGTCCCCGAAAGAAGGAAAGGTTCAGACATTCGAATTTTCTTTCGACGGCAGTATGCTGATGCTGATTGACCGTGCCGCAACTGTTCCGACAACCGATTCTTACTACAAAGTCGAAGGCGGAATCAAAGGATTCTGAGGAGGATAGCGTATGAAGAAAACCTGTCTTTTTTTCCTTGTGGCGGTTCTTTTCGGCTGCCCGGCTGTATCGCCTATAGATGAAAATACAAAACTGAATCAGTCCAATTCGGTTTACGAAGCGCTGACGGGTAACAAGCCGACTCCGCCGACGAATATCACTGTGACAAAATCACTGACAAAGGAAGGAGATGTCCCGACCGTTTCCTGGATTCCGACGTCAAAAGCGGTTTCCTATAACGTTTACAGAAAAAAAGGAGCTGACGGAGAATTTTCGCTTTTGAAAACCGTTTACGGAGACCGTTTGTATGACGATTCCGTTAACGGAATGCATTACTCGGGAACTTACTATTACACGGTGACTTCGGTTGATATGTATAACCGGGAAAGCTTCCGTCCGAATCCGGTAGCGGTAGCGCTTTCCAGCCCGCTTTACACAGCATACGCCAACCTTTTGTCAGTCTCACAGGGATCGTTTTCGGAAGTGAAGGAGGGCAGTACGACCATTGTTCCTGCCAATAAACTGGGAATTTTGCTGAAAATCGAAGCCGATTCGAAGATCCCTTCTTATCAGATACAGTACCGGCCGACATCGTCATCCGGCTCCTGGGATCTGGTTGCCGAGGCCTTTACTCCCGATATTGCCGCTATCAGCGACTCGGAGAGCGGTAAAAATGTCTATTATTTTATGCATGTTCCCTCCCGACAGGGAGTCAAGTATACTTACAAGATTACACCGATTGGGGAAGGCGGTATTGTCGGTCAGAATCATCCCCAGAGCGGAGATATGAAAGACGGCTTTGTCTATCCGTCGGCAGTGATTGACAGAAACAATGTCAAGTCTTATGCCGGAGTCTGCGAAATTCCGGTAACCGTGACGGGAGAAATGGGCGGAGCTACGGTTACTTTCGCTGTCAAAACGTCCGAAGAGGAGGCCGGTCCTTATCTCGAAGTCAGTGACGGTGTTTCCGTGAAAGATAACGGATCCGGATCTTACACGCTGGATCTTTCAAACGCTATCGATAAACTGGTCGGTACCGTTTTGGCAAAAGAAATTTATATTCAGGCGGTTGCCCAATATAAGAAGATGGGCGGCACTGCCGTGGATACTGTACCGTCCGAAACGGTCGGAACCAAGCTGATAAAAAGCGGTGCCAGCCTGTTGGAATTGCCGCAGGAGATTCGGGTCACTCACGGGAAATGGAAAGATGGTTCTATCTCTTCTCCCGTGATAATTTCGTGGGCGGGGACATCCGATCCGAACATCAAAACCTATCTGGTTTATCGGACCGGCAGACTGGCATTTACCGATGGTGGCGGAGACAGTACCTCCTGGGGATCATACATCGGAACGGTGTCGCGAAACGGGGACGGATCCGGGCATACTTTTGAAGATACTACGGCAACCGCTCCCGGTGGTTATTTCTACAAAATCAATCCGTCGGCTGACGGTATTGAAACGGAGAACAACGAATCGGAGAACAGTTTTGTCCGGGCGGCCTTTATTCCCGAAGAGATACCGGTACTCACTGTCGACACGCAGACCAGCGAAACCCATATCCCGGTGTCGTGGACGACGGCCCCGGGGGCGGGCCGTTACCGCCTGCAGGTCAAAACCCCGACCGGTTCTTCGTTTTCCGATGCGAAGTCGTTTACCGGACTTTCGTTCGACTATTCGACTTTGACACCCGGCAATTATACATTCCGTGTCATTCCACAGATCGTGTTTACCAATAACAGTAGCGTGCTGGCAACGGTCGACTGCCCCGCGAGCGCAGAACAGGCCGGTGCCATTAAACTGTCCGATACGAAATGGATTAAACTGGTGATGCAGACGATGATGAAAGGACAGGGAACGATTCAACCCGACAGAAAGACACAATATAACTGGGGCGGTTCTTACCGTTCCGAATACAGTAATGCGGAAAACACCGTTATGTGGAGCGCCCGAGGTTACTGGGATTTGGGAGAGAACGATAAGTATCAGGTCTATAAGTTTGCCGGTTACAAAGATTCTAACAACGCCGTTTCGGTAGACGGAATTTTGTTTCATTTGTATTTTTCCAGATCGGGTAATTGGGGATCGAGCGGATTTAAAAAAGGAGTCGGTTTGTATCTCTCTTTTTCCTCATCGTCCGACAAGTGGCTGGCAAAAGGGTATAATAATACCGATGCCAATGCGGTCGATAAACAGCCGGGCAATATTACGGTGACAGGAGTCTATCCGGGCGAACTTCAGATCTGGGCCAAAAACAATGTGTCCGGTGTCTCGGATTGGGATCAGGCACTGACCTATATCAATGCGGCATCGGGGAAGCCAGGTCCGGTTGTTGCCGGCGATTATTCCGACTGGCGGTCTTATGAATATATCGGTTGGGTCGGTGACGAATATGGTTTCGGTACCGTAGTTTCGGAAAATCCCGGTATCAACACCTCAACCGCCTATTCCGTTAAACGGTCGGGTGCTTCCGGATTCACAAATTACAGTTACAGTCAGGTAGGAGCATTGCAATGAAGCGAAATATCCTTTTATTTTTGTTCCTGGTATTATCTGTCGTCGGATGTAAAAATACTTTCATCGATGACTACAATAAGTTTGTCGGGTTGCAGACGGCGAAAGAACCCGAAAATCCCGATAATGCTGCCGATTATTTTGTGACGATCAAAGACGATAACGGGCTTTTGGTTAAGCCGTCGCTGCCGTTTCCCGGCAATGTAACGGCCTCTCAAAACCGGTATCCCGATAAGGTGGAAGTGACCTGGCATCCGGTAACAAAACCGGCCGGTACCGATTCGGTCACTTACTCCGTTTACCGGAAAAACAGTCAAGACGATTCCTCGGCATGGGTGCGGATTGCCGAAGGTCTGACAGAGTGTAAATGGACCGATAACGCTTATGCGGCTTCCGAAACACCGGGTACGGAAGAAGGCGGTGAGCCGACGGATCCCGGTACGGGAGAGGGCAGCGAACCGACCGACCCCGGAACGGAGGGAGACGGAGCGGCCGATACGGGGACTCCGGCTGCGGAGCCGACCGGAGACGGCTCCGGGCAAACGGCTGTTCTGCTTGAAGGAGAGAATTACCATTATGCGGTGCGGGCTGTTTATACGGTTAAGGTCAGTGAAAAACAGACAACGATGCAGGGAAGCCGCCTGTCTTATTTTGCGACCGGAACTCTATTCCGCAATGTCTGGCGGATTTCGGCACAGTACCGCGAAAATCTGAATCAGATCACCATCAGCTGGTACCCGGTTCCGGGCGCTTCCTATTATAAAGTCGAAAGAGCGCCGGTTACGGAAGGATCGGATGTGTTGGAGTGGAGTACCGTCAAAGAAAAAACCTCCCAAACCTCATATACCGATTATTCGACAGATGTCTCTTCTGTCGGAGTCCCGGCAACAAACGAATTCCGTTACAGGGTGATTCCGTTTTACGAAGAAAACGAAACGGCTGTTTATGCGCGTGTCGGTTCCGATACGGTGACGATTCTCGGCGCGCTTTTGGCCGTCGGCGCACCCGACGCTCCCGTCATTCTCAACGTCTCGAAGGGAGATTACGGATCGGGTATTCGAATCGAATGGGAAGAAATGTCGGGAATGCAATTCCGGATTTACAGAGCCTCTTCGCCGGATGCACCGTTCGAGCCGATTGATGTTACGGAAGCGAATGCCACATATTACATTGATGATTTATCCGATGTTCCCGCCAACCGGAGAGCCAATACCTATTATTATAAGGTTTCGGCGCGAAATGCTTCGAAAATTGACGGAAAATTATCCGATTTCAGCGCGGATAATCATAACGGATTCGGCTTCTTCCTGGAAGAAGGACGTATTTCCGCATCCAAACGGGTTTACCCGCAGCAGATCGATTTGATTTTTGATTTCAAAACGACACCGCTCGGGGATGCTTTCTATGTGCAGTATACCGAAGATGACGGCGCAACTTGGAATTGGGTGAAAAACGACGGATCCGTTTCTCCCGTAAGCGACGGGACGTTTACTCTGGACGACGGGCTGGCGACAGATGTCCGGAAAGTGGTTGTTCAAATTCCGAATTACAATCAGTCCGGAACTTACAAATTCAGAATTTGTGCTGCCAAGAAGAGCTCAATCGAAGGCGGTGATGTTTCAAAGATTTTCGTTGACGGCGATACCGAACTGTACGGACGCAGTAATGTCATCGAATCGGAGGCCGGATTGGCCGGACCCGAAATTCCGGTGCTGACGGTCAGTCAGGGAGATAAAAATTTTCCGAACAGAATTAAAATTTCAGGGAAATGGGACGGTATGGCCGATTACGGGAATCATGTCGATATCAAGATCGTGCGTCTTTACTCTTTCGGCAAAGATACCGATACGTCGAAACCGATTGCGGTGAAAGAAAAAACGGTTGCCGATTTCGGCAGTGTGACTGTCAGCAACGGTGAATTTTCATTTACAGATAATCTGGCGGCCGACATCAATCCGGAAGCGGATACCATTAAACCGATGGAGGCTCCCATTAAAAAAGGCGAAACCTGGACATACTGGACATGGGACCGTGAGGCGTGGAAATATATTAATCGTAAAATGCCGTTTGATATGAAAAAAGCGGTCGGCTGTGAATATAAAATCGTTGCCAAGTGGAAAAATCCCGGAAGCGGAAGCTGGCCCGAATCGGAATCGTTGGATACGACGTACGGTTATCCGGCTTTGACTAACGATGATTTTGCCCATCTGCTGTTGTGGATGCGGGAAGTGGCGATGAACCGGCTGTGGCACCTGCTCTATCCGCCGTATCACGGAACACTGTCGACTATTATCGAGTTGCTGCCGTCGCCGCAGACCAAAGCGGGTGAATACGGCGGACAGGTCGGCTATACGGCGAAAGTGGACGGTCTCGGCGGTTCGGGACAGTGCTGGATGACACATTATTCCGACTGGGGTCCCGATTGGGATATCCATATCGAACCGTTTGCCATTGCTATTAAATTCGGTTCCAATGTCAATTTTGATATGATTATCAAAATCAAGACACCGTTGTATGACGGGGAGTCTCGCATCGTGGTCACGCTCGAAAACGGTATGTATGTCGACAGACCGCGGGGCGGCTGGATGGAAATCACTCAGGCAGACGGCCGGAAACAGAAATATGAGGGACTCGAGAAAAACGATTCGATTATCCTTCGTTACTTCCCGCCGAAGTCTTACGAACAGCGTGTATTGGGGCAGAATGATGCCACCAACAGTTATGAACTGACAACCATCAATTTTAAATATCCGTTGAATAACTGGATTAATACGCGTTCCGAGGACTGGACAATGTATTACGGATTTTACGATTAATTTGTAAAAAAAGAACCTTTTGATCATTAATAAAAATGAGAGCATCCTCAATCGGGGATGCTCTTTTTTTCAGGAGGTTCTTTATGAAAAGAGGATTGATTTGTCTGGTCGGAGTGTTGCTTCTGGCCGGCTGCGAAGCAGTTCGGGCAGAGCGACTGGAAGGGTATTGGGTGAACCGCAATACGGAAAGCAGCTGTTACAATCGGAAAGCAATCCGGTTTGCTCCGTTTGACGGCGTTCCCGAAAATGCGGAGGATTTCGCCGGTATTTACCGTATCGCGTATTTAGTCGACGGAGAGGTTGTGAAGGATTCGGTGTCGGAAGGCCTGTGGCGCATTGTCTATGCTCCGTCGCGGACGGCCGGTTGTTCCGTTTATGCGCTCTTTCTGGCGCCCGACGGTAACCGGAAAGCCGAGCAGCGTTTCGAGTTGCGGTTTGACGGCGACCGGCTGATTCTGGCCGATTTCGAGAAACCCGATGTGATTGTCGAACGCTACAGCCGTGTCGGCACTGTCAACGGATTATAGGAGGCCGGCAATGTTGATTTTTCTGATTTTGGCGGCCGTGACGTCGGTTGCCTGTGCGCCGTCTGCGGTGTGGACCGACAGTCCCGAGCGGGAACATCTGTACGCGGCGGTGACTCGAAACGCGCTTTTACCGCCGGAGGAGTTTTCGGTGACGCTTGACGGGGTGTCGCCGCGGCTGACATGGAAGGAACGGGCAGGTGCCGCCGGTTATCGGGTTTACAGAGCGGCCGGCAGCGGCGGAGAATGGCATCCGGTGACGACGGCTCCGGTAACCGGAACATCGTTTACCGATAAAGAGATTTCGTTGAGGACTCATTCCGGAGTCTGGCGTTATGCTGCGGCCTCCGTCAATGAGGCCGGGACGGAAGGGTTCCGGTCGACCGAAGCGGCCGTTACCGTTTTCGCTCCCGATTATCGGGAAACGGTAAGAGTCTTATCGGCGTCTGCCGGCGGTTTTCTGTCCGAAACGGACGGTGTCGTTGTGACAGACGCGGTTCGTGTAATTTTTATTCCGGCAGCAGGGGCGCATGCTTATGCGGTTTTGCGCCGTGAGCCGGGGAAAGGGTCGCAGCTGTTGACGGAGGCAGCGGAAATTGTCGAGGCGGCCCGGGTTTTGTCCGGTTCGGGGGAAACGGTTGAGGGCGCTTCCGTGAACGGTGCCGTCTGTTATTATGACAAATCGGCACAGGCGGGAATTGTATACAATTACCGCATTGTTCCGATTGATTCTTTGGGGCGCTACGGGCGAGAAAGTGAAGAGGTTGAGGGTTTTGTGTTTCCGAAGCCGCAGACGGAGGCATGGGATGTTTCGGCGGAAAAGGCGGCTGTGCGGGTTTTTGTTCCTGCCGAATTCCGGCAAAAGGTAACCGCTTTCGAAATCCGATTTCGGGATGCGTCAAACGGTGAGACGGTTTCCCGTGTTTTTGATTTACGCTACGGATTTTCGGATAATCTTGTTTTAAGCGAAGCCGAGATTCGGTCCCTTCTGGCCGGCAAAGAGTCACGCTGGCTTGATGTGTCCGTTTCTGTTCTTTTCGGGGATGGCAACGGAGAGGTTCTTGCTTCCGGCGGGTCCGCGGAACAGTCGGTTCTTTTTTTCAGTCGGGAATCATCTTCTCTGCCCGTTCCTTCTGCGATTTCGGTTTCTCACGGCAGTCGGCAAAGAAACGGTTCGGTCGATTCTCCGGTTGTTTTGAAATGGAAAAAACCGTCCGATTCCCGGATTCGCGGATACAGGATTTACAGAACGGAACGGCTTCTGTTTGACGGCGGTACCGACAGAAGTGAGTGGGATTCTCCTGTCGCGGATGTGGCAACAGAATCGTTTTCCGAATTTGTTTCATGGAGTGATTCGTCTTTTGACCGGTTCGGAGCCTTTTACTATAAAATTAATCCCTATGCAGATGAAAATACGGAAACGCAAAATAACCGAACCGTCGCTTCTTTTGCCTGTGCCGCCGTTTTTCCTTCCGAATTACCGCCGCTGAGGGCTTCCGTTCGTACGTTTACGGATAAAGTCCGGCTTTCCTGGGATGAAATTCCGGGTATCGATACTTTTCATTTTCATTCCTATCCCAAACAAATCGGAGAAGATCTGCACATCCGGTTTGCCGGGGCAAAGTACGAAACTTCGGAGAGTTGCTATTACGATTTCTTACTGGCAACACCCGGTCCGGTCAATTTCCGCTACGAGCCGGTTGCGGTTTTTTCGGACGGTAATCGCGAACTCGGTTCGGTTTCGGGCGGTTATTCCGCACCGGCTGTCGGAGCCGTTGAATTGGAGACGTCCGATTGGGTGCGGTATGTCATGACAACGGTGGCTGCCGGACAGAGGATGATTCCCGTCGGTTCACGTAAACACAATGTTCAGTGTAAAGTCGGAAATCTTTCGTTCTATCGTCGTTATACGGCGTTATCGTGGACATACGGGTATGATTTGTACGGGTTCTCGAATTATCCGGATCGAAACGGAGCCGTAACCGTATCGGGGACAATGGCTCACATTTACTACAAGAAAAAGGATGAGTTTCTCAATTTTTCATTTTCCGTCGGTTGTCCGATGCCGTTGTCCGAATCGATGTTGAAAAATATCGACACCGCCCAAAAGGGGGCGGGATATCTGACGGTAAGCGGTCTTTATCCCGGAAAACTGTATGTTTGGGGCCGGAACCGGGGTGCGGAGGCGGCCGACAGTACCGAAGGACTTCTGCCCGGCCGGGAATTCCCGAATCCGCGGGAGCTGTCGTGTACGGACAGCTTTGCCGCCGACTACGGATTCGACTTTTCGTATCCGTCCGGAATCGGTTACCGCGGCGAGACCGTCTATGCGGCGGTTCGGGACGGGGAAAGCGGATTCGAAGCGGTTCCGTATGACAGTGTCGGGTCGATCGGATATCTCGGATATTGACGGAAAGGAATCAAATCGGGTAGAATCGAATGGGAGAGATGATGATTTCTGTTTTATCCGATTTGAATTCCGGTAAAAAACCGTTTTTTCTGGCTCCGCTGGCGGAGCTGACACACCTGCCGTTCAGGATGCTGGTCGATGAATTCGGAGGATGCGATTATTTCTTTACGGAAATGATTTCGGCCGGTGCCCTGACGGCGAATACCCCGTATGAGAGTTTTTATTCGGAGGCCGGAAAGTTGGCCGACAGAACCGTTTTTCAGCTGGCCGGCAGCGATCCGGATGCGATTTGCGCCGCCGCCGAACGGCTGATGCGGCTGCCCGGTGCCGGGATTGATATCAATATGGGGTGCAGTGCTTATACGATTGTCCGGAAAGGGTGGGGGATTTGCTGGATGGAAGATCCCCGCCGGGCCGGCAGTCTGATTGCCGCATTGCGGCCGATTGTGAAAGGCCGTTCGTTGTCGGTCAAGATGCGAATCGGTTGGACCGCCGATGAAGGTGCTTTTCGGGAGTTTGCCTCGGCGCTCGAAGAGGGCGGAGTCGATTTTATAACGTTGAATCCGCAGACGAAGAAGGATAACCGCAACCGCACCGGCGACTGGCGCTGGGTAACGCTTTTGAAGGAGACGGTTTCGGTGCCTGTTGTCGGAAACGGCAACATTACCGATGCGGAAAGTTTTCTTTTCCGTGCCGGCGGGGGCGCCCGGAGCGGTAGCGGCGCAACGGGGAGCGGAGGTGCCGCCGGCGGCTTCGGTGCCGACGGGTATATGATCGGCCGCGGAGCGGTGGCCCGGCCGTGGCTGTTCAGGCAGCTTTCGAAACTCGGCACAGAGCATGCGGAACCGGAAACGGTCGATCTCTACGCGGTTTTGATGCGTTTTCGGGAACTTTTTTGTCTTTACCAGCCGCCCGAATTTTTATCGTCGCGGCTCTCCCGGTTTTTGTTTTACTTTTGCGGTAATTTGCGGTTCGGAAGCCGCGTTTTTTCCGAGGCCCGCAACTGCGGCCGCAATGCGGATGCGATGACCGAAACGGTAACCGCCTATCTGGAGCGGCATCCCGAGGAACGATTTTTGAGAATTTGATGCAAACGCTTGCTTTTCGACGTCAAAAACGGTATCATGAGGACATGAAAAAGCGATTAGTGACTTCCGCATTACCTTATGTCAACAATATTCCTCATTTGGGGAATCTGATTCAGTGTCTTTCGGGGGATGTTTTTGCCCGTTTTTGCCGCAGTTACGGGTACGAAACCCGCTTTGTTTGCGGAACCGACGAGTACGGGACGGCCACCGAAACGAAGGCGATGGCGGAGGGGGTTTCTCCGCGCGAATTGTGCGATAAATACCACGAAATACACAAACAGATTTACGACTGGTTTGAAATTCAATTCGATCATTTCGGACGTACATCGACACCGAAGCAGACAGAGATTGTTCAGCATATTTTTAAAAAAGTCGACGAGGCCGGCTACATTGTCGAGCGGACAACGACGCAGCTTTACTGCGAGAAATGCGACCGTTTTCTGGCCGACCGCTATGTCGGGGGAATTTGTCCCCACTGCGGATACGAAGAAGCCCGCGGCGATCAGTGCGAAAAATGCGGAAAACTTTTGGATCCGACCGATCTGATCGATCCGAAATGCGGCAGCTGCGGTTCCGCTCCCGTACCCCGCGATACGAAACATCTTTATCTCGATTTGCCGAAAGTCCTGCCGCTTCTGGAATCGTGGATGGAGAAACGCAGCGAGGAAGGTTTTTGGGCAAAAAATGCGCTGGCGATGACCAAAAGCTGGATTCGCGACGGACTGAAAGAACGGTGTATTACTCGTGATCTGAAATGGGGAATTCCCGTGCCGAAACCGGGATATGAAAATAAGGTCTTTTATGTCTGGTTCGATGCGCCGATCGGATATGTTTCGATTACGGCATCGAAATTCGATGACTGGAAAGAGTGGTGGTACCGTCCCGACGATGTCGAACTCTATCAGTTTATCGGCAAAGACAATATTCCTTTTCATACCGTTATCTTCCCCGCCTGTCAGCTGGCAACGGGCGAAAACTGGACGACGCTTTATCACATGTCGTCAACCGAATATTTGAATTACGAAAACGGAAAGTTTTCCAAGAGCAAGGGAACCGGCGTTTTCGGCGATCAGGCCAAAGAAACCGGAATCCCGGCCGATGTATGGCGGTTTTATATTTTCTACAACCGCCCCGAAAAGTCAGACGTCCAGTTCTTATGGAGCGATTTTCAGGAAAAAGTCAATTCGCAGCTGATCGGGAATTTCGGCAATCTGGTGAACCGGACGGTCAGTTTCATCAACCGGTTTTATGAAGGAAACGTTCCCGAAGCGCCTTTCGATGAAACAATCCGCGGGGCTGAGAAAAAAATTCTTGATGAAATCACCGCTGCTTACGACAGAGCCGATTTGCGCGATGCTTTCCGGGCTGTTTTCGAGTTGACCTCTTTGGGAAACAAAGCGTTTCAGGACGGGGAACCGTGGCGGATGCGGAAAGAGAATCCGGAAAAAGCGGCTACGCTGATTCGTACATTGATTAATCTGATTCACGATGCGGCCGTTGTGGCGGCTCCGGTTTTGCCGGCAACCGCGGAAAAAATTGCCGCTATGATCGGTGTCTCGAAGCTGGAATGGAAAAATCTTCGGAAAACCGATATTCGAACCGTTCACCCGGCGGAAATCCTATTTGTGCCGCTGGAAGATGATCGTATAGCCGAATTACGGGCCCGGTATGCCGGAGGGCAGGCGGCCGCGGCGGCTTCGGCGGTTGCGGAAGAAAAATCGCCGGTGCAGCAGTTTGCTTCGACGGTCAGGCTGGCGGTGGGACGAATCGAATCGGTCGAAAATCATCCCGATGCGGATAAGCTCTATATCGAGCAGATCGACCTGGGGCCTCTCGGTAAGCGGCGGATTGTGTCGGGGCTGGCGGCTTACTGTACGAAAGAGGAGCTGGAGGGAAAGAAAGTCATTGTGGCCGTTAATCTGAAGCCGGCCAAACTCCGCGGTGTGCTGAGCGAAGGCATGCTGCTGGCGGCCGATTGCGGTGAAGGCGAAGCCAAACAGCTTGAAGTGCTGACAACCGATGCGGCCGAAGGAACACCGGTTCTTCCCGAGGGATTTGCGGAGACAGAGACACCCGCCGAAATTAAAATCGACCGCTTTTTCGAAGTGCCGATGACGGTCAGCGAATTTGCCGTTGGGGTGCAGGGGGTGCGGCTGACGGCAGCCGGACAGCCTTTACGCACGGAAAAAATCCGTAACGGAAATGTCGGCTGACGCTATGGACAGAGCTGTTCTGACAGAATCCGATTCCTTTCTTCAGACTCCGTTCTGGGCGGAAGTCAAGGCTGCTGAAGGGTGGAGACCCTATGTTTTTGACGAGGGCGAAGGAGCGGTTCTGTTGCTGGTTCGGACACTTTTTCGTGGTTTGGCTGTCGGGTACGTTCCGTTCGGGTGGGACCGGTCGCCCGTTACGGCCGAAAAAGCAATCCGTCTGAGCCGCCTTTGGAAAAAGAAAACGGGAGAGCCGCTGTTTCTGGTTAAATGGGATTTGCCGCTTTATACGGTTTTTTCGAAAGAGGAAGGAGGAATCGATCCCGCATTCGATTTCGGTATCGGGGCGCCGTTAAAAAAGGCAGCAGCGTACATTCAGCCGCCCGATACGGTTTGGCTCGATTTGACAGTCGGAGACGAAGCTCTTCTGTCGGGAATGCATAAAAAAACAAAATACAACATCCGTTATGCGCAAAAGTCGGGGGTAACGGTTCGTGTCG
Source organism: uncultured Spirochaetales bacterium (assembly GCA_949289575.1). GTDB lineage: Bacteria > Spirochaetota > Spirochaetia > JAFGXN01 > JAFGXN01 > CALXOJ01. The sequence goes on along the minus strand of CASEOG010000001.1, from coordinate 158,085 downwards.
CCGCGAACGATGAACTGACGGCATGGTACCGTCTTTATCGGGTAACGGCCGAACGGGATAAAATAGCCATTCATTCGGAAGCGTATTACCGCCGGGTCCTGGAAACGGGGGCTCCGATTGAGCTCAAAGACGAACGTCCCGCACTTCGTCTCTATCTTGCCGAACATGAAGGAGATCTTCTGGCCGGTATTATCGTTCTTTTTTATAAAGAAAAAGCAATATATCTGTACGGAGCTTCTTCGAATACGAAACGCAATCTGATGCCCGCCTACCTTTTGCAGTGGCAGGCCATCCGCGATGCACGTGACTGCGGCTGTACCGGATACGATTTTTACGGGATTCCGCCGACAAACGATCCCAATCACCCGATGCACGGACTCTACCGGTTTAAAACCGGCTTCGGCGGCGCACTGATTCACCGTAGCGGTGTCTATGACGCTCCTGTCCGTCCCGTTGTTTATCGTGTTTTCCGGTGGGCGGAAAAATTGCGGGGGATTTATTACAGGCGGATAAAAAAATTTACTCGCAATCGAAATTCCTGATGCGCTCCCGAACCGCTGTCTCCATGCGGATGAATTCTTCTTCAAGTATATAGCCGATTTCCTGACAAAACTGCAGCCTGTTGAACGGTTTTTTATCTTCTTCATCCATCAGCAACTGATAAGGCTTCATTTTCAGAGCGGAGGCAATTTTTCCGAGTGATTCCATAGACGGCATCACCTTGCAAATTTCGATTCCGGCAATCATTCCGGGGGATAAATCGGTTTTTTCGGCAAGCATTGATTGGGAGATTTTCAGTTCTTTCCTTCTGAGTTTAATATTAGAGCTGACCGTTTCAGAGATTGTCATATATGTATTTTAATCTGAAAGCGCAAAAAAGGGAATAAACTTAAAAAGGGTGAATTACTCATTAAGAATGAGGATTTCGTCGTTAAACTGTCTTCCCCGGTCGAATTCATTCAGAAAGAGTTCAAAGGATGATCCTCCCGGTGAAAGCAGAAGAACGGCCGGTTCGGTAGAGCGTGAGGCCGCTTCCCATGCATCCGCGAAGGCTTCTTTCATGGAATGAAAAGGTCCTGCGTAGGGACGGTTTTTCAGAGCCGTTGTTTCGAGAGCTTTAACCGTTGCGCTTCCGTAAAGGAGCGAGATGTGTCTGACGTTGTCGGGAATCTGTCCGAAAGGTTCGAGAATCAGATTTTTGTCCGTTCCTCCGGTAATCAGATAGATCGGACAGGAAAAACTGCGGCAGGCGGCCAGCATCGCATCGGGCATAGTGGCTGCCGAGTCGTTGTAGAATGTAACAGGCCCGACTGTCCCCCTGTTTTCCAGACGGAAAGGAACGCCCGTAAAGGAGGCGGCCGCCCGGCTGACCGATTCGGGGTCACAGCCGGCCCACAGGGCAATCTGTGCGGCGGTCCGGATATTGCAGCGGGAATGGTTTCCGGGAACTATCAGGGTTTCGGGTAAAATCGAATCGCAGATTTCGTCCGCATAAAATATTTGCGATCGGGCTTCGGCGGCAAAGCGGTGTCCGTAGCTGTCGGACGGAACAATCAGTCTGTCGTCTTCCGTCTGGTTGCGGTAGATGAAGGCCTTGTCGGCGGCATAGTCGTCGAGAGAGTCGTAAGCGTTTTGATGGTCGTGAAGGATGTTTGTAATCACCGCTGTCTGCGGCTTCAAAAGAATCGACCGGGTTCTTTTTTCGACTTCACGGATATCGGCGAGCTGCCAGGAAGAAAGTTCCAAAATAACCGGTGAGTCCGGGTCGGCAAGGGCTTCTTCGATAAAAGTGAGGGGAGAGACGGTAATATTGCCGCCGAGGTGGGGATTTTTTCCGCATTCTTTCAGAATATGGTATAAAGCCGAGACCGTCGTCGATTTTCCCTTGCTGCCGGTGACGGCGGTAACAGGGTTGTGTGTCTGCCTTAAAAAAACCGTTATATCTGTTTCGACGGATCGGGCCGCTTTCAGGTAGGGAGAGTTCCATTTGACTGCCGGATTTTTAATGACACAGTCGGCATCACGGAAATCTTCTTCCCGGTGCTGCCCCAAAACATAGCGGATCGGATATTCTTTCAGCTGTCCGATGGCCGGAGCCAGAACGGTTTCGTCGCGTAAATCGGTCACGGTCACTTCGTCACCGCGTTTTGCGAAATAGAGGGCGGAAGCGAGACCGCCTCCGTTGAGGCCGAGGCCCATTACTGTTATTTTCATAAGGTTATCTTACTTCAATCGTTCGAAAAAGTAAAGTATCATTGACCGTCAGCGGCGGAAAACCGCTTCCGTTTTCCGGCCGGGAATGAAGGAGAGAATTTCGAGATAGCAGGGGGCCGTCTTGATACGCCGTCGGCTTAACCGCATCAGCCGGTCGTAAACGGTTGTATCGGAGGGGTGCGGCATCGGTCCCAGTTCGATTTCGGCGGTACGGGTTTTCATTGTGGTGTCGGCTGCGGCTTCTCCGGAACAGGCCGGCAGCGCGCATTCCGTTTCGAAACGGAGAATCAGGCGGCCGCGGCGGTTGTGGATTTCCGTCAGGCGGAAAAAGGCTTTCGAGGGGGGCGGCGCTGCCGGTTTCCCGGGCAGATCGGCGACGGCAAGCCAGAAAGGCGCCTGCACCGCGGTGAAGTCGCCCGTTGCGGCGAAGAGAGCGGATGCGATTTGCTGTGTTTCGGCCTCCCAGTAAGGCGGCATCGGAAGAATCAGCTGAAACATAAGTAAAACTAACAAAAATAAAGAAAAAAAGCAATTTATTTATTCGTAACTCTTTACAAAAATCGTGATTTCTGGTATTTTGAAAAAAATCATTTACAGTCGAATACAATAATCAGGTGGATAGATATGGCCAGAAGATGTGAAATTTGCGGAAAAGGAACGGTAGCGGGAAATAATGTGCCCCGGAAAGGACAGCCGAAAAAGAAAGGCGGAGCCGGACAGCATATCGGCGTCAAAACAAAGAGAGTATTCAGACCGAATCTGATCAAGGTAACGGCCGATATCGGAGGAAAACCGCAGAAAATCAAAGTCTGCATGAAGTGTCTGAAATCGTGCATGAAGACCGAGTAGTCGGACGGAAAAGGGTCGCTTTCTGTCAGCGATCCTTTTTTATTTAACATAAAATCCGGTTTCGGCCGGAGTATCGGACTGGGGGTGCCGCACAGCGGCTGAGAGGCGAAGGCCAACTCTTTGAACCTGAATCGGGTAATGCCGGCGAAGGGAAAGTAACCGCAAAGCGCACCTGCATTCGGGTGCGTTTTTGTTTTACGGAGGAAAAGAATATGACAATTCTGGTAAATGACGAACCGTTCGAGCTGGAACGGGAAATGACGGTCGCCGAGTTTATCAGCGAAGAGCTGGAAACGGAAGGGGAGTTCGTGATTCTGGTCAACGATACCGTTATTCCGGCCGAAAAAAGAGCGTCTGTTGTGCTGAAAGAGGGCGACAGTGTGGAAGCGGTCCGTTTTGTTTCGGGAGGCTGAAAATGGCCGGCGATGAACTGATTTTGGGCGGAAAAGTTTTTACCAACCGTCTGTTTACCGGAACGGGTAAATTTGCCCGTAATGAAGATATTATTCCGATGCTCGAGGCCAGCGGTTCGCAGATGATTACGGTTGCGCTGCGTCGGGTCGATTTCAAATTTCCGCAGGAAAATATACTCAATTTTATTCCGAAAAGCGTTACGCTGCTGCCCAACACTTCGGGCGCCCGGAATTGCGAAGAGGCGGTAAAAATTGCCCGCATCGCACGCGAGGCCGGCTGCGGCAATTTTATCAAAATCGAAATTATCAACGACTCCCGCTATCTGATGCCGGATAACGCGGAGACAGCGAAGGCGACCGCCATTCTGGCCAAAGAAGGCTTCGTTGTTTTGCCGTACATGATGCCCGATTTTGTGGCGGCCAGGCGGCTCGAGGATGCGGGGGCGGCGGCGGTCATGCCGCTCGGTTCTCCGATCGGCAGCAACCGCGGAATTTTGAGCCGGCCGTTTATCGAAATGATCATGGAAAACACCTCGTTGCCGGTGATTGTCGATGCCGGTATCGGCCGTCCCTCGCAGGCGGCGGAGGCCATGGAGATGGGGGCGGCGGCCTGTCTGGTCAATACCGCGATTTCCGCCGCCGATGATCCGGTCGGCATGGGAGAAGCCTTTTCTCTGGCGGTGAGGGCCGGACGCATGGCGTATCTGGCACATTTGGCCGAAGAATCCCGTTATGCGGTCGCCTCCAGCCCGCTGACCGGTTTCCTGCGAAAAAAAGAGGACTGAAATGTCGTTTTATTCCGTTATCGAACAATACAGAGATTTTGATTTCGAAGGCTACTTTGCCGGAGTGACCGAGGAGATGTTCCGGAAATCGATGCATCATGCCGAAGAAGAGCGGTGTACCGGGTTCGATCTGCTGAATTTTCTCTCTCCCCGGGGCGACGAACATCTCGAAGAAATGGCGGTTCTGGCTCAGAAACTGACCCGTCACTATTTCGGCCGTGTGGTCAGTCTCTATCAGCCGATTTATCTGGCCAATTACTGCTGTAACGGCTGTGTTTACTGCGGCTTTTCGAGTCTGAATAAAATCAAACGGCGGCAGCTGACGCTTGACGAGATCGAAAAGGAAGCGGCGGAGATTTCCAAATCCCAGGTGCGTCATATTCTGATGCTGACGGGGGAGGCTCCGGGGAAATCCGATTTTGCCTATCTCAAAGAAGCAGCCGCCATTCTGAAAAAATATTTCGATTCGGTTTCGGTGGAAGTCTATCCGCTGAGCTGTGAGCAGTATGCCGAACTGAAAGCGATCGGGGTCGACGGACTGACGATTTATCAGGAGACTTATGACGAAGCGGTTTATGACCGGCTTCATCTCTACGGACCGAAAAAAGATTACCGTTTTCGTCTGGATACACCGGAGCGTGGGGCGAAAGCCGGACTGCGTGTGATCGGTATCGGTGCCCTGTTCGGATTGGGCAATCCGATGAGGGACGGTTTTTTCTCGGCGATGCACGCCTCCTATTTGCTGCATCATTATCCCGATACGGAAGTGACGCTTTCGGTTCCCCGTATCAAAAAAGCGCCCGAAACGTTTCCGATTACCAAGATTGTCGATGATACCGATTTTGTCAAGCTGATGGTGGCGTTCCGCCTCTTTCTGCCGCGGGTCGGTCTGAACGTTTCGACCCGGGAAGCCCCCGAATTCCGCAATCACATTGTCGGTTTGGGGATTACCAAAATGTCCGGCGGCAGCAAAACCGATGTCGGCGGGTACAGCGGGGACAATCCTTCCGACGAGCAGTTTGAGATCAGCGACGAGAGAAGTGTCGAGGAGGTCGCGGCGATGCTGAAGGAAGAGGGCTTCACGCCTGTTTATAAAGACTGGTGGCAGCTGGTATGACAAAAAGCGAAGCACTTATCGGAATTGCCGGCTGCGGCGGTATCGGCGGCAATACCGCCATGCTTCTGGTCCGGTCCGGGTTCCGCCGTTTTGTGCTGGCCGATTTCGATGTGGTCGGCGAAAGCAATCTGAACCGGCAGTTTTTTTTCCGCGATCAGCTGGGGCAGCCGAAAACCGGTGCGCTTGCCGAAAACCTGCGTCGCATCGAGCCTTCTTTGCAGCTGTCGCTGTATAACGAAAAACTGACGCCGCAGCGGGCACGGGAGATTTTTGCCGACTGCACGGTACTGGCGGAAGGTTTCGATAACAAAGAGGCAAAACGGTGGTTTGCCGAAACCTTCCTTCCCGACGGACGCTTTGCGGTCGGGGCCAACGGAATCGGCGGCCTCTCAACCGAATCGGTCGCCCGCACCGTGGTCGGCGGCCGACTGGTGCTCTTCGGCGACGGGAGCAGCGATACCGACCGGCAGCCGCCGCGCGGTCCGAAAGTGACCATGATTGCCGCTTTAATGGCAAACGAAATCCTGAAAAGGTTCGAAAAGGAATAGTATGGATTACCGAAAAACAGATGCCAATTTAAACCGTGCCTGCGAAGGGGTTCGCGTTCTCGAGGACACGGTTCGTTTCGATTTGAATCGGGAAGATCTGACGCGGGAATGCCGTTCGCTGCGTCATGATTTGCGGACACTGTTTGCGCCGCGGATGGCGCAGCTGATTGCTTCCCGCGATTCGGAGACCGATGTCGGAGTGCCGGTCAGCCGTGCCGCTGCCGACGACGGGCGTTGCGGGCTGCCGTCGGTGATTGCGGCCAACAGCAAGCGGATTCAGGAGGCGCTGCGGGTTTTGGAAGAGTCGCTGAAAGGAAACGGCTTTTACGAAGAGGCCAAAAAAGCCGAAGCGCTGCGTTTCCGTTCATATACACTGGAAAAAAAGGTGACGGCGGCCGTTTTGAGGCGTCTCCCGGAGGGACTTTACGGGATAACGGCCGAAAAGTTTGCCAACGGGAAAGGAAACGTCCGGTCGGTTCGGGAGATGGTCGACGCCGGTATTCGGGTTATTCAATACCGCGAGAAATACCGCACCATGAAAGAAAAAGCGGCCGAAGCGAAAGAAATCCGGAAAATAACGGCCGATGCCGGAGTTGTTTTTATTGTCAACGACCATCCCGATTTGGCTCTTTTGTGCGAGGCCGACGGAGTTCATATCGGACAGGACGACTGGAATCCGGCGGATGTCCGGCGCATCATGGGCGATACCGCTATCATCGGTCTTTCGACCCATAATCCGGATCAGGCACAGGCGGCAATGCGCTGCGATATCGATTATATCGGGTGCGGACCGATTTTTCAGACGTTTACGAAAGACGATGTCTGCGCGCCCGTCGGTCTCGATTATTTAAATTATGTTTCCCGAAATGTGACGCTGCCGTATGTGGCGATCGGCGGGATCAAATTAAACAATATCGATGAAGTCTTAAAATATCCGGTCAGACATATCGCTCTTGTTTCCGAAATTGTCGGAGCGGATGATGTGAAAGCAATGGTCGGTGCACTCAATGAAAAAATAAAACAGTTCGGGAGGAATCAATGAATTACACGACGCAAATGGATGCGGCCAAAAAGGGAATCTGGACGCCTCAAATGGAGGATGTCTTTCAATACGAGTCGATTGCCAAAGATCTTTTAATCGAACGGATTGCTTCGGGGGAAATTGCCGTACCGGCCAACCGCAATCACAAAAATCTGAAAGCCCGCGGAGTCGGGAAAGGTTTGAAGACCAAGATTAATGTGAATCTGGGAGTTTCCGAAGATGTATGTAACCGTGAAATGGAGATGAGAAAAGCCGATTTGGCACTCAAATACAATGCCGATGCGGTGATGGATTTATCGACATTCGGGGATACGCAGGCGTTTCGACGACAGCTGGTCGAAAAACTGCCGATTATGCTCGGAACCGTTCCGATGTACGATGCGGTGGCCCGTTACGGCAAAAATATTGCGGCAATGACCAAAGAGGACCTCTTTCGTGTTGTCGAGCTTCATTGCGAAGACGGTATCGACTTTCTGACGATTCATGCGGGACTGAATCTGACGGCAGCCGAGCGGGTCGACCGCAATCCGCGTCAGACCGGTATTGTCAGCCGCGGCGGTTCCATTTTATATGAGTGGATGAAGCGAAACGGCAAAGAGAATCCGTTTTACGAAGATTTTGACCGGCTTTTGGATATCTGCGGGCGTTACGATGTGACGTTGAGTCTCGGCGACGGTTTGCGTCCGGGCTCATTGAAAGATGCAACAGACGCACCGCAGGTGACCGAACTGGTGATTTTGGGCGAATTGACGAAACGGGCGTGGGAACGGAATGTTCAGGTGATGATTGAAGGCCCCGGGCACATGGCCATGAACGAAATTGCCGCCAACATGCTGATTGAAAAGAAGCTGTGTCACGGGGCGCCGTTTTACGTGCTCGGGCCGCTGGTCACCGATGTGGCTCCCGGTTACGATCATATCACTTCGGCCATCGGCGGCGCCATCGCCGCGGCCGCGGGCGCCGACTTTCTCTGTTATGTCACCCCGGCCGAGCACCTGCGTCTCCCCGACGAGGCGGACGTCAAAGAAGGCATTATGGCATCGAAAATCGCGGCACATGCGGCCGATATTGCCAAAGGCGTTCCCGGTGCGGTCGACTGGGATCACCGGATGGGAACGGCGCGCGGAAACCTGAACTGGCCCGAAATGCTCGACTGTGCGATGGACAGAGACAAAGCAATCGAATACCGCAAATCATCGATGCCGCACGAAGAACATGTCTGCACCATGTGCGGCGATTTGTGCCCGATGAAGCGGAGCCGGGAGTTTTTATGAAAAAATCGATTTTTCTTTGGCTTTTATTTTCTGCGGTTATCGTATCGGCTCAGGAGATTCCCGTAGCGGAAACGGAGGATTCGGAAATCGAAACGGCCGACGGGGCTTCTGCGGACGGACCGGTCACGGCCGGTGAAACGGACGGTCCGGTCCCGTTGTCCGAAGCAGCGGAACCGGCGGCCGAAGCGGACGGAGAGACTCCGTCGGAGCCGGCTGTCGTATCGCCGTCTTCCGGTGCGTCGGAAACGGCTGCTGACGACGACGCGCTGGTGTGGGATGCCGGAACCGGCGACGGCGAACAGTCGCTGCCCGACGCCGCCGCGGCGACCGTCGATGTTCCGATTCTCCGCCGTGCCGAATATGCGGCCCGGAAAGAATGGGAGGCCGTTTCCGAAGTGGTCCGTCCGACAGAGGTGCGCGGAAAATTGCTGCTGGCGGTGCTGACCGATATTCGGGTGAAGCAGATTCGGATTGCCGAAGATAGCGGACTCGGAAAGACCGAGAAAAAAATCAGACTTAACTTTCTTCGTTACGAAAAAAACAGCCGTTTAAGGGCCGTGCTCGACAAACAGCAGTATAAACTCTATCGCGAATGGGAAAAGAGTAAATCGGAATCGGAACGGAGAACAGGCTCTCCGAAATAAAATTCTTGACTTCCGCGGAAAACGCCGTTACAATAAAAACGGATATGCGGAAGTTTTTCTTTTTTTCACTCTTCTGTTTTTTGTTCCTCGGCGTGACTTTTTCGGGCTTTTCCGAAGATGAGAAGACGGCATGGCTCGAGTCTTCGAAAATCGGCGTCAGAATCGAAACGGGCGCCCATATTCTTTTTCAGCGGGATTACGAGGGTTTTATTTCGAACGAGAACGGTCTTTTTCTTTACGTAACGTCGCTGCAGCCGGAAACGTATGAGGAAATGATTCGCTCTTTGAATTTCTCGACGGATAAAGAGAGACTGACGGCAGCTGTCTCGGCTTTAAAAGAGGCGACGGGTCTTCCGTATGTCATTCTTCCCGCCAAAAATTACGACGGATTCTGTTTTTGGGATTCGTCGGTCTGCGATTACAATATTAAAGACCATACAGAGACCGGAGCGGACTGGCTGCGGACCGTGACGGAGATTCTGAAAGCGAACCGCATTCGGGTCGGGTTCGGTTATTCGATTATCGACTGGCACCATCCTTCGCAGATACAGTATAAAAAAGACGGAAGCCGCTATGCCGTAAAAATGAATACGGTCCTGAATGAAGGAACAAAAGAAGAGTATATCGAATACATGACGGTTCAGCTGAAAGAACTGATTGTCGATTACGGTGCCGATATGATTTTTTTTGACGGTGACTGGGCTCCATGGTGGAGCGACGGGGATGCCGAAAAGCTTTTGCGGCAGATGTACGCATGGAATCCCGATCTGATTGTCAATAACTATTTGGGAAACCGTAAAAAACGGCAGTGGGGAGATTTCGATGTTTATAAAACAGTGGTTCCGTCCGACAGAAATCTCCGAGAGCGGAACCGGCCGTGGGTCTTTTCGCTGAATACTTTTTCGGGGGTCGATCAGATTAATAACCGGCTTCTTTATAAAGAAGGGGAATCGTTTATCGACAGGACGCTTTCGGTTTGGGAGAAAGGCGGATCGGTTCTGATTTCCCTCGATGTCATGAGCGATGCGATTGTTTCGGACGAATCACTGGCGCTGGCTCAATCTATCGGCGACTGGTTTCGCATTAATAGCGAAATATTTTCCGGAACGGAAATTGTCACCGATGATAAGATTTTATTGCCCGAAACGGTTCTTTTTTGCGGTTCCGGAAAAACTTATTGCCTGCAGAAAAGTCACTCGCTATGGCCCGACGACAGAGATCCTCTCAAATTAAAAATTCCCTCATCATTTACGGATAAGAAGGTGAAGGCCGCCTGGCTTCTGACAAAAGAGGGAAAAGTCGGATTGAGTCCGGTTGCCGGAAGAGACGGGGAGACGCTCGGTTTCGGGCTGTCTCCGCAATACAGAGATCTCTATTTCTCACTGATGATGCCTGTTTACGGATTTGAATATTAAGATACAGAGGGTTTTATGCTGAAGGAAACATTTTTCAAAATTTATCAGAAGCTGATTTTCGGGGAAGCAAAATCTCCGCGGGAATCTTTTTTACAGGATGTCAGAGTCGACAGTTTTACGGACCGAAACGATACTCCGGCCGAAAAAGCACGGAAAATTCTCGGGCAGCTGACATTGGAAGAGAAGATTGATTTTATCGGCGGATACGAGTGGTTCGCCGTTCGGGCTGTTCCCCGTCTCGGTTTGGATGCAATGTGGATGGCCGATGCTTCTTCCGGAATTCGCGGCGTCGGCGAATCAACCGTATTTCCGTGTCTGGTTTCCATGGCTGCTTCCTGGAACAGAGATCTGATTCACCGTTCGGCGGCCGTTATGGCGGAAGAGTGCCGGGCAAAAGGAATCTCCAACCTGCTGGCCCCGGGGGTTAATATTGCCCGTGTACCGACCTGCGGGCGGAATTTCGAATATATGGGAGAAGATCCTTATCTGGCCTCCGAGATGGCCTGCTCGTATATTACGGGACTTCAGGAAAACGGAATTGTGGCAACAATCAAACATTTTGCCGCCAACAATTCGGATTACGACCGGAACAAAACGGGCTCCGATTTGGATGACCGGACATTACGCGAAATTTATTTGCCTGCTTTTGAGGCGGCTGTCAAAAAAGCAAAAGTTCTTTCCGTGATGAGTTCTTATAATCCGGTTAACGGTGTTTCCGCAAGCGAAAACCGTCGGCTGCTGACCGACATTTTGAAAAACGAATGGGGATTCGGGGGATTTGTTGTTTCCGACTGGCTTTCCTGCTATGATGCGGAAAAACCGTTCAATGCGGGGCTTGATCTCGAAATGCCGAACGCAAAATATATGAACCGGAAGAATCTGATGCGTCTTATGGATAAGGGACGTATTACGGTAGCGGATCTGGATGATAAAGTTTTGCGCATTCTGACCTCTTTCTTTGCGGTCGGTGCATACGAAAGGCCGATTGCCGACGCGAATGCTGCGGAAAACGGGCCCGCTCATCAGAAGGCCGCATACGATGCCGCGGCGGAAGGGATTGTCCTTTTAAAGAACGACAACAAGGCGCTTCCGCTGGATCTTTCGCAGCAGCAGATGACGATTCTTGTGACCGGCAGTCGAGCAAAAGATACGGAAACCGGCGGAGGCGGATCCAGCCGGCCGGTCGCGTATCGGAAAGTTTCTCTGAAGGATGCTTTGACGGAACGGGTCGGTCAGAGCGGAAAAGTGATTTACAAATCGTCTCCTTCGGCGGCTCAGATGAAAAAGGCCGATGCCGTGGTTCTCTGTGTCGGATTTTCTTACTGTACGGAAGGCGAATTCCACGACAGGCCGTGGAAACTCTCCGCAAAAGACCGGAAACTGATTTTAAAGGCAGCAGCCAGTCAGGCGAGAACAATTGTCGTGCTGAATACCGGAGGGGCTGTCGAAACGGAAGAATGGTCAGGAAAGGTTCCGGCCATTGTCGACGCATTCTATCCGGGAGATCCGTCAGGAAATGTCATTGCCGATGTTCTTCTGGGAAAAATTAACCCTTCCGGCAAGTTGCCGTTTACATTCGGGAAAAAATGGGACGATTATTCTTCCGTTTCCAATTACGTGGACAAACCCGAAAAATTCGGATTGCTTCGGATTACGGGACCTGCGGGAAACCGGACATTGCGTCGTCTGAAGAAACCGTTTGTCTACGAAGAAGGAATTTTTGTCGGTTACAGACATTTCGATACGGCCGGAATCGATCCCGCTTTTGCCTTCGGACACGGTCTTTCGTATACGAATTTTGAAATTTCCGGATTGAAACTGTCCGGCGGAAAAATGAAAAAGGACGGATCGATCGAAGTGTCCGTTACGGTCAGGAATACGGGAAATGTCGACGGAAGTGAGGTTGTGCAGCTTTATATTTCCGATACGGAATCGTCTCTGCCCCGTCCGGCAAAGGAACTGAAAGCTTTCGAAAAGGTGTTCCTGAAAGCCGGTGAATCCGGAACCGTAAAAATGATTCTTACGGAAGAGAGTTTGCGGTTTTACAATCCTTCGAAACAGGGATGGTGTGTCGAACCGGGAGAATTTACGGTTTCCGTCGGGAACAGTTCCCGGAATATTGCCGAAACGGCTGTTTTTACTTACGGGATGTAGACTTCGCGGACGGGGCTGTCAGCAAACGCCCCGTATCCCGAATTAACATCTTTTTCAGGCGGCGCAGACTTCCTTTGTAGCGGAAGCCGGCCGCCAGTTTGTGACCGCCTCCGCCGTATGAAAGGGCCAGCTGCCCGATGTCCGTGCGAAGCGAGCGCAGGCTGATAATGTAGCTTCGAAAGCCGTTGTATTTAATCAGAGCAATTATTTCGCAGCTTCGGACAGCCATTACAAGATCGTAAAACGCCGACGTGTCTTTTTCTTCTCCGTATTTCTTTTCCGTTTTTCGGGAGACGGTTGCCAGGAAAAACCGGTCTTCGTGATAGGCTTTCATTTTGTCTGTCATTTCGGCGATGAATTTTCTGGAGAGAAGCGACTTTCCGTAAGCCATCCGTGCGTATGTTGCTGCGGGAACGGCGCCGGCAGCAACAAGATCCGCAATATCATGAAAATAGGGAGCACTGTAGCTCTGGAGAAAACGAAAGTAACCGCTGTCGGTGCAGAAGCCCCAGAACAAAGTTTCGGCGCAAAGGGGCAACAGCGACGAGTCCCATGCACATATAATCTGCTTGATAAGAATTGTCGTCGAAGGTGCTTTGGGGTCGATCAGTCTCAGATTTCCGAAGTTTTCATCGCCGTTGGCGTGATGGTCGATGACAATCGTAAAAAATTCCCGAGTGTCGCCTTCGAGAGATCCGAGCCGGTCGGCACTCGAACAGTCGGTGACAATCATTACGGTTTTTTCATCGCGTAAACGCGGTAAAATATCTTTGACCGATTCGAGAATGTCCCGGCGGTACGGTTTAAAATCGTTTTCTTTCAGCGGTCCCGCATTGGCAACTGTTACTTTTTTTCCTTTTTCGCGAAGGAATCGGGCCAGACTCCATTGAGATGAAATGCAGTCGGGATCGGGTTGAAAGTGGCCGACAATCAGAAAAGAATCGTTATTTTTTAAAGCCTCAAGAATTTCTTCGATTGTATCGGTTTTCATTTTTTATCCTTCTGTTTATGTGAGGGTAGCGACCATTACTGCTTTAATCGTATGCTTTCTGTTTTCCGCCTCATCCCAGACATAGCTGCGGGGCCCCTCAATGACCGACTCGGTCACTTCCTGTCCTTTAACGGCCGGAAGACAGTGAAGAAAAATCGATTCCGTTTTACCGGTTTTTTCCATTAATGCATCGTTGACCTGATACGGGGCCAGAATCTCCGAGCGTTGACGGCTCTGCGATTCTTCGCCCATGGATGCCCATACATCGGTATAAATGACATCGGCATTATCGACAGCTTCATCGATATTGTCCGTTACGTTGATCCGGCTTCCGGTCGATTGTGCGATTTCCCTGCACTTTGCCACCATTTGTGCATCGGGTGCCAGTGATTTCGGACCGACTGCGGTAAAGTGAATTCCCATTTTGGCGCAACCGACCATCATGGAGACGGCGACATTGTTGCGGGTGTCTCCGACAAAAACAACCTTCAGGCCTTTCAGGCGGCCGAAAACCTCTTCCATGGTCATAAAGTCGGCCAGAATTTGGGTCGGGTGAAATTCGTCTGTCAGTCCGTTGTAGACGGGGACTCCGGAGCCGGAAGCCAGCATTTCCACATGTTCCTGTCTGAAACCGCGGAATTGAATGGCGTCGAACATACGGCCCAGAACACGGGCGGTATCCTCGACCGATTCCTTTTCTCCGAGCTGAATATCATCCGTGGAAAGAAAAACCGGATGACCGCCTTCTTCGGCAAAGGCGGTTTCAAAGGCACAGCGGGTGCGTGTCGATCGTTTTTCGAAAATCATAGCCAGTGATTTTCCCTTAAAACGGTTCTTCAGTTTATTACGCCGTTTTTCCTCTTTCAGTTTGTGAGCCAAATCAAGCAGATATCTGATTTCTTCGGGCGTGAAGTCCAGTAATTTCAAAAAAGAGCGGTCGGTTAATCTGATTTTCATGATCATTCCTCGGATAGGGTAACATTATGTATGATTCCGGGAAAAAAGTCAACCACGGAGGAGTTTACGGCAGGGGAGAGACGGTAATTTCCGGTCTGGCGTTCTCCGTAATACACTCTTTTGTTACAATGACGGTTTTCTTTCCGGGAATATCGGGGAGTTCGTACATCACATCGTTCATCAGTTTTTCAAAAATGGATCGGATTCCCCGGGCACCGGTTTTTCGGTTGAGAGCGGTTTCCGCCACAGCCTCAATGGCATCGGCATGAAAATCGAGATCCGCATTGTCAAGTTTCAGCATTTCGGAAAACTGTTTCAGAATCGAGTTATCGGGTTCCGTAATGATACGGATGAGGGCTTCTTTGTCCAATTCGTCCAAGCCGACAATTACGGGGAGACGACCTATCAGTTCGGGAATCAGACCGAATTTTACCAAATCGTCGGGGTGGATATTGGAATAGAGTTCGGAGAGGGAAGGGGAATGATGATGATTTTCTTCGCCGAAACCGATTGTTTTTCGTGAGGTGCGTTCCGCAATCAGCTTATCCAGACCGACAAAAGCTCCTCCGCAGATGAAAAGAATATTGGTCGTATCGATTTTTATCATTTCCTGATACGGATGTTTTCGTCCGCCTCCGGGCGGGACATCCGAAACGGTTCCCTCGATAATTTTCAGCAGTGCCTGCTGAACCCCTTCTCCCGAGACGTCACGGGTAATCGACCGGTTCTCCGATTTGCGTGCAATCTTGTCGATTTCGTCGATAAAAATAATCCCCTTTTGGGCTTTTTCGATATCCCCGTCGGCATTCTGAATCAGTCTCAGCAGAATATTTTCGACATCGTCGCCGACATAACCGGCTTCCGTCACGGTGGTGGCGTCGGCAATGGCAAACGGAACATTCAGTTTTTTGGCCAACGTCCGCGCCAGCAGTGTTTTTCCGGAACCGGAAGGGCCCAGCAGAAGAATGTTCGATTTGTCAATCTCCACCTGCGGGTCGACCGCATCTTTTTTGAAAATCCGTTTGTAATGGTTGTAGACGGAGACGCTGAGAACTTTTTTTGCTTTATCCTGTCCGATGATGTAGCGGTCGAGATGGGCTTTCAGTTCGGAAGGGGTCGGTATGTCGGCCGGATTCTCCTGTATAATAGCGGAAGAGGGCGATGATTCGTGAATATCCTTTTCGGCATTTTCTTTGAGAACCTCAAACGCTGTCGAAATGCAGTTTTCGCAGACATAGACTCCCGGTTTGACTCCTTCGAAAGAAATCAGCCAGTCGGGAATCGGTTCGCCGCAAAGGATACAGTTTCTTTTTCCGCCGTTGCTCATTGATTTTTTACCAGAACTTTATCGATTAAACCGTAAGAGAGGGCCTCCTGCGGTGTCAGATAAAAGTCGCGTTCCAGGTCGGCGGCCAGTTTATCGACGGAGCATCCGCAGGCGTCTGCCAGATAGCCGGTCAGCTGCTGTTTCAGGCGAACGATTTCTTTGGCTTGAATGCCGATGTCGGAGGCCTGTCCGCCGGCACCGCCCCACGGTTGATGAATCATAATGCGGGAAGAGGGCAACGCACACCGTTTCCCTTTGGTTCCGGCTGCCAGAAGAACGGCCGCCATCGAGCATGCCTGTCCGAGACAAATGGTCCGGACTTCCGATTTTAAATACTGTATCGTATCGTAAATCGCCAGACCGGCTGTGACCGATCCGCCGGGAGAATTGATATAAAGATTAATCTCCCGTTCGGTATCTTCGGATTCAAGGAAAAGCATTTGAGCCACAGCCAAATCGGCCGTCGCATCATTGATTTCGCCGTCAATAAAAATAATCCGGTCTTTAAGCAGTCGCGAAAAGATGTCGTAGGAGCGTTCTCCCGCGCCTGTTCTTTCGACAACGATCGGAACCAGTGTATTGTTTTGCTCGTTCACGTGCTTCTCCTTGTCCGACGCCTGTTACATGGAAAGGAAGTCGGCCATTGCCGTTTTTTTGCCCGTTTTGATTTTGGCGGCACCGATCAGGAAGTCAACGGCTTTGCCGTTAAGAATTTCTTCTTCCAGATACGGTTTGAAAGAGGCGTTGCCGTAAACCTTTTTGATTTCCTCGGCTGTTTTTCCGGCTGCCTTGGCGATTTCTTCGTAGCGGGCATCGAAATCACTTTCTTCGGCTTTCAGATCTTCGGCTTTGATAACAGCTTTGAGAACCAGTTTGTCTTTCAGATTTTTGACAGCCGCATCCTTGAAATCATTGACAATGTCTTCCTTCGTTTTGCCCTGATATTTGAGAATCTGAACAGCCTGCTCTTCCTGCAGATTGTTCTGGGCAAGGAAGTTCTGCCAGGCGCTGTCCTGCTCGGCGGCGATCATCGACTGAGGTAATTCGAAAGAGGTTTCCGAAGTGATTTTGTTCAAAATCGCTTCGATTTTGCTGCCCTTCAGTTTGGTCTCGACTGCTTTTGTCAGTCTCTCTTTAATATCGGCTTTCAGATCGTCGAGGGTTTTGAATTTTTCGTTGATATCCTGAGCCAAATCATCGTCGATCGCAGGCAGATCTTTGACCTTGATCTCTTTTACCTTTACTTTGATGTTGAAGGATTGACCTTTCAGAGCCGGTGCGTTTTCATCTTCGCCGAACGATTTTTTGACCACTTTCTCTTCGTCTTTGTTCATGCCGATGATGTCATCGTCCAGTTTGTAGAGGTTGTATCCGCTGCCGACCGTGAAAACAAAATCTTCCCGTTCGGATTTCGGCATCACATTGCCTTCTTCATCAAGAAGAGAGTAGTCGATGGTGACGATGTCGTTTTTCTCGACCGCACCCGATTTTTTGGGGACGACCATCGCGTTCTGATCCTGCAGTTTTTCCAATTCTTTTTGGATGTCGGCTTCTTCCACGGTAACTTTGGGAACTTCCGTTTCGATATTTTTATACCCGGCAACCGTAATTTCCGGTTCGACATCATAGGAGATGCTGAAAACAAAATCGTTATCCCAATCGGGTTTTAAGTTCTCTTCATCAACCAGCTTCGGTTCGGCATAAGGCAGAGGTTTGACTTCGCCCGCATCAACCAGTTCTTTCCATGTTTCATCGATGGCTTTCATCGCCGCTTCGCCTTTGATGATTTCGCCGAACCGGTTTTCGATGACGTTAACCGGTGTTTTCCCTTTGCGAAAACCTTTGACGGTGGCTTCTTTTGCATAGTGATTGAGAAGATCGGTGTAAGCTTTGCGCAGTTCGTTTTTGTCGATAGTGACGGTTAATTTTTCCGCCGAGTTTTCCAGTTTTTCGGTTTTTTTGCTGACGATTTTCATTTCAACCTCTTTTTTCAGTGTTAAAAAAAAGCGACTCGCCAACGAGCCGCTTCGGATAAGCGAAAGACGGGACTTGAACCCGCGACATCCACCTTGGCAAGGTGGAGCTCTACCACTGAGCTACTTTCGCATTGCTTTTTTCTTTTACAACATTTTCGGCTTTTTGTCAACCGTGTTGCAGAAAAAATTAAATCCGGAAGGGGGATTGGAAACTGCGGGAAAAGGGACTTGAACCCTTACACCTCGCGGTACCGGATCCTAAGTCCGGCGTGTCTGCCAATTTCACCATTCCCGCGAATGAGCCGCAAAGGGATCGAACCTTTGACCCACAGATTAAGAGTCTGTTGCTCTACCAGCTGAGCTAGCGGCCCAAATCATTACGCCCGGCAGGATTCGAACCTGCGACCTACGGATTCGAAGTCCGGCGCTCTATCCGGCTGAGCTACGGACGCAAAAGGGTGGGAGACGGGGCTCGAACCCGCAACAATCAGAACCACAATCTGACGCTCTGCCATTGAACTACTCCCACCGTTTGATTAGGAATCCTGTATACTATGCAGAAAAAGCCCTTTTTTGTCAAGGGCTTTCCGTGATAATTTCGGTGTTAAAAAATCAGAAGGTACTGTTTTCAAACACGGTATGGCTGTTTCCGATTGAATTTTGTGCGTCCGCTTTTTTAATTTCGTCGTAAAAAACGGCATGAGCGGCAGCCATATAAGGAGAAACCCAGAGAAGGGCAATACCGAAAGTTATGATGCAAAGCAGAATCCAGCCGATGAAACTGAGATGGAGACAGAATAATTTCCATTTATATCCTTTCATCAGCCGGGCGCTTTCTTTTAAAATTTCAAATGCCGGAAGATTTTGTTCGGTATCATCGGCAATGATAAACGAAGTCAAAGAAAACATATAAGCAAAAATAATTCCGGGGACAATAAAGAGAAGCAGGCCTGCGGCAATAATGAGAGTCTCGAGGACGAAAACCACAAGGGCGTTCAGGTAATTTTTATAAGTACCGAACAGGTCGGCGATGTCGGGTTTTTCGTTTCGAATCATTTTCAGGGTAAACAGGGCGGCTCCGGGTAAAATCAACGGGGCAATCAAAACATAAACGTAACCGAAGGCGGCCGACATAACGGAGATCAGAATGGTAATGCCGATCATCGGAACCCAATTCCCTTCCAGCTTGACAAGGGCTTTCCGTCTGATTTCTTTTGCTTTCATTTTTCAGTCCTTTTAATTCGAATAATATTATTTTAAACCGTTTTCATCGAAAGTACAAACAGTTTTTGCTGCCACGGGTGATTTTTTCCGGCAATCTGATTCAGACACAGCTGCTTCAACGCGGCGGCCGCTTCCGTTTCCAGCCGGCAGCCGTAAATGCCGTCGGGAGCAAACCACGCCTCAACCCGTTCCTTCGGCACAAACCGGAATCCGGAGGTCTGCCGTTCCTCGCGGTGCGTGACCTGCCACCCGTTTTCGGTAAACAGCGCCGCCAGAGCCTCCTCCGAGAGCGTGAGCAGCGGATTGGCGCTGTCGGTGTAAACCGCGTTTTCGGCTTCCTTCATGCGGGCCAGCAGCTCCGGCGGCGTCAGCCGCGGTGAGAGCCGTTCCGACAGCCGCGTCGAGCATTGCGGCAGAATTTGCGAAAGCAGCAGCTGTGCGCCGTCGGCCGCCTTTTGCCGCAGCAGAAGGACCGTTTCCGCCGTCCGGTTTTCTTTCAGAAACAGGTCGCGGACCAGAATGATTTCGAAACGCAGCGCCTCGGGAAGGGCTTTTATCCGGTCGGAAAAGGCCGCGGCGGCGACGGTAAACGGCCGCCGTTCTTCGGCCAGCTGCCGTGCGTGAAAATCGATAAACTCCTTTTCGCTTTCCGCCGCCGTCAGTGCGTAGAGGCAGCCTTCCGGCGCACGGCGCAGCGCTTCCCACACAAGAAAGCCGCCGCCGGCGTTGACATCCAGAACATTGTAAAACCGCTGCCACTTTAAAAGGTCGAGCAGTCCGTTACGCAGGCGGCCGTCGGCTTTCGGGTCGCTGTTCATCCGCATCAGCCACTTCATCTCCTCCTTATCAAACGAAAACGAGAGCACATCGGAATCGTCGCTTTCCGCCGCCCGGGAGAGCTGCAGTTCGCGTCTTTCGAGCACGGCATCGGCAATTTCGGCCTCGTAGCCGAGATTGCCCGGTTGATAGAAAACGCGACCCTGAAGTGTTTTCGGCAGATACTGCTGGGCTACCCAGTGATCTCTGTACGCATGGGGGTAGAGGTATCCTTTCCCGTGACCGAAATCTTCGGCATCGCGGGAGGGGTCTTTCAAATGGTTCGGGACCTCTCCGTTGGATTCTTTGCGGACCGCTTCCATTGCATCAAAAAAGGAGAGGGTGGTGTTGCTTTTCGGGCAGGTCGCCAGGTAGAGAGCGGCCAGGGAAAGCATGAAGTTCCCTTCCGGCATCCCGATGCGGTCAAAGGCAGACGCACACGCTTCGACCGTGCGGATTGCATTCGGATCGGCCAATCCCACATCTTCGCAGGCCAGAATCAGCATGCGGCGAAAGAGAAAACGGGGGCTTTCTCCCGCTTCGGTCATGCGCGCCATCCAGTAAAGAGCGGCATCGGGATCGGAGCCGCGCAGCGATTTGATAAATGCACTGATAATGTCGTAGTGGTAATCGCCTTCTTTATCGTAAAGAACCGCTTTCTGCTGGATGCTCTCTTCCGCGGTGCCCAGCGTGATACGGATTTCGCTTCCTTCTTCCGGCGGAAACGATTCCGGCGTTGTTTCGACCGCCAGTTCCAATGCGTTCAGCAGGTTGCGGGCATCGCCCTCGGCGGTGCGGACCAGATGTTCCAGAGCCCCCTCTTCGAAAACGACCTGCCATTTTCCGTATCCCCGTTCCCGGTCGCCGACCGCCTGCATCGCGACCCGACGCAGTTCGTCTTCGGTCAGAGAGGTCAACCGAAAAATGCGGCTGCGGCTGACGAGCGCTTTGTTGACTTCGAAGTAGGGGTTTTCCGTTGTGGCGCCGATGAGGACAACCGTCCCGTTTTCGACCCACGGCAGCAGCGCATCCTGCTGCGCTTTGTTCCACCGGTGAACCTCATCGACAAACAGAATGGTTTTTTTGTCGTAAAGCGATTTCCGTTCTTTGGCCGCTTCAATCTCCTCTCTCAATTCTTTGATTCCCGAAAGAACGGCGTTCAGAGAGGCAAAGGCGCTTTTGGTGGTATTGGCAATCACGCGGGCCAGAGTGGTTTTCCCCGTTCCCGGCGGACCGTAAAAAATCAGAGAGCTGAGGCGGTCGGCCTGGATGACGCGGCGCAGAAGACGGCCTTCTCCGAGAATTGCATTCTGTCCGATATATTCCGACAGATTGCGCGGGCGCATGCGGGCTGCCAACGGTTCTCTGTTCTGTTCGTCAAAAAGATTCATGGGGTTATTGTAGTTTAAAATCAGTCGAATGTCAAATTGTAAAAGAGATTCGTGATTTTACAGTTATTTAACATCCCGATAACCTTATTCGGCGCGGTTTGGTGTATAGAACGTTAAAGGATAACAAATCGTGAAAGCAGTCCGCACCTTTTTTTACAAAGATAGCCTTTTTCGGCTTTTCTCGCTGCTTTCGGCACTTTCCGTTTTTCTGATTTGCGCCGGAATTTTTCTTTCCCTTTTGCGCGAGTCCGTGCCGGCACTCCGGGAATTCGGCTTTTTCGGATTTTTGTTTTCCGTCGAGTGGAATTATGCCGAATCCCTCTTCGGAGCGGCGCGGCCGCTTCTGGGCTCGATTCTGACCTCTCTGATTGCCGTTACCGTTGCCGCCCCGATGGGAATCGGAATTGCCGTTTTCCTGTCGGAGTTGTGTCCTGCCTTTCTGAAAGGATTCGTCGGAACCGCCGTCGAGCTGCTGGCCGCGATTCCGAGTATTATTTACGGTATGTGGGGGCTGTTCGTTTTTGCGCCGTTTATCGAGGTGACGCTGCAAAGAGGGGTTTCCGCTCTCTTTTCCGGACTGCCTTTTATCGGTTCTTTTTTCGAAATTCATTATGCCGGGGGAATCGGGTTTCTGACAGCGGGACTCGTGCTCGGTGTCATGGTACTTCCGTTTATTGCCGGAGTCGCCAAAGAGGCACTCGACTCTGTTCCGAAGGAGCTGAAAGAGGCCGGTTACGGAATCGGCTGTGAAAAATGGGAAGTGGTGCGCCGTATTTCTCTGCCGTATGCGGGAAGAGCTGTCCGCAGCGGAATCATCATTGCTTTGGGACGGGCACTCGGTGAAACAATGGCGATTGCTTATATCATCGGGAATATGAATATCAGACTGACATCCGTGTTCGATCCGTATGTGACCGTTACCGGAGTTCTGGTGAATGAGTTCAACGAAGCATCGGGTCTGCAAATGTCGTCGCTGTTTCTGCTGGCTCTGCTGCTGTTTATTTTGAACTTCTCGACTCTGGCGGTTGCCAAATTCTGCATAGCGGGGAAAAAATCATGAAACCGACGGTTATCAGAAGACTTCGGGGGCGTTTGATGCTGTTTTTATCTTCGGCCGCGGCCGTTGTCGGGGTCTGCTTTCTTTTTGCCATTCTTTTCAGTGTGATTCGGAACGGGATTGCGGGGCTCAGTCCGGAGCTGTTTACCGACGATGCGGCTCCTCCCTGGATTGAAAACGAGGGAGGTATGCGCCATGCTTTTCTCGGACAGCTTCTTCTGACGACAGTCGCCGCGATTATAGGAATTCCGGTCGGTATTTTGGGCGGCATTTATCTGGCCGAATACGGAAACGGATCCCGCGTCGGCCGGTTTATCGGTAACCTGGCCGATGTCGCTATCGGGATTCCGACGATTATTATCGGAACTTTTGTTTACTCGCTTCTGGTTCATCCGTTCGGCGGGTTCAACGGATGGGCCGGAGCCGTTGCGCTTGCGTTTATCATTCTGCCCGTCATCATGCGGACAACGGAAGAGTCGCTGCGTCTGGTTCCCTGGACAATGCGCGAGGCGGCGTTTGCCTTGGGGGCTCCCTATTTTAAGGTCATCAAGGATATTGTGTTCCGAAGCGGGTTTTCCGGTATTTTTACGGGGGTTTCTCTGGCCGTTTCCCGTATCGCCGGCGAAACGGCGCCGCTGCTTTTTACCTCGTTTAACAGCAATTATCTGACAGCAGATATGAGCGGTCCCGTGCCGTCGCTGACGGTGACCGTTTTTCAATATGCCGGCTCGCCTTACGAAAAATGGGTTTTGTCGGCATGGGCCTCTTCTCTCGTCATTACGGTCTTTATTCTTTTTTTGAATATTATTCTGAAGCAAATTATAAAACGGAGACAGGTGTTATGACACAACCGGATTTTCGATGCGAAATCGAGACACGAAATCTTTCTTTCAGCTACGGCAGCAAGACGGCGGTGCGGAACGTCTCGCTTTCTGTCGAAAAGAATAAAATTACGGCTCTTATCGGGCCGTCGGGATGCGGAAAAACAACTTTTTTGCGCTGCCTGAACAGGATGCATGATCTTTATAAGGGCAACCGTTACGAAGGAGAGATTCTGTTCCGCGGAAAAAATATTTTGGAAAAGGGAACCGATTTGACCGGGCTGCGGAGTCGTGTCGGTATGGTTTTTCAAAAACCGACACCGTTTCCGATGTCGATTTTCGATAACGTAGCGTACGGATTGCGGCTGAAGGGAATCGGAAACCGGCAGGAATTGACGGATCGCGTTGAGGCGGCATTGAAAAAAGCGGCCCTTTGGGAAGAGGTGCAGTCGCGTCTCCGGACACCGGCGTCCGGTTTGTCGGGAGGTCAGCAGCAGCGCCTGTCGATTGCCCGAACCCTGGCTCCCGAGCCCGATGTCGTCCTGTTTGACGAGCCGACCAGTGCTTTGGACCCGATTTCGACAAAAAAAATCGAAGACCTGATGAGAGAACTGAAAGGTCAGACAACAATGGTGATTGTGACTCACAATATGCAGCAGGCCGCACGAATTTCCGATTGGACGGCCTTTATGTATATGGGGGAGTTGATTGAAATCGGAAAAACAGACAAAATATTTACATCACCGACAGTCAAGATGACGGAAGATTATATTACCGGTCAGTTCGGTTAAACAGGGAGGCAGCATGTATTCCGACAGTCCCGAATACAGGGAACTCAAACAGCTATCGGCACGGATTTGCACAGTTTGCAAAGAGATGGCATCCGATATGAAAACGGCTCTGCTGAATGCGGATGAGAAGGCCGCACAGCGTGTCATCGAACGGGATATCCGTCTGGACCACGACAGTATCAAAAGCGATGCGCTTTGCGGTAAAATCATTGCGTTGTATTGGCCGCGGGGCGGCGAAATGAGATATATTCTTTCGGCCGTAAAAACATCGGCCGATTTCGAACGAATCGGCGATCATGCCAAACATGTCTGCCGCCGGATGCTGAAAGTGTCGGCTCCCGATCTGTTTTTCCGGTCGGAAGCACTGCGGCTTTTGGCGGGAAAGGTGGCCGATTCCGTCTGCGAGTCGGTTACGGCCTATTATCTGATGGATCAGGAAAAGGCAATGGAAATCATCAGAAACGATATCGAAATCGATCTCTTGAAAAACGATGCCGTAAAAGATATTATTCAGACAATGAACGGTTCCGGATACGATGTCAACATCGGCGTCCATATGATTAATGCGGCGCGCCGTCTCGAACGGATGGCCGATCACGCCAAACACATCGCCGAGGCTGTTTTGTTTACCGTTTCCGGGAATCTGGAATATGAGGAATCCGAGAATGAAGAAGATTCTGCTGATTGAAGACGATCCCGATATAAGCGATCTGATTGTTTATAATTTGCAAAAATCGGGATTTCGGGTGCAGCACGTTTCGAACGCAAACGAAGCACTGATCCTTTCGGAGAAGGAAATTTTTGATCTGATCCTTCTCGATCTGATGTTGCCCGGACTGAAAGGACTCGATTTTCTGACAATCATCCGCAGCCGTGACTTATTTGTTAAAATTCCGGTGATTATCATTTCCGCCATGAATGCGGAGGCAGATATTATTTCGGGACTCAATAAAGGTGCCGATGACTATCTGCCCAAGCCGTTTTCCATGGAGATGCTTGTGACAAAAGTCAATACTCTTTTACGCAGAACCGTCGGCGGGACCTCCGGAATCCTGGAATATCGGGATATCAAAATGGAAGATTCCGTCCGAAAAGTCTTTGTCGGCGGCAACGAAGTCGTTCTGACCCACAGAGAGTACGAACTTCTGAAACTTTTTCTTTCCCGCCCCCATGAAATCTTTTCACGCGATGTCCTTCTGAATTCTTTGTGGGGATACAGCTGCGATTTTCTGACCCGGACAATAGATTCTCATGTATCGACTTTACGGAAAAAACTGGGAACAGCCGGTTCCTGTATTAAGTCGGTCCCCAAAGTAGGATATGGTATCGATGATTAAATATTTTCTCAAGGCCTTTTTTTCCGTCTTTGTGCCGTTTGTCGTGATGACGGCTCTGCTTCTGCTTGTCAATTACCGGCTTTCCGTCCGAAATGCGGAATCACTCTATAGAGATATTCTGAAGACATACTGGACGATTGCGTCCGAATATGATTTTTCCGATAGCGAGAGTGTCAATACTCTTTTCCGTGATTTGAGCCGGGAGAGAGATTTGCGAATGACCCTTATCGGTTTGGACGGCACGGTTCTGGCGGATTCTTCACTCGACCGCAGCGCGATCGGTTCGGTGGAAAATCACAAATACAGGGAAGAAATTCGCAAGGCGCTGAGCGGAAAAAGTTTTTATGCGGTGCGAAAAAGCGAAATCACGGGCAAATATTCGATTTATTATGCGGCACCGCTGAACAGCGGTCCGGTTTTGAGGGTTGCTTCCGACGGGGATCTGTTTCTCAGTATTTACGAAAAAATCCGACTGAATGCGATTGCTGTTTTTTCCGTTTTTACCGGTCTGATTTTTTTTCTGTCATTGTACCTGACCTACAAAGAGGTGAAGCCGAAAGTGCAGCTGTCGTCTGTCGAAAAGGCAATTCGCCGCAATTCGGATGATTTTGTCCTGCCGGAAATCGCCGAGCCGCTGATGAACAGTGCGGCATCGCTGATGTATCATATCAACCGAAGCCGGCTGAGGGAGAAGCGGATTCGCG
Source organism: uncultured Spirochaetales bacterium (assembly GCA_949289575.1). GTDB lineage: Bacteria > Spirochaetota > Spirochaetia > JAFGXN01 > JAFGXN01 > CALXOJ01. The sequence continues at coordinate 132,238 of CASEOG010000001.1, read as the reverse complement.
AACGGGAAGCCGCTACTTTAAAAAAGATTATCAATCATATTGATGAGTGCGTCATCCTGACGGACGAAAACGGAAACGTTCTGGAATCCAACCGGTGTGCATCCGATTTTTTCGGAGCGGATGTCGAAAAAGGAGCCTGTCCGTCCCGTTCCGGACAAAATTGCGAAACGGCTGCTTTCTTTCAGGAAATTTTTGCGAGAGAAGAACCGCTTTTCCGTCTTGCGTACGGGAAACGGCTTTTTGAGGTTTATACGCGAACGATTGACAGTAACCGCCTGGTCGTTCTGCACGATATTTCCGCCCGTGCCGATTACGAAGATTACAAAGCCGAGCTGACAGCCAATATCGCACACGAGCTGAAAACCCCTCTGGCGGTCATTATGGGAACAGCGGAAACGTTGAATAACGATCCGCAAATGGACGGTGAATGGCGCGAACGGTTTCTGGAGAAAATATACCGTTCTTCCGTCCGGTTGAACCGGTTTGTCAATCAGACTTTGGAATTGTACAGAATCGAGAATACGGGACTGACCGTCGAAGAACCGACGTGTGTCGCAGAGATGATTGAGAGAATGGTGTTTCCGCCGTCGGAGAAAAAGATTTGTTTCTCGAATCGGACGGAACGCCCGTTTGCGATCGATATTGTTCATACGGAAACGGTTCTGGGAAATCTGATCAATAACGCTTTGAAATATTCCGACGGCGGTGAGGTGCGTGTTTTTATCGGTGAAGAAAACGGGGCTCTGGTTCTGGAAGTCGCCGATAACGGACCTCCGATTTCCGAAAAGGAGCGCAAACGCATTTTCGAGCGGTTTTATACGGTCTCGAAATCACGCCAAAAATCGGGATTCGGTTTGGGATTGTCGATTGTCAAACACATTGCGCATCTTTACAACGGGGAGGCGTCTGTTTTCGAAAATGAACAAGGCGGGAATACGTTCCGCGTTTTACTGCGGGAAAAAAAGGAGAAAAAGGAGAAAGACCATGAAAACTGAATTAATTGCCGTTCTGCTCTGTTTTACGGCTGTTTTTGCATTTGCGGGAGAAACGCTCAACGGGGCGGGCGCCTCCTTCCCTTATCCGGTTTATGCCGGTTGGGCTTATTCTTACGAAAAGGAAACCGGCATCAGAGTCAATTACCAGTCGATCGGCAGCGGCGGCGGCATCAGGCAGATTACGGCCGGCACCGTTGATTTCGGGGCAACCGACGATCCGTTGTCCCGGACCGAACTGGATGAGGCCGGTCTGCTGCAGTTTCCGGCAGTAACGGGCGGCATCACGGTCGTCGTTAATATCGACGGCAACAGACATAACCGGCTGGTTCTCGACGGAGAGACACTGGCTGCCGTATTTCTCGGAAATGTGACGCGATGGAACGACCCTGAAATGGCAGCTTTGAATCCGGGGCTGAAACTGCCCGATGCCGCCATTACCGTTATCCGCCGTTCCGACAGTTCCGGAACAACGGCTGTCTTTACCGAATATCTCGATGAAGTTTCCGACGAGTGGAAGCGGTCGGTCGGACACGGAAAGTCGGTCAACTGGAAAACCGGCATCGGCGCCAAAGGGAACGACGGGGTTGCCAATCTGGTGCGGCAGACACGCAATTCGATCGGTTATGTCGAATACACTTATGCCGAGCAGGCCAAACTGAATTATGTCAATCTGATTAACCGGGCGGGAAAAACCGTTGCGCCGTCACCGCAGTCGTTTGCGGCGGCTGTGGCTTCGGCCGACTGGCATCGGGTTCCTTCTTATGCAGTTTCCCTGACAAACAGTCCGGCACAGGAGGCCTGGCCGATAGCCGCCGCGTCGTTTATTTTGATACGGAAAAACGAGCCGAAAGTCAGGGCTGCCGTGATGAGATTCTTTCGTTACGGCTTTGAAAAAGGGGACACGGCGGCGCTTTACCTGAAATATGTCCCTCTTCCGGCCGCTCTTAAAGAAGAAATCCTCGAATCGTTCGATTCACGGAACAGAACAGACTGATTATACGATGATTTTTTAAAAATTTGATAATCGGGAAATTATCTGTTATAATCAGAGTGGAGACTGTATGCTTAAAAGATTTTTTACGGTTTTATCTGTTCTGACTCTCTCTCTCTCTTTGTGTTTTCGCTTGTGTCGATACTAAAACAGGCCTTGGCGGGCTCGGGGAAATTACGATTACGGGACCTGCCTCATCCGGCGCAGCCTCCGGCAGCGAAGGTGAAAACTCCGGCAGCGAAGGCGAAAACTCCGGCAGCGAAGGCGAAAACTCCGGCAGCGAAGGCGAAAACTCCGGCAGCGAAGGCGAAAACTCCGGCGGCCGGTCATAACAGCGCATTTTTTTTCAGTTAAATTTGGCGCTTTTCTGTTGTGTCGGAATTTCCGATTACATGGGGATTGCAAAGAACAATGGAATATGGTAAAAAGAAATATTGAATTTTGTTCGATCACCGAGGTTTTTATGAGTGAGAAACCTATTCGAATTGCAGTTACCGGTGCGGCAGGACAGATTGCCTATTCGTTGCTGTTTCGAATTGCAGCCGGCGATATTTTCGGAGAGAATCGATCGGTTATTCTAAATTTACTTGAAATTGAGCCGGCTTTGACAAGATGCAACGGTGTTGTGATGGAGCTTGAGGATTGCGCGTTTCCTTTGTTGAAAGAGGTTACGGCAACAACTGATCCTAAGGTTGCTTTTCAAGATGCCGATTGGTGTCTTTTGCTCGGTTCCGCTCCGAGAAAAGCGGGCATGGAACGCCGCGATTTATTGGATATAAACGGGAAAATTTTTGTCGATCAAGGAAAGGCAATTGCTGCTCACGCTTCAAAAAATGTGAAAGTTCTTGTAGTGGGAAATCCCTGCAATATAAACGCATTGATTGCTTTGCGGCATGCAGAGGGAGTTCCAGTCGGAAATTTTTTCGCGATGACGGGACTCGATGAGAGCCGCAGTAAGTATCAACTGGCTCAAAAAGCAGGAGTTCATGTTTCTGCTGTTAAAAACATGACTATTTGGGGGAACCACTCTTCAACCCAATTTCCCGATTTTACAAACGCGACTATTCGCGGAATTCCTGTTCCCGAAGTGATTCGAGATAAAACGTGGCTCGAGGAAACCTTTGTTCCCGCCATTCAAAAACGGGGCGCGGCGATTATAGAAACGCGCGGAGTTTCTTCAGCTGCTTCAGCCGCCAATGCGATTGTTGAAACTGTTCGAAAATTAATAAATCCTACTCCGACCGGAGATTGGTTCAGCGTCTCCGTTTTATCGAACGGAGAATACGGGACAGAACCGGGGTTGATAACGGGATTTCCGCTTAGAACCGATGCAAACGGCAATCATGAAATTGTTCCTAATTTGGAGATCAACGATTATGCCCGCGCTCAAATCGATGCGTCGATTGAGGAATTGAAGGAAGAGCGGAAATTGGCGTCGGAAGTTCTCTCCTGCCGACTCTGATCCGTCCGTTCATACCGATAAAGCACTGTTTTACATTTCCGTTGTGAACAGGAGCCGGAGTGTCACCTTTGACGGGTTTGAGGAAAAGAATCCGTCGGATCTGCCGTAATAAAGTTTCGGACTCTCTGTTATTGCGAATCTCCGATCCGAACCGTCTGATCAAGAGGAAAATCGTTTTTCGCGGTTTCCGGGAAAACAGGGTAGCCGGTTTTCGAACCGTCGGGAAGGACGCCCTCTTCGTGAGTCGGAACCGAACTGTCGGCTTTGAGAAAATATTCGTAGCGGCAGGTCGGGCTGTTCCACACAAGGGAATCGTCATGGGTGGGGTCGACCAGATACCAATCACCGTCGATACAGACCTTATTCCAGGCATGTGAGCCTTTCGTATTGAGATCGCCCGGAGTCGAGAGTGCGGTTCCGGGCACCGTGATGGCGGGAATGCCGCAGCGCATCAGCAGATATTGAAACGAAACGGCATAACCCTGACAAACCACATAACGGATTTCGGCTTCGGGGGCGGCCAACGGGTTCAAAAAGGCTCCCCTCAGATTGCCGTCACCGCGGGAATTGGTGGTACCGTAAGTGACTGTTGCCAGAAAAGCATCGTGGAGGGCTCTGACCTTCTGTGCCGTCGTCATATTCCCGTTGACGGTATTCAGAATCGGCAGAATGTGCGTTTCCATTTCGGCAGTTTGCGGTTTGTGGAACGTTTCCCAAAAAGTTCCGAGAGCCATCCCTTTGAAAGTATTATCGAAAAGAGCCTTGTCGGCAATCGCGGTTCCCGAAGGATCGTAAGTGTCGCCGATATTGTCCGAACGGCGCGGCAGGACACTCGAGGTCAGCAGAGCCATGCGCGGGTCGTCTTTGGAGAGAAAATCGAAAATTTTAACGATCTGAGCCTCCGTCATGACGAAGCCGTTTTCTTTGAAGCGGACTGTGATTTGTGCGGCCGATTTCTGCTCTTCGGTGACCGGCTCGGTCAGAAATGCTTTGAGAATAAAATCGTAAGCCTGCTTTTCTTCTTGGTTCAAAAGCGAACGGCCGTAGTAGAGTTCGACGGGTAAGAATCCTGTCAGAGGATCGAATGGTTCCGAAGGTTTCGTCTGATTTTCTTCGGATGTACTGCCGTCGGCTGCCGGCGGCGGGCAGGCCGCGAGTCCCGAAAATAATACCATTAGAAAAATCAGAATTCTGTTTTTCATACGGATTCGCTCCTGACGGTTGTTATTTTTTTTCATTTTCTGTATACTGAAATTATTATATTACAAGTGAATAGGAAAAGTAAAGATGTGTTTTTTAAGGAGAACGGTTTCTTTTTTTTGCGGTAAGAGAATCCCTGGCGGTGATTATCCGGAGATGATTCGCAGGCAGTCACGACCGGTGATTCTGGATGTCCGTAGTACGGACGAGTTTAACGAAGGACATGTCAGGGGAGCGCTTCATATTCCCGATTACAAAATTGCGGAAGAGATCGAATCGAAAGTTCCCGACAAAAAAACTCCGGTTTATATTTACTGCTACAGCGGAGCCCGTGCCGGATCGGCGGCCCGTCAAATGAGACATCTCGGATATGAGGAGGTTCACAATATGGGCGGTATTATGTATGCCGGTTTTACCGAGGCTTTTCCGCTGGAGAAATAAGCGGAATCGGGAGGTCGTTTTTCAATGTCTTTTTTTAGAGAACCGCAGCCCGGGGAATCCCGGCTCTATCTTTGTACAAAATGCGGACGGTCTTTCGAAGCCGTCGTTCCCCGTTCGTTTCTGTCAGTGAGACCGGTTTCACCGGCCTGTCCGCAGTGCGGCAGCCGGAAAACCGTTCCTCATCCGGCTGTCCGGTACTGATCTTTTCCGGCTTCTTTTTACCGAACCGTTACGACTCCGTTTCCCGCTCTTTCCTTGCGCAGGCGCTTACGTCTCGCTGTCAACCGGCGGGATTTCGATTTCAAACTCTTCCGCGTCCTTCAGCGAAATCTGCGGAATCGAATGCCCCGGGGAGACGGTCGACCGGGGACAACGCCGTTCTTTGAGATAGCGGTAGAGGGCGCGGGTATCGGAGACCGTTTTTCCTTTCAGAATGAAACAGCCCGAAGCAAATCCCGGTTCGGAAAAATAGAAAACACGCCCGCCGCCGCTGCCGAAGCGGGTCATAACAATCGAATCGGCTTCGAAGTTGGCGGTATCGCAAAATCCGCCTTCTCCTTTGATGCCGATATACGGGAAACGTCCCGTGCTTCTTTTCCGTTTCGGACTCCACGGACAAACCGAGATGTCGGCCAAATCTTTCAGTTTTAACATTCCGTTTTTCTGTTTCATCGCTTTTCCTCCTCTTTGATATTTTTCCGGAAAACAAAAAAGAGCGTATCATAACGATAACGCTCCGAGGGGTGTTTGTATCATCTTTTATCGGAAAAGTCAACATTCTCCGGAAAAAATTTGCTTTCCGCTATTTCCGCTCCGAAAAAGAATTGCGGTCGAAACAAAAAACCGTTGACAATAAACAATTAATTTGATAATACTATTTTAATTAGTTTAATCTAATTAAAAACAACGGAAGGAGTTTTTATGCAACTGTTTTTTAAAGGAATCGTTTTATTGGCGGCCATGATCTTTGTCTCCTGTCCCGGGAAACCGGCGGCGGTATCGGGCTTGACAATCGACCGCACGGAACTGAATTTGAAGCTGGGGCAGGAACAGACGGTGAATGCGTCGGTTCTTCCGGGGGAGGCTGGCGAAAAGGGAATCCGCTGGACGAGCGATGCTCCGCAAACCGTTTCCGTAGCGGGCGGCCGCATTCGCGGGGTTTTGCCGGGGACGGCGACTGTGACGGCCGAGACCGTTGACGGCGGTTTTCGGCAGCAGTGCCGGGTGACGGTGGCCGATGAGGTTTACATTCCCGATCCGCTTTTCCGCTCCTATCTGTTTTCGCTTTTCGGCGAAAATTCGGAAACGGGAGAGAAACAGATCGATCTCGATGCGGACGGCATTATCACATTAAAAGAGGCGGAAACGGTTACGGTGATTCACTGCTACAAACTGTCAAGCACACCTTCGGAAGAAAAGATTGCCGATTTGACCGGTCTCGAATATTTTGTCAATCTGGAAGAATTGGCGTGTCACTACAATAAAATCGAATCTCTCGATTTGCGGTCGCTTTCGAAACTGCGTCGCCTTTACTGCTTTGATAATCGTTTAAGAGAGCTCGATCTTTCCGGAAATCCGCTGCTGACGGAGGTCTCCTGCGGAGGCAATACGCTGAAACAGTTGAGTCTCGAAGCAAACCCGTCTCTTGTTACGGTTGATGCCGGGGAATGCCGCCTCGAAGAGCTGGATCTGACCGGTTTGCCGGAATTGGAATATCTGGTCTGTTCGCAAAATCGTCTGCGCTCGCTCGATGTTTCCCGTAATCCGAAGCTGATTCATTTAAGCTGCTACAATAATTACATGGATCGGCTCGATGCCCGAAACTGTCCGAATCTCGATTTTCTCTGGTGCGGACAGCAGATCAACGAAGCGGAAGGAATGTACAATTTGAAACTTTCTCTTTATCTGCCCCAATCGTTGTGGGACAGATGGGAGAGTGACGAAACGTGGGGAAAGCCGGGTCCGGACGGATATCCTGCCGAAACGGCCAACACCTGGGTGACCCTTATTAAAGAATGAAAACCATCGAATCGTATTGAGGAGGAGTTTTATGAAAATGTTTATTCGCTGTTGGGGAATGGTTTTGCTGCTCGCTTTGGCGGGCTGTGAAAAGGATTCGGCAAAAGTGTCCGGAATAACGGTAACGCCTGCATCGGTGACACTGGAGGCGGGGAAGACGGTTTCGCTGAAAGCCGTTGTTGTGCCCGAAACGGCAGCCGATAAAACTGTCCGGTGGGAATCGGAAAATCCGACTGTTGCCGACGTCACCGCTTCCGGAGTGGTAACGGCCAAAGCCGCCGGCGAGACGTCCGTGACAGCTGTCACGACCGACGGAAATTACCGGGCTTCCTGTCTGATAACCGTTATCGGCAAAACGGACGTTACGGGAGTCCGAATCGACGAGACGTTTCCGGTTCCGGTCGGAAAAGAAGTCGGTTTAAATTATGCGGTTCTGCCGACCGATGCCTCCGTGAAAACGGTTTTGTTTACGGTCGAAGAGGGGAAGGAAGATGTCCTGACGCTTGAAGATTCCAACCGCGGTATCGTGAAAGGGGTTGCTGTCGGTACGGCACAGGTGACGGTGACTACCGCGGAAGGCGGGTACAGCGACAGTTGTGCCGTGACGGTTTATCGGGCAGCGGAAAAGGTGACGATAACGGCCGACGGTTACGACGCTGCCGCCGGGTTGGAGGCCGGGCTGACGCTTGCGCTGACGGCGACCGTTTCCGGAGAGCCGACTTACGACACCGTTTTCTGGGCAACGTCCGACCCGCAAACCGCCGCTGTCGCTGCGGACGGCACGGTCACGGCCAAAGCACCGGGCACTGTTACCGTGCGGGCTTCGCTGCACCCGTTCGACAACTCCGATTACCCTGCCGATGTCACGGCGGAGATCAAAATCGACATTGTCGCGGGCAGTGCCGCTGTCGAATCGGTTGCAATTAACGAAGGCGAAACCGTTGCGATGTTCAAGGGAGAGACAAAGCAGCTGACCTGTACGGTCAATCCCCCGAATGCCTCAGAGAAAACAGTGGTTTGGAGTGTCACAGAGGGGGCCGATGTCGTTTCCGTCAATGCCGATACGGGAGAAGTGACGGCGCTCCGTCCGGGAAGTGCGACCGTAACGGTTACTTCGCGATCCGATGCTGCCAAAACGGCCAGCTGTACCGTCACGGTTCGGGAGGCTGTCACCGCCGTCCGGTTGAACCGCGACAGTCTGCAGCTGACGCTGACCGAAGACGGCAAAACGGAAACCCTGACCGCTACGGTCGAACCGGAAGAAGCGACTGACCGCAGCGTCCGGTGGACAGCCGTTCCCGACGGGATTGTCTCTGTTGAGAATGGGACAGTGACCGCACTGAAAGCCGGAACGGCAACCGTTCGCGCCGAATCGGTTTCCAATCCGGGAGTTTACGATGAATGCGAAGTGACGGTGATTTCTCCCGTCACGCAGATTACGCTGAATCATTCAGTTTACCCCGCAGCTCCGGGAACATTCGAAGTCGGCCTCGATTTCGTTTTGAGTGCGGCGGTGACGCCCGGCGACGCGACAGACAAACGGCTGACTTGGAGTGTTTCACCCGAAAACATTGTTTCATTGGATGCCACAACCGGAACCGTAACCGCGTTAAAAGCCGGAACCGCTACCGTAACGGTGACCGCCGCCGACGGCTTCGGGGCATCGGCCTCGTGTGTTGTCACCGTCTCTCCGGCAACGGCAGCCGTCACAAAAATTGTTTTGAATCGGGAGAGTGTGAACCTTTATAAAGGAAAAAGTTACCGTCTGACAGCATCCGTCGAACCGCCCAACGCCGCTGTTAAAACCGTCACATGGAGTCTCGAAGGAGGCGATGGGGCGGCAACGATTTCTAATGACGGTCTTCTGAGTGTCAATTCAAATGCCGGCGCGGCCATGTTTACGGTGAAAGCGACCGTCGGAGACGCTTCCGGAGTGACAGCAACCTGCGCGGTCACGGTTCGTACGGAACTGATTCCCGCAGGAGCGCTGTTCGATGCCGTTGCCGCCGCGACCGGCAAACAGAACTTCACCGAAGACGACCTGGCAAACGTCTCCGAACTGGAGGTTGACCCGGCATCCGGAACAACGGCTCTGTACGGTCTGGAGCTGATGCCGAATTTGCTCTCGCTTGACTGCAGCGGCGGATATTTGACCGATCTGGATACTTCGATGAATCCGAAACTCGAAACGCTGATTTGTAACGGCAATTCTTTGGAAAAGCTCGACTTGCGTTCGAATTCGGCATTGAAGAATCTGGTCTGCGGATATCAGGGATTCAAAAAAGTCACTCTTTATCTGCCTTCTTCTTTATGGGAGAGGTGGGATAATGAATGGAGTCGGAACGATTCCAATTACAACGTCACTCTTGTCAGAGAATAATATAGGAAAGGAGCGAAAAATGAAAAAGATCTTCAGTTGTATTGCTGCTGTATGGATGTTGGCATCCTGCGATCCGGTAACGGATCCGGTGAAGGCAACCGGTATCGAGATCCGACCTTTGTCGGTGACTTTGGAGGTCGGAAAAACGGAAGAACTGACGTTTGCGGTTTTGCCGGAGCAGGCGGTTCAGAAAGTCCTCTGGGAAAGTTCGAATGAAAAAATCGTTACGGTGAAAGAAGGAAAAGTGACGGCAATAGCTGCCGGGGAAGCCGAAGTGAAAGCGGTCGTTGCCGAAAATAAAAGTCTGACGGCTGTCTGTAAGGTGACCGTCACCGATCCGGTACCGGAAGAAAAACCCGTAACGGGACTGATGCCGACTCCGGCAGACGAGTCGGTTTCTCTTACCGTCGGCGAAACGCAGACATTTAGTGTCGCCGTCGTTCCGGAGGATGCCTCAAACCCTGCCGTGAACTGGAGCGTCGATAACGAAGCCGTCAGGCTGAGTGCCACAACCGGAACGTCCGTAACGGTGACCGCCGCCTCTGCCGGTAAGGCTGTCGTCACCGCCGTCTCGGCCGACAACAGTGAGGTTGCCGTTTCGTGGACGGTGACCGTCACCGCGCCGGTACCGGAAGAAAAACCCGTAACGGGACTGACGCCGACTCCGGCAGTCGGTCAGACGGTTTCTCTTACCGTCGGCGGAACGCAGACATTTAGTGTCGCCGTCGTTCCGGAGGATGCCTCAAACCCTGCCGTGAACTGGAGCGTCGATAACGGAGCCGTCACGCTGAGTGCCGCAACCGGAACGTCCGTAACGGTGACCGCCGCCTCTGCCGGTAAGGCTGTCGTCACCGCCGTCTCGGCCGACAACAGTGAGGTTTTCGTTTCGTGGACGGTGACCGTCACCGAATCGGTTGCCGAGCCGACCGAACTGGATTTGGCAGCCGATGTTCCCGACGAAGCGTTCCGGGCAATTCTTCGGGAGTTTGATACAGACAGCGACGGAAAAATTTCCAAAGAGGAAGCGGAGCAGGTGACGGAACTGAATTTGGAGTGGAACTATGAATCAACACAAATTCAAAATTTGCAGGGAATTGCGTTTTTTTCCGAAATCGAAATTTTAAATGCCGCCTATCAAAAATTGCAAACAGTCGATTTGAGCGGAAATAAAAAATTGAAAAGAGTCAATCTGGAGTTTAATTATATTCGAGAACTGGATTTATCGAATCAGACAGAGTTAATTTCATCCGAAACATCGGGATCGGCGACCTATTACGGACTTCAGGTCGGCTACCAGAAGGAGAATGAGTCTGATTCTGAGGGGAATGCGTCCATTACCGTTACACTGCCGTCTTCCAAAAAGTCCCTTTGGAATGAAACGTGGAGCAAAAATAAAGTGAACGGATTCCCGGTGAATCAGGGCGTGATCGCTACCTTTCGTTAAATCTTATTGTGCGGGAGAGATGTCTTCTTTGGGAAGAAATCTCTCCGTTTAAAGGCAAAACAATCGGGCGGAGGGGGTGATGAACATCCGGAAAACGATTCTTTTGGCGATTGCCGCGGTGATGCTGCAGGCGGCTGTCGGTTGTGAAGAAAAAAAGAGCGAAACGGACCGTCTCTACACGCTGACGGCCGCCGTTCCGCAAGAAGCGGGGAACTTTATCGACAGCGGTCACCGTTTTACGTTGTCGGCCGCCCTTGCTCCCGGCCGTGAGGCGGCGGCCGGCGCACAGCCGCGGCCGTCGGCCGCGCTGCCGGTCCGGGCGGCGTCGGAAAATCGGGAAACCGCAGCGGTTCACTCGTTTTATTCCCGGATGAGGGAGACCGAAGAGCGGCTTTCCCGCCGGCAGCCGGGTCTGCCGGCCGCCCGCCGTTCCGCGGTAACGGCCCGGAATACGGAAACCGTAGGGGCCGTCCGCAGCGGATTTTGGGTTCTGGACGCCGCCGGAACGGCGCATGCGGTCAACGCCGTTTGCCGCCGGGTTTCCCGGTACGCTGCCGTTTATGTCGATACCGCGGTGACGGTCGACAGCGCCGCGTTGGAGGTCGTTACCGCGGAATTTGACCGCATGGTTCCGGAAATGCACCGGCTGTTTTCGTACGAAAACGATATTGACGGCAACGGGGCGGTGATTTTTCTGCTGACTCCTTTGGAACCCGGTCTTTTCGGCTATTTTTACGCACAGGACAAATATCCCGACGGCACGGGCGGCGAGCCGTCCAACGAAGCGGATATTCTTTATGTCAATTCCGACTGTTTTGCCGATTTCGAAACACATCGGGACGATCTGATAGCCACGTTTATCCATGAATTTCAGCATATGATTCTATTTGATCATCGGACGCGGCTCGGGAAACCGCAGCTGCCGGTTTGGCTGAACGAGGGACTCTCCATGCTCTCCGAATATTACGCCGGATATGCGCTGCCGCACGGTCGTTATCTGGAAGCGTTATTTGAGAATCAGGGCATTTCTCTGATCGAGAATCACCCTTTCCCGTTGCCCAATTACGGTTATTCTCTTCTCTTTCTCCGGTATCTTCGGGAGCGGTGGGGAGACAATGTTGTCCGCCGCATTTATGATTCCCCATTTTCGGGAGTGGCGGTCGTTTCCGATGCAACCGGCGTCGAATTTAATACGCTTTTTTCCGATTTTACAACCATGATTGCCGTTACCGGACGGGGTATCGAACAGGATGAACGTTACGAGATAGCCGCTTTCGGTCATGAACCGGGCAGTGAGGCGTATCGGAAAAACGGGTTTCACTTGGCGCGGCTGATTGATGATCTGTATCGCCGGAAACGGGGTTCCGGCTGGCCTTTATCGGTCGATTTGACGAAAAAATCCGGAATTCGGGAGGACATGCTCTCCTATTCTTTTTATCTTCACGAGTGGCTTAACGGAACGGTTTCTTCGTTCGGATTCGAATCGGACGGAACGGTGCTGTTTCGCGAAGTCCGCTATTAACGGAAACCGGGCCGCCCCCTTTAAAGAGACCGACTCTTTTTCCGAAATCCGCTATTCCCTTGAAAAAAGCGTTCATTTCGGCTATAATCGTAAAAATTCCACGCAAGGAGTCTGCCATGCTGACTGTGACCGATTTATCGCTTTCGTTCGGAGAGCGTGTCCTGTTTAAAGATGTGAATCTCAAATTTACACCGGGAAACTGTTACGGCATTATCGGAGCCAACGGTGCCGGGAAATCGACCTTTCTGAGAATCTTATCCGGTGAAATCGATTCCGATAAAGGCGAAATCTTTATCACGCCGGGAGAACGTCTGGCGGTTTTAAAACAGGATCACTTTGCTTACGATAAAGAAACGGTTCTCGACACGGTTATCATGGGGTACGAGCGGCTTTACAGCATCATGAAGGAAAAAGACGCTATTTATATGAAAGAGGATTTTTCCGATGAAGACGGTTTGCGGGCGGCCGATCTGGAAACGGAGTTTGCCGAATTGGGCGGCTGGGAAGCGGAAAGCAATGCCGCCGTGCTGCTCTCCGGTTTGGGAATTCCGGAAAGTTTTCATACCAAAAAAATGGCGGAACTGGAAGGCGGTCAGAAGGTGCGCGTGCTTCTGGCGCAGGCGCTCTTCGGAAATCCCGATATTCTGCTTCTCGACGAGCCGACCAACCACCTCGACCTCGAATCGATTGCGTGGCTGGAAGATTTTCTCATGCATTTCGATAACACCGTCATTGTGGTCTCTCACGACCGCCATTTTCTCAATACGGTCTGTACCCATATCGTCGATATCGATTTCGGGAAAATGAAACTCTTTGTCGGTAACTACGATTTCTGGTATGAGTGCAGCCGGATTATTCAAAAGCAGATGAAAGATCTGAAGCGGAAAAACGATGAAAAGATTGCCGAGCTCAAACAGTTTATTCAGCGTTTCTCTTCCAACGCAGCCAAGTCGAAGCAGGCCACCAGCCGCAAAAAACTGATTGAAAAACTGACGGTCGAAGATTTGCAGGCCTCGTCGAGAAAATTTCCGTATATTAATTTTAAAGCCGACCGTGAATGCGGAAAAGAAATTTTGAAGGCGGAAAAATTATGCAAAACGGTGGACGGGGAGAAACTGCTCGACAATTTTACGCTGACGGTCAATAACGGAGACAAAATCGCGTTCATCGGGACCAATCACGCCGCCAAAACGGAATTCTTCAAAATTATTACCGGAGAAGAGAAGGCCGATGCGGGCAGTTATACGTGGGGTGTCACCATTAAAACCGCTTATTTTCCGAAAGACAACACCTCTTATTTCGACTGCGATTTGTCGATTACCGACTGGCTGCGGCAGTATTCGCCCGAAAATCAGGATGACGCCTACATCCGCAGTTTTTTGGGGCGGATGCTTTTTTCCGGCGAAGAGTCGCTCAAAAAAGTCAGGGTGCTCAGCGGGGGCGAGAAGGTGCGCTGTATGCTTTCCAAAATGATGCTTTCCGGTGCCAATGTGCTGATTTTCGACGAACCGACCAACCACCTCGATCTGGAATCGATTACGGCACTGAACAATGCCCTCAGAGATTTTCCCGAAGTCATTATCTTCAATTCCCACGACCACCAGTTCGTCAACACCGTTGCCAACCGGATTATCGAACTGACTCCGACCGGTGTCATCGACAGAATGATGAGTCTCGACGATTATCTGGCCAGTGAGGAGATTCGGGCTTTACGCGATAAAATGTATAAAAATACGCACAATGCGCTTTCGATTTAAAAGAGCGAATCGAGAGCTGATTTCCCTTTAAAGACGGACACTCCGTTTTCCAGCAGTGTTTCGGCGATATTCCCGGAGATGGTTTCCGGTGCTTCGCCGAAAACGGTGCGGATGAACTCTTCCATAGAAATGTCGTCAATCATGCGTCCGGGGATGTAGCCCCATTTCAGACTGTCGCCGCGAATCAGAAACCGGTGGTTTTCCAACAGAGTCACGATGCGTGAAACATCGCGATCGGGAACCTGCAGCCGCAGACAGATTTCGTTAAAGTAACAGATGCCGTTTCCCTCTTTGAATTTCCGGCAGACGGTCTGCAGCACGGCCGCCGCCAGAGAGATCGTGTAGGCCGGCGAGTCCAGTTTCCGCCTGCGGGTACGGTAAACGCCGTACTGGTGCACATAGGCAATCTCGACCGACAGCAGAATGCCGACCCAGAGAAAGTAAATCCAGAGCAGAAAAATAAACAGGAAGGCAAACGAACCGTAAATCGTGGTGTTTTTGGTCAGAAAAAGCGATGTGTTCTGAAAGACGGCATTGATGATCTGCCAGAAGAGGGTTCCGAACAGGGCGCCGAATGCCGCCGATGAATAATAAACTTTGGTAGCGGGAATTGTTTTGAGAAGAAGAAAGAGCACCAGAAAAATAATCAGCACCGGAACCAGAAAGAAGAGGAGTCCGTGAACCTGCTGAATATCGGAAAAGTGAGGCAGAAAGGTTTTCATCAGAGTCGAGATACTGATCGAAAGACTGATGAGAATGGTACCGAGAACCAGATTGGTCAGATAACTGGCAAACTGTTTGAACTGGGATCTTCGGGAGGTGCTTCGGAAAATCGAGTTGAAAACAGCCCAGATTTTATTCATCAGAAAAACAGATGTGACGAGAAAGGAAATGATACCGACGACACCGAGAGAACGGGAATTACTGACAAATCCGTTAATCAGTCCGATGATTTTCTGCTGCATCGGCGGATCGAAAAGCCGGAACCAGTCGGCGTAATTGGCTTTCAGAATATCGATACCGCCGAAAGCGGCGAACAGTGCTGTCAGAACGGCCAAAAAGGGCACCAGAGACATCAGTGTCGAATAGACCAGGCTCGAAGAGGCGATAAAGCCGTTGTCTTTGTAAAATTCGATTACAACCGATTTGACAAATTCGTAGAGACTGCTCAGACGCGGATGTTCGTCGACCCATTTGCGGGGTTCACTTTCCATAATGTTATTTTAACATGAATTTCGAAAGAAAGAAAAGCGCTTTTTTCTCTTTCTGCGGCGCGGTTGAAAAAGGCGGCGAAAAAAGATAGAATGGAATTATGGGGACGCTTTCTTTTAAAGGAAAAAAAATTTTTTTCATCGGTATTAAAGGTACCGGAATGACGGCTCTGGCCGAATTGTATCAAAAAGCGGGGGCGATCGTCGTCGGTGTCGACGGCAGCGAGCATTTTTACACGGACGGCATTTTATCGGAACTCGGCATTTCCTTTTTTGAAGGAATGGATCGGGTTCATATTGACAATACGTTTGACGAAGCGGTCTGTTCGGCGGCTTATACACCGCAGACATCGGCCGATTTGGCCGAAGCCTGCCGTTTGGGGATTCCGTGTCTCACCTATCCGGAGGCGTTGGGGCGGCTTTCGCAGCGGCAGCCGTCGGCGGCGGTGGCCGGTGTTCACGGCAAAACGACGACATCGGCGTTGTGTGCTTCGCTGGTTAAAGCGATGGCTCTCGACGGGTCCGTTCTGATCGGTTCCGGAGCGGCCGATTTGAAGAATCGCTGCACATGGACCGGGGGAGAGCGCTTTTTCATCGCGGAAACGTGCGAATACCGCCGCCATTTTTTGGCTTTCGATCCGGCTTTTATGATTTTAACCAGCGTCGAGGAAGATCATCCCGACTATTTTAAAGATTATGCCGATATCCGTTCGGCGTTCATCGAACTGGCGGAGAAACTGCCCGACGACGGTGCGCTCGTTTACTGCGCAGACGATCCGGGGGCGGCGGAAACGGCGGCGATGATTGCCGCCCGCCGGCCGGCGCTTCGTCTCGTGCCTTACGGTTTGAAAGCCGACGGCCCGTTTCGGATTTCCGGCAACGAAGAGGCGTGCGGTGTCAACCGCTTCCGGCTGGGCTTTTCCGGGGACAGGGAGTGGCGGCTGCGGCTGCCGGGGCACCATCTGATTTTGAATGCCGCGGCCGCTTTGGCGCTGATTTCCCTGTTTCTCGAACGCGAAGGCCGTGCTTTCGATGACGATATGCAGGTAAAAGCGGCTGCCGGGCTGGATTCTTTTGCCGGCTGCCGGCGGCGGACCGAGCGGATCGGGGAGGCGGGCGGTATTCTGTTTATGGATGATTACGCCCATCATCCCACCGCCATTCGGACAACATTGGAAGGGTATAAGGCCTTTTACCGCCCGAAACGGCTGATTGTCGATTTTATGTCGCACACCTATTCCCGAACCGAGCGTCTTTTGGAAGAGTTTGCCTGCGCATTCGCAGCCGCCGATATCGTGGTTTTAAATAAAATTTATGCCTCCGCACGGGAGACAGCAGGTCATATTACCGGTGAAACGCTTTACACGGAAACCGCCAAACACCATCCCGCCGTTTATTACAAGGCCGAATTCGATGAAGCAGCCGCTTTCCTGAAGACCGTTTTGCGTCCGGGGGATTTGTTTGTCACAATGGGAGCCGGAAATAATAACGGCATCGGAACGGATCTGCTGCGTTGGGCAGCCGGAGAGAAAAAATAACGAAAAATAAAAATAGTCCTTGATTAATTTATTAGTTTAATCTATTAATGTTTTAGGAGACTATTTATGCGCTATATTTTTCATTTAAGCTGTCTGTTTTTTGTTTTTTCCTTTTTGTCCTGCGAGCCGATTGAGGTCGGCGGTGAAGCAAATGACAATTATTACCGGCATGAGTTGTCGGTTACGGGTGAAGACGGCTCTTTGCTGTTTCAAAGCCGGATTGATGTTTCTCATTTTTCCGATTTCGACGGGAAAATTGACGGCGGCGATTTTGTCAAAAACGTCGCATCGGCATCATTGTCGGAAAAAGAGGATATCGGATGTGTGCAGGTAACTGTATCCGGGAACAAAGAGTATTATCTTCCTTTTTCCGTCTCGTCTGTCGTTAATGGGGGAGACGAAAAATGGGTCGCCGATATCTGTCTTTTGTCCGATGAGGTTTCTTTTACGGCAGCCGACCGGTACAGATATAAACTCAAGGCCTACACGGAAGGGGAAACCGCTTCGAGAACGTTTGAGATAAGACGAAAACCCGCCGATATTCAGATTGCGCTGGTTGTTAAGGAAGGATCGGTCAATATCCATTATTATTATGCGACCCTTTCCTCCTCGCTTCCTCCGATGGGGGAACGACGGAAAGCTGAGCTGACATACAACGGGACAAAAAGCAGCGGCTATTTTACGATTTGGGACAGAAGCACGCCGTAACAATGGCGTCTTAAACGTTCAAAGGCGGGAGATCTCCCGCCTTTTTTTGTGAAACGGATTGACGAATCCGGTTCCTTGGATTATGATTGGAGTACAATCGTCTGAAAAGGGGGATCCGATGATCGGAATGACCGGTTTTGCTGCGGCGGAAGAGACGGAAGGTGATGTGACTGTTTCCGTACGTATCAAATCTTACAATAACCGTTATCTTGACCTGAAACTTTCTTTGCCGCCGCAGCTGGCGGACGCGGAAGGGGATTTGCGCCGGGCGGTTCAGGGGCGGGTCGGCCGCGGTCGGGTTGAGCTGCTTTTTACGGTTACCGAAAATGCGCCGGCCGATATTCCGGTGCTCAACGAGGATCAGGCGCAGGCTTATGCCGCTGTTTTTGCCCGTCTCCGGCACTTTTTCCCCGATGCCGAATCCCCGCGTCCCGACGCTCTGGTGCGTCTTCCCGGAATGACCGGAAGCGGATCGGGATCTGCCGACACCTCTCTTCCGTGCCGGCTGGCCGTGCGTGCGCTGGCTCGGGCGCTGACGGCGTTTGAGGCGGAACGGCGTCGGGAAGGGGAAGCGACGGCCCGTTTTTTATCGTCCCGTCTCGATATTATCGAGAACCGGCTTTCCGTCCTCTGTTCTTTTCAGTCGCGGAACGAAGAGAAATTAAAAGATCTCCTGCGCAGCCGGTTTCGCGAGATTTTGGGTGATGCGGCCGAGTGTGACCGTTTTTATCAGGAACTGGCGGCTTCTCTGGTTCGTTTTTCCGTCAGCGAGGAAACCGAGCGGCTTTCCGTTCACCTGACGGAATGCCGGCGCCTTCTGACCGCCGACGGTCCGGTCGGGAAAAAACTCGATTTTCTCGCTCAGGAAATCAACAGGGAAGCCAATACCGCCGCATCGAAAGCGCTCTTTGTCGAAATGACACAGGCCGTTGTCGATATCAAAGATGCACTGGAAGATTTTCGCGAACAGTTGCGGAATGTCGAATAAAAAGGAAAATTTGATGAAAGATTTATCGAAAATAAAAATCGCCGTATCGGGAAAAAGCGGCTGCGGTAATTCGACAGTCAGCCGGCTTCTGGCCGATAAACTGGGGCTGAAGCTGATTAACTACACGTTCCACAACATGGCGGAGGAAGCGGGAATCCCGTTCGCGGAATTCTGCCGCAAAGCGGAAAGCGATCCGTCGTACGACTATGCGCTCGACGAAAAACAAATTCGGCTGGCTTCCGAAGGCGGTGTGGTCCTCGGTTCCCGTTTGGCAGTCTGGCTTTTGAAAGATGCCGATTTAAAAGTCTATCTGTATGCGCCGGCCGCAGTCAGAGCATCCCGTGTGCACAACAGAGAAGGCGGTTGTGCGAAAGAACGTGCCGCGGAAACGGAAGCACGCGATGAGCGCGACAGCAATCGTTACCGCCGTCTGTACAATATCGACAACAACGATTACGCTTTCTGCGACCTGATTATCGATACCTCGGATAAAAATCCGGAACAAATTGTTGCCGAAATTATCGAAGCCGTTTACAAAGCGGATTGAATCGTGTATAATGAAAAAAGGAGTATCGAATGACCGAATCTGTGATTCCTTTGAATAAAATGGTGGATTATAACGGCAACTTTTACGAAATGACGAATGCGATGGTAAAGCGGGCCGATGCGCTGACCAAACATCCGGAAAATCTGAAAGAGGATGTCAAAATTTGTTCGGAAGCCATTCGCGAAATTCTCGATGGCGAGGTCGAATTCTCTCTCGGTGACGAATAAACCTGCCGTTGTTTTTCTTTTCGGTCCGACAGCTGTCGGAAAAACGGAGTGTCTGGCCGATCTTGCTTCGTTAAATATCGAAATTATCAGTGCCGACTCGATGCAGGTTTACAGAGGAATGAATATCGGAACGGCCAAACCGGATGCCGGTTTTCTGAAACGCATTCCGCATCACCTGATTGATATCCGCAATCCCGATGAACAGTTTCATGCCGGCGATTTCGTTACGGAAGCCGAACGGCTGATTCCCGGGATTCTGGATAAAGGGGCTCTTCCTGTCATTTCGGGCGGAACGGCTTTTTACTTTTTGAATTTTCTGTACGGACTGCCGGAGGCGCCGCCGACAAACCGCGAGACGGCCGAAACACTCCGTCGGGAGATTCTGTCCGGCGGGCGGGAGCGCTTATACGAGGAATTACGCCGTTGCGATCCGGTTACGGCTGCCCGTATTCCCGCCGGCGATACCTACCGCCTGACCCGTGCCTTGGAAGTTTACCGCAGCAGCGGACGTCCGCTCTCTTCCTTTTCGACGGAGCCGTCGCCGCGAACCGATTATGATATTAAAATTATCGAGCTGACCCGTCCCCGAGACGAGCTGTACGCCCGTATCAACAGGCGGGTCGATATGATGTTTGAGCAGGGGCTGGCGGACGAGTGGCGCTCTCTTTGCGGGTGCGGGTATACGTCGGAAATGCCGGGAATGAAAGCCATCGGCTATTCCGAATTTTTCTTATCCGATGACGAAGATGAAGTGAGAGATCTGATTCAGCGGCATTCGCGGCGGTATGCCAAGCGTCAGATGACTTTTTTCCGCAAAATACCGAACCGTCATCTTGTTTCTCCGCGGGATACGGAGACAATGCGTCGGATAATTTTTTCCTGAAATGCGGTTTACAATTTAAAGGAGAATCGCTATATTAATAATATAAACCTTAACGGAGGGCTTTGTTTATGGAAGATATCGTTCCCGAAATCGAAATCCGTGAAGTCAGTATTGTCGATCAGTTTTCGAGAAAAGGCTATGTCGCCGCCGGCGTTCTGTTTCTGCTTGCCGGTATTCTGACGGCTGTTTTTGCCTCGCAGCTTCCGCAGATCGTCATCGTTTTTTTCGGAATTCTTTCCATGATGCTGGGAGCTTTTACGATTGTTTACGGTGTCATCAGGAAAACAATTTACGGTCTTTTTTTTCCGATAGCCGCAGGGCTTTTCTTTCTGATTTTGGGCATTGTCTGCACATTTTTCTCCGCCGATATTTTACGGGGACTGACATGGATTATTTCGTTCTGTATTTTTGCCGCGTCGGTTTTCAGTCTCTATTTTTGGTAT
Source organism: uncultured Spirochaetales bacterium (assembly GCA_949289575.1). Lineage (GTDB taxonomy): Bacteria > Spirochaetota > Spirochaetia > JAFGXN01 > JAFGXN01 > CALXOJ01. The sequence continues at coordinate 111,482 of CASEOG010000001.1, read as the reverse complement.
CTGACAAAAGCGTATAAAGGTGCAATCGGTTTTCTGATTGACGGCGTTGTGATGCTGTCCATCGCTGTTGTGATGTGGATTATCGGCGGGGTCAATTCCGATTTATTCGAGAAATTGATCGGATATTTCTTTTCTTTAATCTGGTTCAGCTGTGCCCTTTTTATTTTTAACGGTTTACTGGTCAACTGGCTGAAACGAAAGAATACGAATTGAGACCGATGATGTGCGAATAATCGAAAAAAGCTGCCTTTCGGCAGCTTTTTTCAGTTAACGGTTATGAGATAGGAGCATTTGAATTTCTTTCCCGGTTTCAGGCAGCGGATTTTCCATTTGGATTCGAGCTGGTGATTGCTGTCGGCCCTATCGTCGATTCCGCACCACGGTTCGAAACAGATAAAATCGGCTCCTTCTTTCGGTTTCGACCAGAATGCGATCGATTCGAAATTTTTGATTTTCATTTCGATTTGGCGGCTGTCTTTGATGCTTCGCAAGCGGAACTTTTGGGATTTGGGATGATCGAACACCAGTGCGTCCTGTGTAAACAGCGAATGAATCAGCGGAATTTTTTTGTCTTTTAAAGGGAAGTATCTTGTTCCGTCTGCCAGATCGTTTTTGATGAGGAGCAGTTCACCGCTTTCGTGTTTGTCGAATTCGATAAAGTAGTCGGTGTACTTTAAGGTCGGATCAATAGGACAGGCAAAGGCGGGATGTCCGCCCACCGAAAAGTAAATTTTGCGTTTGTCGGTATTTTTAACCGTATAAGTTATTTTCAGTCTGTTTTTTTTCAGCGAGTAGGTGACCGTGAACCGGTAGCGGAACGGATAGTTTTCTTTTTCTTCGTCCAAGGTAAACACGGCTTTCTTTAAAGAAGGGTATTCGACCGCAAACGAGCTGTCGCGCGCAAAACCGTGGTTTCCCATGGTGTAAGATTTTGTGTCGTAAATAAAATAGCCGTCTTTCAGTCCGCCGATAATCGGGAAGAGATGCGGTGCGCGTCTTCCCCAGAAATCGGGATTTCCCTGCCATAAATATTCTGTCGAATTGTTCTTGCAGTAAAGAGACTGCAGTTCGGCTCCGTGCGAGGAAATCAGAATTTTCAGCTCGTCATTTTCCAAACCGGCATAAGACATTTTTGTAGTTCTCCCATTCTGTTCTGAGGTCGTTTAAATATTTTTTTAATGCTACGGAATCGCGTTTGATAATCCATTCAAGGAGTCGGTCGAGAGTTTTTCCGATTTCTCCGATCTGATCGGCACTGTATTTATTGAAAAGAATTTCCGTCAGAAGTTCATCGTCTTCGGAGAGCAGGCCGTCGGCAATCTCCATGTGTTTTTTGAAGGTCGTCCCCGGTGCCGGTATCGGTTTCAGACAGGAGACAAATGCCAGCGTTGCGGCAAATGGAGTCGACAGAGAATAAGCTGTCAGCCTGTCGTGTTCGCTGAAACCGGCTTCGAAGACCCGAACATTCAGTTTTTGATAGAAATTTCGAAAAAACCGGTGTCCTTCCGGACAGGATTCTTTAATCAGGATGGCTGTCTGCGAACGGAGATCTCCGATGTTGGCAAAAGTCGGCCCGAACATCGGATGCGATGATGCAAAACGGAAGCCGGAAGAGCGGTAAAATTCTTCAAGGTTATTTTTTACGGAAGCGATATCCGAAAGGATGCACTTTTCCGATAAGAAAGGAATTGCAAAACGAAAGGCATTTTCCGTTTGTGATAATCCGGCCGCATTAATAACCAGTTCCGGATCGAATTGCCGAATTTCGTCACCTTCCGTCAGGCGACGGACGTTGAACAGATATTTCAGTTTTGTCTTGTCTGTGTCGAAAACCGCGGTTTCTTCGTCGAGACAGAGTGAATCGGAAAGCCAGCGCCCCATTTTTCCGGCACCGAGGATTAAAATCCGCACAATCTTCCTCTTATTTAAGAATAGTATCTTGATTTTAAACCCAAAAATGATTATAGTCAATTATAATTTTTAAAAATAATTTTATTTTCCGAAAGATTCGGCCTATACAATTCCGTAGTCTATTGTCACTGTTTTTCGTCGGGTTGAGAGGGGTCTGAATGTAACACCTGCTTCGGTCAGCATGCGTTTTGAGGCTTTCACACCATCCGTATCTGCATACTTATCAGAAATAAAGATAATTTCCGTAATGCCCGACTGAATAATCGCCTTGGCGCATTCGTTACAGGGAAACAGACCGACATAAATCCGGCAGCCTTTCAGTGTTCGCGATGCGGAGTTCAGTATGGCATTCAGTTCGGCATGACAGACGTACGGATATTTGGTTTCCAGGAAATTGCCGGTGCGGTCCCACGGAAACATTTCGTCGCTGCAGCCTTTCGGAAAACCGTTGTATCCGGTACCGACAATCACATTGTCGGTATTAACAATGCAGGCCCCGACTTGGGTTGACGGATCTTTGCTTCGTTTGGCGGAGAGCAGGGCTACCCCCATAAAATATTCGTCCCAGTTGATATAGTCGGTGCGTTTCATTCGGTTTTCCTCCGATTTGTTTATCGGATAAAGACCGGATAAAATTGAGAAAAGGAGATTTTGTGAATAAAAAAGGGTTCATATTTTTATGGATGATTCTCTTTCTTTTGAGCGGATGTCTGACCCGTCCGGAAACCGATAAATCGGCTCTGGGAGCCCGTCGCGTTGTCGGCTATTTTCCGGCGGCCGCCATTATGCTCGAACAGTATAATCCGGGAATCGAGTATCTGACGCATATTAATTTATGGTTTTTTAATCTCGACCGAAACGGACAGATTTCGGCACCGAGAGTAACTCCCTTCGAGTTGAGAAAATTTATTGCAAAGGCTCATGCCAGGCAGACCCGTGTTTTTATTTCAATCGGCGGCGGACATGTTACGTCAAAGACCGAAGTGGGGCAACGCTATCTGCAGCTGTTTCGATCCGGCCGTCACCGGGTGATTATTGACGCATTGCTGCGGTTCGCGGATTCGTACGGGATTGACGGAATCGATCTCGATTTTGAGGGCGATATGATGATTCCCGAATACAACCATTTTGTGACGGCTCTGGCAAAAGCGGTTTCCGATAAACCGTACCGGCTTTCGGGGGCTTTCGGATATTGGGGCGCCCGAAAAATGAGTGATGCGGCTGTCACCGCATTCGATTTCTTAAATTTGATGATTTACAATGAGTCCGGACTTTTCGACAAGGAACTGAAAGATCATTCTTCGTTTGCCCATGTGGAAAAAACGATTGACTACTGGCAGAACCGGCGCGGAATCGACCGCTCCAAACTGGTTATCGGCGTGCCGTTTTACGGCTGGCAGAGAACTTTCGATGCGCATGGAAATACTGTCAGCCAGGGATCGGTGACTTTCCGCGATGTACACGAATGGTATCCCGGCAAGTCGGTAAAAGAGGACTTTCTGACACTCGATACCCCCGAGGGCGGCCGACAGGTCATCACTTACAACAGTCTCAAACTGATTCGCGAAAAAAGTCATTACGCCCGTACTTTCGGGGGGGTCATGATATGGCATATTGCCCAGGATACACCCGATTTAAGACTGCTCAGAGCCGTATACAGCGAGCTGATTGAATAGGTTTTACCGGCTTTTTTCCTGCGGCAGTTTTTCCGAGCGGATTTTGCGAAACGGAGACATAGCTTTTGTCAGAATCCATTCGAGACTGAATCGGTATCCGGGTTTTTCCCAGAATTTTAAAATAACGGCCCAGAGCAGAATCATAAAAACAGCGTAGGCAATCCAGACGGGCGGGTGCGTCATAAAAAAATCGGGTTGAATATCGGCCATATCGGGAACGGGCGCCCCGGAAAGAGTGTGGATTATTTTGGCAAAAACAGTATGAACCGGGGTTTCGCAGACAAAAACCGTCAGCGAAAGGGTTCCGAAACGAAGAACCGGTTTGAGGCGGGAAACGGACAGCGGTTTTGTTTCGTCGGAACGGTAGTCGAAGATTTTCAGAAGAAAGGGGAATCCCAGAAAGGAAAGCGCGATCCCGAAAAATTGAAATTCGACCGGGAGTGCTTTATAATCCAAAAAAGCGTTTCCGATATTTCCCGTTACGATTCCGGGAGTATTTTCGGAAAAAACGGATAAAATCCCCGAGCGGCTCAGCCAAAGGACAAAAGCGGTTTCGTTTCCGATTGTCAGAAACAGTTTCAATCCGCTGAAAATCAGAAAAAGAATCAGCGAAGCCGCCGCTATCGGTGTTGTCTTCTTTTTGAGTTCTTCGTAAGACGGACGTGACTGAAGGAGAATGCCGAACCAAATTCCGAAAACAACAAAAGGGAAAATTCCCGGAAGACAGTGCATGCGTGCGGCAAAAAACGACAAAGGAACGGAGAGCAGTCTTAACGGAAATTCGGTGAAATACAAATATTTAAAAGGAACCCAAAACAGATACCAGACAAAAGGAGAGAGCAGAATCGAGATAAATCCGGCATAAGCCAGGCAGCGGAGTGTTTTGTCGCGCGGCGGTTTCTTTTTGAGAATGAATGCTAAAATGGCGGCGGCCGCCAGTCCGCTCATGGCAATCATAGCCATGGCGTCCATAAAGAGAAGATTTTCGAAACGGGGGAATACAGGCTGCCCCTGTCGGATAGATGCCGGAATGATTGTATCGAGCGACAGTTTCGGATCGAACATGGAGGCACTGGAATTCTTAAAAAGGAGCGAGAAGATGAAGTGGACGGGAATCAATGCTGCCGATGTCAGCAGTAACGGCTGCAAAACATGCTTTCGGGAATGACCTTCGGAGAATCGCCTGAGGGCCGTAAAGGTATTCGCCGTGACGCTGATGAAGGCAAAGAGTCCGGCCATCGGAGCAATCAGAACAACGGGGAAAAGAACGGCTAAAAGATAGGGCGGAACTGTCGCCAAAGCATTTCCGACAGAATAAAAAACGCCGTAAATCAGACAGTGTGTCAGTACCACTCCGATGATAGCCAGTCCCCGAAAAAAATCAACGGCAACAATACGGTTCCCGGACAAAAGCAGATTTCCCTTTTTCATGTTATTTATTATTCCATATTTTATGCGGATTGTAAAGAAAAAAAAGGACCGGCTTCCCGGTCCTTTTTTCCCGTATACGGGATTAAGCCTGTCCGGCCGATCCCAAAACGTTGATGTTTTTCTTTTTGTACAACTCGCGCAGAGAATCGCGTGCGGGCCCCAAATATTTGCGGGGGTCGAATTCCGCGGGGTTGTCGTTGAACACTTTGCGGATAGCGGCGGTCATAGCCAGACGACCGTCGGAATCGATGTTGATTTTGCAGACAGCCGATTTGGCGGCTTTGCGCAGTTCTTCTTCGGGAATACCGATAGCGTCTTTCAGTTTACCGCCGTTGGCGTTGATAATCGCCACCTGATCCTGAGGAACGGAAGAAGAGCCGTGAAGAACAATCGGGAATCCCGGAATTCTCTTTTCGATTTCTTCCAAAATGTCAAAACGGAGAGGAGGCGGAATCAGAATGCCGTCGGCGTTTCTTGTGCACTGTTCCGGCTTGAATTTGTTGGCGCCGTGAGAAGTTCCGATGGAAATGGCGAGAGAATCGACACCCGTTTTCTTGACGAAATCTTCGACTTCATCGGGGCTGGTGTAATTCGAATGCTCGTGGGAAACCTCGTCCTCGACACCGGCGAGAACACCGAGTTCTCCTTCAACCGTTACATAATCTTTCTGCGAGTGTGCATATTCGCAGACTTTTTTGGTCAGAGCCACGTTTTCTTCGTAAGGCAGGTGAGAACCGTCGATCATAACGGAGGAGAATCCGCTGTCGATACAGTCTTTGCACAGTTCGAACGAATCGCCGTGATCCAGGTGAAGAACAATCGGAATCGCATAGCCCAATTCGGCGGCATATTCGACGGCGCCTTTGGCCATGTTTTTCAGCAGCGTCGCATTGGCGTATTTGCGGGCACCGGAAGAAACCTGCAGAATAACAGGGGATTTGGTTTCCACACAGGCCTGAATGATAGCCTGCATCTGTTCCATATTGTTAAAATTGTAAGCGGGAATGGCATATTGACCGGCCATCGCTTTCTTGAACAACTCTTTCGTGTTGACAAGACCCAATTCCTTGTAACTAGGCATTTGACTGCTCCTTGTATAGTTGATTTAAAATGATTATATTCCGATTTTCTCAATTAATCAAGAAATAATTGACGGAGCGAAAAGATAATGATAAATTATTTTCTGTTATGAGACGATTGACGATAGCCGCAGCGGGCCTGCTGTTTCTGATTTCCTGCGGAAACGGAAAAGCGGTTTTTATTTGCGATAATGTTTATGCCGCAACAACAGTCGAACCCTGCGGAATAGACCGTTCTTTGCGTCGGGCGCTTCGCGATGCCGGGTACGGTTACGATTATACTGAAATTCCCGTGAATTCGATTTTGTCCGACTTTCTTCCCGAAAAGGCAGCCGTCATTGTTTTATCTCCGTTTCTGGCAAAACAGGCGGAGGCGTGTGCGGCCGGACGTCCCGAAACGGTTTTCGTTACGTTGGAGCAGCAGTTGACGACACGACTGCCGAATTTAAAGGGACTTCCGAGAAGAGGAGAGACCGGGTACGCCGAATTGGGCCGTCTCTTCGGTAAATTGAGCCGGGAACGGATCCCGGATCCTTTCCGGTTGCCCGGGGATGAAAAATCCGGAGGACTCGGGGACGGGACCGGGAAAGGTACGCAACAGCCGGCCGATTCCGTCCCTGCGGTCGACGGGAATGTGTCCGATGAGATGAACAGTGCCGGCAGCGACGAAGATTTTCCGTCCGAATGGGAACCGGAAGACACCGGCGCCGATTCGACCGTTCTTTTGAAACCGGCTATTGTCTTTGCCAATCTTTCGACAGGAAAAGAGAAAAATTATCTGGCTTTTATTAATGCGTTTGCCGACATGAATCCGCAGGCATCCGCCAGTCTCGTATCTCTGGATGTTCCGCCGTCCCGCGATGCGGCCTCTCTCGGGCGCCTTTCGGATGAGCTGATTTCGCGGCAATGTAATCTGATTTTTATTGATGCGGGATCGGCAACGCCTCAAATAATCGGCGGGCTTTCGGACGAACCGGTTCTGCTGGCTCTCTTCCCGGCTCCTCCGGATGATAATGTCCCGTGGAAAAATATCGATCTGGTGCTGGAATGGGATTATCCCGAAGCCTTCAGACGCTTTTTTTCCGTTTTGAACGGAAACGGAGAGGATGAAGTTTTTTTGGAATTAAAAATAAAAAAATATAAAAAGGACTCAATTTTATATCCGTATTATGCCGAAAAGATAATTGACAAGTAGTGAAAAACTATTTGACTTAAAAAAGGATTTGAAATATAATTTTCAAAGAGAGGAAGGAGACACTCATGGTAAAAAGGATGTTCTGTTTATTGATGGTGATGCTGATCTGCACCGTATCGGGAATTTCGCTGTTTGCCCAGACAAAAAGCAACTACGAAATCACGTATCTGGTAGAAAGTTTTGATCCGGATGACAAAACGAAAGAATGGTCGGCTCGGGGAAGCGAATTCACTGTGGAAGAGTTTCCCAAAGTGGCGTATGTCGAAGAACGGCCCAAACAGCTGGCGCTGACCGCTGTCGAAGGAAAAACCTATAACGCTCTCGGTGTTCGTGCTCAGTTTAAGAAAAAAGGTTACAATACAATCGAGGTTTATCCCGGTAATGCCGACGGATCGGATCCGATTGTTGTTAACGGCGTTTGCACCAAAATCGATGTCTGGGTTTGGGGTGCCGGTTACAATTACGATTTGGCTGTCTGTGTTCGCGATTTCAACGGAATTGCCTATACTTTACCGATGGGAAAACTGAATTTTATCGGATGGAAGAACCTCAAGGTGAAAGTTCCTACTTATATTCGGCAGGAAGCGGCACAGTTACCCGCAAACCGGTATCTTGAAATTGTCAAATTTGTCATCACAACAACTCCGAAAGAAAGAGTCGATGACTTCTTCATCTATTTTGATGAAATTACCGTTTCGACGGATCTTAAATATGTTTCTTTCGACGGTGACAATCTCGTGGAACCGGCTGTTGTCAATAAAGCTTGGGGCGCCGGAACAATCAAAAAGGTTCAACACGGAAACCTGGTCGATCCGACAGCAAATGAAGACAATGCTTCGGCTAACGAAGACAGTGCTTCGGCAAATGAAGGAGCTTAATGATGAAAAAATTTGCTTTATTGCTTTTGACTTTTATGACATTCGGTTTGTTTGCGCAGGAAACGGCTCCGGTTGAAACCGAAGAAACAGCTGCAACGCAAACGACAGTCCAGAACGAAAGCACAGAACAGAACGAAAACACAGAACAGAAAGAGTATGTCGATCGTTCCGCAAGTGTCGATGTGTCCAACGTCGGTACGGATCAGCGTGCTTCGGAAGTGAAAACGTTCCTTTTGGATCAGTTTAATATCGAAACGGCCTGGGAAGCGGTGATTTTCCCGGATACGGCTGTGGCCTCGCTGAAATATATGGACAGACCGGATAAACCGGCTTCCGAAGGCGAAAAACTGGATCTTTCCGGAGAAGCTGCCGAAGCCGAAGGCCGCTCCGTTGTTTTGGGTGCCAAAATTCATTTTACCAGACGGGCTTACGGAGAAGAGTTCTATTTGAAAAGACGTTCGCCGATTCGTATGGACGGAATCACAAAGGCTTTCTCTTTGTGGGTTTGCGGCCGCGGTATGAATCACGAACTCTATATTCGGGTTAAATCCGCTACGGGTGTGATTGCGGATATTCCGTTCGAAAATCCGAAACTGAATTTCATCGGATGGAAACAGCTGGTAGCCTATGTCCCGCCCACGGTGACCCAGGAAGATATGATGGCTCCCGATAAACCCGGTTTTTCCGTTTTGGGTTTGGTCATCAAATTTAATGCGATGGAAATGCTTCGCGATTACTATGTCTATTTTGATGATTTGGAAGCCTATACCGATGTAATTCATCTGTCGCAGTACAGCGGCATTGAAAATATGTCGGATGAGTGGTAGAATAACCGATTCTGCCGAAGAAGGAGACCCCTGCGGGTCTCCTTTTTTATTGACAAAACCTTTTTCCTGTGGTAGTCTGTATAAAAAAGGAGATGAGTGTGGCCGATTCGTCAGTATTGCTCTTTTTATATCAGTTTTTGCTTGTATTTCAGCTCGTATCCGCTATTTTTGTGGTTTTGTTTCTTTTTTATAAAACAGCGCCTTACGGTAAATACGGCACGAGCGGGTTCGGGCCCGTTATTCAGGCACGTCCCGGCTGGGTTATCATGGAGTTTCCCGCTTTTGCGGTCATTCTCCTGATGTTTTATTTGGCCCGGGGTTGGGAAAATCCCGTCATGGTTGTTTTTATCTGTATTTGGGAATTTCATTATATATACCGGACTTTTATATATCCGTTCCGACTTTCGAAAGGGAGCCGTCCGATGGCAGCCCTGATTCCTCTTTTCGGTGCCCTTTTCAATTCAATTAACGGTTATATCAACGGTTATGAAGTTTTTCTTTCGGAAGAGGCTGCCGTTAAATACACTGTCGACTGGCTGCTGACTCCCAATTTTTTAATCGGAGTCGGATTGTTTATCGCCGGCTGGGTGATCAATCACCACTCCGATGCCGTACTGCGCTCTCTGAGAAAGCCGGGTGAAACCGGATATAAAATCCCGAATCGGGGGCTTCATAAATGGGTGGCTTCGCCCAATTATTTCGGAGAGTTCATGGAATGGCTCGGATGGGCGGTTCTGACCGGATCCTGGGCGGGGTTGGCCTTTGCCGTGTTTACCTTTGCCAATTTGGGGCCGCGCGCTTATAAAAACCTGCAATGGTATCGGGAAAAATTCGGCGATGAATATCCGTCGACCCGTAAAGCAATGATTCCGTTTGTGTTTTAATGATGTAAAAACCGACCGTCAGGTCGGTTTTCTTTTTGAAGGACAAAAGCCGGCGCGGCCGCCGATACCGCTTACAGAGTTTTCCGGACGCGGCACGGGTTGCCGTAGGCCACCGCGTTTGCGGGAATGTCTTTCGTAACGACACTCCCGGCGCCGATAACGGTGTTATCGCCGATTGTTACGCCCGGTTGAATAACCGTATTTCCTCCGATCCAAACATTATTGCCGATGGTAATCGGTGCACCGCATTCCTGTCCCGTTAACCGAATTTCCGGCGAGAGCGGATGGGTTGCCGCATACAGCTGTACATGCGGACCGAGCATGACATGGTCGCCGACGGTAATCGGCGTGACGTCGAGAAAAACGCAGCCTGTATTGGCATAAAAATAATCTCCTACGGAAATGTTGAATCCGTAATCGCAGTGAAAAGGCGGTTCGATGTAAGCATCGGTGCCGCATCGGCCGAACAGTTTTTTCAGGTAATATTTTTTTAGAGGGTAGAAGGGCATTGTCGAAAACCGGTTAATTTTCCGGCAAAGACGCTGAGCCCGCCAGCGAAGCAAAATTAATTCCCTGTCGAGAGCGGAATAGAATTCGCCCGCAACCATCTTTTCGCGGTTGCTCTTTTCGGGGAGATCTGATTTTCGAAAAAACCGATGTGCATAGGAAGGCTGTTTTTGTCCGGATTTTTCCGTCCGATCCGACCCGGTTTTTTTCACTTTGCCGAATCCTGTATTAAATCCAGATCTTTCAGAACGGCATCGAGGGCGGTCTTGCATTTGTCGTTCATCGGACAAAGGGGGAGTCGGTAAACTTCTTCCATCCACCCCATTCTCGACAGAGCATATTTGACCGGTACCGGATTGGTGTCGATAAACAGTTTCTGAAACAGAGGGGCATATTTTTTATTGTATTTTCTGGCCGTTTCCCAATCGCCTGTCAGTGCGGCGGCCGTAAATTCGGTCATTGCCTGAGGAATGACATTCGAAGCAACGGAGATAATTCCGTCTCCGCCGACTGCAATCGTCGGCAGCGTCAGACTGTCATCGCCCGAAAAAACCATAAAGTCATTCGGAACACTGTGAATCACGTCCATTGCCTGAGCGACGGAGCCGGAAGCCTCTTTGACGCCGACGATGTTGGGATGTTCGGCCAGGCGGGCCACCGTTTCGGTTTCGATATTGCGTCCCGTCCGTCCCGCTATGTTGTATAATATAATCGGAATCGGTGAGGCGTCGGCAATGGCCGTGAAATGACGGAAGATTCCTTCCTGTCCCGGTTTGTTGTAATAAGGAGTGACCTGAAGAGAGTAATCGGCACCGTCGGCGGCCGCCTGTTTTGTCATCGCAACGGCCTCGGCAGTTGCATTGGAACCTGTTCCGCATATTACGGGGACACGCCCCGCTGTCTGTTCGATGACAAGCCGGATAACCTCGGCATGTTCTTCGTGTGTCAGAGTGGGACTTTCTCCTGTTGTTCCGACAGGAAGAAGCGCCGTGATCCCGTTGTCGATCTGGAAATCTACAAATTTTTTCAGTGCTTCCCGATCCAGAGAGCCGTCCCGGCGAAAAGGAGTCGGTAAGGCACTGATGACACCCTGTAATTTTTTCATTTGTCTCTCCTATTTAAACAAATCATCGATAAAGTCTTCGACCCTGAAAAAACCCTGTCTGTCTTTCAGCCATTCGGCAGCCATAACGGATCCTGTCGCGAATCCGCAGCGGCTGCGTGCCGTATGGGTCAGCTCGATTGTGTCATGGGGGCCGTCAACAGTTACGGTATGAACTCCCGGAACCGATCCGCCCCGAATGCCGACCACGTGAAGTTCTTCCGGACGAATGGCCCGGTTCAGCGTCCCGGTCTGAATGACGGTTTTGCGGGCGTTGTTCTGCAGAATCTTTTCGGCCAGAGTCAGAGCCGTTCCGGACGGAGAATCTTTTTTCATTTTATGATGAATTTCGTGAATCATGATGTCGTAATCGGTCAGATTTTCGATCAAAGAGGCAGCTTCTGCCGTCAGTTTAAACAGCAGATGGGCGCCGATGGAGAAGTTGTTTCCCCACATCACGGCTCCCCGTTTCCCGTTAACCAGCGAGGCAATTTCATCCCGGCGGTTTTCCCAACCGGTTGTTCCGATGACGGCCGGAGTGCCGCACTCCGCGTAAAGACGGGTGTTGGATTCGATGCCCTGCGGAAGAGCGAATTCGATAACGGCATCTGCCTGTTTTAAAATTGCGGGCGTCAGCTCTTTGGAGACCTGCGGATCGTCGGCAACGGGATCGACTTTTGCCGTAATGAAATGCCCGCGCTGTCGTGCGGCTTCTTCGACTGCTTTTCCCATTCGTCCGTATCCGACTAAAACGATATTCATAGACACCTCTTATCCATATTAACCGATTCGTCAATGAAAATCAATCGGGTAACATTCTTTTCTATTCGATTCCCTGTTCGCGAAAGAATGCTTCGAAAACGGCTTCATATTCTTCGAGAGACAGACAGCGGACCAGGCTGTTTCTCAGGGATGTCCCGTTTCGGACTCCTTTTGAGTAAGCACACAGATGCTTTCGGATTTCTTTGCAGGCCCGCCGTTCGCCGAATTCGGCGACCGATTCGCGCAGGTGGCGTCGGGCGAGTTTCAGTTTTTCGGCATCGTTCAATTCGGTTCGAACGGTGCCGTCTTTCAGAAATTCCTTCGTCTGCAAAAAAATTTGCGGATTGCCGATAGCTCCGCGGGCAATCATGACGGCATCGACCCCGGTTTCGGAAAACATCCGGAGAACATCCTGCGGGGAAAAGAGGTCTCCCGAGCCGATGACCGGTACGGGTACGGCTTCCCTGACGCGGGCAATGACGGCGTAATCGGCAACCCCGCTGTATCCCTGTGCGCGTGTCCGTCCGTGAATACCGATGAGGCCGGCACCGGCTTCGACCGCCGCCGCCGCCGTTTCCGTTGCGTTGATTTCGTCGGCATTCCAACCCGAGCGGATTTTGACGGAAACGGGAATGGATTTCCCCGCCGCAGCGATGCCGGCTTTCAGGGCGCCGACGAGCTCCGTCAGCAGTTTGTGATTCCGCATCAGTGCGGATCCGGCTCCCGTTTTAATCACTTTCGGAACAGGGCACCCGCAGTTGAAATCGATGACTGCCGGGTCGAGAGCTGCCGCATTTTTGGCCGCCTCGAAGCAGGATTCGGGATTCACACCGAAAAGTTGGATGCCGCTCTGTTTTTCGGCTGCCCCTTTTTTCATCAGTTCGGCCGTTTTTTTATTCAGGCGCGCCAATCCTTCGCAGCTGACCATTTCCGTATAGCACAAATCGGCTCCGTACTCGGCGCACAGATTTCTGAAAACGGTATCCGTGTAGCCGGCCATCGGAGCCAAAAAAATTTTGCCGGAAATCGCAGTTCCCGGCAAAATATCGTTTTGTCGATTATCCATGGTTTATTCCGAAATGTTGAAGAATCGCAGAGAATTTCCGTAAATGATATCGGCCAATTCTTCGGTGTCCCGGTCGAGAAATGCTGCCAGAAATTTCATTGTTTCTTTCAGGTAGGCCGGTTTGTTGCGTTTTCCCCGGTAAACGGCCGGAATCATAAACGGCGCTTCCGTTTCGAGCAGAATTCTTTCTTCCGGAAGGTTGCGGACGGTTTCGTGAAGATTCCGTGCGTTTTTATAGGTTAAATTTCCGGCAAAGGAAAACATAACATTCAGGTCGAGCATTTTTTTGGCGTAAGCCCAATCTTCGGAGTAGCAATGCAGAACCGCTCCTTTCGAGGGAATATTCGTTTTCAGAATATTATAAATGTCCTCTCCGGCTTCGCGGTTGTGGATAATGACCGGTTTGTTCAGCTTCTCCGCCAGAGTCAGCTGCTTGCGGAAGAGTTCGATTTGTGCATTTTTGTTGCCGAATTTACGGTAATAGTCAAGACCGGTTTCGCCGATAGCCACGACTTTGTTTTTGGCGGATCCCGTAACAATCTGTTCTTCCCAGTTCGACGGCAGGTTGTCGACTTCGGCGGGAGAGATTCCGACGGCATAGAGCACATTATCGGCCAGAGCCAGATTATCGTAAACAGTGGCAAAATCTTTGATATTGTTGCAGATGCTGATAATATACTTCACGTCTGCCTGCTTTGCTTCCTTTGTAACAATGAGCTGTTCGATGGGGTCGTCGTGAATCAGACCGATGTGGGCGTGAGTATCAAATAAATTCATAATCAATCCTGTAAAATTGAGATGGAAGGAAACCCTTCATTTAGAATGGTATCATATTCGAGGGAAGAGGTCAAGATTTTTTCTTGTGTCGCTTAAACTTCGGATTGACTATTTTTCTGATTCGTGCTTTCATTTTTTTATGAAAAAAACGGTTGTGATAATGACGGTACTTTTTTTGTCGACCGGCTGCACGGTCTGGAATGTGCGGAGTGAGGGGAGACCGGCGGGACCGGTGACGGTTTTTAAGGAGGCGGCTCTTTATTCCGGTTTTGATGTGAAGGCACTGCCCGAGTCGTCGGGAATTTCGGAAATTGCAGGCTCTCCCGGTTTGTTTCTGACGCACGGTGACAGTTTTTCGCCGTCGAAACTTTATCTTTTCCGGTATGAAGACGGGAAGATCGGTGATTACCGGGATATTCCCGTTAAGGGCGCCTGTCAGATGGATTGGGAAGATCTGGCCCGGGGCGGTGAGGGACAGATTTATCTGGCCGATATCGGCGACAATTTGCGTATCCGGACGGAAAAGCGGATTTACCGGATTGACGAAAAGAAAACGGTTTCGTCGGGAACCGCTCTTGTCGAAGAAGAGTGGATTGTACGTTGCCGGATGGACGGGAAAACCGTTTATGCCGATACCGAGGCGCTGTTTGTATATAAGGAAAAATTTTATCTGATAACCAAGAATCGGGGAGAAGCACTGATTTTCGAAGCCGATCCCGGAGAAGGAAGACGTATCGATGCGCGGCCTGTCGGTCATTTCAATGCTTACAGTGAGATGACTTCCGCCGATGTCGACAGTGCGCAACAGCGATTGGCTCTCCTTTCCTACGATTACCTCTATATTATTGATATCGCGGACGGACTCGATAATTTGTCTGATAAAATTTTGAAGGTTTTTTCGCTTGACTGCGGACAATGCGAAGGTGTTACTTTTACGGCCGACGGAGGATTGGCCGTCAATAACGAAGACGGCGGTTTTTATAAACTTCCTCCGGAGACTCTTGCGTTCGAATCGTCGGATCGATGATTGTTTGACAAAACTTTCAATCCGTGATATTCTCAAAAAAAGATTACTGCGAAAAGAGAGGCTTTGGTGTCTTTAACTCATAATTACAAGAAAATCGAAAATCGTTTCTTTGACAGAATCGTGGCTTCTTTATCCCGGGGAACAAAAAAATTCCGCATGCGGATGTCAAAATTTTTCCGTCTGCTCGGACGCCGGTATACAGTGATGATTATCCCTCACACGGAAAAGAAAGCCGTTAATTTTAAAATTTCTTTTGCGACAATTTTTGTTTTGTGTGCTTTTGTTTCCGTTCTTTCGGCGGTAACGGTTGTTCTGGGAATTCTGTTTGCATCCGGCGGTCAAAACATTTTGTCGGCCGAGGCCAGGATGACGGCAGCCGAAACAGAAAATGAGGAACTGAAAGACAGTGTCGTCGAATTGAGACGGACAGCCCGTAATTTCGAAAGCGTCTTATCGGAAACTTTGGACTCTTTCGGTCTTTCATCCCAGTTGAACCGTCCGTCGCAGACAGCCGGCGATTATGCCTCTTTTGTCAACGTCGAAGCTCATGACGGACAGACGATGAGAGAATTGCAGGATGTCAAAAATATTTCCCGTTTTCTGGAATCGTCGATGACCGAACTTTCCCGAATTTCCGGGCTTTTAAATTCAAAAGGGAATCTGCTGGAGGAAATCCCGACGGGATGGCCTGTGGAAAGAGGGCGCGGTTATATCTCCGCTCCTTTCGGTCCCGCACAGCATCCGATACGCGGATATTGGTATCTTCACAATGCTCTCGATATCGCATATACGCGGGGAACGGGAATTGTGGCAACAGCCAACGGAAAAGTGGTGGAAGTAACGTGGCATGAAGATTACGGCAATTATCTGACGATACAGCACAAGTACGGATTTTACACCCGGTATGCGCATTGCGATGCGATTTATGTCAGTGAAGGGGATACCGTTGCTCAGGGTCAGCGGATTGCGGCACTGGGAAATACAGGTTTAACGACGGGGCCGCATGTGCATTACGAAATCAGAATCGGTTCTCAAAATATCGACCCGATTCGCTTCCTTTCCATGGAATGATAAAGGAGTCGGAAATGAAAAATGATTTTTTTACGGGCAGCCATTATATTAATTCCATCGTCGGAGAGGGGACTTTCGTTACGGGGACAATTGTTTCCAACGAGCTGTTGAGGATAGACGGTTCGTTTCGGGGTCCGATCCGGTCTACGGGAAAGGTTCTTATCGGAAAAGACGGACGTGTCGAAAGTTTTATTTCGGCCGAGACAGTTGTTGTCGGCGGTATCGTAAAAGGGAATATTAAGGCGACCGACCGGATTGTTATTTTGACAAACGGAGTTGTTATCGGCAATATCAAAGCGCCGCGTTTGATTATAGAGGAAAATGTCCTGTTTCGCGGACAGTGCACGGTATGCCGAAATCAAAATCCGGACAGCGATACGGACGAACTTTCCGGGGCTCCGGATGATCGATCGGCTGAGGATATCGGACGGTTTAATCCGAAGAGAAAAGTGTCCGGCAATGGCTAAAATCAATTCTTTTTCTTCTCCTTTTGTGGGCGGACAGCATGTGGAGAATTACCCCGGGGCGGATAAAACCGAGAAAAGTGTTCCGGCGGACGGCTTGAAAAACGGCTTCTTTTCGCGTATTAAGGGAGAGAATTCCGCCGATACGGAGGGCGGCCGGCGTCACGGGTTTTCGGGGACACCGGAAGAATGGGAGAGGATGCGGAGTAAAATCACCGCATTGGGAAAGGAAGTTGTCAATACACGCAGTCCCGAAGTGATACGTGAGTATAAAAGTCAGATAAAAAAACTGATGGAAGCGGTGATTGCCGCATCGTTGCGCGAACGAGAAATCAGATTTACGCGACGTGTTCGCGGAGCAATGCCCCGACAGGAAATTTTGAGACTTGTCGAGGTCATCGACGGAAAGCTGAATCAGCTGACGGTTGATTTGATGGACGAACAGGCCCGGCCGATTCGTATTCTCGGTCGGATTAATGAAATCGAAGGACTGATTGTGGATTTGTTAAGTTAAGGAGAGAGTGGTTTGGGAAAAGAAATTGTAGCCGAAGAAGACGGACTGATTATCGAAGATGATTTTGAAGAAACATCGGAAAACCGGCAGCATCATAACCGCTATCGTTTGAAGGAAAGTGAGGTTTTGCTCTCCGTGAAACTGGTTCATTCATGCGAAACCGATCATCTGATAGTGCCCGAATCGGAAGCCGGTAAACTCATCAGGTCCAAGTATATTATTGCGGATGCCCGTTACGGAAAGGATTTGTGTCAGATTTTGGGAAGAGTCACCCAGCGTGAAGTGTCTTTAAAGAATACCGTTAAACTGGTTAGGATAGCGACAGAAAAAGATTTGGAAAAATACGAAAAAAACCGCGGACCCGAACAGGAAGCTTATACGTTCTGTCGTAAAAAAATAGCCGATTTAAAACTCGACATGAAACTGATTTCGGCTCATTATCTGACAGACGAATCGAAACTGATGTTTTTTTATTCGGCCGAGAATCGGGTTGATTTTCGGGGACTTTTAAAAGAACTGGTTTCCGCCTTTCGGGAGAGAATCGAGTTGCGGCAGGTCGGAGTCCGTGACGAATCGCGGATCGTCGGCGGTCTGGCTGTCTGCGGACGTCCGTTTTGCTGTGCCGCCGTCAGCGATAAACTGAATGCGGTCTCGATTAAAATGGCCAAAGAACAGAACATGTCGCTGAACGCCATGAAAATTTCGGGACCGTGCGGAAGGCTGTTATGCTGTCTTGCTTACGAAAACGATTTTTACAAAACGGAAAAGAAACTGTTCCCCAAAAAAGAGACTCCTGTTCGGGCAGGAGATCAGATGTACAAGGTCGGGGAAATCAGTCTTTTGAAACATCAGGTTCAGCTGATCGGAGAAGGCGGTGAAACGGTATGGGTACCGCTAAAAAAACTGAAATACAACGAATTTAAAAAACGCTGGAAGGCGGATCTGGAATAAGAGAGGAGAAATTATGGGATTTTCTTATAAAGATGCAGGTGTGGATATCGAAAAGGGCGATCGTTTCGCTTCGTTTATCGGAAATATCAAATCAAAAGCCGTATCGTCATCAATCGGCGGATTTGCCGGCGGACTGCCCGTCGATCTGAACCGTTACAAAAAACCGCTGCTGTTTTCCTGTACAGACGGAGTCGGCACAAAACTGATGGTGGCTATGAGACTGAAAAAGTATGATACCGTCGGTATCGATCTTGTTGCGATGAGCGTCAATGATTTGATTGTCTGCGGTATCGAACCGATTTCGTTTCTCGATTATATTGCCTGCGGTCATTTGAACGAAACGGTTCTGAAAGAAGTGATCAAAGGAATTGTCGACGGCTGCGAACAGGCCGAGTGCGTGCTGACCGGAGGCGAAACCGCCGAAATGCCGGATTTGTACAAGGCCGATGACTTTGATCTGGCCGGTTTCTGTGTCGGTATCGGTGACGAAGAAAAAATTCTTCCTTTTAAGAATAAAATGAAAGCGGGCGATGTTTTATTGGGACTGCCTTCGACGGGGGTTCATTCGAACGGACTTTCGTTGGCGCGTAAAGCCCTGGCGGCATGTGATGATGCTGTCTGGGAACAGTTGCTGACGCCGACAAAAATATATGTGAAAGAGATGAAAACACTGCTTGCGACCGGTGCGGTTTTGGGCGCGGCTCACATAACGGGCGGCGGATTGGAAGGAAACACGGTGCGGGCTCTGCCGGCCGGACTGAAACCGCAGTTTACCTGGGACTGGCCCGTGCCCGAAATTTTCGAACGGATCCAAAAAGAAGGCGGTATCGAAACGGAAGAAATGCGGAAAGTGTTTAATATGGGTTTGGGAATCGTTTTGGTTGTTTCGGCCGAAGAGGCTTCCGTTGTTTTGAAAAAGGCGGCCGACAGCGGTATCGATCTTTTGAAAGTCGGAGAGCTGGTTAATGGCTGAAGCCGTGATTCTGACATCCGGGAACGGCAGTAATTTTCAGGCCATCTGTGAAGCCGTCTCCGAAACCGAACATAAAATAGCGGCTATGATTTGCAACAAAAAGGATGCCTATTCTTTTGTGCGTGCCGAAAAATTGGGAATTCCCGCTTATCATGTACCGTATCTCGGGCGGGACCGGAAAGATGCCGAGAAAGAGATTGATGAACTGCTGACCCGGCTTCATCCCGATCTGATCGTTCTGGCCGGATTCATGAAACTGCTTTCCCCCGAGATGACGAAAAAATACGAGGGAAAAATCATCAATATACATCCCGCTTTGCTGCCGAAATATCCGGGAACTCACGGAATCGAAGAAAGTTTTGCTTCTTCCGATAAGGAATTGGGAGTCACTGTTCACTATGTCGATGCCGGAATGGATACGGGAAAGGTGATTCGTCAAAAATCATTTGTACGAACCGGACTCGAATCGTTGGATGAAATCGAAACACGGATTCACGCCTGCGAACATGAAATTTATCCGCAGGTAGTCATAGAACTGCTGAATTGCCTGGAGGAGGAGAAATGAAAGTATTGGTTTTGGGCTCGGGTGCCCGTGAGCACGCGATTGTCTGGAAATTTTCCCGGACATTGGGGAAAGAGTCGCTTTTTGCCGCTCCCGGTAATGCCGGAATGAGTGATCTGGCAACTTTGATCAATATCAATCCCGACAAGGATAACGGGGCCGTTGTCGAAGCCTGCCGGCAAAACGGAATTGATTTTGTCTTTGTCGGACCCGAGATTCCTCTTGCCAACGGAGTGGTTGATGAACTGGCAAAAGCAGGAATTGCGGCATTCGGACCGCATCGCGAAGCGGCCCGGCTGGAATCGAGCAAAGTCTTCTCGAAACAGTTTATGAACCGAAACGGGATTCCGACGGCGGAAGCCCGCGAATTCCAACATGAAGAAGAGTTCCGCCGATATATCGAAACGGTTTCCGGAAAAGTTGTTGTTAAAAAAAGCGGACTGGCGGCGGGGAAAGGGGTTTTCGAGTCGTCCGATAAAGCCGCACTGCTTGAATTCGGAATCGAAGTTCTGAAAACGGATAAACTTTTGGTTGAAGAGTTTCTGACCGGATACGAAGTGTCTGTATTTGTCCTGATGGACGGAAAACATTACGTGATGCTGCCGCCGTGCGCCGACTTTAAAAAAGCGGGTGAAGGAGATACGGGGCTCAATACGGGCGGGATGGGAGCCGTGTGTCCCGTTCCGTGTATCACCCCGGAGCTGAAAAGCGAAATCGATTCGGCAATAGTGAAGCCGGTGATGGCCGGCCTGAAAAAAGACGGTCTCTCTTATAAAGGATTGATTTATATCGGTCTGATGATGACCGAATCCGGTCCGAAGGTATTGGAGTTTAATGTCCGTTTCGGCGACCCGGAAACGCAGCCGCTTCTGATGGGGATGCCGTGCCATTTCGAGTTTCTGGCCAATGCCGTTAAGGATCAGAAGTTGGACGAATTGGAGACGGAAGGAGCCTTCGATTTTACCGGCCGTGCCGCCGTCGGTGTTGTCGTGGCTTCCGAAGGCTATCCCGGTCCGTATCGGAAGGATTGCGGGGTGACGTCATTGCCCGTGAACCGTTCCGACCTGATGGTTTTTCATGCGGGTACAGTCCGGGATGAAGAGGGTGTCTTGAGGACAACAGGCGGACGATGCTTTACGGTGACCGGGCTCGGTGAGACGCTGCAGGAAGCGGCGGACAAGGCTTATGCCGCCGTACGGGAACTGCAATTTCCCGGCTGCTGGTATCGGAAAGATATCGGAAAAAAATTTTTCGGATAAAACAGGACGGCTTAACGGTCGTCGGAGGAGGAAAGATGAAACAACTGCTTTTTATTGTCGGTTCCGAATCGGATCGGGATCAGATTGCTCCCGCTTTGCAGCTGGCTGACGAAAAGGGACTGACTTACGATTTTAAAGTTTATTCCGCTCACCGTAATCTGGAAGAATTAAAGAGCTTTTTGGCGGAACATGAAAAGGATTATCGTGTCATGATTACAGCGGCCGGTCTTTCCGCCGCGCTGCCCGGGGTGGTGGCTGCCCTTGTTAAAAAACCGGTCATCGGCATTCCGCTGGTGGCGGGATCTTTGTCGGGTATCGATGCTCTGCTCTCGATTTTACAGCTGCCGAAAGGTATTCCGTGTGCCACAATGGGAATCGGCAAACAGGGAGCCTTAAATGCCGTTCATCTGGCGGAGCGGATGCTGAACTGCTGAACGGAAAATTTAAAAGAAAAGACAGAGCCTGCGCTCTGTCTTTTTTGATTTTAAAACAACCCCGTCGCTCTTCTTTACGCATCCCGTAAGAGCGACGCAAAATCATCAATCGAATGCAGCTGCTTCTCTTCCATATAGGCGACGATGCCGTCGTAAACGATATCGCATAAACCCGGTGTAACGAAGTTGCCGGTCCCGATTTGAATGGCTTTGGCTCCGGCCAGGAGATATTCGACGGCATCGTCGGCGTTTGAAATTCCCCCCATTCCGATAACGGGAATCCGGACACGGCGGGAAACATTGTAGACCGCAGCGACACCGACCGGTTTAACCGCCGGTCCCGACAGGCCTCCGGTGCGGTTGGTCAGCTTGAAACGGGCTGTCTTCACATCAATGGCCATTCCGAGCAGCGTGTTGATCAGGCTGACGGCATCCGCGCCGCCTTCTTCGGCCGCTTCGGCAATGGCACCGATATCGGTTACATTGGGAGTCAGCTTGATAATCAGAGGTTTGTCGGTCTCATTTCTGAGAAGGGCGGTCAGCTCCTTGACATTTCGCGGATCGGTTCCGAAAGCCAGACACCCCTGTTTGACATTGGGACAGGAAAGATTGATTTCAAATCCCCAAACAGCGGTTTCGTTCAGGCGGCGAACGACGCGAAGATATTCTTCCGGTGACGACCCGGCCACATTGACAACGGTCGCAACCGGTTGGCTTAACAGATAGTCGAGTTTCTTTTCGATGAAGGCCTCGACGCCGACATTGGCAAGACCGATGGCGTTCAGGATGCCCGAAGCTGTTTCAACCAGACGCGGCGGCGGGTTGCCGTCTCGCGGTAAAAGCGAAACCGCTTTTGTGTAGACCGCTCCCAGTTTGCCGGGAGTGTAGAGACCTTCGTATTCATCTCCGTATCCGAAAGTGCCGGAAGCCGTTCCGACCGGATTCGGCAAATAACGGTTGCCGATTTTGACTTTTAAATCGATGTCCATAAAATCTCCCCGGCGTCGAAAACGGGCCCCTCTTTACAAACCCGCCTGTAACCGCCCGATCGAACGGGAACAACGCATCCCATACAGGCTCCGAGCGAACATCCCATCATAGCTTCGAGCGAAACATACGAATCGAGTGAAAACTCTTCGGCAAATAGCGACAACGCTTTCATCATCGGTGTCGGACCGCAACTGAAAAGAACCGTACCGCGGTGCGCTGCCTGTTGCCGCAGAGCGGTCACCGTATTTCCGGGAAAGCCGAACGAGCCGTCATCGGTGCAGACAACCGTATCGGCCGGCAGAACCGAGTGCGGAATCAGACCGGCTGTTCGGAAACCGGCAATCAGCAGCGGCTTTTTTCCTTCGGCCTTCAACGCCGTATACAAAAACAAAATCGGGCCGAGTCCGACACCGCCGGCAACCAGCACCGGCGTACGGTCGCCGATGACCGCTGTCGGAAAACCGTTCCCGCACGGCAGCAGAACCGAAATCCGGTCTCCCGGCTGCCGTCGGGCCAGAGACCGCGTCGTCTCTCCCCGCAGCTGGTAAATCATTTCGGCCGTACCGTCGCCGACATCCGAAAAGGCAAACGGACGCCTTAAAAGCGTCCCGGTCGGCTGCTCGTCTTTCACTGAAAAAAATTGTCCCGGCAGCGGCGCAACCGTTTCGGGAAGCGTAAAACGCATCCGGTAAAAATCCGGTGCAACCGGTTCGTTAAGGAGAATTTCGGATAAAAAATCAATCATCTTCAACCGTTCCTGATGGCACTCATCCGGCTGAAAAAGGCCGGATCTTTTTCGCAGTAATCCCGGATTAAACCGGTTAAATCTTCGATTTTGGCGGCTGTTGCCCCGGAAATGTAATGTTCGACGGCGCAGGCCAAAATGCGCGATTCTTCCGGTTCCGCATTCAGCATTTCCGAGAAAAATTCCTCGCATACTTCATGCTTGTGCGTAATCTTTTTTGCCAGCTTTTCGCCTTCTTTTGTCAGAGTGATGAACGAATTTTTCTCGTAATCGATTAACTCTCTCGACTTCAGAACTTTGACGGCATTGGTCACGGAGGGCATTTTGACATTGAGACGGGAAGCGATATCTTTGACCCGGGCTACTTTGAACTCTTTCTGCAGATGATAAATCGCTTCCAGATAATCTTCCAGACTTTCGGATAATTCCTGTAACACAACTCAGTATAACACGAAAAATCAAAAGTGACAATCTTTTTTTTCGACAGCGGAACGAAAGTGATTTTTCGCTCCGAACGCTCTTGCCGAAACCGGTTCCGGAGACTATACTGAAAACATGAGCCCGACAGATGAAATTCGAAAGAGGATGGAGGCGGAAGAGATCGATCTGCTGATTCTTTTTTCATCCGATCCTCATTTGTGTGAAAATGTGCCCGATTTTTTTAATGTCAGAAAACGGCTTCTCGGCTTTCGCGGTTCCGCCGGCGTGGTGATTTTGACCCGGACCCGGACCTTCTTCCGAACCGACAGCCGTTACTACCTTGAATGCGAACGGCTTTTCGGGGAGAGTGAGACCGTACTGATTCGGGACGGCGAGCCCGGTGTTCCCTCTTTGGAGGAGTGGCTGCTTGACGAAGTGCGGAGAGGAGATACGGTGGCGGTCAATAAAAACGGTATTGCCCATCCGCTTTACGCCTCTCTGGAAGCGGTGTGCCGTCAAAAGGGAGCGGCGTTAATCGATTTCGATCCCGAACCCGGACGCCGGTTTTTCCCGGGAACCGGCCCTCTGGCACCGGCGGAAAAAAATATCCGTGCCGCGTTTTTAAAAAAAATGAAACGGCTTCGCCGGGAAACGGACAGCGACGTCGTTTTGCTGACGGCTCCGGATACGATTGCCTGGCTTACCGGCTTCCGGCTGTTCGGACAGGAAGGGGGCGATCTCTTTTTTTATGCGTGGATGTGGATCACCGGAAACGAGGCCGTGCTCTTTTGCGACCATCCGCTGCCCGAACCGTTGCCCGGGGTTACGGTTTTTCCTTATTCGGAATTCTCTTCGAAAATCGAAACCGTTACCGGAATGAAAATCGAATGCTCCTTTTCCGATTTGAACGAAAATTTGAGGGAACGGCTGACGGACCGCGGTAATATATTGTCGGACGGAGGTTTGCGGATTCGTATGCTGCAAACCGTTAAAACGCGCTCGCAGATCGCCGCCGTCAAGCGGGCCGCGGCGGTCGAAAAGCGGGCTGCGGCGCGCCTTCGCGAATGGCTCTTGCGGGCGGCCGCGGAGGGGGCGGCTTTTACCGAGGCCGATGTCGCGCGCCGCCTGGAAGCGTTCCGTCTCGACAGCGGCCGCTACCGCGGGGCGTCGTTTGAAACGATTGCGGCGTTCGGCGAAAACGGGGCGGTGGTGCATTACAAACCGGAACCGGCAACGGCGGCACCGGTGAAAAGCGGCGGTCTGCTGCTGCTCGATTGCGGTATTCATACGACAGACGGGACAACCGATATGACCCGCGTCTTTTGGACCGGCGGCGGCCGGCCTCCGGCGGAAGCGGTGCGCGACTACACAACGGTACTGAAAGCGCATATCGCGTTGGCGCGGACGGTTTTTCCGGCGGGAACACCGGGAGCGGATCTCGATGCGATTGCCCGCAGCGAGGCCGAACGGGGCGGTGTGAAATACGGACACGGAACCGGCCACGGAGTCGGCTGGCTTAACTGTGTCCACGAACCGCCTTTCTCGATTTCGCCGTCGTGCGGGGTGGGGGCGCAACCCGGCATCATTGTTTCGATCGAGCCCGGCTGTTACCGCAAAGGTTCTTACGGAATTCGTCTGGAGAACCTGTATGCGATTGCGGCCGACCGGAAATCGGGTCTGCTTCATTTCGAAAGAATCACCGATTTTCCTTTCGAAAAAGAGCTGATTGACGAATCGCGGTTGAGTGAAGAAGAAAAAAAATGGCTCGACGGTTGCGGAACCGTCGGGCCGTTTTCGGAATCTTTTTGAGATTCTATTTTTCGACACTGAATTTGTAAATAATTTGGTTGTGGTATAATTCTCCCGGTTTGAGGATGATGTTCGGAAACCACGATTTGTTCGGAGAATCGGGGAAGGCTCCCGGTTCGAGGCAGAACCCGGATCGGCGCGGATAAGTTTTTCCGTCTTTCGCTTTGAATGTTCCTTTTAAGAAGTTTCCGGTATAGAAGATGACCGCCTTCTGATTGGTGGAGACATCCAGTCTCCGTCCGCTTTTGTCGTCGATAACGGTTGCGACGTGAACCGTGCTGTTGCCTTTTCCGTTGACAACGAAAGCAAGATCGTATCCGGCTCCGAATTTTGTCGAGGGATGGTCGGCGTCGATTTCTTTCCCGATGACTTTAAATTCGCGGAAATCGAGCGGTGTTCCGTCGACCGGAGCCACTTCTCCCGTCGGAATCAGACCTTCGTCGCCCGGCAGAAAAAAATCGCAGTCCAGTTTCATCCGATGATCCAGAATCGACGGATTGCCGGCTCCCGACAGGTTGAAATAGGCGTGATTCGTCAGATTGACGGGTGTGGCCTTGTCGGTTACCGCATAGAGGTCGATGATAATTTCATCGTTGTCGGTCAGTGTGTAAACGGCCGAAACGGTCAGATTGCCGGGAAAATGTTCTTCGCCGTCGGGGCTCATGTAAGAAAAACTGACGGCTTTCCCGTTTTTTTTCGTCACTTCCTGTGCATTCCAAAAGACTTTATCGAAACCTTTGATGCCGCCGTGCAGGTGGTTCGGTCCGTTGTTGACCGCCAGCTGATGGACCGTGCCGTCGATTTCGAACCGTCCGCCGCCGATACGCCCGGCATGACGTCCGACTGTCGATCCGAAGTAATCGTTGTCATTCAGGTATCCTTCCAGATTATCGAATCCGAAAGCCACATCCTCGAAACGGCCCTCTCTGTCGGGAACGGTAATGCCGGCCAAGGTTGCACCGTAATCGAAAAGTCTGATCTCCATACCGTTTTTGTTTTTCAAAGTATAAAAACGTCCCTGACTCATAAAAAATCTCCTGTTAATACTATTTTAAAACGGAATCGGGCGTTTCGCAACACTTTTTTGTCCGTGCGGCCGATTTAAAGGAAAAAGAGAAAGTGCCGTTTTGCGGCCTCTTGTGAAAAATCGGAGGATTCCCCCGTTTCTTATTGACAACCATTTGTATTTGGAATATATTTTAAAAAGGTAATACCCTGATTTTCAGGTTACAAGGAGATAGAAAATGAAGGTAGCTATTAACGGTTTTGGAAGAATCGGAAGAATGGTTCTTCAGGCAATGGTAGAGCAGGGACTGCTCGGTAACGGTATCGATGTTGTTGCCGTTGTCGACGTTTCCACAAATGCCGATTACTTCGCCTATCAGTTGAAGTACGACACGGTTCACGGCCGCATGAAAGCGGATATTTCTTCGAAGAAAAGCGATGCTTCTCTTGCCGAAGATGATATTCTGGTTGTCAACGGCAACGAGATTAGGTGTCTCGGCGTTGTAAAAGAATTGAAAGATCTGCCCTGGAAAAAGATGGGGGTCGAATACGTTATCGAATCGACAGGTCTTTTCACCGCTTCCGAAAAAGCTCAGGGTCACCTGGATGCCGGTGCCAAAAAAGTCATTATTTCCGCTCCGGGCAAAGGCGATGTCAAAACCATCGTTATGGGCGTTAACGAGAAGGAATACGATTCCGCGAAACACAACATCGTTTCGAACGCCAGCTGTACGACAAACTGTCTGGCTCCCGTTGTCAAAGCTCTGATGGACGGCGGTATCGAAATCGAAACCGGTTTGATGACAACAATCCACAGCTATACGGCGACACAGAAAACGGTCGACGGACCTTCGAAAAAAGACTGGAGAGGCGGACGTGCCGCTGCCTGCAACATTATTCCGTCCACAACGGGTGCTGCCAAAGCGGTCGGTGAAGTTCTTCCTTCCACAAAAGGCAAACTGACAGGTATGTCTTTCCGCGTTCCGACACCGGATGTTTCCGTTGTTGACCTGACTTTCCGCGCTGCGAAAGATACTTCCATCGAAGAAATCGATGCAATCCTGAAAAAAGCAACCGAAGGATCGATGAAAGGGATTCTGGGATTCTCCGACGAAGAAATTGTTTCTTCCGACCTGATTCACGACAACCGTTCTTCCATCTATGATTCTCTGGCAACTCTGCAGAACAACCTGAAAGGCGAAAAACGTTTCTTTAAGGTTGTTTCCTGGTATGACAATGAGTGGGGTTACTCCAACCGTGTTGTCAACCTGCTGAGCTACATGGCCAAAAACGACAAATAATTTGATCTGAAAACCGCAGCCCCTCGTTGCAGGGGCTGTCTTTTCTTTTTTTGATTTCGGAGGAAAAGTCTTATGTTGAGAACCGTTCGTGATATTGATTTGGATAATAAGCGTGTTTTGCTGCGCGTCGATTTTAACGTTCCGATTAAGGACGGAGTCATTACGGATGAAACCAGAATTGTCGAAGCTTTGCCGACAATTGAATATATTTTGGCCAAACCGGGCACATCTCTGGTGATTATGTGTCACCTGGGCCGGCCGGCCGGAGACGGAACACGGGAACCGCAGTTTTCCGTGAAACCGATCGCTAAAAGATTAAGCGAAAAACTGGACAGACCGGTTCAGTATATCGATGATACAATCGGCGAAAAGGTCGAAGCGGCTGCCAAAGCTCTGAAACCGGGCGAAATTCTGTTCCTGGAAAATGTCCGCTACTATAAAGCCGAAAAGAAAAACGATCCCGAATTTGCGAAACAGTTGGCCGCTCTCGGTGATGTTTATGTTAACGATGCTTTCGGTACGGCTCACCGTGCGGAAGCTTCCACGGAAGGGGTTGCTCATTTTCTGCCCTCCGCAGCCGGATTTTTGATTGAAAAGGAAGTGAAGTTTTTTGCTCCGATTCTGACCAATCCCGATAAGCCGTTGGTCGCCATTATCGGCGGTGCGAAAGTTTCTTCCAAGATTGCCGTTTTGGAATCGCTGCTGAAGACGGCCGATACGTTTATCATCGGCGGCGGTATGGCCTATACTTTCCTGAAAGCGAAAGGGTATGAAGTCGGGAAGTCGCTCCTGGAAGCCGATTTTCTGGATACCGCGAAGAATTTTCTGGCGGCTGCGGAAAAAGCGGGCGTACAGGTTCTTCTGCCTGTCGATAATGTGGTTGCTTCGGAGTTTTCCGAAAATGCGGAAGCCACGATTATCGATTCCGATAATATTCCCGCCGATAAAATGGGAATGGATATCGGTCCCAAAACAATCGAACTGTTTTCAAAGGCGATTATTCCGGCCAAAACCGTTGTCTGGAACGGCCCGATGGGAGTTTTTGAATTTGATAAATTTGCCAACGGAACCAAACAGGTGGCAATGGCTGTTGCCGAATGTCAGGGCATAACCGTTGTCGGCGGCGGAGATTCCGTAGCGGCAGCCAATAAATTCGGACTGTCAAAAAAATTGAGCCATGTTTCGACAGGCGGCGGCGCCTCTCTGGAATTCCTGGAAGGTAAAAAACTGCCCGGTATTGTCGCATTGGAGCAGTAATTACGGAGGATAGAGAGAAATGAGAAAGAGTTTTATTGCCGGAAACTGGAAAATGAATTTGACTGTGACACAGGCAGTCGAATTGGCAAAATCCCTGGTAAAATCGGTTAAGGAATGCCCCCATCGTGTTCTGATTGCGCCCAATTTTACCTGTCTGGATGCGGTTTCCAAAGTGCTTGCCGGCAGTCCGATTTTGCTGGGAGCCCAAAACATGGCTTTTGCCGAAGCCGGTGCCTATACGGGGGAGACTTCCGTTTTGATGTTGAAAGATGTCGGTGTTCAGGTTGTGATTCTCGGCCATTCCGAAAGACGGTCGATTTACAAGGAATCCGATGAAGTCATCAACAAAAAGGTGAAACTGGCATTGGCTCACGGACTGGAAGTGATTTTGTGCGTCGGAGAAACGCTTGACGAACGCGAAGCCGGAAAAGCCATTGAAGTTGTCAATGCACAAATCGAAGCCGGATTGAAAGATGTTTCGGCCGAAGAACTGTCCCGTGTGACAATCGCATACGAGCCTGTCTGGGCTATCGGAACGGGAAAAACCGCAACACCGCATGATGCACAGGAAGTTCATGTGGCAGCCCGTGCCAAAATCGCAGCCCTGTATTGTCCGAAATGTGCCGAGAATATGATTATTCAGTACGGCGGATCGATGAATGCCGGCAATGCGAAAGAACTGATGGCGATGCCGGATATCGACGGCGGTCTGATTGGAGGAGCTTCGTTGAAGGCGGAAACTTTCCTCCCGATTGTCAATTACGATAAATAACGGAGTTTCAGATGGCAGTATTAAGTGTCCTTTTATTAATCTTATTTTGTATCGTGTCCGTTTTGCTTATGGGCGTGATTTTGATTCAGGACGACCAGGGTGACGGGCTCGGCGGAATTTTCGGCGGAAGCAATAATTCGTCTGTCGGTCTGCAGTCCGGGAATATTCTGACCCGTTTTACGGGAATTCTGGCTGTTCTTTTCTTTGTCCTCTCGCTGAGTCTGATGATGGTTTATACCAAGAGCTACAGTGATTCGAAAGCAACGGACGGAGTGGAAGCGGAAGTAAATGCCCGAAGCGGTGCCGAAAAAACCTGGATCGACGAAATTCAGGAATTGAACGCCACGGATGCCGGTGCGGAAACCGTAACAGAGGAATAAAAGGTGAAGGGGGCTCTGGTATGAAAAAATATTTCTTTACACTTTTGATGGCGGGAGCAGCTTTAACGGGTGCTTTCTCCGCAGACCGTATTGATAATATTGTGGCGACAGTCGAACTGATTCGACGCGAGCCGATTACCAGAGCCTCTGTTGATGACCGCTACGACGAAATTATGAAGGCGTCGAATAATTCCGTTTCCGTTACAAAACAGGAAGTGCTGGATCAGCTGATTGATGTGGCATTACTGGTCCAGGGGGCCGACAGGGACGGAATCCGGGTAAATGATTCTTCATTTAATAATTTCAAAAAACAGAAACTGGCCGAACTTTCGACGCTTTTAAAACGAACGGCCACCGATAAAGATCTGGAAACGTACGGCGGGATGTCTCTCGACAGAATCAAAGAGGCATACACCAATCAGGAAAAAATCAAACAGTATGTAGCGAAAAAACGGCCGAAAGCAATGATTCCGCCGGAAATTACCGACGCGGAAGCACGGACGGAATTTCGAAAACAGGTTAATGCCGGAACCCTGAATCTCCCGGCTCGGGTTCGGGTCAGTCAGATTTATATCGATACGACAGGTTTGGCCGCAGCCGACAAGAAGAATGCCAGAAAGGTTATCGATGAAGCGGGTGCAAAAGTGGCTTCAGGAAAGATGAGTTTCGAGGAAGCGGCGCGGACATACTCCGAAGACCGCGGTTCCAAGTATAACGGGGGTGCCATGGGATGGCTTCTGTATAATGAAGCCTTTCAGCTTATGGATGCCAAAGTCGTCGAGACTCTTTTTGCGCTGCCGGTCGGAGGGGTAACCCCCGTTCAGGAAACCGGACGCGGTTACCACATTTTTAAGGTGACAGCCAAAGAAGAAGCCGGGATTCCGAACTATGATGACAAGATCGATCCCGAACAGCCTGTGACATTCGGCGACAGTATAAAAGAACGGATGCAGGCTATTAAAATGTACGAGCAGTATAATACCGCTTTGCAGGAGTTGAGTAAAGAACTTCGTGACGAAGCGGAAATCAAATATTTTCAAAAGGATTTAAATTAGTGGGAGTCCGTCATTCCGGTCGTGTTGTTGCTGTCCAGGCTCTCTATAATTACGGGATGAGTCGCGACAGGAGAGCTCTTTCCGATTTCAGATGGGCCTCCGGTGATTTGCATGAGGAAAGCCTTCTTTTTGCTCATATGCTGACGGAAGGAACTTTTTCCTGTCTCGAAGAAATCGATCGTATGATTCTGGAAGCCTCGGAAAAGAGAGATTTTGACCGGATAGCAAAGGTTGATCTGGCGGTTCTGCGTGTAGCTGTATACGAAATGTGCTTTCAGACGCAGCCGCTTCCTTCAAAAATCATTATTGATGAGGCGGTCGAAATTTCGAAATCGTTCTCGGCGGATGAATCTTATAAATTTGTTAACGGAATCTTGGATAAGCTCTCCAGGGAGGCGGGCAAATGACAGGGAAAGCAAAAGGATTTATTGTTGCCTTTGTCTCGATTTGTGTTCTTGCCGTATTGGGAGGCGGAATTGCCGCAGGTGTCAGGATTGCCTTAAAACACAAGGCGCAGACACAGGTCTCGTATCAGCTTGAAGGAATCGACCGGCAAATCGCAAAAGGCCACTATTCTCAGGCCGAGCAGCTGTTGGAAGATCTGAAAACCTTTTCTCTGGATTTTTCCGTCTCGAAGGAAGTTTTGAAACGGGTTTATAAAATTGCCGTGGAAAAAGATAATTTCTCCCGTTTTGCCGATTTCGGCGAGCATGTATACCGTAATTATCCCGACCGGCGCGATGCCCGTTCGTTGTACGTCTATGCTCTTTTGCGAACAGGACAGTATGATAAGGCGTGGTCGGTGGCTTCGGATTCGTTTGAGACTGTCGGAATTCTCTCTTCACTTTTAAGCGAGGCCGCTCTTCGTTCGCAAAACGATGACAAGCTGAACCTTGCTTCACTGGATTCGCTCAGTCGTGCCGCAGTATCGGTGGCCCGCTCGGATGATCCCAACGGTTATCTTTATTTGTCGGAAAATAACGACGACTCCCGCCTGGTAAAGAATTATATTCTGAGTCTGGCCCTTGCCGGGAACGTGAAAGAAGCATTTTCGCTGTTTGACCGGAAAATCGGCAAAAGTCATCCTGTCTTGGGCAGTTATCTGGCTTACGATGCGGAAGAAGATGAGGCAGCCTATTCGTATGCCCAGATGCCGGATCGGGATTTTTTTCTGGAGCATAACCGCGACTGGTTTCTGTTTCTTGCCGATTTGTCGCTCGAACTGGGAATTACCAACGAGGCGGCTGCCCTTTATGCCGACTTCGTGAAAATGTATCCCGACTACAGTTATATTCCGTATTATAATCTGGCGTATATTTACGGAGAGACTCCGGAGGCTGTCGCTTTCATGGAGAAGGGCGTCCGTGCCTTTCCCGGCATTGCTCTTTTGAATTTGAAACTTGCGGAA
Organism: uncultured Spirochaetales bacterium; assembly: GCA_949289575.1. GTDB lineage: Bacteria > Spirochaetota > Spirochaetia > JAFGXN01 > JAFGXN01 > CALXOJ01. The sequence continues at coordinate 78,990 of CASEOG010000001.1, read as the reverse complement.
GATTATATAAAATTGAACGAACAGGAGAAGGCTAAAGCCGTTCTGGAGAATTTTCTCAAGATTGATGTCGACAATCCCGATGCGGTCATAGCTTATCAGTTTCTTCTTTCGACTGTTTCACCGGAGCGTTTTATAGGCGCTTTGTGGAATCTTTACAATAACAACAAAGGTATCAATGAAAAAATTCCTCAGGTTTTTCTGTGGTATCTGACGGGACTGTCCGATTATGCGGAAATGGAAACGCTTTTGAAACATTGTCGACGCGATTTCGGATCTCGGGCGTGGATTGATTTTTATGCCGGAGTTTCCGCGGTTCTGAAAGAAGATTTTCCGGCCGCTTATGACTTTTTCTCGGAATGTACGCATAAAGCGGTTCGGGAAACGGGCCGCTATCGGATGGGGTATCAGCCCTATTATAACTGTGCCCTTTTGTCGCTTTATTTCGGGTATTCCGACAGGGCTCTGAGTGAGGCCGACAAGGCTCGTTCTTATGTTGATTGGGAGGATGCTCCGTTGGCGGCTGCGGTACATGTTTTATACGGGCGAATTTATCTGATGAAAAAAGAATACGAAAAAGCAATGCGATCTTTCAGGTTGGCACATGATTTGGACCCCGCCAATATAGAGGTTATTTCTTATATTGATTATCTGAATTCGGGTATAGAAAAATGATAGTTCTCAAAACAAAAGAAGAAATTGACGGAATTCGTCAGTCATGCCGTCTTCTGGCAAAACTGATGGAAGAAGTGCGCGAAGAAATCCGCCCCGGCGTGACGACCGGACAGATTGACAGGTGGGTTTACCGTTATATAACCGGTCACGGAGGCCGTCCCGCATTTTTGAATTACGGGGGCTTTCCGGGGTCGGCCTGTATTTCCGTTAACGATGAGGTCATTCACGGTATTCCCGGGAACCGGCAGCTTCGTGAGGGAGATATTGTCGGTATGGACTTGGGAATTAATCTGAAAGGTTTTTTCAGTGATATGGCGCGAACCTTTCCCGTCGGAAAGGTGTCTCCGGATGCCGCAAAACTGATGCAGGTTACCTACGAATGTCTCGACAAAGGGATTGCCGCGGCCAAATGCGGAAACCGTATTAAAGATATTTCCGGAGCTGTATCGGCTCATGCCCGATCATACGGTTACGGTGTCGTGCGCGATTACTGCGGGCACGGAATCGGTCTGAAACTTCACGAGGAGCCCGAGGTTCCCAATTATTGCGAATTTGCCGGAAAGAATCCGCGCCTTCAGTCGGGAATGGTAATTGCTATCGAACCGATGATCAATGCGGGATCGTACGAAGTTGATGTTTTGGATGATGACTGGACGGTTGTGACATGTGACGGATCTCTTTCGGCCCACTTTGAGGATACGGTTGCCGTATTCCCCGATCATACCGAAATTCTGACCCGTCTCTCATGATCCGGTCGAAGTCGATTTTACTCATTTTGCTTTTTTTTGCGGCAGCCTGTCGTATCCCGGAAAAAAAAGAAGATTTCGTTACGGAGCTGTCCGTTTCGGCCTGCGGAGACGTTCTGTTTTACGACGGTAATTACCGCCATTTTAACGAAAACGGATCGCTTTCCGATTTTTACGAAATAACGGCTTCGGTTGCCGGTTCCGTACAACAGGATGATATCGCCATTGTCAATCAGGAAACTCCGACGGCCGGACGGGAATTCGGTATCAGCGGTTATCCGTTTTTTAACGCTCCGTTCGAACTGGTCGATGCTTTACGTAAAACCGGATTCGATGTTTTCGGAACAGCCAATAATCATTCATTGGATCGCGGACGGGCCGGCATCGAGGCAGCAGTCGGTTATTACAGAAAGACCGGTGCGCTTTTTGTCGGGACGGCTGCCGGAGGCGAAGATCCTCTTCAGCCGCTGGTGCTTCTGGTAAAGGATATATCCGTTGCGCTTTTTTCCGTAACCGATATTACCAATATTGCCTATCCGGATCCTTCACCTGTCGCAAATACATCAGACCGGATCAGACTCCGTGACCGCATCGCGGATGCTTCCGGTAAATATGATTTCGTTATTGTCATGCTGCATTACGGAGACGAGTATATAACAGAACCCCGGACCTCCGATCGCGCTTTGGTCGGGTCTCTGATTGAGGCAGGGGTCGATGTTGTTTTCGGAAATCATGCGCATGTTATCCGCGCTTTCGAGAGATTCGATTCTCCCAAAGGAGGGGATGCGTTTGTCTTTTGGGGGCTGGGGAATTTTATCGGCTGGATGGGGCATCGTCCCGAGTGCAGTGTCGGCGGTATTTTCCGGGTTGTTCTGAGGGTGACGGAAAAGGCGGACGGTCTTCGTCTGCTGTCGGTTAATGACCCCTCCGTCGAATTGACCTATTCCGTCAATCGGGGGCGGGAGCATCGTACTCTTTTTTTGCGTGATGCCGCTCCCTTTTCCGACGATGCCCCCCGCCTTTTCGAAACGGTGTCCGCTCTGCTGAAAAGCCGGGATTCCCGTATAACTGTGTTTTAATTTTTTGTTTTATTTCTTGATTATTTCATCGGAACGATTATCCTTTAGAAAGAATATTTATATTGGAGTATTTTACAATGTATCGACGGATTTTTGCAGGAGTTCTTTTTTGTCTCTTATCCTGTGTTTCACAAGGCGATGAGAAAACATTTCTGAGAAAGGTCATGGAAACGGACCTCTCTGTTGACGAAAAAGCCGAAATGATTCTTGCCGAAATGACTTACGATGAAAAAGTTTCGTTTATAAACGGATCGGCCTGGAAAATTCAGGGGGAAGTAAAGCGTTTGGGGCTTCCCGCTGTCTCGATGCAGGATTCGACGATGGGCATTTCTTTTCACGGGACAAGCTTCCCTTCGACATTAATCGTCACCTCTTCCTGGGACAGAGCGGCAATGGCGGCAATGGCGGAAGCGGTCGCCAAAGAAGGCAAGGCCCGGGGCGAGCGGGTGATTCTGGGGCCCGGTGTCAACATATACCGTATGCCCAATTGCGGCCGTAATTTCGAATATATGGGAGAGGATCCTTTTCTGACGTCGGAAATGACAATTGCTTATGTCAGGGCGATGCAGAGCCAGAATGTCGTTTCCTGTGTCAAACATTTTCTGGCCAATAATCAGGACTTCGACCGTCACGGAACAAGCAGTGATATTGACGAACGGACAATGCGTGAAATTTATTTGCCGCCGTTTGAAGCTGCCGTCAGAGCGGGGGTCGGATCTGTGATGACGGGATATAATCCCGTTAACGGATTTCCGATGTCGGAAAATAAATATCTGATGACCGATATTCTGAAAAACGAATGGGGTTTTAAAGGTTTTATCGTTTCGGATTGGATGTCGGTTTATTCGACGGAAGGACCGTTTGTTTCGGGGCTGGATTTGGAGATGCCGGTCGGAAGTCCTTATTATGATGCAAAATGCATCGCCGCATTAAATCTGGCGGATAAGGAAAAACTGCTTGACGATAAAGTTTTTCGGATTTTGAGGACATATATCGAAAAGGGGCTTTACGACGGACCTCAGATCGATGATTCATTGGAAAAGAATCCGGAAGAACATGATAAGCTTGCCCGTCGATTGGCGGAGGAAGGTATTGTACTTCTGAAGAATCAGGATAATATTTTACCTGTGTCCCAAACCGAACCGAGAAATGTCGTTCTTGTCGGTGCCAACAGTCGTAATCTGAATACGACAACGGTAGGTGCGTGCACCGTATTTTCGGGGCGCCCGGGGCGGCTGATGACTGTGAATGCGCTTTCCGGCTTCAAACCTTACAGAGACCGGGAAACGAAAATCAGACAGTGCGGTGTTTCCGATGTCGTGACGATAAAGAATGCCGATGTGGTTCTTTATTTTGCCGGATTATGGGTCTTCGGAGAAGGTGAAGCAAATGACAGAAACTGGGAGATGAGCGAACGGAACCGCAAAGAGATTCATAAACTGTCGAAACTGAACCCGAATTTGGTTGTCGTCAGCAATTACGGCGGGGGAATCGAGACGGAGAGTTGGCTTCACGAAGTGAAAGGGTTTATTCAACTCGGATTTGCCGGCAAATGGGCCGACGCAGCTTTGGCCCGGATTGTTTTCGGAGATGTGAATCCTTCCGGAAAGCTGCCGTATACAATGGTCAAGAAGTGGGAAGATTTCGGACCGGTTGCGGCCCAGGTCGAAAACCCGGACAAACTTGTTATCTGGCCGAAAGATACGAAATACAGAATGATTTCTCCTCTCGGCACAGGCCGGTTTAAAGTATTCGGAGGAGATCCGAAAATGCTGAAGTCGGCGGCTTTCGACCGTTTCGAGTACAGTCCCGATGTTTATGACCGAATGGATCGCATGGAGTATGCGGAAGGCCGTTATTTGGGATATCGCTTCCTCGATAAAGTCGGCCGGCCGGCTCAATTCCCGTTCGGTTTCGGACTTTCCTATACGGAATTCGAGATTACCGGGCTGACGGTTTCAAGAAAATCGTTTGACGCCGCACAGGGAACGGATGTGACGGTTACCGTAAAAAATACGGGAGAGAGAGCGGGCGCCGAAGTCGTACAGCTGTATGTGCATGATCCGGTTTCCCGTTTGGATCGTGTTTACAAAGAATTGAAAGGATTTGAGAAAATATTTCTGAATCCCGGAGAAGCGAAAACGGTGACGATGTCGCTGACAGAGGAGTCCTTCCGTTATTATGATGATACACAGAAAAAATGGATTGTCGAACCCGGGCAGTTTGACATTTTAATCGGAAACAGTTCCGAAAATTTACCGTTGCGGACTTCCGTAACGGTGCGATAGCGAAAAAGAGATGATTTATCGATACGGAATCGATTCTCACGGACGGAGAATTAAGAGTGCTTCTGTTTACACAAGAGAGGAGCATCCTCTCCGAAAAAATATGGTTTCACCTCAGGCTCTCCACGTCGTCAGGACACTACACAAGGCAGGGTTTCAGGCATATATTGTCGGGGGTGCCGTAAGAGACCTGTTGCTCAATAAGATTCCTAAAGATTTCGATGTCGCAACCGATGCCTCTCCCAACCGGATAAAAAAAATTTTTTCAAATGCATGGATTATCGGTAAAAGGTTTAAACTTGCCCATGTTGTTTTTCCGGGCCGGTATATTGTCGAAGTGACGACCTTCAGGTCGGTTTCGTCGGATAATTTTAATGCCGTGTACGGAACAATAGATGAAGATGTCAAAAGACGCGATTTTTCCGTAAACGCACTTTTTTTCGACCCCGAAAAGGAGCAGCTTGTCGATTATGTCGGCGGATATAAAGATTTAAAGTCCCACCGGCTTTCCAATGTTATTCCTTTAAAAACAATATTCGATTCGGATCCGGTCAGAATGCTGCGTGCAGCCAAATATGCGGCCAAATGTGAATTAAAAATTCCTTTACAGATCCGGATGACGATTCGCAAAAAAGCACAAATGCTTTCATCCGTTTCGGTTTCCCGTCTGACGGAAGAATTTTTTAAGATTCTTTCATCGGGAAAAGCGGCCCCGATTTTTCTGCAGACGGAAAAACTGAATCTTCTCCGCTATTTTTTGCCGGAGGCGGCCGCTCTGATATCACGGTCGGGAACGGTTAGGGACTGTTTTTATGATGAACTGAGACAGCTTGATGAGGAAGCGGCATGTGCATCGGAGAACGGTGTCGGCCGCGAAATGATGATGTTCCGTTTTTTAAAACCATTTTTGCCGCCGTTTAATCCTCGTCTCGGTTTCTTCGAAAACTGTGTCGAAAAAAAAGGGTTCTGCAAATCGCTTCAGACGCCGTTGCAGTGGCCTGTTGCTCCCGTCGAAGCTGCCATTAAGTTGATTTTTGAGATCCGGGACGGCGTGACTCTCTCCGGAAAACAGAACGGACGGAAAAAATCTTCCCGGCGCCGCCCGCGCAGGAAAAAAAATCCGGACACTTCCGCAGGGAGCGACAGTCTCTCTTCGGGTGAAAAAAAAGCGGCGGGAAAATCGGAATAAATCCGGCCCGCCGCTTTTTTTATTATGATTTTACAAATCAGTTTGCGGACATGTATTCGCCCGTATCCTTGTTCAGACGCAAACGGCTGACTTCTTCGTCGGCAGGAGCAGCCGGGGCATTAACCGTGTCGGCAGGTGTTTCCCGGATTTCGCTGCTGCTTTCCTTCTCGGGTGTAACCGTTTCGGGAGCGGTTTTAACGGGAAGCTCTTCGGCTGTCGCCGTTGTTTCGACCGGCGTTTCTTCTTTCTGTGTTTCGACTGTTGTCACCGTAATATCGGGACGAATCGCAACCTCTTCCTCTTCGACGGCTGTCGTTTCGGGGTAGGGCTGAATGGCGTCAATATCCATCGTCCTGTTCTGGAGTCTTAAAATGGTTCGGATATTGTCGATAATTTTATCGCTTCTTTCTTTGTATTCTGCGGAATAGGCAACAGCTGTTTTCAGACATTTAATCGATTTTTCGTAATTCTGTTCGGCAAACGCATTCACACCCAATGCGTAGTAACAGATGGCTTTGTCGCCGTTCATCTGAATTGCCGAATTGTAGTAGAAGTCGGCCATAGCGTAATCTTCCGTGTTATAGTGGATTAATCCCAGATAATAGTACGGAATATAATTTTTGTCTTCCATCGCGATCGCTTTAATCAGTGCGATTTTGGCATCGCTGTATTCTTCTTTTTCATAAAGAGAAATACCGCTGTCGACAAGCTGCGGGAATGTTTTCAGAGCTGTAATGTATTCGTAAAAATCCTTCGAAAATCGCGTCGCATCCAGCCAGGCAAAGGCCTGCTTGGCATTCTGTTCGTTTTCCTCTTTCGATGCAGCCGGTTTCAGTTTGTTGATGGAATCCCAAATGACTCGGTTGTAAACCGCCTGCTGGTTTTCGATGAGAAATTTGACGAGACCCCAGGATTGGGCGTAGAAAAGATCGCTGTTTTTAACGACATCTTCATTGCTCATGGAAAAAAGAGTGTTCAAATCGATTAAAGAGGGATTTTCGGTGTCGAGAAAAGATTTTAAGGTGTTAAGCCATGTCAGATTTTCTTTGTACACAATGGCGTTTTTCGAGGTCGAGTAAAAAGATTTTCCGAAATAAACGGCAAATCCTTTTTCAAGCCAGAGGGGAGGATTTGTAATAAAGTTTCTGAAAAACTGAATGAAGCTGTAATGGCTTAAGGTGTCTTCGAATTCGGTATTGTCTTTGCGGTATCCGATCAGTTCGCTTTTTGAGGCATCCCTGTACTGTATAAACAGAAAAGTGGATACCGGTTCGGAAATGGCGGTTGCCGTTGAAACATAATCGAGGTAGGCCTCTTTCGAACCGAGAATTTTGACTTTCAGACGGCTCTTCATTTCCGATGTGTCGAAATGAAAGTAGTTGTTGTAGAAATCAAAGTAGGCGTCCAGCTTTTGGGCAATCAGTGCGGCCTCTTTTTCGTTTTCCTGAAAGTAAACCTGGTAGTATTTGCTTTCGACTACTTTATCGGAAAATTGGGCAAAGGCTGCGGTTGAAAGAAGGGTCACCGATAGGATAAATAAAAAACGTTTCATTCTCTCTTTCCTCTTCTGTATTGTTATTGAGACATACTCACTATATTAATATCGACTTTTTCGAGAAGAATTCCAGTATATTTTTCGATATTTTTTATTATAAACTGCCGAAGTTCGGAGAGTCGAAACGGAAGCGACGAATGAATGGGAACTTCCAGGCCGAGTTTAAGAATGTAGGTGTTGCCGTTCTCCCGGATAAATAACTTTTTGATTTTGATGTCTTTGTCAAACTCTTCCGTGCAGTGCATCAGCATTTGGGTTAAGGCTGCCTGGGAAATTGTGATTGTGCCGGCCGGCGATTCGTAATCCGGTTGGACGACGGTTTTTTCGATAAAACGCTTTTTTTTTGAGAATATATTCCTGGGAAAGGCTATCAGAAGGGCGTTGAGGATCGAAGAAGGATATTTCTTTTCGACTTCGATAATCGGAACCGGAATCACATGTTTTCCCCGTTTTCTGGCGTTGACAGCCGCCTCGATTTCCTCTTTCGAAGCAACGTCACCGATATTGATTGTCAGAAAAGGCTGAGGAAGGTCGAGTCTTCCGCAGATACGCGAAATCATTTTGTCGCTTGTACCGAGAACCAGAATCGATTTCGGATGTTCTTCCTGAATCGCTTTTTTGACTTCTTCCCGATGCTGTTCGTCTTCAAAGATGGCAATGCGCACGGCGCCGAGATACGAATCGGCTCTTTTGGCCGAAGTTCCCGCAAGAATCTGCTTTCCCTTAATCAGAAGGCCGTCGTCTATGATAACATCGATGTTGTGTGATTCCGCAACCAGTTTGGAGCGAAAGCTTTTTCCCGTGCCGCTCGGACCGACAAGGGCGTAAACGGTAATTTTCTTTTTGACAAACAAAGCGGGGAAGTGAAGCCTCATAAAAAAATTATATTCTCTTTTTGCGAATTTGTGAACTATTTTTCTTTATTTAAAGGGGATTTTTATATATAATAATCACTATCATGGAGGAGTATTCCGATTCCCGCGGAGGCCGGTGCAAACGTTTCCGCCGGCTTGTTTTTTTTCTGATTGTCTCTCTGGCGGTACTGTACGGTCTCTCTTTTTTCCGTTTTTTGAAGGGCAGTCCGACAGAGGGCGGTATTTCGACAGGCGTTCCTGTCGAATACGCCGACAGGTTTACCGCGTTTTTGGAAAGTCGGGGCATATCGTTTCGGTCGGCGGGAAATCTGGAGCTTCAGTTGGATCATTACAATCCCGAACGGTTGACGGTCGACGATCTTCGGGGACGCTTTCTTCCCGATGACGACCGAATGACGCCTTTTTTGCGCGCGCTTCCCGAATTGTATGATATCGAAAAGAACGGACGGAAATTCCGGCTGTTCTTTCCTGCCGGTCAGCCCGAGGATGCTTTCTTTGACGAATGGCAGAGGAAGTATCCCGAAGCGGAACTTTTGATAAATGACAGAGAGAGGGCTCCCGTTGCTTTCCGGATCTTCTTCTATATAACCGCCACCATTTGTTTCGTTCTGACGCTGGTCATTCAGCGGCGGGCACGGCGGGCGCTGCTGTATCCCGCTGTTATCTTTCCCGCTGTGATTCTTTCGGGGAGCGCCGCTGTTTTATGGGCAGCTGTTTTTATTCCCAATATGTTTCTTTCGCTGTGGAGAAAATGGGCGCCGCACCGCGAATACAGAATGGCGACAGGGGTTAATACTGTCTCCCGCCGTGAAGGAAGGCGGATTATCATAGAGGGGGCGGCGGCTGTTTTCTGTGCCGTTTTGCCGGCGTTACTGGTTTCCGGCGAGCGGGCCGGTGCTGTTGCGGCCGTGGCCATGGCCGCGACGGGACTGCTGTGGGGGGCGGCGGCGTTCGAACGCGGACAGAGCGGTTTAAAACAAACGCGTCTGGTTTTCAGGCCTTTAATGGGAGATGCGTTTCGCAGACCGTTAAAGGCGGCTGCTGTCGAGTTGGTTTTGGGAGTCGTGCTTCTTTCCGTTCCCGTCGGGTATACCGTTTTTTCCCGTTTTCCCGCCGGCAGCGTGATGACTCGCGAGAGCGGTTTTTATCTTCCCTCATCCTCTTACACAGCAATTTACGAACAGGCTTCACGGCAACCGCGCGGTGTCCTGAATGCGGTCGGTTATCTGGAAGAAAAGGTGTTTCAATACTGTTACCGGTACAAAAAAATGGACAGACTGCCTCAGCCGGGGACCGAAGTGTTTATTACCGAATATTATTATAAAGACGGCGGGATTCATGCCGAAAAAATCATAGCGGAAATATTTACAGAACGGGGTTTCGACAGTATAATGAAAAAATCGGGAAATGATCCTCTTTCGCGCTGTTTTCTGGCAGCAGAAGAGCCGACAGGAGACAGTGTCTCTGTCGGAATCTGCCTTCTGTGGATTCTCTTCTCCGTACTGTATTTTGTATTATTGATTCCGTTCTTCCGTATCCCCTCGGGGCCGTTACGGTTGAAAAAAATAAAGGGAAAAGTATGAAGCATCGATTGAAAACATTTGGGAGAGGCGGGATTCATCCCGACGACAAAAAAGCTCCGGCTGCCGATTGTCCGGTAAGAAACAGCTATTTCGGACAGACGGCCGTGATACCGATGGGGCAGCATCTGGGGGCACCGGCAGAGTGTCTTGTTAAACCGGGCGATACGGTTCGTGAAGGTGAGCGCATCGGAGAGGCTGCGGGGCCGATTTCGGCTCATGTTCATTGTCCGTTTCCGGGAGTGGTCGAAAAGGTCGAGCCTTTGATTCTGCCGAACGGATCCTCAAGCCGGGCTGTTTTTTTGCGAATCGAGGGACCTTTCGAACCGGTCAGTGACCGGCGGGTAAATGACGGATGGGCCCGTATGTCTTCGGAAGAACTTTTGGCAATGATTCGTGAAGCCGGTCTGGTCGGTTTGGGAGGAGCGACTTTTCCCGTTCATGTCAAGATTGCTGTTCCGAAAGGGAAGAAAGCCGATTTTTTAATTATCAACGGAGTCGAATGCGAACCGTACCTGTGTGCCGATTATCGTGTTATGCTGGAATATACGGAAGAAGTACTTGAAGGAATCGATATCGTTGCCAAAATTACGGATGCGGCCAAAGTCATCATTGCTGTCGAAAACAATAAACCGAAGGCAATCGAAAAAATGAAAGAAGCGGTTGCCCGCTCCGGACGACCGTATATTGTGGAATCTCTGAAAGTCCGCTATCCGCAGGGAGACGAAAAGCAGCTGATTCAGGCCGTTACGGGGGCAGAGGTTCCTTCCGGAGCTTTACCGATTGAGGTCGGGTGTGTTGTCTGCAATGTCGGAACGGCAAAGTCTGTTTATGATGCCGTCGTCTTACGCCGTCCTCTGACGGAACGGATTGTGACGGTTTCCGGCGGAGCGGTTGCCCATCCGGCCAATCTCAAGACCCGTATCGGTGTACCGGTAAAAGATTTACTGTCCGAGTGCGGTACCGACTTCTCGAAAGTCAAAAAAATTGTTATCGGCGGTCCGATGATGGGGTTTGCTCTGGCCGACTGGAATACACCCGTTACCAAAGGAACCGGCGGTATTCTGGCGCTGACAGCCAAAGAAATTCGGACGAAGGCGGAAACAGCCTGTCTTCACTGCGGCCGTTGTGTCCGCGTCTGCCCGATGGGACTGGCTCCCGTGACCCTTTATAAGCTGATACAGGCGGGTGAGTACGCAAAGGCGGCTGAAGCCGGTCTGTCCGACTGCAAAGAGTGCGGGTGCTGTTCTTATACCTGTCCGGCCGGTCTTTACCTGGTTCAGGCATTTAAAAAAGGAAAGATATTGAGGAGAAAAATGGGATGAAAGATAAAAAGAGTGAATTCCGCTTTTCGGTTGTATCTTCTCCTCAGATCAGAGGAAACCTGTCGACCGGAAAAATTATGCTGTATGTGATTCTGGCCCTGCTTCCGGCGGCACTGTGGGGAGTGTTTCAGTTCGGGTTCTATTCTCTGGCTGTTTTGGTTGTTTCGATTGTCTCGGCGGCGGTTGCCGAGGGTCTCGTCTGTCTGATTCGTAAAAAGAATACCTTGGGTGACGGTTCGGCCGTTTTAACGGGATTACTTGTCGGCATGAACATGCCGCCGTCGATTCCTCTGTATATTCCCGTTGCCGCCTCATTTGTTGCGATTATTGTGTTTAAAGCGGTTTTCGGCGGACTGGGGTGCAACATTGTCAATCCGGCATTGGGCGGACGTCTGTTTGCTTTTTTTTCCTGGTCTTCGGCGATGTTTACGTTTCAGTCACCGCGGGTTTTTCTCTCCTCGACGGCTGATGCCGTCACATCGGCAACACCGCTGTCGTTTCTGAAAAGTTCCGTTTCGGAATATGCCGGGTCGATTGCCTCCGAAGCCGATCTGATTGCCTTAAAACATTATCCCGTCACCCGGTGGGATCTGGCCGTAACGGATCGGATTAACGCCTGGACAGGAGAAAATTTCTGCAGCGGTTATTTCGATGCTTTCTTCGGATTTAAGTCGGGATGTATCGGCGAGATTTCCGCTTTTCTCCTGCTTTCGGGAGGGCTCTTTCTGTTGGCGAAAAGAATTATTCGTTGGGAAATCCCGACCGCATTTATCGGAACCTTTGCGTTGTTGGTCTGGGTTTTCGGCGGACTGAGAGCGGGAACCGGCTTTTTTTCCGGCGATCCGCTTTACCAGGTTTTAACCGGAGGTCTGATGCTCGGTGCTTTTTTTATGGCGACCGACATGGTGACCTCGCCGTTCCGCAGCGGAGCCATGCTGCTGTTCGGTGTCGGTTGCGGGCTTTTGACCTTTTTGATCCGCTTTTACGGTTCGTTTCCCGAAGGAGTTTCGCTGGCTATCGTATTTATGAATTTAACGGTCCCGATGCTTGACCGGCTTTTTATTCCGCGACGTTTCGGGGTTAAACGGAAAAAGAAAGGAGAAAAAGCATGAAACTGACAAAAGAAAACCGCCTCGAAATTCTCCGCATTGCGGCCGTTCTCGCTTTAATTTGTGCTGTTGCCGCCCTGCTTTTGGGTTTTGTTTATAAATTCACAAAACCGCTGATAGACCGGAATACGGCACAAATGACCGCTTCTGCTTTAAATGCATTGGTCAACGGCGGAAACGAGAGTATCGATACCGCTTACGGTGCCGGCTTTCATAAAATCGAAACAAAGGCAAAAAATCCGAACGGAACAGCGGCCGTTCAAAACGGTCGGGAGATCGAGAACCGTGCCGGAATTGTGCGTGCCTACGATGTTTATGACGGCGGGATTATGCTCGGTTATGTTCTCGAACTGATCGGGAAAGGGTACGGCGGCGATATGATTCTTCTGGCTTACTACGATACAAACGGTTCGGTCATCGATGCCGTTGTTGTCAGCGATTCGGAGACACCCGGAATCGGCAAAAAGGCGGCGCTTCCCGGGTACATGGAAAAATTCCGCGGCAGCGGCGGCAGCCGGCCGGTTCCGCAAAGCCGGGAACAGTTGCCGAAAAGCGATTCGGATGCCGTCGCCGGTGCAACCGTTACGTTTAAAGCCGTCGCGGGAGCTTTGGCTGTCGGATCGGCTTTTATTGCCGAAGGAGGTCTCCGGTGATCAAAGAACTGACAAAAGGAATTTTTAAGGAAAATCCGGTATTGGTCCTTCTTTTGGGACTTTGTCCCACATTGGGAGTTTCCGGGAAATTTTTTAATGCAATCGGTATGGGAATGGGCGTTATTTTTGTTCTGGTCTGCTCCAATGCCGTTATCAGCCTTTTAAAGAAAGTGATTCCGAATCAGGTTCGGATTCCCGGTTATATCGTCGTTATAGCGACATTTGTGACAATCGTCGAACTGGTCCTGAAAGCATTTTCTCCCGTCCTTTACAGCGGTCTCGGCATTTTTATTCCGTTAATTGTCGTCAATTGTATTGTTTTGGGGCGGGCGGAAGCTTTTGCCGGTAAAAACCGGCTGATACCTTCCGTTCTCGACGGTCTGGGAATGGGAATCGGGTTCACCCTTTCTCTGATGCTGATAGCTTTTATCCGCGAAATTTTGGGATCGGGGACGCTGACATTGTGGGAATCGGGATCCGTTGTTTACCGTTTTGTGATACCGGGACTCAGCGAATCGCCGGCGGCCGTTTTGGCAACTCCTGCCGGGGCTCTGTTTGTCATGGGATTCGTGATTGCCGGAATCAACGCTTTGAAAGCGTATCGGAGCCGCCCCGGACGCAAAGATAAAGAAAAAAGAAAAGGAGCTGCCGCATGAATCTGATTGTCATCTTTTTCTCGTTTGTTCTGGTCAATAACTTTATTTTGTCGAAGTTTATGGGGCTGTGTCCGTTTATCGGGGTCTCGCAGAACCGCGAATCGGCTGTCGGTATGGGGTTTGCCGTTATTTTTGTTATGTCAATCTCTTCTCTGCTGACATGGGCTGTTTATCATGCAATTCTGGCCCCCCTGGGAATCGAATTTTTAAAGACAATCGTCTTTATTCTGGTGATTGCCTCTCTGGTGCAGCTGGTGGAGCTGGTTATCCGGAAACTTTCTCCCGCTTTGTACAAAGCACTCGGAATTTATCTGCCGCTGATAACCACCAACTGTGCCGTTCTCGGTATTGCGATTATTTCCGTTGATGAAAATTTCGGACCGCTGGAATCGTTTGTTGCCGGTATGTCGGGAGGAATCGGGTTTTTGATGGTTTTGGTAATTATGTCCTTTCTCCGTCAGAAACTGCTTCTGGAAAAAGTTCCCGCACCGTTTCGCGGTGTGCCGATCGCGTTTATTACGGCGGGAGCGATGGCACTTGCTTTTATGGCCTTTAACAGTTCGATGATTTCCAATCTCTTTCCGGGAGTATAGGAGGGCACATGAGTTTTCTGATTCTTTTTGTTTCTGTTCTGATTGTGTTTGCCATCGGTCTTCTTCTCGGACTGATTATTGCGTCGGCCTCCCATTTTTTGGCTGTCAGGAAAGAAGCGCGGATAGAGCAAATCGGAGAAATCCTTCCCGGAGCCAACTGCGGAGCCTGCGGTTACGCCGGTTGTGCCGCTTATGCCGAGGCCATTATTCTGGAGGGGGCTCCCGCCAACAAATGTACGTCGCTGACAGCCGAAGGGCTGGCTAAAATAGCCGAAATTACGGGACAGGAAACGGCCGCAGCCGGAGAACCGGAAAAGGCCTTTATTGCCTGTCATGCCCTTCCGTTTGCCTCCGAAGCCCTCAGTTTCGAATATAACGGACTCGCCGACTGTACTTCCCGGGCTCTTTTTTACAAAGGGGCCAAAAAGTGCAAGTACGGTTGTCTGGGCGGCGGCAGCTGCATGGATGTATGTCCCGTGCGTGCGATTTACCGCGAAAAAAGCGGACGTGTCGTGATTGACCGAAAAAAATGCATTTCGTGTCGAAAATGTCTTTCCGTTTGTCCGATGAATATCATTCAAATGATTCCTGAGTCGGCCGATTACGCCGTTGCCTGTTCCCATCCGGGAAAAGGGGTGCAGACAAAACAGGATTGCGGTGTCGGCTGTCTCGGATGTTCTCTTTGTACAAAAAAATCTCCGGACGGCGGATTTTTTATGGATGGATTTTTGGCAAAAATCGATTATAATAAGAAAGGCAGTCGAAACGAAGCTGTCGAAAAATGTCCTTCTCACTGTATTGTCAGTCTGAAGTAGCAGAGGAAGTTTGAGTCGGGTCGGATTTGTTTTAGGATTATCTTTTTCTCTTTCTCCCTGTTTTTCCGAAGATGAGGCGGAACGCCTTTACCGCCGGTCGATTGTACCGTTAATCGAATTGCTTGCCCGGTACAGAGATCTCAAACTGACCCTTTATTTCAGCGGAAATCTGCTTGACTGGCTCAAGAAGGAGCATAAAGAAAGTCTTTTTCAGCTGAAACTTTTTTCTTCGAAGCAGAGACGGATCGAATTCCTTTCGTGCGGTTATTACGAGCCTCCTTTGCAGCTGATTTCCCCCCGGAGCCGAACCTATCAAATCGAACAGCATTATATGACCGTCCGAGACACGGTGGGGAAGGGCACCCGGACGAAAGGGTTCTGGCTTAACGACGGGAACTGGGAATCATCGTTTCCGTCTCTGCTCAATTCGATGGGGTTTCAGTATACGTTTATCGATGATGCCGCTTTTTTGTCCTGCGGATTCTCCGCAAAAGATTTGTTTAATGTTTTTATTACGGAAGATCAGGGACGGACTCTGTTTCTTTTTCCGATTATCCGCTCTTTGTCCGAACCGTTTTGCGAAGTGCCTCTCGACGACTACTTCGATAACCTGAAACAGCTTCAATCGACTTTGCATGAAGATACCGTTACTGTTTTCAAAAACGGATTTTCGCTGACGCCGCAGTCATATGAATGGATCGGTTCTTTTTTCGAAAATTGCCGGGAATCTTCGTTCACCTTTCTCTGTCCCGGACAGGTTATCTCTTCGGCGAAAGAGTACAAACGGGTCTTTATTCCTTCGTCGGTGGGAATCTCCTGTTTCGGGAAAATGTTTTTCAATGAAAAATTTTGCTGTTACGATTTGATTTCACGGCGGTTCGAGTCGACGGGATACGAGTTCCTGTTCGAGAAAGGTCATTTCCGCAATTTTCTGGTTAAATACCAGGAAGCGGGGCATTTGTACAACCGTATCAGGTTTATCGAATCGTTTTTGAATACGTGCCCCAAGGCCGACCGGAAACGGGTTATTGATGTGTTTGCCGAAGGGCAGGCGGCCTATCCGTTGCGCAAGGCGGATGATGCGGGAGTTTTCGATGCGGCTGCCAGACAGAAATCGTATACCGCACTGATAGCGGTCGAAAAAATGCTGCGCCGCAGCGGACCGGCTCCCGAAATCGATTTTGATGACGACGGTCTTCAGGAGATTCTTTACTTCGGACAGACGCTGACGGCCCTGATTCATCGCAAAGGAGCTTCCCTGCGCGAACTCGATTATCTGCCCAGTGCCTTTAATTATATCAATACCTTCTGCGACTACGATCCGAAAGGAGATTTCGGCGTTTTTCTGAGACGACGTGCCGCCTGTTTCCAGGATTTTTTTCTTCCCGAAGATGCGCAAACCGGCAGTGTCGAACGGTTGCACCCGGGGCTTTTCCGCTACGATTTAAGTGATTTTATATATGAACTGGAATCGAGAAACGAACAAAAACGGATATATCGTTTTACTCTTTCGTTGCCGGACAATGTGGAAATGCGTAAAGAGTATATTCTGAAAAGAAATGATGTTTTCGTCGAGTATCAGTTCTACAGCACGGGCAATCAGAATCTCTCCCGTTATTTCGGAACCGAGCTCAATATTTCTTTTCCCGACTGCCGGACTTGTACCGTTAAGAAAGCCGGTTACGAAACGGAATATACTCTCGATAAACCGCGGAAGTTCCGGCAGGTGTCGGAACTGAAGCTGACCGATCCCGTGAACGAAACGGTGCTGACTCTCGGATTCACACGGAGCGGAGATGTTTTTTTCGAGCCGGTTTATGCCGAAACCGAAGTCAACGGTGAGCCGGTCTCCTTGTATCAGCATGTTTCGGCCAAAATAATCTGGAAAATCGATCTCCGTGCCGAGTCGTCATGGGTGACGGGAGTGACATTTAATATTGTCCGTGCTCAGATGCGCGGTTGAATTTTCCTTTAAAATACGTTAAAATAAAAAAGAGGTAACAATAGTGCTGGACGATCTCAAAATGGTGAGCCGTTCTTTAGGATCGAAGATTGATGAGATTAGAGAACATCTCGATTTATCCGTACTCGAAAAGAAAATAGCCGAAAAAGAAAGTCAGACCTGTGCTCCCGATTTTTGGAACGATCGGGATAAAGCAGAAGCCGTTCTTAACGAACTGACAGCCATGAAACGGCGTGTCGAATCGTGGCAGAAACTGTTTCGCGATTACGACGATATTCTCGAACTGATTCAAATGGCCGAGAGTGACGACGATCCCTCCTGGCAGGAAGAAATCGAAACCTCTCTCGAAGAGACTCAAAAACTGTTCGAACAGCTGCGGCTGATAGAACTGCTGAACGGGGATTTCGATAAGGCGGATGCCTATCTGACCATCCACTCGGGGGCGGGCGGAACGGAAGCGTGCGACTGGGTGTCGATGCTCTACCGGATGTATCTGAGATGGGCCGAAATGCGCGGCTACAAAACCGAAGTCCTCGATATTTTGGAAGCCGAAGGCGGTCTGAAGTCGGTCACGGTTCAGATAAAGGGCCTTTACGCATACGGCTACTTGAAGGGCGAAACCGGGATTCACCGTCTGGTACGGATTTCGCCGTTTGATTCGAACGCACGCCGACACACTTCTTTTGCCTCGGTCTTTGCGTCTCCCGTTATGGATGAAAGCATCGAAGTCGACATCAGACCCGAAGATTTGCGGATCGATACCTACCGTTCTTCCGGGGCGGGCGGGCAGCACGTCAATACCACCGACTCGGCCGTTCGCATTACCCACCTGCCGACAGGAACGGTGGTTCAGTGTCAGAACGAGCGCAGTCAGATCAAGAATCGGGCGACCGCTATGAATATTCTCCGTTCCCGTCTCTACGATCTTTATAAAAAGGAGCAGGATGAGGAAAAAGAAAAACAGAGCGGGGAGAAAAAGGATATTTCCTGGGGGAATCAGATTCGTTCCTATGTCTTTCAGCCGTACACGATGGTGAAAGATCATCGGACAAAATTCGAGAAAGGAAATATTCTTGCCGTCATGGACGGTCATGTGACGGAATTTATGGAGGCATACCTGAAGTGGAATGCCAAAGAGGAACCGGCGGAGTGAAATACCGATTTCCGGTCTTTTGTCTTGTATTTATTCTCGTATGGACCGGACCGCTTTTTGCCGCACAGGAAAATTATATAGAAACTCTGAAGCTCAAAGACGAATCGACCGACTGGAATATCGTTGTCTCTTATTTTTCGACCCGGAATATTTCGCTCGAGAACCGCTATCTGGCTTCCAGTCTTCCTTTAAAAATATATACAACGCTTTTGAATTACACAACGCACACTTTGTCGGATGAAGAACGGCGCGGCTATGCCGAAAGAATTATCGATAATGCCCGTCAGACGCTGCTGAAAGAATCGGCCGAATTGCGGAAGTCTTTCGACGAGCTGGATTTCGATGTTACCGCCGCGTCCTCTTACGGATTCCGACAGCAAAAAGAGTGGGAGCTGTTGCAAAAGAGGGATACTCTGAATGAAAAGTTCCGTTATCTCAAGGACTTTTCGCCTTCCGATATCGGGATTCCCGAAGAACGGAAAATAGTTCTGCTGAGAGAAAGCGACAGTCGGGAACTGTTTGATCCGATTAAGGACAAACAGAAACAGTTTGCAACGGAAAAAAAGGCCGACCTGGTTATTTACGGACGTCTCGAAGAAATGGCCGGGTATATTTATTACCGGATCGGCGCATATTCGTCTATTCTCGACAAGACGGTTTTCGATGCCGAAGGCGGCGGAGCGCCCGATAAAATCGAGATGCAGGTTTCCGAACATCTGAAAGATCTGATAACGGTCGTTGTCGGCTATCCGTGGACCGATTTTACCGTTTCCGCCATGCCGGTAACGGCTTCGATCCGTATCGGAGACGACTACAGCGGTTCGGGCGTCTACAGAAACAACAGCATGAAACCGGGAACTTATATTATGACAGTCGAAGCTCCCGGGTATATCGGCGAAGAGATTGAAATTGTTCTGAATCCGAAAGAGACAAAAACGCTCTCCGTATCTCTAATCCGTAATCCGGTTCCTCCGGTTGTCGTCAATACCTTTCCTCCGGGAGCCGATGTCTATCTGTCTTCGCTCTGGGTGGGGACCACTCCTTTTCTTATCGAGAACGGGGGTATCAACGAACCGCTGATGCTGAAGAAGGAGGGCTATCTCGATCTGGTGTCGGCTCTCAATCCGGAATCGGGAGATAAAATGAATTTTGTTTTGAAATCTTCCGCATTTGACATCGATGACTATATGAAAAGCAAGCGGAAAGATTTTTATTTCAATATTGCGGGACTGGCGTTCTCTATTCCGCTGACAATTTTGGCAAACGGGTATCAGACCCGTTTCCTCGATTCGATTCCGGAAGCAACGGCCGATAACGCCGTGCAGCGGCAGCAGATTATTTTCGGATATAAAGCGATGGCGACGGTCTTTTCCGTCAGTATTGTACTGAATGCCATTATGGCGACGGGACTTATTGTCGACATGATAGATTACGTTAAAGTTTATGACAGCAGGTGAGGTTTTATGAAGTTATTCGGCAGAAATAAACAGGAGACAACGGGTTCGCGGGAATCGAAAGGGTTCCGGTTGTTTTCGCTGCTTTCTTCTTCGTCGCTTTCCGATGCATTTTATACGGAGCTGGAAGATTTGATGGTCGAAGGGGATATGGGCGTCAGACTGGCCGTTTCGGTCACGGAAGAATTAAAAACGCGGTTGAAAAACGAAAAAACGCGGGATGAGGCGGCAGCCCGGCGGATTTTACGCGACATTCTGAGGGAATCGCTGCTGACCGATTCGTTACGTCCCGATCCCGATGTTTTGAATATCGATCTGATTCTCGGTGTTAACGGCGTGGGGAAAACAACCACGATTGCAAAACTGGCGCACTTTTACGCCGCGGAAATCGGGAAAGAGAAAATTGTTTTGGCGGCGGGCGATACGTTCCGTGCAGCCGCCATCGATCAGCTGGCGGTACACGGCGACCGGTTGGGGATACGGGTGGTTCGCCACGCCCCGGGGGCCGATCCCGGTGCGGTCATTTACGATGCCATATCCAGCGCAAAGGCAAAAAACAGCTCTCTGATTCTTGCCGATACTGCCGGACGGATGCATACAAAATCCCATTTAATCGAAGAGCTGAAAAAAATCAATAAAATTATCGAAAACAAGGCTGCCGGCTGCCGGTTGAGAAAAATTCTGGTCCTTGATGCCACAACGGGACAGAACAGCGTTTCGCAGGCGGAAATCTTTCACGAGGCAGTCGGTATCGATGCCGTGATTCTGACAAAATATGATTCGCTTTCGCGCGGCGGAAACCTTTTTGCGGTCTGTCGCCGGTTCGGGTTGCCGATTGCGTTTACCGGAGTGGGAGAGGGCTACGAAGATCTGAAACCGTTTGATACGGAGCAGTTTTTGGACCGCTTTTTGGGAGAATGAAATATCTTTTTTCCGTTATTATCTTATTCTGTTATTTCCCTTTATCGGCGCAGGTCACCTATTATCGTGCGGACAAGTCGGGGGCCGTCTATAATCAGATCGGTGTTTCCCGTTTCGATGAATTCGAATATGTCGTGACTGTCGAAGATCTCGATAATGCGGTCATTCGTCAGCTTTTCGAGAAACAGAAAGAAATTCGCCGGTGGGAACGGACGTACGATAACCGACGGATGTATCCGGGCCGATATCAGGAAACGGAATTCAGCGGATCCCGCAAACTTCTGACCTCTTACTTCAATAATTTTCGTCTTCAAAAAGAGGAGATTTATTTCGAGAACCGGATTTCCGAAGTCCGGGAATACCGGTATTCGGGAAGTAACCTCAGTGCAACGGTTGTCAAAACACCCGACGAGAAAGTTCTTTATACGACAACCTATACCCGCGGTTCCAACGGTCGGCTGCTGCGAGCCACCAATACCTACGAAAACGGAAAAGTCACCTATTCGGTATACGGGTTTCTCGATTTCGATTTGCGCAATCAGATTCATACGTACAGCGGATACTCTTTTCAGTATAACTATTATAAAGGGAAGTTGGTCTCGTCCGAAGAATGGATCGGTGACGAACTGGTCTATCGTAAAATCGAACAGGATGAAGACGGGCGTGCCGTCGAGGAAGATTTTTCCGGTGATAAAAAGATTGTGCGTGACTTTGATAAAGAAAACCGTATTTCCAGAGAGGTCACTTATATCGGTTCATCGAAGATCGTTATCGATTACACTTACGATGCCGACAACCGTGTTTCCGAAAAATATATCAGTTCCGACGGACGGCGCGAGCGGGTCACTTATGAATATGACAAAGATGGAAATGTTGCGGGCAGTCTTGTTTATGTCAACGAAGTGCTGACCAGAGAACTTATTTACGGAGAGTCGGCCCAGGATTATACCGAAATTGTTTATCGAGACGGCAAACCGTTTATCAGAATCGTATTCCGCGACAATATAGAGGTCGATAACGAACTTCTTTTTTATGAGACAAAAACCGGAGAGAATCCCTCTGCCGGAGAGAATCCCTCTGTCGGAGAAAATCCCTCTGCCGGAGAAAATCCCTCTGTCGGAGAAAATCCCTCTGCCGGAGAAAATCCCTCTGCCGGAGAAAATCCCTCTGCCGGAGAAAATTCCTCTGCCGGAGAAAATTCCTCTGCCGGAGAAAATTCCTCTGCCGGAGAAAATCCCTCTGCCGAAGAAGAGAAACCGGCAAAACGGAGGCGCCGATCATGAGCCCGTACCGGATGGCGCAACCCGCATTTATGGCCTGGCGGATTCTTTTCCGTTCCCGTTCGCGGGGGAAAAGACTTCTCAGCGGATTGCTGACAGGGACGCTCGCCTGCGGCATTTTTGCCCTGATTCTGATATTGAGTATTATGAACGGTCTTCAGTCCGATTATATCAATGCCATTGTCGAGGTCTCTTCGTATCATCTGCGGATTGAAGGAACGGTTTTGGATGACGACCGCCTTGAGACTCTCCGACGCGACACCAATGTCGTTTCGGTCATGCCGTTTTACGAAACCCAGACGGTGATGGCCGGCCGCAACGGCCGCTTTTACGGATATCTGCTGCGGGCCGTTCCTCCCGAATGGAAAGAAATCGATCCGGGAATGGCTTCGCAAATTCGGGAAGTCCGAGGCCGTTTCGATTTCGGTCAGCCGGATACAGTGGCCGTCAGCCGCACGACGGCTTTGCGGATGGGCCTTCTAGTCGGAGATAAAATTAACCTGATTTCATTGAGTGCCTCCGGATTCTCTCTTGTCAGTCCCCCCGTAAAGACATTTACGGTCGGCGGTATCTATGAAACGGCTTTTCGGGAAATCGATGAACTGCTGATTCTCACCGGT
Source organism: uncultured Spirochaetales bacterium (assembly GCA_949289575.1). Taxonomy (GTDB): domain Bacteria; phylum Spirochaetota; class Spirochaetia; order JAFGXN01; family JAFGXN01; genus CALXOJ01. Next base: position 56,467 of record CASEOG010000001.1, on the reverse strand, counting down.
ACCGGCAGCTGGAGCAACGGATTTTCCGTAAACCCTCTGATTTACGGAATAAAACTGAAAAACCGTTTTGCCGATGATCGGACGACCGCTGCCCTCAGACCGTATCTGCCGGCCGATGCCGTCGTAAAAAGCTGGCGGGATTCCCACCGCTCTTTTTTCAGTGCGCTGAAACTGGAGAAATTTGCCATGTCCTTTCTTCTCGGACTCGTTGCGGCCGTTGTCATTCTGAATCTTTATTTTATGATCAAACGACTGATTTTCGAGAAGCAGAAAGAAATTGCAGTCTTTAAGGCTATCGGTGTTTCGCCGAGACAAATCCGGCTTTCGTTTCTGTTTGTCGGGATTCTGATGGGAATTCGTGCCGTTTTCTGGGGAACGGTTACCGGTCTGTTTGTTACCATTCATTTTTCGGAACTGATTTCTCTTATCGAAATTCTGTTTTATTCCGCACCCGTTACCGCGTCCCTTATGCCCGATTTGAGATTCTTCTATGACTTGCCGATACGGATTGATTTTAAAGAGGTGACGGCGATTGCCTGTTTCAGTCTGGCGGCATCGGCGGCAGCCGCCTATGCGGCAACCGCGAGACTGACCGAAATTAAACCGTGTGAGGTAATGCGTTATGAATGAGAATAAAAGCGAGGTCCTGCTTCGTGTCGAGAATCTTTCGAAAACATACGAAATGGGAAACGAAAAAATATCAATTCTGAACGGGATCGATTTTGTGCTGGGGAAGAAGGAGAAAGTGACGGTTACCGGTCCCAGCGGATGCGGAAAAACAACCTTTCTGAATCTGATTTCCGGTCTGGATGCCCTGAGCGGAGGGGAGGTTTCGATGTGCGGATACGAACTTTCCCGACTGAGCGAAAGAGAACTGACCTCGTATCGGCGCGAATGTATCGGTTTTGTTTTTCAGTTTCACCATTTGCTGGAAGATTTTACCGCTTTGGAAAATATCTGGCTGCCGGCCTATCTTTCCGGCGAGCCTGCCAAAACGGCAAAAGAGAGAGCCCGTTTCCTTTTGGAACGTGTCGGATTGACGGCCCGGGCCGACCATTTCCCGGCTCAGCTGTCGGGCGGAGAGTGTCAGCGTATTGCCGTAGCGCGGGCATTAATCAATAATCCGCCGCTGATTCTGGCAGACGAACCGACGGGAAACCTCGATGAGTCTCATTCGGAGCGGGTCGAAGAGCTGCTGTTCGATGTAGTCGAAAAAGAGGGGAAAAGTCTGATTCTGGTCACTCACGATTCCCGGCTGGCCGGGAAGGGCGATATTCATTACGTACTGACACAGGGCAGATTGCAGAAATTATGAAGACGGGCGCTTTTTTTTACGCTTTTCGGATGCTTTTTGTGCCTCTCGGCGGACGCAGAGATAACGGAAAAGTCCGCGGTGCCGTTTTCGGCATCGTTATTTCTCTGATTCCGGTTGTCGTTTCCATTCAGACCGCTTCCGGGATGATCAGCGGAATTGTCGGGCGGTATCTGGAAATCGGCTCTTTTCACATTACGGGGCAGTCGTATCACACCGATTTTTCCGAACGGGCTGCCGATTGGGCAAACCGGATTACCGGGCGGGACGGAATCCGATCGGCTGTTCCGATTCTGGAAACTCATGTGCTGCTGGCTTCGGATAAAGGCCGTAATGCGGCCGCATTGAAAGGCGTTCCGGCCGATTTGTACGACAGCGATGCCGGATTTCGCAAATATTTTCAGATTCTGGACGGCCGATTTGATTTGAGTTCTTCGGACAGCCTTCTTGTCAGTGACGGCATTGCCGAATCGCTGAGCCTGAAAGCCGGCGACCGCATTCGGATGCTGCTTAACCGGGAAGCGGGAGGCCGGTCTTTTCTGCAGGCCGTGACATTTACCGTCACCGGGGTTTTTACGACAGGTTATTACGAACTGGACCACATGACGGCTTACATCGGATACGATCGGGCACGGTCGCTGTTCGGAAGAGAGGGGCATACGGTTCTGGGAATCAAACTCGATTCCCCCGACGAAATTTCCGCATCAAAAGCGGCGGCGGAGTTAAACCGTCTTTTCGGCAGTGAAGGGATTACCTTTCGTACGTGGAAAGAAAAAAACCGGTCGCTTATGGAAAATCTCGACAGTACGTTTACCCTTATTTTATCGATAGCCGTACTGATTATTCTGCTGGCTGCAGTCAATATCTTCTCCATTATGGTTGCATTCGAACTGGAAAAACGGAGCGCCGTTGCCCTTTTGCGAAGTCTCGGCGTATCGTCGCGGACTGTTTTCCTTTCGTTTTTATCGGCCGGTTTTCTGATCGGGATATGCGGTACGGTGATCGGTTTGAGTCTCGGTTTGCTGGCGGCCGTGCAGTTAAATACATTAACGGAAACGGCCGATTCGGTATTCTCGTTTCTCTACGGATTGCTGTCCGGGTTAAACGGCGACGGATTTTTTCAAAATAAGATTGAAATTCTGAATAAAGAGTATTATCTTGAAAATATACCGTTGGTGATCAGCCGTCGTCATATTTTTCTGATTGCGACGCTGACAGTCTTCAGTTCGGGTGCGGCGGCGCTTATTCCGGCTGTTGCCGCTGCCGGACGAAAACCTTTGGATGTCATGAAGGATTTGTAAAATGAAGTGCGATATTTGCAAGAAAAACGATGCCGTCATTCATATTAAACAGACACGGGGCAACCAGACATCGGACCTCAATCTTTGTGCCGAGTGTGCGGCAGAGCGGGGTATCGATCAGAAAAATCCTCAACTCGAAAAAGTGCTGGATACGATTTTTCGGGCCGTCGGATCGATGAAGGAGACAGTCTCTTCCGGCGAAGCGCCCGCACAGACGGTCTATTGTCCCCGGTGCGGAATCTCTTTGGGACAGTTGATGAAAAAAGAGACGGCCGGTTGTCCGCAGTGTTACGTGACTTTCGAAAAAGAGTTGAACGATTCTTTTTTTCATGATAAAATTTATAAAGGCCGGATTCCCGAAGCAATGGAAATTTGCCGGATTGCGGTACAGGAATTGCCCGATCTGGAGATCCGGCTGAAATCGGCAGTGGAAAACGAAAATTATGCCGAGGCGCAACGTTTAAAAACTGAAATAGAGCATAAAAAAGAGGCTCTCCGGCAGGAATAATCGGATGGATATGATGCACGACAGTAATTTTATTTCATACAGTGATTGCGTTATCCGCTTGCGAATGTCGCTCTTTCGGAACTGTACCGGATATCTGTTCCCGTCACGGATGCAGGCAGCGGAGAGCCGCCGTTTTCTCGGTGCGGTCACGGAGCGGATGGACCGTCTGCCGGAAGGAGAGTGGACTCTGCACCGTTCGGAAAAAATGAGCGATGACGAATTTTTTTATTATCGCGATCGGGGACTTTTGCCCGACGACTACGGACGTATGACCGTTCCGGTCTTTTTTTATACCGATAAAAACGGAGCAACACTTTTTTTTCTGAATCGGGAGGGCATCGAATTGAGAATCGTTTCGTCCGAATTCGACCCGTTCCGTTCTCTCGAAAGTCTGAGTGATATCGACCGCCGCCTGGAAAAGATTTTTCCTTATGCGGTATCGCTCCGCTACGGTTATCTGAACAGCCACCGTACCCGAACCGGAGCCGGACTCGAAGCCGAAGTGCTGCTTTCTCTTCCCGCCCTCAATCAGACGGACGAGGGATCGCGCCTGCTGAAAATAGCGGCCGCCGAGAATCTGAAAATCGAACCGTACATCTGTCCGGTGCTGAAAGAAGCCGTTTGCGGAATTTTATCGGTCTCGACCACGGCATTAAACGGTGAAACCGAAGAGGAAATGATGAACCGGTTTTCGGGAAATCTCGGCACGATTGTCAAAATGGAACGATTGAAGCGGCGTGACTGGCATAACGGTATGACGGAGCAGATCCGGGCCCGTTATCGGGATGCTCTCGATCGGATTAATCTTTCGATGAAGCTGACACTGGCCGAATCGTACGACATTTTGGAAACAGTCAGAATGGCCGTTTTGGCCGGAGTGGCCGATCATCCCTGTTCGACAATCAACTGGCTTTTCGATTTTTTAAAGGAAAGTTATCTGACCCGATTTCGTAACCGTTTTACCGGATCGTCGGAACCGATGATGTACGACAGTTTGCGGGCACATCTTCTGAAAGATATTTTTTGCGGAAAAGCGGAGGTTTTGTGCATCAAAGACTGAATTACGACGCCGAGCAGCTGTTGCTCAACGAAGTGCGCGAACGGGCCCTTGAATTTCATTCGGGCCGAATCGAACCCGAGCATTTAATTTATGCCGCTTTGGATAAAGAAAAATTAAACGACTGTTTTGACTCCGAAAGATCGCGGTCGAAGCTGATTTTGCGGCTGAAACGGTTTTTCGAATCGATAACCGATGAATCGGTTTCGGATCCTCCCTATTCGCAACGTTACCGCAATTATCTGGATATTCTTTCCGGAAAGCTGGCTCTCCTTCCGAACGGAGTCAGAGCCGGTGTGCCGCTTCTTTTCCGTACGGCGGCCGAAACCGCGGATTCGATATGCCGTCCCCTGATCGAAAACGGGAATCTTGTTTTCTTTAAGGCGAATGAAACCGACGACACGGTTCGCAGGCCCGTTCGTGAAACCGAAGAGGACCGAAAAAAAGAGGAATTTCTTTCTCTGTTTTCCAAAGATATGGTTGCCGAAGCGAAAAGGGGCGAGGGAGATCCGATTATCGGACGCGAAAAAGAGATCGAGCGGGTTATGAAAATTCTCAGCCGCCGTCGGAAAAACAACCCGATTCTCCTCGGAGAACCGGGCGTCGGTAAAACCGCTTTGGTGGAAGGACTGGCGCAGCGGATTGCGGCCGGAAATGTTCCCGAAGGCCTGCAGAACCGCCGGATTCTCTATCTCGATATGGGAGCCATTGTCGCCGGAACCAAATACCGGGGCGAGTTCGAAGACCGTCTGAAGAAGCTGCTTCAGGTTGTGATGGAAAAGGGGAACATCATTTTATTTATTGACGAGATTCACACCATTGTCGGGGCAGGCGGTTCGGAAGGGGCCATCGATGCGGCCAATATTTTGAAGCCGCCTCTCAGCCGCGGCGAGCTGCAGTGTATCGGAGCCACAACGGTGAAAGAATACCGCCGCCGCATCGAAAAAGATTCCGCCCTGGAACGACGGTTTCAGAATGTTTATATCGATGAGCCGGACGAAGAGGCCACCAAAAAAATTCTCTACGGCATAGTCGGCCGTTACGCAGATCATCATCATGTTGTCTATACCGGGGAGGCGGTCGAAACGGCCGTTAACGCTTCCCAACGCTATATCACCGAACGGTTTCAGCCGGATAAATCCATCGACCTTTTGGACGAAGCGGGTGCCGAAAAGCGGATTCGACAAAGCGAAAAGCCGAAAACGGTGGTTCGCCTGGAGGAAAAAATCCGTCAGCGTAAGCTCAGGAAAAATATTCTGGTTGACGAACAGCGCTTTGAAGAGGCAGCCAAAGAGCGCGACCGCATCAAACGGCTGGAAGGGGAGCTGGCTGCGGCCGTTGCTGTCTGGCATCGGGAACGCAGTGAAGAGCGGCTGCCTGTCACGGCAGACGACATTTTGCGTGTGGTATCGACGGCTACGGGAATTCCCGCCGAAAAACTGGCCGAAAGCGAGGCTCACCGGCTGCTTCATCTGGAAGAGGAGCTGAACCGTGTTGTTATCGGACAGGACAAAGCGGTGGCCGCCGTTGCTTCGGCTATCCGCCGCTCGCGTGTCGGTTTCGCTTCGCCGCAGCGGCCGTCGGGTTCGTTTCTTTTTCTGGGGCCGACCGGTGTCGGAAAAACCTATCTGGCCAAAACTTTGGCCGAAACACTCTTCGGCAGTTCCGATGCGCTGATTCGTGTCGATATGTCCGATTATATGGAAAAACACAATGTGTCCAAACTGGTCGGAGCGCCTCCCGGTTACGTCGGTTTCGAAGAGGGCGGAATGCTTTCCGGAATGGTGCGCCGCCGTCCGTACTGCGTTGTTTTGCTGGACGAAATCGAAAAAGCGCATCCCGATGTCTTTAATCTGCTGCTGCAGGTTCTCGAAGAGGGAGAACTGATTGACAGTCTCGGACACAAAGTCTCGTTCCGTAATGCGGTCATTATCATGACCAGTAATCTCGGGTCGAAAGATTTAAACCGCGCGGGACAGCTCGGCTTTTCGCAGGAAAAGGGGTGGAAAAGTTATGCCGAAATTAAACAGTCGGCCATGGCGGAGGCCAAACGGTTTCTGGCTCCCGAGTTTATCAACCGTCTGGATGAAATCGTCGTATTCGACAGCCTCAAAGAGCCGCAGATTCGACAGATTGCCGATCTTTTGTGTCGCGAGACGGTCGAACGGCTGGCCAAAAACGGGATAACCTTAAAGATAGCCGCCGCCGTGCGCGACGAATTGGTGGCAACCGGTTTCGATCCCGTTTACGGTGCCCGAACCATGCGGCGCGCCATCCGTACCCGCATCGAAGATCCGCTGGCATTGGAGTGTTTGAGACATCCCGAAGCCGATAAAGTCGAGTGCCGGATGCAGAAAGGCGAAATTGTTTTTCGGCTGACCGCCGGAACGGCCCCGACCCCGCCGACGGAAAACACGGAAACCGCAAAGGAGCAGCCTGTTCATGAGCTTTGAAACATTTGTCCTGGGAACCGGCGGCATGATGCCGTTGCCCAACCGATTTTTAACCAGTGTTCTGCTGCGTCGGGAAGGGTATCTCTTTCTGTTCGACTGCGGGGAAGGAACCCAAATTTCACTGAGAAATCTGAATCTGAAATGGAAAAAAATTTCGGCGATTTTTGTTTCGCATACCCATGCCGACCACATCACCGGAATCCCCGGGTTGCTGATGCTTTCGGCACAGGTCGACCGCGACGAGCCGCTTTATATCATCGGTCCGCCGAAAATCAAAGAGTACATCGAAACCAGCCGGCGGGTTCTGGATATGTATATCAACTACGAAATTATTGTTAAAGAAATCGAGAATCCGTCGGTTCCGGGGGAAGTGTTCCGCGGAGACGACTTCTCCGTCTTTTCGTTTCCGCTCAATCATTCGAAAGTGTGTGTCGGGTATAAACTGGTCGAAGACCCCCGTCCCGGCGTTTTCGATCCGGCCGCTGCCGAAGCCGCCGGCGTGCCTCGCGGTCCGCTTTGGGCCCGGTTGCAGCAGGGAGAAACGGTTATGAACGGCAACGGCGAACCGGTCGATCCGCAAACGGTACTGGGGCCGCCCCGACGCGGCTGCCGCTTTTCGTTTGTGACCGATACCGCTTATCTGCCGACGATAGCTCCGGAAGTGACCGGCTCCGACCTCTTCATTTGCGAAGGCATGTTTACCGCCGATTTGGCCGACAGCGCCGCCGAGAAAAAGCATCTGACATCGGCTCAGGCTGCGCGCATTGCGGCAGAGGCGGGAGGCATCGAACGGATGGGACTGATTCACTATTCGCCGCGTTATACCCACCGCGATTTGCAGCAGCTGCTGACCGAAGCACGCGAACTGTTCCCGCAGACCTTTCTGACAAAAGACGGAATGGCAATTCCGGTAAAAAATAAAGATTAATTGTAACGTATTGTTTTTTTTATTGTTTTAAAAAGAAAATCGACTCAAGGGGAAAGGGATCTGATCATGATCGAAGTAAAAAATCTGGTAAAAAATTACGGAACGTTTCCCGCCGTGAAAGGAGTCTCTTTTTCAATCGGAAAAGGAGAAATTGTGGGACTGCTCGGTCCCAACGGAGCGGGAAAGACGACCATTATGAAGGTTCTGACCTGCTATCATTATCCGGACGGCGGATCGGCAACACTCAACGGCTACGATGCCATTCGCGAACCTCTTCAGGTGAAACACCAAATCGGATATCTGCCCGAGATGGCGCCGGTTTATACCGACCTGAATGTTTACGAGTATCTGAATTTTATAGCCGAAGCACGCGGTATCGACGGGGCGGAGAAAGGCGCCCGGATCGAAAAAACGGCGGCCGAATGCGGTCTGACATCGGTTCTGTATAAAGAAATCGGCAACCTGTCGAAAGGCTACCGGCAACGGGTCGGTCTGGCACAGGCGATTCTTCACGAACCGGAAATCCTGATTCTCGATGAACCGACAACGGGACTCGATCCCAATCAGATTATCGAAATCCGGAATCTGATAAAAAAAATCGGGAAAGAAAAGACGGTTCTGCTTTCGACCCATATTCTGCAGGAAGTCGAAGCGGTCTGCGACCGTGTTCTGATTGTCAACGACGGACTGATTGCGGCCGAAGGAACCACAGAAGAAATCGGCAAGAGCCTCAAAGGCGAGCCGGTGCTTCATCTGGCAGTCGAAGCCGACGACGCCGATGCCGTTGCCGAACGGTTAAAAGAGTGCGAAGCGGTTACGGCCGTCCGCTCGGCAGAAGCCAAAAACGGAAGGGTCACGGCTGCCGTGCAGCTGACCTCCGAATCGCGTTCGCCGGAACTGTTTGACTGGGCGGTAAAAAACCGTTACCGGATTGCCGAAATGTATTTCGAAAAAATCGGGCTGGAAGACATCTTTATCCGCCTGACCCATGAAGGAGTTTGAGGATGCACAGTGCCATTCAACCGATTGTCAAAAAAGAATTGAAGACCTATTTCAATTCGCCGATAGCTTACATCGTTTTTGTTGTCTTTTTAACCGCCGCTTCGGTCTGGTTTTTCCTGTTTAACGGCTTTTTTGCCGGCAACTACGCCTCGCTGCGCGGCTATTTCTCCTCGTTTCCGTTTCTCTTCATCATCGTGATTCCGGCCATGACGATGCGGCTCTGGGCGGAAGAGAAGAAAATGAAATCGGACGAAATTCTGCTGACCCTGCCGTTTACCGAAACGCAGCTGGTGCTGGGGAAATTTTTCGGAGCCTTTGTTCTCTTTCTGATTATGATTGCGCTCACACTGCCGGTGCCGTTTTTGACCGCCTTTACCGGTTCCTTCGAACCGGGAGAGATGATCGGCCAATATCTGGGAACCGCTCTTTTCGGTGCCCTCTGCATCGCCGTCGGCATGTTTTTCTCCTCGCTCTGCTCCAATCAGATCAGCGCTTTTTTGGTCTCGATTCTGGCTCTCGCGTTTCTGGTTCTCAGCGGTTATTTCCCGATGATGGTGGAAATGCCCAACGCTTTGGCCCGCATCATCAATACACTTTTTGCGACACACCATTTCGACAGCTTCAAAAAAGGAGTGCTCGATTCACGCGATTTCATCTATTTTGCGGGAATGACCATCCTCTTTTTGTATTTGAATATCCGCGTTCTGATTTTGAAAAAATGGAAATAGGAGAGAACCGATGAAAATGAAACGAACCCAAATTCTGATAACCGTTCTCTCCGTCCTGCTTCTCTTTCTGGTCGGATTGAACAGCCTCGTCTACGCTTTCCGGTGGGATTTGACCTTCTCGCGTAAATACTCGCTTTCCCCCGTTACCAAACAGATTGTCAGAGAGATCCCCGAACATCTCAATATCACATTTTATTTGTCGTCGAAACTGAAAGACCGCGTTCCCGTCTTTAAAGAAATCGAAGACACCATTTCGGAATATGCGTCCGTCTCGAAAGGAAAAATCTCGGTCGAAATTATCGATTCCGACAAAGCGGGCGCTTCCGGCGAACCGGCCCGCAAAGGACTGGCGCCGCTGCAAATCAGCGAAAACAATGTGACCGAGTTTTCCCGTTCGGTCGCCTATTCGGGATTGATTTTATCCTATCTCGGCGAACAGAGCGTGATTCCCGCGGTGACACAAACCGAAACGCTGGAGTACGACCTCAACCGCCAAATCAAAGAGCTGGTTTACAAAGAAAACCGGAAAATCGGACTGTTGCCGTTAACCGCCGGTCTGACCGACGACAATCAGCTGGCGTTTCTGCATCAGGTGCTCGGCGCCCTCTACACCGTGGAAACCATCGCCCCCGAAACCAAAATCGATTCGACGTTTAAAGCGGTGATTGTCATCGGCGAAAGCGGCAGCGAATATCAGCAGCTGGTTCTCGATCAGTATCTGCTGCAGGGCGGATCGCTGCTGATGCTGACCGACCGCCACCAAACGCAGCTGTCGCCGTACGGCATGAGCGGTTCGCCCTTAACCGAAACTGCCGTTGCCGACTGGCTCGAAGCGTGCGGTATCCGTATCGAAGAGCAGCTTTTGGCCGATACATCCTGCAATGCGGCTTTGATGCCGACCGGCAACGCCTTTTCGATTGTTCAGTACCCGTACTTTGTCAAAGTTCCCGGAACCGGCGGCAATAAAAACCATCCGATTACGGCCTCTTTCAACGGGTTGAACCTGTTGTGGGCGTCGCCGCTGACCTTTACCGATGCGGTGCTGAACAACGATAAAATCGAAACGGTCACTTTGGCCGAAACTGCCCGTACAGCCTGGACAGCCGGTTTGGACAGCGGTATTGACTTTTCGCAGGCCGCCATGATGGCCGTAACGGCGCAGGAACAGGCGCGGGCACGCTATACCGTCGCTGCCGCACTCTCCGGTCATTTCGACAGCTTCTTTAAAGGCAAAACAATTCCCAAACGGCCGGGTGAAGCAAACGAATTCGAGCAGGTGTCGGATATTTCGACCGCTGTCGGACGCATTCTGGTCGTCGGCGATACCGATTTCGCGGTTGTCGATCAGCAGAATCAGATGACCGTTCAAATCTACAACATGTTCAGCATCAATCTGGAACAGAACTTCACTTTCATCCAAAATGCGGTCGAGTGGCTGACCGCCGACGAAGATTTGCTGCAGTTGAGAACCCGGGTGCAGCGCAATACGCAGCTGGACCGGATTCAGGATCCCGAAGCGCGTCGCGCCTATTTCATTTTCGTTCAAGTCTTTGTCATTGCGCTGGTGCCGCTGTGCATCATCATATTCGGTACCGTCCGTATCTTTTTGAGAAAACGGAAAGCCGGTAAAGGAGGTGTCCGATGAGTGACCGAAATAAAATCATTGTGCTGGCGTCTTTGTGCGCCGTATTGACGCTGACGTTGCTGCTCGGCATCTTCTTTTCCGGAAACTGCCGCAGCAGCCGGGCGCAGAACGAACCGCTTTTGGCCTCGTTCTCCGGGAAAAAAGTGAATCAAATCGAACTCTTTTCCGAAGAGAAAACCGTCACAGTCACCGAAACCGAAGAGGGACTCTGGGCGGTCGATTACGACGGAACGGCAGCGCCCGCCGACACAAGCCGGGTCTCCGCCTTTCTGTCGGCAGTGGCCGCTTTGCCGCGCGGTAAAAAAATTACGGCCAACGAAGAAAAATACGGACAGTTCGGGGTGGCCTCCGAAAGCGCAACCGCTTATATTAAACTGGTTTCGGACAACGGCAGCGAAATTCTGCTTCTGTTCGGTAATGCGGTGGCCGACCGTCCCGGTTTCCGGTATGTGCGCGCCGAAGGCGACAAGCAGGTTTATGAGACGTCCGATCCGGGCATGAGTCTTTACGGTCAGCGTTCCCACTGGGTGAATTTAAAGCTGTTTGCCGACGCTTCGAAGAGCAGCGATGTCCAGTCGGTGAGCGTGAAAGGAACTTCGCCGCTGGAAGAGGGCGGAACCTTCGATTACACTCTGATCCGCACGGTCGGAAGCGAAAACGATAAAGAGCTGGTGTGGAAAGCGGAAGGCTCCGATAAAGGGATTGACGGAATGAGAGTCGACTCGTTTGTGCGCCAGATTACGGAACTGAAAGGAGCCGATTTGGTGATTCCCGCAACGGGGGTGACGGCCGAAAACGCCGCGGTCACCCTGGTTCTCGGATTCCGTGACGGGACAAAGCAGACGGTTTGCGTTTCGGCAGCCGCCGCCGGCGAAGAGCGTTTTGCCGTGACGGTCGCCGGAAGCGGCAAAGAGTATGCCGTCAGCATCTACGCCCTCGGCAATATTCTGAAACCGCTTGCCGATTTCGAAAAATAAGAGCGGCCGCCCGCAACGGCGCTTGCTCCGAAGGAAGGGAACCCGCCTGCGCGGGTTCCCTTTTTTTTCGTGCCGGCAGCGGCCTCTAAACATGAAACCGGTCGGTTAAACGGCAGCAGTCGACACACAGTCGGCGCCCGCCCTCCATCCGCAGCCACCGCGTGCCGGCCGTTTCGCCGCACTCTTCGCAGACAAAGGAATCGAAACGGGGCGCCCGCTCGGGAAGCGGAATGACCGTTTCCTTAACGGTAAACATCTGCCGGGGCTCGAGGCTGCGGTAATAAGCGGCCGATTCCTCACGGGAGATATTTTGCGGCCGCGGATTGAGTACCAGTCGCAGCGATTCTCCTGTCTGCCGGTTGTAAAACGAAAAAGCCTGCTTGCCCGTGATATGAAACAGAAGATTTCCTTTGCCGACGGAACAGCCGAGCATGACCTGAATTGCATCGACTCCGCACGCATCGTTTTCGGCAATACAGACAATTTCCTCGTCTTTCGAAAAGGAGAGGCGAAGCTGTTCGGCTGCATAAAGAGCCGCCTTGAATCCGATTGTCAGCCCTCCGCATACGTGACCGTGAAACGAGACACATTTTTCCCACATCATTTCTTCGTTCATATTTTTCTTCCTTAAAAAAATCGATTTAATCGGCAATGACCGTCCTGCGTCCCTCGATCATTCTGATTTTGACCGGCGTTTCGTAGACATGCGAAACCGCATCGTCCGTTAAAACCGATTCGTCTCCGAAAAGAGCGATCTTCTTCTTTTTCATCAGCAAAAAGCGGTTGCAGCAGCGCAAAGCCCGGTCAAGATCATGGAGAACCGTGACCACCGTCAGATTCTGTTCACAGGAAACGGTGCGAATCAGCTCCAAAACCTCCCTGCTGTTGCGTAAATCGAGCCCCGCCGTCGGTTCGTCGAGAAGCAGAATCTGCGGCTGCTGAACCAGGGCCCGGGCCAGGGCCACCTTTTGCCGTTCGCCGCCGGACAGTTCGTCGGCATAACGGGGCGCAAACGCAGAAAGTCTCAACAGTTCGAGAACCTCCTCCGTCCGCTCACGGTCAAACGCCGTCGGTTCGAAGCGGATGTAAGGCTTGCGACCCATTAAAACCGTATCGAAGACCGAAAGGCGGGGCATCTGCGGCTGCTGGTCGACGTAGGCGCACATTTTGGCTATCTCGTTGCGCCGCATCCGTTTGACATCGCAGCCGTCGAGAAAAACGGTTCCCGCCGGCGGTTCCAGAATGCGGTTGAGACATTTCAAAAGCGTACTTTTTCCGGCACCGTTGTTGCCCAACAGCGCCAGACGTTCTCCCTGTTCCAGATGAAAGGAGATATCGTCGAGAGCGGGATGATGCCCGTGGTAGGCGTAAGCAAGATGTTCGATACGGATCATCGATGGTGTTCTCCTTTTAAAATGAGAAAAAGAAAGAGCGGGGCTCCGAGAAAGGTTGTCACGGCACCGATGGGAAGAACAACCGGAGGCAGAATCAACCGCGAAACCGTATCGCTGACAAGCAGCAGAAGCGAACCGCAGAGCGCCGAAGCCGGTAACAGATAACGGTAATCGCTGCCGACCGGCCGCCGCATGAGATGAGGCGCAATCAGACCGACGAAATTGATGATTCCGATATATGAGACAATAACGGAAGCGGTCAGCGAAGCAATCAGCATGCCGCCGATGCGCAACCGGTCGGTATCGACGCCGAGTCCCTTGGCGCTGTTTTCTCCCGTTTGCAGAGCGTTGCAGTTCCAGCGGTTCAAATAGAAAAAGAGAAAGGAAACCGTTGTGACGACGGCCATGATTGCAATTTCCCGTCCCGCCGTGTTGCCGAGATTACCGAAAGTCCAGAAAACCACGGCGGCAATCTTCAACTCGTCGGCAAAGTACTGCAGCATCATGACGCCGCCCGAGAAGAACGAAGAGAGAGCCGCACCCGTTAAAATCATCACCTCGGGCGAAACCCGCCGAAAACAGGAAAGCATCAGAATCAGCACCGTCGGCAGCAGCGAGCCGGCAAAGGCACAGAGAAAAATCAGATAGGGATCGGAAAACGAAACCGTGTCGGGTGTCGGACTCTGAACCCCCGCATTCAGAACGGTAATGGCAAAGGCTGCTCCGAAAGCAGCGCCCTGGGAAACGCCCAGTGTCGAGGCCGACGCCAGCGGGTTCTTTAAAAGGCTTTGCATTATGCATCCGGCGGAGGCCAGCCCGATACCGGCAACGATTGCCGTTAAAATCCGCGGCAGCCGAATCTGAAACAGAATGGTTCGGGCCTGCGGCGAACCGAAACCGAAAAGGGCTGCGGCCGTTTCCCGCAGCGACAGCCCGGCCGGTCCGAAAGCGAGCGCCGCAAAAGCGGTCAGCACGGTGAGCAGCAACAGAAGCGCCAAAAACCGTTTTTTGCGGCGGATATATCCGGTATAACTTCCCTTATAGGCGGAACAGCTCACGGAGCCTCCTTGTCGAGCGACAGTTTCGAAAATCCGATTCCGGCCGCATCCAGTACCGGCAGATAACGGCAGCCGAGCATTGTTTCGAAAATCTCTTCGGCCTTGGCGGCGAAGTCGATATCGGCAAAGGCTTCGGGGTAGAGAACAGTGCCGGCATAGTAGGCATCGGCAACGGCGATTTCCATATTGGTCGAATTGTAATTATAAGAAACCTGACTGTAAAGACGGCCCTCGCGAACCGCTTTCAGGCTTCGGTAAAAATCGGGGTGACGGTTGTAATCCTCACGAATCAGAGGAAGGTTGGAAGGATTTAAAAAAATAATATCGGGATCGGCGGCGGCCACCGTTTCGGGATTCATCAAAAAAGGCCCCGAGCGGCCCGGTAAATCGGCAATATGGGCGGCTGCAATGACGGTAAAAGGGGGATAGAGGGCGCAGGTTCCGTCAAACCCGTGCGGACCGCGAAAGCCCATGCCGCCCATGTAAACCGTCGGTTTTGCTTCGTCGTCAATTTCTTCCGTTCGGACCGTCAAATCGGTCTGCCACCCCTTTAACGCTTCGACCACCCGTGCCGCTTCGACCTCGCAGCCGGTTACCGTTCCGATGAGTGTCAGAGATTCGAGAAAATCGTCGGCAAACATCCCCGATGCGGAGAGACCGATGATCGGAAGGGAGGTCTGTTTTGAAAGACGATCCAGTCTCACTCGGTCGCCGGTGAAAGCAAACACGACATCGGGGTCGAGCAACACCAGATTTTCGGAAAAAACCGTATCGCTGCTGCCGCCCGAACCGGTCAGCGTCAAACCGGAAAAGAACTGTTTATTCACATACGAGTAGGGCATTCCCTCGACCCCTTTCCGGTCTGTTTCGGTAACACCGCACAATTTGTGCGCCGCCCCCGCATAAACAACCAGACGAGCCGCACTGTTGAGGGTAGCGACCGTCTCGACCCGGCAGGGAATCGTAACCGTGCGTCCCAGTAAGTCGGTTACGGTGCGTAAATCGGCCTCTGTTTCGACCGCAACGGGAGAAAACGGTTTTCGGGGAATCAGCGACGAGAAAAAGGGCGACGCGATATAAATCGAAAATCCAATCAGAAAGAGCGAACTGAAAGCGGTGACGCCGAATGTGATATGGTGCAGAAGCGACTCTCGTTTACGGCAGGCGAGAAAAATGCCTTCGCGGCCGAACCAGGCCAGATAACCGGCGGCCGCAACCGGCAGAGCCATTCCCAGCGACATTGCCGCCACCGCAAAAAGACCGTAGGCCGGAATCCCGAGCGTGTAGGAGAGAATCAGCACCAGCACCGCTCCCGGACACGGATAGAGACCCGAAAGAAGAAAAAGAAAATAACCGGAAAAACGGGCTTTCTTTTGACGTCCTTTTAAAAAAGCAGCATATTCGACCGCCGCACCGGCAAAAATGGCAACGGCAAGAAGAATAATCAGCAGATACGAAAAGCCTTCCATGTAAAGAGCAAACCGGTCGATGCGCTGTCCGAGCGAACCTTCCACCCCTTTAAACAGAAGAATCAGAATGACTGCCGAACCGCCGTGGAGAAACGCCAGCAGAAAAGAGGTCAGAGCCGGTTCCCAAACCGGCGCCCGGCGCCCCGTATAAAGTCCGAAAACCAACGTTTTCCGGTGCCCCGGCCCCGAAGCGTGAAACACACCGTAGGCAAACGACAGCAGAAACAGCGAAATCAGCAACGAACGGCGTTCCCGAGGCGACTGAGGATGAGCCATCCGGTCGAGGAGATCGCCCATTTTTTCCCGCAGATGTTTTTGCGTCCGTGCCGAATCGGCGGAAACAGCCTGCGAACGGACGGGCGCCGGCTGCACCGTGGTTTCGTTTGCCGACGAGGGCGAATCGGTGTTGCCCGCGTCGGGTGCCGAAAAAAAAGGATTGCCCCATAACGCACCGGCCGACACCGCCAGAAAAAAGAGAAAGAGAACCGTCCGTCTCATCGGGCACTCACTTCGATTTCAATCGGGTAAAAGGTTTCCAGCCCCGGCTTCCATTCGTTGTAGACCGCATTGTCGTTGACCGCTCCCATCGGATTATAATAAACCGGATTTTCCTTTGTCTGCACCACGCGGTAAGAAACCTTTTGTCCGGCAGGCACATTGCGAAAGAGAATCGGCCGGTCGGCATCGTATTCGATGCTGCAGAAAAAAGTGACATCGTAAACGGCAATCGAAAAGGGCAGAGCCGCCTCTTCGGGAATATCGACGGTAAACGAATAGGTCAGTCTTCCGCCGGAATGGGAGGCGGTAAAACCGGAAACCGTCTCGGGGCGGAAAGTTTTTCCCTGCGCACGAATCAAGGTAAAATAGCCGTAATTTTTCAGATTGATAAAGGCGCCGTTATAAACCGCCTCTTTCTCTTTCTCATTGAAGCGGCCGTCTCCGTCCCGGTCGAAGCCTCTGATAATATCGCTGCTGAAAAAACGGTCGAAAACCCATTCAATCCGGCAGCGTGCCGGCCGGCCGTTCTCCCACAGCAGCTCGGTGCGGCAGTCCATAAAAACGTGGGGGTGCGCCGTCAGGGAAAGCGGAAACAGAATTCCCCAAATGAACGACAAAACCGTGATTCGCAATCGACGATGCTTCATATCCCTCCCGTTTCAGTCGCGGTAAAAACGGTGTTTCTCTTCATACATCAGCCGATCGGCTTCATGAAACTGCTCTGTAATGTTGCCGCCGCCGGCCCGCCACCGGACGCCGACCGAAACACTGATGCCGTCCAGCTTCAGGTTTTCGCGAACCGTTTCAATCAGCGAGACGAACTGCCGTTCATCGGATTCCCTGTCGATAACCACAAACTCGTCTCCTCCGATGCGGTATGTCTTGTCACCGAAAGAACGGTTAATATGGTCGGCGGTTCGGATTATCAGCTTGTCGCCGGCTTCGTGGCCGAAGCGGTCGTTTTCTTCTTTCAGTCCGTTGAGATCGAAATAGGCAACTCCCAAAGGAAGTGATTTTTCTTCCCGTCGCGTTCTTTTGTGCATTTCCTGATTAAATTTGTTGCGGTTATAAAGTCCTGTCATCGTATCCCGGAAACTGAGTTGCATCAGCCGCTGTGTCTGCCTGTCAATCAGTTTCTTTTGAGCCGCAATCTGCTCGCGCAGATATTCGCGCGAATCGTTGGCCATTTGCGTCGGGAAACCGATATCGGTATCATTCATCTCGCTGTAGGGATTGGAAATGTGGATGTGGGAGCAGCAGAAAGATCCGTCATCTTTCATTCGGAAAACGGCGGTAATACGCTGGTGAACACGCAGAAATGTTTCCGTTGACGGGTCGGTCTGCACCCGATAATGACCCGAACACAGCCAGATACCCTCTCCGATAGGGACAGCATCGTAGTGCTCGTCGGAGACAATGCAGGACGGCACCTTCCCGGAAAACTGCCGGAAGGCGGAAATCACATTCTCCGCACCGACAGCATATTCCTGCTCTCCCGCACCGATCCAGCTGAAAGGCTCTTCTATCAAATCGATGAGTGCTTTGGTATCGTTTTCGCAGTAATGTTTGCGCACCATGAACGAGGTCAGGTCTTCGATTTTCCGTTTGAGCGTTTTCTCATTGCCCGGCGCTTTTCTTTGTGTTTGCCGCAAATCATCCATAAAAATATTTCCGATATTTCCAATGTTAGCATATTCTCTCCGGTTTGTACAGGATAATTTTTATGCCGCGGAGAACAGATTCCCGTTCTGACCGAACAAACGTCCTACGTTTTCTAAAAAACTCGAAAAACGTCCTATGTTTTTTAAAAAACTCTGAGAGTTTTTTAGAAATCTCTCAGAGTTTCCGGAGAAAGTCTCATATAAACGAGTCACCGAAATCATCTTCGGGTGGGGATGAGGAAAGGGGGAAAAGGGTTCGGGTTTTTGAAAATTTGCTTTAATTTTCGTTATAGGATCTGTCCAATAAGGGTTTTGCTTTTTCGTAATCGATTCTGTTGCGAATAGTGACTTCCACATTACCGGTCCCGTAATGACCGATTTGGGATGTGTTGCGGGTAAATCCGTCTTCATAATTAACGGAATCAGAGTTCAACTTAAGATGCATAATAAGACGGTTATGAAAAATCTCGATGCAGGCGATGTTTTTCATCTTTTTAAATGCCACATAATGTTTGAGTTGATTTTCCGTAATATCGTCTCCGAGACTTAATATATAGTTTCTTAGGTCTTCGTATAGAGCGATGATTTCTGGCGATGCCTCTTTCTTTTTTGCCGCAAATGATCTTTGAGCGTTTTTTTGTTTTGATATCGATACATCGGATGTTTCGTCAACGAAGGAGGGAACAGTATTTTCATTGAGATGCTCAAACATAAGTAAATCTTCATCAAATTTTTTATAGCGAATGAGACTGATATTTCGATTCATTTGTTTAATGGCAGATTCGTCATATTTTGTAAAATCACCGGCAATACAAACAACACGGGGCATAGACCAATCGATATTTTCGGCAGCATTTAGCCCCAGTTTTTCAATAACGAGCACTTTAAAACTGTCTTTATGGTCAAGAAGCCAGTTCAGATAAAATAAACCCTGATTGATGACATTATCTTTCATTGATCGTTTGTATTCAAAGATAACAGGACAATGGTTTTCGTCAATACCGATGCTATCCATTCTTCCGCCGTCGGTGGTACGATATTCCGTAGCTAAAAAGGTGACACCGAAAAAGGTTTCCATGTTTTTCTCGATAATTGTTTGTAATTCTTTTTCCAGTGTAACCGTACCGCTTTGATATTCTTTAACTTCACCTTTGATATTGAAAAGCTTGATATCTGCCATCAGAATTTCCTCTGAAAAGATTTTAAAGTATATTATCAATTAATTATATATCGAAAAAGTCATTTTTTCAATAACAAATTGTTTCCGTTCGGCGGTATAAGACGGGTGAATCTTACCGCCTATCGTTCGTAGCGGGGTCTGGTCTTTTTTTCTTCTTTTGTATATAATGGAAACACAGGAGTATTTATGGCTATCTCGGAAAGAACGGCGGCCGCGATTGAGGGCGGTTCGTTTATCAGAAAAATGTTCGAGCGCGGCAACGAGCTGCGCCAAAAATACGGTGCCGATGCGGTGTTCGATTTCAGTTTGGGCAATCCCGATGCGGCACCTCCGGCGGTGTTCGAGGAAAAAATCGTCGAATGGGTCCGCACCCCGGGTGAAAACAAATACGGCTACATGTCCAACGCCGGCCATCAGGAAGCGCGCGAGGCGGTGGCGGCTCGTGTGTCCGCCGAACAGAACACGGCGGTTCCGGCCGGCTGTGTGGTGATGACCTGCGGCGCCGGGGGAGCGTTGAACGTTGTTTTAAAGACGATTCTCAACCCGGGCGACGAGGTGCTGGCGCCGGCGCCCTGTTTTATGGAGTACCGCTTTTATACCGAAAACCACGGCGGCGTTTTTAAAACGGTTCCGTGTGCGCCCGATTTCGATCCCGATATCGAGGCACTGGAAGCGGCCATCACTCCGCGCACGGCGGCTCTCATTATCAATTCACCCAACAATCCGTCGGGGCACATTTATTCGCAGCAGGTGCTGGAAAAGCTCTCTCAAATGCTGCTGCGCAAACAGAAAGAGACGGGGCGCGCCGTTTATCTCATCAGCGACGAACCGTACCGCCGCATCGTTTACGGCGGGCGCACGGTGCCTTCTCTTTTCGATAAATATCCGCATGCGGTGGTGGTCAACTCTTTTTCCAAGGAGCTTTCCATTCCGGGCGAGCGGTTGGGCTACATTGCCCTGAACCCGGCGGCCGAAGATGCCGAACGGCTTGTTGCCGGCTTTATATTGTGCAACCGGATTCTCGGTTTTGTCAACGCTCCGTCGCTGATGCAGCGGGTCATCGCCCGTCTGCCGCAGGATTGCGGGGTCGATATTGCCATTTACGACCGGCGGCGCAAGCTGTTGTGCGACGGTTTGGCGGCTATCGGTTACGAGTTTGTCGAACCGCAGGGCACCTTTTATCTGTTTGTCAAAGCGCCGTCGGGGGACGATGCGGCCGATTGCGAGCGGCTGGCGCAGTACAATATTCTGACGGTTCCCGGACGCGGCTTCTCGTACCCCGGTTATTTCCGCATTTCCTACTGCGTACCCGATAAGGTGATTCTCAATTCGCTGCCGTATTTCGAAAAGGCGTTTGCCGACTGCAAAAAGGCGGCAAAATGACAGGCGGCGAGTTCAGCGTTCTTTTCGGTGCCGTGTTTCTTTTGGCTTCGGCGCTGCTGTGTGTCGTCTACGGCGTCGTGGCCGGCGCCCGCGAGGCGGTGCTCTCCCGCAAAGAAAAGGAACAGGAAGCGCGGTGGCAGGAGGAAGAGGAGCGTATCGATGACGAGCTGACGGGAGGTGTGCGGTGAATCCGGTCAGTGTGACGCTCGATGTCAATATTTTCGTTTTGCTGGCGGTTGTTGTTGTCTATCTGGGAGCGATTGCCTTTCTCAGTTATTGGGGACGGATTACTTCCCGCAACGGCGACGATTTTGCTTCCGGGGGGCGCAACATTCCGCCTTTCGTAATGGCGCTCAGCTACGGAGCCGCCTTTATTTCCACCTCGGCCATTGTCGGTTTCGGAGGAATGGCGGCCGGAATCGGTCTCAGTCTTCTGTGGCTGGCCGGTGCCAATATCTTTTTCGGAATTTTTCTGGCCTTTGCCGTTTTCGGCCGGCGCACCCGCGCGGTGGGGCTGGCGTTGAATGCGCACACCTTTCCGGAGTTTCTGGGGGCGCGCGTTTCTTCTCCCTTTGTGCGGCTGTTTACCGCGGCGGTGATGGTCGTTTCCATGCCGTTGTATGCGGCGGCGGTGCTCATCGGCGCTGCCCGCATTCTGGAAAGTCTGCTGGGGATGCCGTACGAATGGGCGTTGGCCGCTTTTTCGCTGCTGGTGGCCGTTTATGTTCTGGTCGGCGGATTGCGCGGGGTGATGTACACCGATGCGCTTCAGGGCACTTTAATGGCGCTCGGAATGATTTTTCTTCTGGTGGCGATGTTTGTCAGGCTGGGCGGTCCCGTCGAGGCCTTTTCCAAACTTCACGCCATGAAGGAGCTGGTTCCCGAAGCCTCGGCGGCGCAGGGACACCGCGGCTGGCTCTCTTCGCCGCAGCCGTTTTCGCAGCTGTGGTGGGTGCTCTATTCGTCGCTGGTGTTCGGCGTCGGTATCGGGGTGCTGGCGCAGCCGCATCTGGCGGTGCGCTGCCTCACCGTCAAAAGCAACCGCGAGTTAAACCGGGCGGTTGTGGTCGGCGGTCTTTTTATTCTGATTACCGTGGCCACGCCTTACGTTCTCGGGGCGTTATCGAATGTCTTTTTCTACGAAAAAAGCGGCAAACTGGCGCTGGAGGCGGCCGGTTTCAATGCCGACAGTGTCATTCCGCTGCTGATTAAGCAGGCGATGCCCGGCTGGTTTTCCTATTTCTTTATGCTGGTGATTTTGTCGGCGGCTATCAGTACGCTCAGCAGTCAGTTCCACGCCATCGGCGTTTCCTTCGGCCGCGATCTGTTCGAGGCGGCGGCGCGCGGGCGCATTCACAGCCGTTATTCGGTGCTGATTTCCCGCATCGGGATTATTGCGGCGATTCTGCTGACGATTTTCCTGTCGATGAAAATGGGGGCGGGGATTATTGCCCGCGCCACGTCGATTTTCTTCGGTATTATGGCCTCCGGTTATCTGGCGCCGTTTCTGCTGTCGCTTTACTGGAAGCGTCTGACGAAGACCGGGGTGATTGCCGGCATGCTGTCGGGCCTGGCCGCGGCGGTGATCGGCTTTCTCTTTTTCCACGAAGCCGAATCGGCGGTGTTCGGTTTGCCGCAGCTGCTTTTCGGAACGCCGGCCGCGGTGATGAACAGCTTCCGCTTCGTCGATCCGCTGGTTTACGCGTTGCCGGTGTCGGCCGCGGTGACGGTGATTGTCTCGCTCTGCACAAAGGTCGGAAACAGCGAAGTTGTAAAAAAGTGTTTCGGAAATTTAAAATAATATGATAAAATAAGGTGATAAGATAAAGTGAGGATTTTTTATGCAGGCACGTGTATTGATTGTTGAAGATGAGACGGAAATTTCCGGTTTGATTTCCGCTTATTTGAAAAAAGAGGGCATCGATGCCGTGGCGGTAGCGACAGGAGAAGAAGGAATCGAGCTGTTTCAGAACGAAACGTTTGATTTGGTGATTCTCGATTTGAGTCTGCCCGGAATCGACGGTTATGAAGTTCTTCAAAAGATTCGC
Source organism: uncultured Spirochaetales bacterium (assembly GCA_949289575.1). Lineage (GTDB taxonomy): Bacteria > Spirochaetota > Spirochaetia > JAFGXN01 > JAFGXN01 > CALXOJ01. The sequence continues at coordinate 33,865 of CASEOG010000001.1, read as the reverse complement.
GCGTCCCGTGATACGCCGGTTATCATTGTTTCGGCACGTAACGAGGATGCCGATATGCTGCTCGGCTTCGGAATGGGGGCCGATGATTTTGTGTGTAAGCCGTTCTCGCCGCGTGTTCTGACGGCACGTGTTCGGACTCATATACAGAGACAGAAAAAAACAACGGAGAAGGAAAGCGATTGTTATGTTTTCGGTGATTATATTATCGATCCGGAGTCGTTTTGTCTCAAAAAGAACGGTGTCCGAGTCAAGCTGCGGCCGAAAGAGCTGGAACTTCTGATTTATCTGGCCAAGCGTCGGGGACAGATTATTTCGGCGGAAGAGCTTTACTCGGCCATTTGGGGTAACGGGCACGGCGATATTTCGACGATTCCCGTTCACATCCGCAGAATTCGCGACCGGCTGGAGACCAATTCTTCGTTCCCCGAATTCCTGAAAACGGTTTACGGAAAAGGCTATTATCTGCAGTGAAAATTCAGTCCAAGCTTCTCTTGCTGATCTACGGTATCGTTGTCCCTTCACTGGTCTGTGTGATTGTTTTTGCCATTCTCTATTCGGGCCTTTCTCACGGGCAGTATGTTTATAACGAAAAAACGCAAATCGGAGCACCGTGGAATATGCACCGTCTTGTCAAAAAGGTCTTTGAGCCGGCCGACGGTAATGATGTATCGCTTGATTCCGAGATTCTGCTTGTGCTCGACAATTCCGGCAAGATTCATTACCTGAATCCGCGTATTTTTACAAAAAAAAATCTGCTTTCCGGTAGTGATATTCTTCAGCTGATTACCGATCACTATACCGACCGAGGACTGGTTTTTACCCGCTATCAGTACAAGGATTCGTACGGAACACTGATCTATTTTTCCCGCTGGATGGGGAAAGTCTCCAACCGGATGACTCAGGTGATTCCCTCCGTCATTCTGATTTCGATTGTTCTTCTCGTGGTTCCCGCCATTTTATCGATGCGGGTGGTCACCAAGCTTCGTTCGAGTCTGAAAACGTTGGAGAAAGCCATTGTTTCGGTTGCAGCAGGACAGATCGATACGGCTTTTTCGGAGGAGGAGCGTTCCGGCGATTTCGGCGGACTTTTTTCCGCCGTCGAAATGATGGCCGGCAAGTTGAGAGAGGAGGAAGAGCGTCGATCCCGCTTTTTCCTCGCCGTTTCCCACGATTTGAAGACGCCTCTGACGTCCATTAAGGGGTATCTGGAGGCCATACAGGACGGAATTCCGCAAAGCGACGAGGAGTACGACGAATATATCGATATCATGAAAGAGAAGGCCGATTTGCTCGAGCGTCGGATTCTCAGTCTGATTGAATATGCGGTCTTTGATTCGGGAAGCCTGGCCGGCAGTTTTCTGCCGATTGATGTTTATCCGTTTTTGCAGACAACAATGAAGATGTTTAAAAAAGAGGCGCGGGCGCGTCATGTCGAGCTGCAGACGGTGGTCGATTTTCCGACCGATTTGAAGATCAAAGGCAATACGAAGCTGCTGTTGCGCTGTTTCGAAAATTTGTTTGACAATGCGATGAAGTACAGCAATGCCGAATCGCCTTTGGTAGAAATTGCCTGTCGTTGCGATGAGCACAATCTGGTTTATACGGTTCGCGATAACGGTTCCGGAATTCCGGAAGAGGAACAGAAGAATGTTTTCGAGCTGTTTTACCGCAGCAACCGCAACCGTAATTTACCCGGTTTCGGTTTGGGGTTGTCGTCGGTCCGGTCGATTATCGAGCTGCATAACGGAGAGATTTCCTGTTTTAATCATCCGGCCGGCGGTGCGGTGATGATGATTACCGTCCCGATTTATGTGTCGTCGGTCGAGAGCGGACAATCGGATATTGCCGTTTCTCCGGAGGGTTTGTATGAGAGATGATTATGAGCAGATGCTGGTGCGCTACCGCGCCGAGAAAAAGCGGATTAAGGCGCTGTTTCGTTTTCTGAATCAAAGGCCGAAAAAGGAACTTGATTCTCTTTTTTACCCTTTATACCAGGAGATTTTTTTCAGGTACGACTGTACGCAGTGCGCCAACTGCTGTACCGGTTTGGGACCGATGTTTCTCGATAAAGACATCGAGCGGCTGTCGGACTATTTCCGGATGAAAAAAAAGCAGTTTATTTCCTGCTATCTGAAAACCGACGAAGACGGCGATTATGTCTTTGCCGAGATGCCGTGTCCTTTTCTCTGTGATGATAACCGGTGTCTGGTTTACAATGACCGGCCGAAAGCGTGCCGCGAATTTCCGCATCTGCTCGACGGCATGACCAAAGAGGTATTAAAAAAAACGGAGCTTAACGGTGAGGTTTGTCCGCCGGTAGCCGAGATTCTTCTTTTACTGCTGGACCGTTTTCAGATTAAAGCTTAGAGCTGTCGGGTTTGACGGCGGATTTCGTACATCAGAATACCGGCGGCGACGCTGACATTGAGTGAGTCGATGTTGCCGCAGGTGGGAATGGTGATTTTTCCGTCGCACTTTTCGGCGGTCAGGCGGCTGAGTCCTTTGCCTTCGCTTCCCATTACGACCGCGATGCGGCCGTTCAGTTTTGCCTGCGGCAGCTCCGTACCGCGGATGTCGGCACCGTAGACCCAAAAGCCGTTGTCTTTTAACTCGTCGATGGCGGTGTTGAGATTGGTGACCGACAGGGTGTTGACGTAATTGACGGCTCCGGCCGAGGTGACGGCTACCGTGTCGTTTTCTTTGGCACTGCGTTTGTTCCGGGTGATGACCAGATCCATGTCGAACTGGTCGACGCTCCGCAGGATGGCTCCGAAGTTGTGGGGATCGGTCACCGAATCCAAAATAAAAATCCGGACTTCTTCCCGGCTGCCGATTGCCTTTAAAAAGTCGTGAAGCGATGAATAATTTTCGCGGATACTGCGGCATCGGTAGAGCAGGCCTTTGCAGTCGGCAACGCCGGAGAGACGGCGGATCTCTTCATCGGAGACGGTCATGACTTTTATGCCGGCACGGACAGCTTCTTCTTTGATTTTGGCGGCCCGATCATTCAATCTCTCGGCCGCCAGCAGTGTGCCGTGCGGATATTTGCGGTAAGCTTCTTCGATGGCGTGAAATCCGTAAATCGTTCTCATCCGATGTTCCCGATTTTGGAGAGCTCGACCGGGGTCGGTTCGCTGTTTTCGCCGTATTCTTTGGCGAACTCCTGCAGCAATGATTTTGCTTTGGAGTTCATTTTTTCCGGTGTCCGGATGGCGAGTTTAATGTAAAAATCGCCCCTTGAAGAGGTATTGGCGCCGTAAGGAACGCCGTAACCTTTCAGTTTCAGCAGTTTTCCGTTGGGGGTTCCGGCCGGGATTTTGACTTTTATTTTTTTGTCATCGATGGTTGTCACCGTAACTTCCGATCCGAGCGCCGCCTGGGTAAAGGCGATGGGTATCATAACGTACAGATTGTGCCCGTCCCGTTCGAAATAGGGGTGGGGTTTGACTGTTACGCTGACGTACAGGTCGCCTGCGCGGCTGTTGTTCGGTCCCGCATTGCCCTGTCCGGGAACCCTCAGTCTTTGTCCCGATTCGATTCCCGGCGGTATGGTGATCTTGATTTTCTGATTGGCTTTCAGAACCCCTTTCCCGGAACATTTGGGACACGGATTTTCGATAACAACGCCCTGTCCGTTGCATTGGGGACAGGTGGTGGCCATTTGGAAGAAACCGGCACTGCGGTGAACCTGACCGCGTCCGTTACACTGCGGACAGGTTTTCGGCGTCGTGCCTTTTTTGGCGCCGCTGCCGCCGCATTCGTCACAGGCAATGTTGCGTGTGTAGGAAACTTCGGTCGCTGTTCCGAAAACGGCATCTTTAAACGAAATTGTCAGATTGTAGCGTAAATCGCTGCCGGCAAACGAAGTTCCGCGCGACCCGCCGCCGAATCCTCCGAATCCGCCGCCTCCGAAAAAAGAACTGAAAATATCGGAAAAATCTCCGCCGCTGCCGAAGATATCGGAAAAATCGTGATACACGTGGCTGTAATCGTGCCCCATGTTATCGACACCGGCATGTCCGTAACGGTCGTATGCATCGCGCTTTTTTTCGTCGCTCAAAACGTCGTAGGCTTCCGTTGCTTCTTTAAACTTCTCTTCGGCAGAAGCATCACCCTGATTTTTGTCAGGGTGATACTTGATAGCCAGTTTTCGATAAGCTTTTTTGATTTCGTCTTTGGAAGCCGTTTTGGAAACTCCCAGGACTTCGTAATAATCACGCTTTGCAGCCAATTTCGGTTTCCTCCGTTACTCAGTTCACAACTTCGAAGTCGGCGTCATCGGCATCCGGTTTCTTTTCGTTGCCGCTGCCGGCCGATGCGGAGGCGCCCGCATCGTTACCGGGCTGTCCGGCACCGGGCTGTCCCTGAGAAGTTTTGTAAACTTCTTCGGCCAGTTTGTGGGAAGCCTGAGCCAGAGCTTCGGTCTTGGCTTTCATTTCATCCGCCGAATTGCTTTCCATCGCTTTTTTCAGGTCGGCAATGGCTGTTTCGATGTTGGCCTTCTCATCGGCCGAAACTTTATCGCCGTAATCTTTCAGAGCCTTCTCCGTTGCATAAATCATGCTGTCGGCCTGGTTGCGGGCTTCGGCTGTTTCTTTCAGCTTTTTGTCGGCTTCGGCGTTTGCTTCGGCATCTTTCACCATCTTTTCGATTTCGCTTTCGCTCAAACCGGAAGAAGACTCGATGCGGATTTTCTGCTCTTTGCCGGTGCCCAAATCTTTTGCCGAAACGTGCACGATACCGTTGGCGTCGATGTCGAAAGTGACTTCGATTTGAGGAACGCCTCTCGGTGCCGGCGGAATTTCGGTCAGGTCGAAACGGCCCAGAGTTCTGTTGGCCGAAGCCTGTTCCCGCTCTCCCTGCAGAACGTGGATGGAAACCGCCGTCTGGTTATCGGCTGCCGTGCTGAAAATCTGACTCTTCTTGGTCGGAATGGTGGTATTCCGTTCGATCAGACGGGTGCAGATGCCGCCCAGCGTTTCGATTCCCAGCGAAAGGGGAGTGACATCCAGCAGCAGGACGTCGTTAACGTCGCCGGCCAGAATACCGCCCTGAATGGCGGCGCCCATGGCAACCACTTCGTCCGGGTTAACCCCTTTGTGCGGCTCTTTGCCGAACAGTTGCTTGACCAGTTCCTGAACCGCCGGAATACGGGTCGATCCGCCGACAAGAATGACTTCGTCGATATCGGAGGCCTGCAGTCCCGCATCTTTGAGGGCGTTCAGACAGGGAGTCCTGGTGGCTTCGACCAGGTCGGCTGTCATCTGTTCGAATTTCGCCCGGGAAAGACTGTTGGTCAGGTGAATCGGTCCGGCAGGTCCCGCGGAAATGAACGGCAGGTTGATGTCGGCGTTCTGTTTGCTGGAGAGTTCGATTTTGGCTTTTTCGGCCGCTTCTCTCAATCTCTGCAAAGCCATTCTGTCCTGACTGAGATCGATTCCCGTTTGCGCTTTAAACTCGGAGATGAGCCAATCCATGATCTTTTTGTCGAAGTTGTCGCCGCCCAGGTGGGTGTCACCGTTGGTCGATTTGACTTCGAAAACACCGTCGCCCAATTCCAAAATGGAAATATCGAATGTTCCTCCGCCCAAGTCGTAAACGGCGATCGTTTCGTCTTTGTTGGCTTTCCCCAAACCGTAAGCCAATGCGGCGGCTGTCGGTTCGTTGACGATTCGTTTGACTTCCAGACCGGCGATTTTTCCGGCATCTTTGGTGGCCTGTCTCTGAGCGTCGTTGAAGTAAGCCGGAACGGTGATGACCGCTTCGCTGACGGTTTCGCCCAGATAATCTTCCGCCGTCTGTTTCATTTTCTGCAGAATTGCTGCCGAAATTTCGGGGGCAGAGTATTCTTTCGAGTTGATCTTCACACGCACATCTCCGGAGGCACCGGCGGCGACGTGGTAGGGGACCAGTTTGATTTCTTCGCTGACTTCGCTGAAGCGGCGTCCCATAAACCGTTTAATCGAGAAAACGGTATTTTCGGGGTTGGTCACCATCTGGTTTTTGGCGGTCTGTCCGACAAGCCGTTCGTCTTTGTTGGTAAACGCCACAATCGACGGAGTGGTTCTCTGACCTTCCGCGTTCTGAATGACAATCGGTTCGTTGCCGTCGACAACGGCGACACAAGAGTTTGTTGTTCCCAAGTCAATTCCGATAATTTTTCCCATAGTTTTATCTCCTTTCTATTTAATCCTGATTATTTGCCGGGTGCCGAAACGACGACTTTTGCCGTCCGCAAAATCGTTTCGCCCCAAGTATATCCTTTCTGATATTCCGTCAGCACTATCTGATCTCCGTTTTCCGAGGCTTCGCCGAGAGCGATCGCTTCGTGTTTTTCGGGATCGAAGAGCTGTCCGACGCTTTCGAAGGCTTTGACATCATATTTGTTGGCCAAAAGCGTCACAATCTGGTTTTCGATCATTTTCACGCCGTCGATAAGAGCCGATACGGTTTCGTCGCCGGAAACGGCCGAAAAGGCGCGGTCGAAATTATCCAAAACATCCAGCAGATCTGTCAGTATGCCTTTATTGGCCAGTCTGACCGATTTTTCTTTTTCCGTTTGCAGCCGTTTTTTTGTGTTTTCCAGGTCGGCCGCTTTGCGAAGAAGGGTTTCTTTCGCTTCGGCCGCTTCGGCTTGAGCGGTTTCGAGCCGGCGCTGCAGTTCTTCGATTTCCCGCTGCCGCTGTGTATCGGCGGCGTCCGTTTCTTCGGCGGAGGCAGCGCACTGCGTCGGTTCGTCCGTATTGCAATCCTTCCGAATTTCAACCGTATCGGCCGGTATCTGTTCGCAGTCGGTTTCGTTTGTCTTCGGTTTTTCGGAGTGGTGATGGGTGTGTTTGCTCATGTTTTCTCCTTATCTGATATTAAGATAGTGAAAAAAAATCGTGATGACAAGTCTTCCGAAGAATTATTTTAAATTTATTTCAGCCGAAACGAAAAGCCGCAGACTTTTCCGAATGAATCGGAGAAGAGTGTGTAAAGAGAGTGATCGGCAAAATCACTGAACCGCGACAGTGATGTGAGCTGCGGTTTTTCGATTTTGTAATCGGAGGCCTGGGCATTGACGCATTTGGAAATCATGTTTCCGCAAATCACATTGGCCAGTTCCTTGACGGAATCCGATTTCAGTTCGTCGGTAATTACCGTCTCCGGTTCGTCTCCGAAAAGAAAATTCAGATATTCGTTGACGGTATTGTCGTGGATAATCAGAGAAAATGAGCCGTTGATGGCTCCGGAAAAATCGCACTTGCCGAGAAAGTAACCGCTGCCGTCATCCTCTTCGGGAATTTTGTCGAGCGGGTTTAAGAATTGAAAAGTGGTCGATTCGAATGTTTCGATAAAGGCGTCCGCAAAAACTTCCATAATTATTCTCCCAAATGCTGAAGCAGTGTGGCCAGTTGTTCCGGTTCGAACGGTTTCATCAGGATGCCGTCGATACCGATTTCGGTCATTTCGACCTGCATATTTTCCGCTCCCTTGGAGGTAATAACGATAATCGGCAGACGACAGGTCGATGCCTGCGATTTCAGTGTTGCAATCAGTTCTTCTCCGCTCATCGTCGGCATATTCAAATCGGTCAGAATCAGAGAAACGGGATGATTTTCGATGACCTCCAATGCTTCTTTTCCGTTTGAGGCCTCTTTTATGACAATATCCGTAAGGCCGATCATTTTTAAAATCTTTTTTAACATAAGACGTTGTGTTGCCGAATCATCGACAATTAAAATGGTCTTACTCATTCCTATCCCCCTCACAATGTAACAATGTCGTTTCCCATTTTGACAATTGTTGTTCCGTTTTTGATATCCAGAAAAAGAGTTTTCGGACGATTTCCTCCGACCAGTTTTCCGTGAAGAATCAGTCCGTTGGTCCATAAGATTTTTTTCAGCATAATGAAATTGCGGTTTCCGATATTAAAATGTTCCGTCAGTGCGGATGCCGGATCGCCGCAACCGGCCGCTTTGATTTGCCAGTTTTTTTTGTTCGAACCCCGTTCGATCAGTTCCCGAAAAAGGGTTGTCAGTCCCGAGTCGACATACATGGCCGGATTAAAATCCGGTTTGCCTTTGCCGATACTCGAATCGGGAAGAAGACAGTGAATCATCGCTCCGATTTTTAATGCGGTATCGTAGACCGTGACACCGAGGCAGGAGCCGAGCGAGTAGGTGACGATGTGATCGTCGGGGTTGTCAGAGATTTTCATGTCGGAAATGTTTACCACTAAAGTCGGTTTTTCCATAATTACAACCTTCGTATAATTTCTTCCGTAATTTTATCAAGAGGGAGGCTGACAGCGACTCCGCCGGCTTCGACCGCCGCCGCCGGCATGCCGTAAATCAGTGAAGATTCCCTGTCCTGTGCGATTGTATAAGCGCCTGTCAGCCGCAGCTGGGCCATGGCTTTGGCTCCGTCGTCCCCCATTCCCGTCAGAATAACCGCAATTGCTTTCTCTTTGAGAACTTCGGCTGCCGAAAGATAGAGATAATCGATTGAAGGAATGACTCCGTGCAGACGGGGTCCGTCGAATGTTTCTACCGCATACTCTTTTCCTTTTTTGACAATTTTGAGGTGAACGCCTCCGGGGGCAATCAGGACTTCCCCCTGTCGAATCAGATCGCCGCTTTTTGCCTCCTTGACGGTAATGCTGCATTCTTCGTTCAGCCTTTCGGCAAAGCGGGCCGTAAAACCGGGAGGCATGTGCTGGACAATGACGGTTCCCGGCATGTTGGACGGGAACTGTTTTAAAAGGAAGGTCAGAGCGGTTGTTCCTCCGGTAGAGGCGCCCATCAGAATGATTTTTTCCGTTGTTTTGGAGCTGATAAGACTGAACACGCTTTTCGGAACATTACGGATATCGAAGTTCAGTTTTTTAAGTCGCGAAACATCGGTTTTCGAAGCCAGTCTGATTTCGTGCATCAATGCTTTGAAAAAATCTTTAATCAGTTCGGGATCCCCGGCCAGCTGCGGCTTCTGGACAAAGGCAACGGCTCCGCTTTCGAGTGCATCGAATGCCAGTGTCGAATTTTTTCTGGCCAGCGAAGAAACAACAATAACCGGAATCGGATACTGAGGCAGCAGCTTGCGGATAAATTCCAGGCCGTCCATTTTCGGCATTTCGATATCGACCGTCATGACATCGGGTTTGAATTTGAGAATCAGGTCCCGTGCCTGATAAGGGTCTCCGGCGGAGCCGACCACTTCCAGATCGGGCTCTTTACCGATGGCTCGTCTGAGAATGGAACAGATAGATGGAGAATCATCTACAATCAGAACTTTTACGGTATTCATATCTTTTCTATTTTCCTGTAAATGGAACCGGCAACCTGCTTAAACGGATGTTTCAGATTGTTGAGAGATTCGGAGCAACCGATAACCAGATATCCGCCCGGTTTGGCATATCTGTAAAACTTACTGATGATCTTTTCCTTCGATTCGCTGTCGAAGTAAATCATGACATTCCGGCAGTAGATGATATCGAATTGATTTTTGAACGGATATACTTCGTTGTTCAGATTAAATCGTCTGAAAAGAATCATGTCACGAATGGGTTTTTTTACCTGAAAACGGTCCCGGTCGATGCTGTCGAAGTAATGATTCAGAAAAAGTTTGTTAACGTTTTCATCAATTTCCGATTTTGTGTAAATGCCGTTGACCGCTTTCATTAAAGCGCGTTCCGATATATCGGTCGCCAGAATAAGGGGATTGAGAGGCTTCAGATTCGATCCGAAATATTCGAGCAGGGTAATTGCAATCGAGTAAGGTTCCTGTCCTTCGGAGCAGCCGGCACTCCAGATGCGGATATCGGGATTGGCCTGATGAGGCATGAATCCCAGTGACTGAAATCCGCCGTTCTGGGAAAAGTAGGTGAGGAGCTGATTCTCACGAAAAAAATAGGAGTGGTTGGTGGTCAGCCGGTTCATCATTTCCTGAAGTTTGCGGCCCGACCGGTCATTTTTGACATCGTCCAGATAAGAGCGGATAGAACGGTATTCTCCCTCTTTCCACACTTTCGAAAGACGGCCTTCCACCAGAGACTTTTTCTGATCGGCAAAGCGGATGCCGAATTCCCGATAGACGAAGTCGGCTATCATGTGGAATTCGGCATCCGAGATACGGACGGTGTCCGTATTAGAAATTTCCATAATCGCTGTCGTCCAGCTTAATGACAGATGCGGAGGAGGGAACGGTTCCCGCCGTATCGGCGTTGTTGCGGCTGTTCATCACGGTCTGATGAGCATTGGAAACAAACGAAGCGGCGTATGTCTGAGAGGCTGTCGTATTTCTCTCGAATTTGATTTCTTCCAGCATACTGTGGAGCTGAACAGCCTGAGCAGCCAGTTCTTCGGCAGCGGCGGCCCCTTCTTCGGCGTTGGCGCTGTTGGACTGGGTCACCTGTTCGATCTGACCGATGGCTTTCGAAATCTGCTCGATTCCCTGGCTCTGTTCTTTGGATGCAACGGCAATCTCCTGCAGGTACTGCGAAGTCACATCGGATTCTTTTAAAATATCGGAAAGCTGTTTGGACGTGTCGTTTGCAAACTGAACCGATTCCTGAACTTTGGAAATAATCGTGTCGACAATGGTTTGTGTTTCCAGAACACTCTGTGCCGATTTTTTGGCCAGGTTGCGGACCTCTTCGGCGACAACACCGAAACCGCGGCCGTATTTCCCGGCCCGGGCCGCTTCGACGTTGGCGTTCAATGCCAGCAGGTTGGTCTGGAATGCAATTTCGTCAATCGCTTTGACAACCGCTTTTGTCTGGTCCGACGCCTGAGAAATTTCATCCATCAGTCCGAGCAGAACATTCATTTTTTCGTTTCCGGCACGGGCGTAGTCGGCCGCCGATTTGGCGTATTTGTTGGCTTCGTCCGATTTGTCCGCATTGTTTTTCGACTGAACGTTGATTTCGTGCAGCGAGGCCGAAATCTCTTCGACGGCGGATGCCTGTTCGGTGGCTCCCTGCGACTGCGACTGCGAGGCGTCGGCGATCTGCTGCGAACCGTTTTTGACCTGATTGACGGCAATATCGGTCTGTACAAAGAAATCGGTCAAGGCAGCCTGCAGTCCTTTGAGGATTTTTCCGAGTTCGTCTTTGTCCGATGCCAGATCGATATTCATCGTCAGATCTTTATTGGCAATAACGGTAACCACTTTTTCCTTGTAACGGATCGATTCGATCATTTTGACCAGTTCTTCTCCGAAAATAACCAGTTCGTTGTCTTTCGACGAGAACGGAACATGCGGTGCCGTGATTTTGTAATTACCGCCCGCAATTTCGATTGCCGTATCTTTCAGGCTGATAATGTATTTGGCCAGGCGGTTGTTCAGAATATAGATGATGGTAATAACGACAACCAGAATGATGATTCCGATAGCCAGTCCGGCTAAGAGAGGAATCAGTGCCGATTTGACCAGAACAATCGTCGGCATTGCGCATCCGACAAAGCCCTCTTTTTCGGTCGTTCCCAGCTGCAGCGGAAAGACAGTAGCGACCCAGCTGGCGCCGTCGTAACGGAGGGATCCGGTAAAGATTTTGTTTTCTTTCAGAGCCTTTTGAATGTTACGAACATTCTGGGGTCCGAAATAGTCGTCGGCTTCGGTTCCGAAATACTTTTCCTGTGTGTGGGAAATAAAGGTATAGGTCGGATCGACGGCAAACCAGTTCTCGCCGTTGGATGTGGCCATTTCGTTTTCGTTAACACGGGCAATTTTGGACATTTCGTAAGTAAATGAAATCGCTCCGATAAAGGTGTCGTTGAAGACAAAGGGGTAGGAAATTTCGAAGACGTAAATGTTTCCGTAACCGGCAATTTCGGTCAGTCGCGGTGTCGTAATCTGCATCTGGCGGGATTCTTTTGTTTTTGTGTACCATTCTCCGTTACGGTAGTCTTCGGCCGGCAGGAAATTCCTGGAAATATTGCCGACGCGGTCTCTGATGACACGGGTCGAGACGTTGTTTAAATCGTTTCGTAACTGAGCCACAATCGGGTGGTCGACGAAATAACCGTTGAACAGAATCACGTCTACGCAAAGGGCACTGTCCCGGCTTTTTAAGAACATCGACTCAACCATTTCCGCGAAAAAGGGAATATCGAATTTGTTGCCGTTCATCCGGAAAGAGGTCATAATTCCTTCCAGCATGGTTTCGTTGACCGCTATTTCGACGGCCACTTTTTCGTTCAGTTCGTTCTGAACGTTGCGCCCGTTCATAGCGTTAATGGTGTAAACCTGAGAGCGGACCTGCATCATACCGACGAAAGCCGTTATCAGAACCGCGACAAGTATACCGACCGCCGTTGTTACGGCTACCGGCAGAATCATGGATACCTTAAAAGTCTTCTTCATTTCTTATGCCTCCTGCTTATATGCAATTTGCGATTGCCTGAACATCCTGTTCCGAGAACAGTTTGTTAATATCCAGTAAAATTTTGACCTCGTCGTCGACTTTGGCCAATCCCAAAATGTAACGCTCGCTGACAGTCAGATTTTTCACCTGCGGTGCGGGCGAGATATCATCCTGCGGAATCGATTTAACCTCCGATACCGTATCGACAATCAGCCCCATCGAGCCGTTTTCCAGAGATATGATGACGATACAGGTCTTTTTGTCGGCTTCTTTTTCCGGTAATCGGAACCGGCACCGCAAATCGATTGTCGGAATGATTTGTCCCCGGATGTTGATAATGCCTTTGACATAATCGGGCATATCGGGAATGTGCGTAATCGGCTGCATTTCGACAATCTGGATGATGTTGGAAATCGGAATCCCGTACGCTTCTTCTCCCAAATCGAAGAGCAGAAATTTCCCGGCTTCGCTTTCCGTTTCATCATCGTCAAGAAAATCCTCAAAATCGTTGGACATGAGACTCCTCCTACGTTAAATCCAAAATCTCGCCGAGCAGCCGGTTCATATCGACAATCAGGCAGGTTTCTCCTCCGGCCAGTATGCTGCATCCCGAAAGGCTCGAGATGTGGGCGAATACCGGCGGCAACGGTTTGATAACCAGATGCTTGTTCCCGATAATTTCATCGACCACAATGGCGACTTTTTTATTGTTAGAAGAGGCAACAATCACGATGCCGTCTTCGTAATTGGTATACTGGTGTTCAATCGCATAGTAGGCGCTCATCTCCAGAATCGGTATCAGCTCGCCACGCAGATTCAGAACTTTTCCCTGACTTTGGGTCGAGGTGATCTGCTCTTCTTTGGCTTTATAAAATTCGACCACATCGGTGATTTGTGTGGCAAAAATCAGAGGGCCTATTCTGAAGGTAATCGCATCGATAATGGCCAGTGTCAGCGGAATCCGGATGCGGAATTCACTGCCTTTGCCTTCTTTCGAGATGACGGAAACCGAACCGCGAAGGGCATCGATGCTGCGTTTGACCACATCCATACCGACGCCGCGCCCGGAGATATCGGAGACCGTTTCCGATGTCGAAAAGCCGGGCAGCATAATCAGGTCGAAGATTTTGCGTTCGGGCAGGGAAGCGGCTTCGTCTTCACCGATCAGTCCGTTTTTGACTGCTTTCGCCAGAATTTTTTCTTTGTTGAGACCGTGACCGTCGTCGCGGACACTGATTACAATGCCGTTTCCCTCGTATTCGGCTCCCAGTGTAACATTACCGACGGGTGATTTTCCGGCCGCTTTCCGCTCAGCGGCGTCTTCGATGCCGTGATCGAGCGCATTGCGGATGATATGCATCAGCGGATCGGAAATTTCATCGATGACGTTGCGGTCCATTTCCGTATCCTGTCCGAAAATGTTAAAGTTAACCTCTTTTCCGAGTTTTCGGGAGAGATCGCGGGCCAGCCGCTTCATCTTATTGAAAAGAGCATTCAGTGTCACCATCCGCAGCTGCATCGAGAGTTCCTGTATTTCGCGTGTGACTTTTTCCAAATGACTTTTGGCTTTTTGGATTTCCTGGCTTTCTTCGTCTTCGTTGAATTGCTCAAGCAGAATATCCTGAGCCGTAATCAGTTCGCCGATCATATTGAACAGTTTGTCCATTTTTTTGATGTCGACACGGACGGTTGTCGCTTCGGGATCGGCGACGGCACTCTGTCCCGCTGTGACTGTTTTGGCGGGAGAGAGCTTTTCCCGGCCTTTCGGTTCGACGGGAGCTGCCGGTGCCGCCGCTTTCGGAGGGGCCGCGGCAAAATCGGGGGCTGCGGCCGGCGAGGAAATCGGGGAGAGGTCCGCCGTTTCGATACCGGCTGCCGCTTCGGGTGTGCTTTCGGTTTCGTCTTCCGGTTCGTCGGCCGGCAGCGCCATTCCCGCTTCCCGTTTCAGAAGCACCATTTTAGCCTTAAAGGCGTCCGCCAGCGTTTTGAGTCCCGAAAAGAGGTCGGAATATGATAACGCGTAACCGTCGACGGAACGGTTGATTTTATTGATAATCAGTTCGCACAAATCGCAGATTTCCCGAACGCCGATTTTCTTCGAAGCCGCATCGAGCGATTTGATTTCTCCGGTAATTTCATTTAAAGCGGTTTGGTTGCCGATATTTTCCTGAAGGAGCATCAGCGAATGTTTGAGATTTCCGAAAATCTTTTTGGCCGTAAAAGCATATTCACCCAACCCGACGGGTGTCAGTTTCGGTGAAGAAAAAGCCGGATCGGCATCGGGGCGGGCCGGAGCCGCGGATAAAGAAATCTCTTCGGCGGCCGACGGCGGCTGTGCGCCGTTGCCGGAATCGGAAGATGAGTGGCTGCTCATATAGTTCTCGACATCATCGATAATCGGCCGGATGTCGTAGACGGGAAATTCGACATTGAAAGCCTGTTCCGAATTGGCGTAGCGTACCGCAATCGGAGAGAGAACATTCATCATAGCGCGAAGCATATCGGAACCGGCAAGAAGAATATCGATTAAATCGGCCGAGAAGGTGATTTCGTCCGATCTGAGTGCGTCCAAAAGGTTCTCCAGTTTATGGGATAATTGTGTAATCTGGGCAAACCCCATAAAACCGCTGACCCCTTTGATTGTGTGCATGGCCCGGAAAATCGCATTGACCGTATCATGGTCGTGAGTCGATTCCAGATTGATAATCAGTGTTTCGACACTGTCCAGATGTTCCGTCGATTCGGATACAAAAGAATTCAGCGTTTCGCCGTCGTCAACCGCAATGGTAACGGATTGAGGCGTCTGCTCTTCGCCGCTGTTTGCGTAACCGGCTTTTTCTTTGTCGGATTCCCTCATTTGGGAAAGAAGCATATCAATATCAGCCTGTTCCCGTTCCGCATCCGGGGTGTCGGACATTCCGGAAAGCAGATCTTCAAAGCTGCCGCTGTCCGGTCTCTCTTCACCGCCTCCCATTTTCATCAGCAGTTCGTCTGCCGTTACGGAAGCGGTTTCCGTTTCCTCGGGAACGGAGGAGCTCTTCCAGTCTGTCGTAATATCTTCTTCTTTTCCTTCCGCAAGGTTGGTTTTGATTTGAAGAAGCGCCGCTTCTTTTTCGTCCGACGATCCCTGCAGAATAATCGATTCCAGAATCGATTTGAGATTTCGGATTTGAATCAATTCCTGTTCGGGAATTTTCTCTTCGGTGATGAGCTGATCGCATAATTCGACGGCCTGCATAGCCTCGAAGAGGTCACCGAAAGTATAAGCGTTCAGAACATCATTCAGTTCACTGAAATATTCTTTCACTTTTCAATCCCCAGAAGCATTTTTGTTAATTTACGCAACTGATCCGGATTGAACGGTTTCTGTATCCAGCCGTTGACTCCGAGATCCTGGCCCATCTGTTTTTTCCCGGTATCCGTTACGGTTGTCAGAAAGACAATCGGCGTACTTGAATAAGCGGGATCTTTTTTCAGGTGTTCGACGCACTGCAAACCGTCCATCACCGGCATGTTGACATCGACAAAAAAGAGATCGATTTTATTGGCGGCGGCGGTATCCAGTCCGGACTGACCGTTGTCGGCTTCCAGAATCGTGTATCCGTCCGGCTGCAGTGTTTTTTTAATCAGCATTCTCATCGTCGCCGAATCGTCAATTGTTAAAATGTTCATTATTATCCTCCCGGGAATGGTTTAGCACGGCATACTCTTCATCTATGGAAAAAATCTGCCGGCATTTTTCCGAAATTTCTTTTTTGACGGAGTCGGATACGGCAGAACCGTTCGAGTCCGGCACAAGGCTGTTTTCCAGTATTTGAATGTGTTCCCGAATCTGGTTTGTGTAATCTTCGAACTGCAGGCTTTCCAGACACTGACACAGAGCCTCGTCGATTGCGCCGACAATTTTAGGACCGTCGTTATCGCTTTCGCTGCCGGTATTTGCATAAATTTTTTCGTTGATTTCTTCTTCGAGCAGTTCGAGTTCGCCCAATGCATTTGTGACCCGAAGGACCGATTCCCGGCTTTTTTCGGCAATGAGTGAGCGAAGTTTTCCCGCAACGGAAAGCGAAAAAGAGATTTCCTGCATCAGAATTCTGTTTCGTCTCGTCTGTAAAAGAGAGACAAGCAGACAGATAATAATGAAAAGCGTCTCTGTAATGACAACTGCCGTCAAAGCAATGCTTGCGGCATTGAAGTTCCCGATCGTCAAAATGATAAACCACCTTGTGAAGTTCGTTTTTTTACTTTTTTGATACGCACGGGAAAGGATTGTTAATCCTTTTACTTTTTCAGTATAATCTCATTTCGAACAAAAAGAAAGACTTTTTTTTTAAAAAAATTTTAAAGCCGTCCGTTCCAGCAGTGGGTACAGATGCACTCCGGCGGCAGACCGATAGCGGCAATCAAATCTTCGACAGACAGAAAACGGAGCGAGGTCAGATTCAGTTGGTCTCTGATGCCGCGTACCATGGCTTCGTGTCTTTCCGAATGGGTGTCGGCATATTCATTTAAAATTTCCTGTGTGACATTACCGTTTTCGTATTCATGGATGATTTGTCTTGTGATCAGATCCATTGTGGAGCGGTTCCGCGAGAAATTGAGGAACGGGCAACCGTAAAGCAGCGGCGGACAGGCCGGGCGGATATGCACTTCGGCGGCGCCGTTGCGGTAGAGGAAGTCGACCGTTTCCCGCAGCTGTGTTCCTCTGACAATCGAATCGTCGCAGAACAGCAGTTTTTTCCCTTTTATAAGCGAATGAACCGGAATCAGTTTCATTTTGGCAATCAGATTGCGGGTCCGCTGGTCCTGCGGCATAAAGCTGCGGGGCCAGGTCGGTGTGTATTTGATGAAAGGACGGGCGAAGGGAATTCCGGAGCGGTTGCTGTAGCCGATGGCGCAGGCGGTTCCCGAGTCGGGGATGCCGGCGGCAAAGTCGGCACGCGCGGTATCCGAGTCGGCATCGCGGGCGGCCAGCCGTTCGCCGCTGGCGTAGCGGACCGTTTCGACCGAGATGCCTTCGTAATCGGAACACGGATAGCCGTAATAAACCCACAAAAAGGCGCAGATTTTCAGCCGGTCCAGAGCGGGACTGACCGAGCGGCATTCGTCCGGCGTCAGGTGAATAATCTCTCCGGGGCCGACAATCCGGAACGTTTCGTAACCGAGATTAAAATAGGCAAACGACTCAAAGGAGACGCAGTACCCGTCCTCTTTTTTTCCGATGACAAGCGGCGTGCGGCCGTATTTGTCGCGGGCAACGATGATCTTGTCTTTTGTCAGAATCAGAATCGAAAGCGATCCGCGAATCCGTTCCTGTACGTAGCGGATTCCGTCTTCAAACGTATCGCACCGGTCGATCATAATGGCGGTCAGTTCCGTCGAATTGATTTCTCCGCTCGAGAGTTCGACAAAATGGGTGGTCCGTTTTTGAAAAACCAGTTCGATCAGTTCTTCGATGTTGTCGAGTTTGCCGACAGTGGCAATCGCATATTCCCCCAAATGGGAATGAACATAAAGCGGCTGGGAATCGGAATCGCTGATACAGCCGATACCGAGGAAGCCGGCCAGTTTGGTGACATCATTTTCGAATTTGGTGCGGAAAGGAGAATTTTCGATATTGTGAATAATCCTTTTGATGCCGGTTTTCTGATAAACCGCCAGGCCGCCTTTTTTGGTGCCCAGATGCGAGTGATAATCGGTTCCGAAGAACAGATCCATGACACAATCCGTTTTTGAAGCTACGCCGAACAGTCCGCCCATACAAGAATCCTCATCATGATGGATACAAAAGAAAAAAGCTGCCTTACAGACAGGCAGCTTTTGTGCCCCCGACAGGAATCGAACCAGTGACACAGGGATTTTCAGTCCCTTGCTCTACCGACTGAGCTACAGAGGCTTACGTCTCATTTTATAAATCATTTTCAAAAAAATGTCAATCGGCAGTAAAAAAAAGATTTTTATTTTTCGGAACAGACCGACTCATATTCGGTTTCGGTGACTTCATCGAGCCATTCGGCTGCCGAGTTGTCTGCGATGTTGGATATGGCAATGTGGATAAACCGGGAACCGGGAGCCGCCCCGTGCCAATGCCCGACATTTTTCGGAATGCAGACAACATCTCCGGCAGACAATTTTCTTACCGGACGGTTTTTTTCTTTATAAAATCCGTTTCCGGAAAGAACCAGCAGAACCTGTCCGATCGGATGGGTATGCCAAAACGTTCTGGCTTTCGGTTCGAAGGTCACCTGTCCGACGGAGTAAAGATTTTCCATTTCGTCGGGGGTAACCAGATTTTGTACGTGCACGGTTCCCGTAAACCATTCCCGCGGACCGGGATTTCCCAATGCAAACGGTGTTGCCGCAGAGCTCTTCCCGGATTCGAATGCCGACCGGCATTCGCCGGCAACAGCGACAGCGGCCGCAAGAGTCTCGTCGGAGACGCCGCAGTTGCGGGCCATGGCATAATGAGCTTCGCGCATCGGTTCGACAAAATCGGTTACCGACAGTGCCGCACAGGTGGCCAGTTCCCGTTCCCGGTCGGACAGAATGCCTCTTCCGAAAATATCGGCAAAAAGATGTTCTTTCAAAAAAATGTCAATTCCCGGGACAAAAGCGTTGGCTCCGGAGAGAGGTGTCTGTTCCGGTTTGCCGGTCAGCCGCTCGAGCACTGCCTTGCCGGCCGCATATTTGCCGTCGACGGGGACGGTTGCGGGCTGCGGACCTTCCGTGTCGCTGATGCCGGACGCTTTGCGCTTTTCGGTAACTTTCATCAGGGTGCTGATGCTTTGCAGGCTGCGGGGAAAGCCGCAGTATGCGTACATTTGAATCAGAATCTCTTTGATTTCGTTCAGACTCATGCCGCTGTTCAGTGCCGTATCGAATTCTTCCTGCAGGGAAGAAAGGTCGCCGATAGCGGTACAGGCCGCTATTTTGACAATCGATAATTCCCGGCGGGAAAGAGAGACGGGAATCGGCGGTTCGTTCTTTTCCTGCGGACACCCGCAGAGAAATCCGACTGACAACAAAAGGGATAAACAGATGTTTTTCATAATATTTCTCCTATCAGTTTCGGGGAAATTATAAATAAAAGCGAGAATTATGTAAAATATTTTGTTTCTATTGTTTCGTATGCTTTAAAAGCATGGAAACTTCTTCGATTAATTTCTTCAGACACCGTCCGACAGGCTGTTCTTTTTTCCATATCAGAAACGAGTCCTGCGTGACGGAAGGAGAGAAGGGGCGGAAGCAGAATGTTTCGGGGGTCAGATTCCGGACGCATCCGCGAACGGTAAAGATGTAACCGCAATTTTCTTCGGCAAAACGGGCGGCATTTCCGATCAGATTGTGTGTGGCGATAATGTCGAGTTTGTCGAAATCTTCTCCCAATCTGTTTCTGTAAAGATTTTTGACTTCTTCCCGTTGGGAGATTAAAACGGGAAGTCCGATGAGATCCCGGACGGTGACAGTGTCTTTTGCGGCCAGAGGCGAAGCGGTGTTCATTAAGATGCCGCACGTTTCTTTGATGCCGAGCGGCAGAAAATGGTATTTGTCAATCGATCCGGGTTCAATGACCAGTCCGGCGTCGAGAAGTCCGCGGTCGATTTTTTCTTTAACGACGGAGGCCGTATCGGAATAAAGATCGAATTCGACTTCCGGGTATTTCTTTTTGAATTTCGTGATGAGCCGGGGGAGAATCGCCGCACAATCGGCTTCCGCCGCCCCGACGGAAAGACGTCCGGTGAGGTGATCGTCCCGCTGGCGAATTTCCGATTCCGCTTTTTCCTGAAGTTCGAGAATCTCTTCTGCCCGCCGTTTCAGCAGGAGTCCGGCTTCGGTCAAGGTGATTTGTTTTTTCCCGCGAACAAAAAGCGGCGCTCCCAGTTCGTGTTCGAGATCGGACAGCTGTCTTGACAGAGTCGGTTGTGTCAGAAATAAAGCTTCGGCCGCTTTTGAGATATTTCCTTCCCTGACAACAGCCAGGAAATAACGCAGTAAACGGAATTCCATAAATTGATTATAACACAAATTGTCGTTAAATCAATCGGTATTGTCTTTCCTGTTCGGGTCTTCTCCGTCGAATCGGATTCGGAAAAACGGATTGCAATTTTTGAAAGAGAAAAGTAGAATATTGACTATGGCAGAAGATCATTTGATGCGGGAGAAATATGACCGGTTATGGAAACTGATTACGGCAGCCCGGCATGCGGTTGCCTTTACCGGAGCCGGCGTCAGTACGCTTTCGGGAATCCGGGACTTCCGGGGGAAGAACGGCCTTTACCGGCAGCCGGAAACCGAAAAAATGTTCGATATCGGGGTTTTTTACCGCGATCCGTCGGTTTATTACCGCTTGGCAAAAGATTTCATTTACGGTTTGGAAGAAAAAGAGCCGTGCGTCGTTCACCGCGTTTTGGCGGCTTTGGAACGGAACGGGCTCCTGCACGCGGTGATCACCCAAAACATCGATCTGCTGCATCACAAGGCGGGGAGCCGCCGCGTCATCGAAGTGCACGGCTCGCCGCTCTTTCACTTCTGCACCGTTTGCGGCGGCCGCGTGCCGTTCGAGGCGGTGGCGCCGACAGCCCGAACCGGCGCCGTTCCCCGGTGCGGTCGCTGCGGCGGCGTTTTAAAGCCGGAGATTACTTTTTTCGGCGAGAGTCTGCCGGAAAAGGCGTTTGCGGAGGCGCGGGAGGAAGCGGCGGCGGCCGATCTGATTCTGGTTCTCGGCAGCAGCCTGACGGTTTATCCGGCAGCCGCATTACCCGATCTGACGCTGCGAAACGGCGGAAAAGCGGTTGTGGTCAACGATCAGCCGACCCGGCTCGATGCGGCGGCGGTCCTGAAATCGGATGATCTCGGTACGGTTTTCGATGCGCTGGAAGCAAAGCTGAAAAGCGAAAATATGATGGAGGACAACGGAAAATGAAAAAGAATCGTCTGATGGCCGTTTTTGTTGTTGCCGCGGTATTTGTCGCGGTGTGTATCGGGGCGTTTTTGCCGTATTAAACCGTCCGCCGCAGCTGTTGACCGATGCCCGGGAGAATCCGCCTCTGCTGCTGACTTTCGAAGATTTGAATTTCGAAACCGCGGTGCCGGGTTTGATGCGGGGGCATATCAGGGAGTCCCGTTCGCAGTGGGAATCGGACGGGGAGACCGCCGTACGGGTCAATCTTCTTTTCGAAACCGAGGAGCAGTCGGCCATTGTTCTGGGGTTTGAGGAAATGTCGGAGGGGCTTTTCGAAAAAATGGCGGCGGAAGGAGGACCGATGGGAATGCTTCTCGGAAGGTCGAAAAACGGACGTGTCGTTCTGTTTTGGGGCCCCCAGTCGAATCCGTTTATCGAAGGGACTCCCGAATTTGAGCTGTTTTCGGATTTTCCGAAACGAATCCGGGTTGTTTTCGAAACATTTCGTTTTCTCGACGAATAAAAAAACGCTGCCCGCAAAAGGCAGCGTGAATACAACCAGCAGGATTCGAACCTGCGACCTACTGCTTAGAAGGCAGTTGCTCTATCCGGCTGAGCTATGGTTGCGTTTCGTGTCGGGATGACAGGAATCGAACCTGCGATTTTCAGTTCCCAAAACTGACGCCTTAGCCTCTGGGCAACATCCCGCATGCCTGTATCATAGACAAAAACAGGGATTTAGTCAAGAGGCCGGCGCGGCGACCTTATTCGCACTGCGCCAGCGTAATTGCGGATGTAATCACAATATCTTCCACGGAACAGCCGCGGGAGAGGTCGGATACCGGTTTGGCAAATCCCTGCAGGATCGGTCCGAAGGCTTCGGCTCCGGCAAACCGCTCGACCAGTTTGTAACCGATATTGCCCGACTGCAAATCGGGGAAAACCAGAACGTTGGCCTGTCCGGCCACCGTCGATCCGGGGGCTTTTTTGGCCGCTACCGACGGAATCAGGGAGGCATCGGCCTGGAGTTCTCCGTCGACCTCCAATTCGGGTGCTTTCTCTCTGACAATCTTCAGAGCATTGACCACCTTATCGACATTTTCGTGTTTGGCCGAACCTTTTGTCGAAAAGGAAAGCATGGCCACTTTCGGTTCCGTTTCCAGAAACGTGCGGCACGATTTGGCCGAAGCAATGGTAATCTCGGCCAGTGTTTCGGCGTCCGGGTCGGGGATAGTGGCGCAGTCGGCAAAAATCATGTTGCCGTCTTTGCCCCATTTTTTGTCTTTAAAAGCCATAACAAAGCAGGAGGAGGCTTTTTTGACACCCGGTGCGGTTTTGATAATCTGAAAAGAAGAGACCAGAATTTTTCCCGTCGGGTTTTCCGCTCCGCCGACCATCGCATCGGCATCGCCGAGATGAACCATCATGCAGCCCCAGCGGATCGGGTCGCACATATCGGCAGCTGCCTGTTCCGGTGTCATTCCCTTATTTTTTCTCATTTCGTAATATTCGGCGGCATACGCCTCTTTTTTATCCGACAGAAGCGGGTCGACCGTTTCGATTCCGGTTAAATCGGTTCCCGTTTCTTCCGCTGTTTTACGAATGGCGGAGAGTTCTCCGACCAGAACAACGCGGGCGGCTATTTTTTGATCCGCTATTTTTCTGGCGGCCTGAACCGTTCGCGGTTCGGTGCCTTCCGGTAATACCAATATTTTCTGTTTTGCGGTCGCTGCCGCAACCATTTTTTCCTGAAATGTCATTTTCCTTTCTCCCCAATATAATTCGGATTATATCAGAAAGTCGTAAAATGTAAAGGATTCCCGGTGAGAAATCAAGGGAATTTCCTCTTGACAAATGAATAAAATTGACGCTAATATAGTTTATTCCGTTACGGACAGAAGATATGGAAGTCAGAGAAAATCGTATTACAATTATCGACGAATCGGATATCGAGACGGTGTTGAGCCGTGATATCGAATTTAAAGGAACTCTTTCTTTCGACCGCGGGTTGAGTATTAAAGGAAAATTTTGCGGTCGGATCAATGCGACAGGGAGTCTGTTTATCGATGAGACGGCCGATGTCGAGGCCGATATTTTCGCGGGTTTCGTTTCCGTGAAGGGAAAGGTGAAAGGAAATATCCGTGCTTTATCGCGTGTGGAAATTTTCTCGCGGGCACAGGTGGAAGGGGATATTACGGCTCCCGATATTTTAATGGAGAGCGGTTGCCGCTTTGACGGAAAATGTTCCATGAAAAAACCTGATGGAGGGGAAATATGAAAATCGGATTGGCCATTTTGATTTCTGTTTTGACAACCGGAGCGCTTTTCGCGCAGGAGAATCAGGCCGTGACCGCAGAGGCACCCGTAACCGAAACGCCTGCGGCGGAACAGCCTGCCGCCGCTGCCCCCGCAACGGCTGTCCGTGACGAGCGGACGGCGCAGGGACGAAATACACAGCAGACACAGCCCGAGCAGCCTCAGGCGAAACCCCGGGCACAGGCTCCCGCCGAGGATGCTCTTGTTCTTTTCCGTCAGGGAAATTACGATCGTGCCGTCCGGGTTTGTCTTACCGAGCTGGAATCGGAGTCCCGAACGAGAACGCAGAAACTGGATTCCTATGTTGTTCTCTGCTGGAGTCTGCTGAAAGCCAACCGGTATCGGGATACGGTCCGCTATGCACAGGAAGGTTTGAAACTGAATACCAACGATGCCCGTCTGATTTTTACGATGGGAGAAGCCTATTTTGCCCTGAAAGATTACCGGAACGCACTCGATGTTTTGGAGCGCTATGTCCGCGTGGCACCGACGGGAGATAAGCTGCAACAGGTTTACAATTACATGGGGGAAATTTTTCTCGAATGGGGAGAAAATCATCATGCCGTGACCGCGTTTGCAACGGCCGTCAATATCGATCCCAATGTCAGTGCTTTGTGGGCCAATCTGGGAGCGGCCAAAGAAAAAATTAAAGACATTAAGGGGGCGAAAGAGGCCTACCGCCGGGCTTTGAATCTTCAGAGTTATAACGAAAAAGCCAAAGCCGGGATGGATCGGCTTGAGAAGGCGGGAGCCGGCCGGTGAGAGTCGCTTTTTATACGCTCGGCTGCAAACTGAATCAGTGTGAAAGCGAAGCCCTGGCTCAGGCCTTTCTGAGCCGGGGTTTTTTTATCGTTCCGCCGGGCGCTCATCCGGATTTAATGATTGTCAATACCTGTACGGTGACTTCGAAAGCAGAGCAAAAGGCGCGCCGTGTTTTGAAGAAAGCCGCATCCGACGATCCTCATGCGGTCCTGATTGTGACCGGCTGTTATGCGCAGATGGCGCGTAACGAAATCGGAAAACTGCTGCCGAATGCGGTTGCGGTTCCGGTCGATAAAAAGGCGGCTTTGTTGGATTTGCCGCAATTTCTTTTGACCGACTGCTACGAAGGGGAGTCTCTTTTCGAGTCGGTATGCCGATTCTTCAAAGGGGAAAAGCGCGGGAAGGATCCGTTTGCCTTCGAAAGCGCACCCGGTTTGTATCATACCCGCTCATTTGTCAAAATTCAGGACGGCTGCAATAATGCCTGCCGTTACTGCCGTGTCACGTTGGCGCGCGGTAATTCGGTCAGTCTGCCGGCGGTCGAGGCCGGGAGGCGGGTTTTGGCGGCCGAGGCCGCCGGTGCCGCCGAGATTGTGCTTTCCGGCGTGAATCTGTCGCAGTACCGGGACGGGGCTGTCGGGTTGTCGGAGCTGATTGCCGCTCTGGCGCCGCGGCTGACGACGGCACGCCTGCGGTTGTCGAGTCTCGAGCCCGATTTTGTCGACGAGGCGTTCGCGAAAGCGGTTTCTCATCCCGCTGTCTGTCCTCATTTTCATTTGGCGTTGCAGTCCGGGTCATCGACTGTGCTGGAGCGGATGGGGCGTCATTACGATGCGAAACAGGCGTCGGAAGCGGTTCGGCTGCTGCGCACCGCCAAAGAGGATCCTTTTTTGGCGGCGGATGTGATTACCGGATTTGACGGAGAAAGCGATGAGGAATTTGACGAAACGCTCCGTTTCGTCAATGAAAACGGCTTTCATGCACTCCATGTTTTTCCTTTTTCACCGCGTCCGGGAACACCGGCGGCCCATCCGAAAAATCCGATTCCCGAGCGTATTCGCGACCGGCGGGCGGCTGTTTTGAGAGACTCTTTTCGGGAAAGACTGAATGATTACCGTAAAAAATGGGGAAGCCGGCCGGCCGACGTGGTCATCGAAGAGGTTGAACCGTTATCGGACGGCCGCTTCCGCTGCGAAGCGCTCAGCGACCGGTATCTTCGCTTCCGATTCGAGACCGACAAAAAATTAAAAAAAGGGGATCGAATCGGGAATTTTTTCTCGGGGTCGCTTGACTTTTTTTCTTAAATCGGGTATTGTACACTCACATCGAAACACGAAGGTGTTTACGGGCTGCTAGCTCAGCTGGTAGAGCAACGCCCTTTTAAGGCGTGGGTCTCAGGTTCGAATCCTGAGCAGCTCACTTTTGTCCCGTTCGTCTAGGGGTTAGGACATAAGATTTTCATTCTTACAACAGGGGTTCGATTCCCCTACGGGATGACAGACCGGTTTTCGAACCGGTCTTTTTTATTGCCTTTTTTCCGGTTTCCTGATATACTTTCGAAAAGGAGTCTGTCCGGATGCGCAGAGGATTGTTCCTGTTTTTTACGCTTTTGATTGTTTTTCCCTCCTGTCAAAGTATGCGGGTTCCCCGTTCCCGGTATGCTTCGGTCTATTTCAATCTGGCGAATGCTTATCGAGAGCTTGGGAAAACGGATGAAGCTCTTAAAGCCTATTATCAGGCTCTTCAAATCGATCCCTCTCTGACGAGGAATGCTTTTAACTTTTCGAAACTCCTGATAGAAAAAAAACGTTATGACGAGGCGCTGAAACTGCTTGTACCGATGCAGGCAGCTTCTCCCGACAATACGATGATACTGGAGGTGCTGGCTTATCTCTATTATCTGAAAGGTGATTACGGGCAATCCGCATCCTGTTATAAAAAAATTTTGGCCATTAATCCGCTTCACGAAAATGCGTTGTTCAATTCCGCTCTGCTTTACGAAGCTTTGGAGATGCCGGAAGAGGCGTATGAACGTCTGATCGATACATTGCCGTTCTTGCAGGATCAGACCGATGCACTGAAGAAGATTGCGCTTTTGGCGTATGATATCGGTCGTTACGATGATGCTTTAAAATATATGAATGATTATCTGGCAAAGAAAAGCGACGATACTTCCATCGAATGGGAATATGCCCGTATCCTTGCCAAAAATAAGGATTACGAGAAGGCTGCCGGCGTTTACGACAAGCTGGATACCGATTCGAATACCAATGCCGAATTGATTTTTGAACGGGCAGAGGTTTATCTTCTGGGCCTGGAGTCTTACGAAAAAGGAAAGGAAATTCTGGCCCGTGCCATTGAAAAGGAATTTTGGGATACCGAACGGCTCTATAAGCTGGCAACGGCGCCCGATTTTCTTTACAGAGATGAAATCACGGCTTATCTGAAAGAGGAGAATCTCTTTTTTCATCCCGAAAAAGATCGTTTGGCTGCGATTCGGGCTGTCGAAAAACGGAAAGCGGCTGCCGAAGAGGCAAAACGGAAAGCGGAAGAGGAGGCGGCGAAGGCGGCCGAAGATGCGGAGACCGGAGAGTCATCCTCCGAATCGGAAAGCAGCGGAGAGTCCGATGTGCAGCCGTCTCCGTCAGAGGGCGTCGACGGCGGTGTGGCCGGCGGAACGGGTGATGCGTCGGCCCAAAACGGCGGTGTTCCATCCGATTCCGAATCTCTTCCCGGAACGGAGGGAACTTCTGCCGGTTCCGAACCGGCTGCTTCGTAACGGTTTTTACGGCAACTTTCATGAAAAATCTGTCTGTTTCGGGATTTCTCAAGACCCATCTGTTCTTAATTTTTTCTCTGACAGCGGCTTTGCTTTCGGTTGCCGTTCTGCGTCCGTCCCCCCGTTTTTTAATAACGCTCCCGGATTATCGTGTCTTGGGAATCCTGTTTGCTTTTATGACGGTTTTGCGCGGCTTTTGCGATGCCCGTTTGCCGGATGCTGCCGCACTGATATTGTTGAGAAGATGCCGGCGGACGGTTCCGCTGTATCTTGTGCTGACCTGTCTTGTTTTTTTCTTTTCCATGATTGTCACCAATGATGTGGCTCTTCTGACGTTTGTTCCTCTGACGCTGACGGTTTGCCGTTACTTGAGAATCGATCCGATTCGGATTGCGGTTATCGAGACTGTTGCTGCCAATTTGGGGTCGGCCTTGACGCCGATGGGAAATCCGCAGAATTTGTATTTGTATTCATATTACCATTTGGAGCCGGCTGAGTTTTTTTCTCTGATGTTGCCGTTGTCTGCGGTTTCTCTTGCTGCCGTATCGGCGGCGGCTGTGTTTGCGGCACGCAGCGATTCCGCTGAAGGTTTGACGGTAGAGGGGTTGCCGTCCGTTCCCGCGGTGCGGATGAGGGAAAGTGCAGTCTGTTCGGTTTTGCTTGTCGTGATTCTGGCGGCCGTTTTCAGGCAGATTGATTACCGGTGGGCGGTCGGCGCCACGGTTGCGGGTATAACGGTTTTTTGTCCCCGGGTCTGGTTGCGGACCGACTATTCGCTTCTGGCTGTTTTTACGGCGCTTTTTGTTTTTACCGGGAATTTGGCTTCCGTACCGGAGCTGAAGAGTGCCTTACCGCGTTTTCTGGCGACGGAAGGTTCGGCCTGTTTCTCGGCGGCGCTTCTCAGTCAGGCCGTCAGTAATGTGCCGGCTGCTTTAATGACGGCTCCTTTTACCGATCTGTGGAAACCGGTATTGCTCGGGGTGAATATCGGCGGATTGGGAACTCTGATTGCTTCTTTGGCGAGTGTGATTACCTATCAGTTTTATATCGGAGAACCGGGAGCGTCGGCGTGGCGTTATTTGCGGTTCTTTACGGTATGTAATCTTCTTTTTCTTGTTCTGCTGATACCGGTCGTTTTTCTGATTCTCTGAGAGGGGCGGGAAATCCTCTTCTCGACTGCTGCGGAAAAGTTTCAGGCTGTTGAGAAGGAGATTATTCGCAGCCGGTTTTGTCGGACGGCGTATTCCGGGACCGGCCTTTCGATGGTTTGTCGTGGCGGAAATCGCAACCGCCGCAGCCGCTGTCACACCCGTTGCAGCCGGGGCACCCGGTACAGCCTCCTTTTCTTCGCTGCCTGAACAGATAAATAACGGCGGCCGCCGCTGCCAGCATAATGACTGCCGCTGTCACTGCCGTTGCCGTCATTGCCGACTCCTTGAAAAGAGCCGCTTTTCCGTCTCGGGATTTCTGACGAGCGCATAGATGAAAACGATGACTGCCGCTGCCGCTGCCAGGGTCCCGACGGAAAGAGCTTCTCCCGAAATCACTCTTCCGAACTGATAAATAATCAGAGAGACGGTATAGGCAAAAAGCGTCTGATAAGCTACGGCAAAAATCGTCCATTTCGGGTTTCCCATTTGTTTTCTGATAGCTCCGATGGCCGCAAAGCAGGGAGCACAAAGTATGTTGAACATCAGAAAAGAAAAAGCCGCCGCCTTCGAAGGGAAGAGATTCATGACTGCTGTCAAAAGTCCCGCATCGATTTCACCGCTTTCACCCCGGTTCAGCAATACGCCGAATGTTCCGACAATATTTTCTTTGGCAGCCAGTCCGGTCACCGTGGCGACAGCCGCTTCCCAGTTTCCGAATCCGAGCGGGATAAATAGAGGAGCCAGGATACTGCCGGTCCGCGCCAGCAGGCTTTTTTCGACGGAGGTCATTCCGAATCCGGTTTCGTCAAATCCGAAAGACGAGAGAAACCAAATCAGCGTGCAGGCCAGAAAAATAACGGTTCCCGCCTTGACAATGAAAGAGCGGCATCGTTCCCATACATGAATCAGAAGATTTCTGGGTGCGGGCCAGTGATACGGCGGCAGCTCCATAACGAACGGCGCAGTGATGCCTTCAAACGGTTTTGTTTTTTTCAGAATAATTCCCGTACAGGCAACGGCGGCGATTCCGGTGAAATAGACAGCGGGTGCCGCCCACCATGCACCTCCGAGAGCGGCTCCGCTGATTAATGCAATGACGGGTAATTTGGCGCCGCACGGAATAAAGGTAGCTGTGATGACGGTCATTCGTCGGTTTTGTTCATTCTCGATTGTTTTTGTTGCCATAATACCGGGAACGCCGCAGCCCGATGAAATGAGAAGAGGAATAAAGCTTTTTCCCGAGAGTCCGAACTTTTTAAAGAAGCGGTTCATGATGAAAGCAACACGGGTCATATAACCGCAGTCTTCCAGAAAGGAGAGCATCAAAAAAAGAATAAACATCTGAGGCAGAAATCCGAGGACGGCGCCGACTCCGCCGACAATACCGTCAACGGTCAGACTTACGGCCCAAGGGGCGGTCCCCGCCGATTCCATCAGATTTCGGAGTCCCGGTATAATCCATTCTCCGAAAAAGACATCGTTGGTCCAGTCGGTTGCGACGGAGCCGACAGTTGTTACGGAAATGAAGTAAACGGAAAACATGATAACGGCAAAAATCGGTAGCGAAAGCCATCGGTTTGTGACGATGCTGTCGACTCTGTCCGAAACAGTGATATCCCGGATCTTTCTTTTATAGCAGTCGCGAAGCATGTTTTCGATTGTTTTGTAGCGTTCCGCGGAAATCAGCGATTCGATGTCGTCTCCGTATTTTTTTTCGAGAATGCGAGCCGATTGGGCTGTCTTTGTCTTTTGTTCATCCGGTATCGGGAGAATTTCGGCTATTTTTCTGTCGCCTTCCAGTATTTTTACGGAAAGCCAGCGGGAAAAGAGAGGGGGTTGCGGAAAATCCTTTTGGTCCCAAACGGAAGAGAGCGCCTTCTCCAGAGGTTGGGGAAAGAGCGGCGGGGTCGGAATCGGGCGTTCCCGCAGTGCGGTTTGAACGGTATCGGTTAACTGTTTCAGTCCGGTCCCTTTCAGCGCCGAAATCTCGACGGCGGGGCATCCCAGATGCTTTGAGAGCTTTTGTACATCGATAATATCCCCGTTTTTTCTGACAATGTCGGTCATATTCAGTGCCAGAATCATCGGAATTCCCAGCTCCGCCAGCTGTGTTGTTAAGTATAAATTCCGTTCCAGATTGGATGCGTCGATAATGTTGATAATCAAATCCGGTTTTTCGCGAATCAGGTAATTACGGCTGACAACCTCATCGTCGGTGTAGGGAGAGAGGGAGTAGATTCCGGGGAGATCGGTCAAAATGATGTTTTTATCGGTTTTGAGTCGGCCTTCGATTTTTTCGACGGTCACACCCGGCCAGTTGCCGACATACTGTGAACTGCCGGTCAACGCATTGAACAGTGTTGTTTTTCCGCAATTCGGATTCCCCGCAAGAGCTGCTTTCAGGCTCATATTTCCTCCGTCACCGATCCGCGGATTTGTTGTCCGAGCTGTCGCAGGAAGAATATCTGTTCTCAGACAAAAATCTTTTTGGCCAGTGCTTTTTCGACCGCTATGCGGCTTGCTTTGATTTTTAAAATGAGGTTTCCCGCCGTCTCGGAGACAACCGTAACCGCAGCGCCTTCGACAAACCCGAGATGACTCAGAAAACGCCTTGTTTCGTCATTTCCGGTAATTTTTTTTATTGACGATACGGAACCTTTCGGAGCCGATGATAAAGGCATTTATTTTCCTCCTGTCTTAGATAAGACTAATATAGTCAGTCTTATTTTATTTGTCAACCGCTTTTCCGAAAATTTTAAAAAAAACGGCAACATCATGTTGCCGTTCGGTGTTATTGGGCGATTGCTTTGCAGACTGCGTCGCAGACTTCATCCGGGGAGGGGGTTCCGTCGATATCGATCAGAAGTCCTTCTTTCCGGTAGTAATCGATCAGCGGTTTTGTCTGTTCGGCGTAGACCGACAGTCTGTTTTGAATCGATTCGGGGCTGTCGTCTTTTCTGGTGTATAATTCCCCGCCGCAGGCATCGCAAATACCTTCCTGTTTCGGAGGCATGTATTCGATATGGTAACCGGCGTTGCATTGGCGGCACAGTCGGCGTCCCGAGAGACGTTTAATGATTTTTTCGTCGGGGACCACAAAGTTAATCACGGCATCAATCGGACAAAAAGTTTTCAGGGCGTCGGCCTGTGCAATTGTTCGGGGAAATCCGTCAAGAATGAATCCTTTATCGCCGGTTTCTTCTTTCAGTCTTTCTTTGACAAGAGCAACAGTCAGTTCGTCCGGAACAAGATCTCCGGATTCGATAATCGCTTTGACTTTCAGTCCCAGTTCCGTTTCGTTCTTAATCGCGGCGCGGAAAAGGTCTCCGGTGGAAACGGCTGTCATACCGGTACGTTCCGTCAGGCGTGTCGCAATGGTTCCTTTCCCGGCTCCCGGGGCACCCAAGAAAATCAGTTTCATGATATGGCTCCTTATAATTTTTCGGTGATGATACTGGAATAATATAATTTTTTCTTTTATAATACAAGAGATGAAAGGGAAAACGGTTCTGTTTTTTTTCATTCTTATATCGGTGGGAGCAGCCGGGGTCGATTTGTACGCCCGGGAACCGGAACTTCCGGCAGCGGAAAAAGAAGTGTCTGCGGCCGATACGGATGCTGCGGCTTCCGGAAATAATGTTTCCGAAGGCGAAATTGTCGTCCGCCGCGGGAAAAAGAAGCTGACACGCAAATATGCGCTTTCGTTCCAGGTGCTTGATCCGGTTTTGAAATCGCTGTTGTCTTCAAAAAAATTCGATTTTGCGGGTGAAGAGGCGGTGTCGCGACTGATTATACCTTCCTTCTCTGTCGAAAGTCAGTTCGAACTGCATCGTTATGTGACATTGGGAGTGAAAGGATCCGTCATCCCCGAGCTGATTGCCAATCCTTTTTACAGAGGAATTCGCGGAGGGTATTTTTATACCGATCCCGAATCGGCTTATCCCGATCCTTCTTTAGATGAAGAGAATTGGGCTCACCGTGTTTACAACGACGGAGAGAAATATTTTCTGAACATGCATTTTTTGGTCGATCTGACCGTGCGGGTGCTGCCTTTCGGTGAAGGTTTGGATACTTTAAGAGGGTTTTATATTAAGGCCGGCGGTTATTTCGGGTTTTCGGTTTATCAGAATGTTTATTTGTCGTACGACGAGAGCAAAGCGGCGACAGTCGGCGGGGAGGTTTCCTCCGCTTCGATACCGTACTTTTATCCGGTGGAAGTGAGTGATTCGGGTAACGGTGAGGAGCTGTACGAATTTGTTTTCGGAGCGGTCATCGGTTTGGGGTGGCAGTTTGTCTTTCCTTCCGGTTTTTATCTTGATGTCGGAGCCGATTTGACTTATGATAATGCGCGTAAACTGATTCCGTCTGTTCCCGGCCTGGGGTGGAATGCCAATTGTGCAATCGGATATGCCTGGTAATCCGTTTTTCGGATTCGAAGAAAAAATAAAATTTTATAAAAAAGTTTGCGTCGGTGTTGACAAAAAAAGAGGAAAGGAGTATATTGGGCAAACAAGACGGGGAAGACTCGAGAGCCTGAAGGAGGGGTGAGAGAGGACCGTCAAAGATCATAGTGAATAAAAAGGGATGGAGAAAAGTTGTTTGTGCGAGAGGTATCGGAAAGATACCGTCAATGACAAAAATAATGGAGAGTTTGATCCTGGCTCAGAACGAACGCTGGCGGCGCGTTTTAAGCATGCAAGTCGAATGAGAAGAAGAGCTTGCTCTTCGGAACATGGCGGACTGGTGAGTAACACGTGGGTGACCTGTCTTGAAGTTGGGGATACACCATGGAAACATGGGATAATACCGAATACGAGGTTTGGTTTGGAGGCTGAATCTGAAAGGGGCGAATGCCCCGCTTTGAGAGGGGTGCGGCTCATTAGCTGGTTGGTGGGGTAAAGGCCTACCAAGGCGACGATGAGTATCCGGCCTGAGAGGGTGGACGGACACACTGGGACTGAGATACGGCCCAGACTCCTACGGGAGGCAGCAGCTAAGAATCTTCCGCAATGGACGAAAGTCTGACGGAGCGACGCCGCGTGGATGAAGAAGGCCGAAAGGTTGTAAAATCCTTTTGTCCGGGAGGAATAAGGGTAGGAGGAAATGCCTGCCTGATGACGTTAACGGATGAATAAGCCCCGGCTAATTACGTGCCAGCAGCCGCGGTAACACGTGAGGGGCGAGCGTTGTTCGGAATTATTGGGCGTAAAGGGTGCGCAGGCGGCTATGCAAGTTTGGTGTTAAAGACCGCAGCTTAACTGCGGGCAGGCGCTGAAAACTGTGTAGCTGGAGTATATGAGAGGGAACCGGAATTCCTAGTGTAGGGGTGAAATCTGTAGATATTAGGAAGAACACCAATGGCGAAGGCAGGTTTCTGGCATAAGACTGACGCTGAGGCACGAAAGCGTGGGTATCGAACAGGATTAGATACCCTGGTAGTCCACGCTGTAAACGATCTGCACCAGGTGTTGGGGGCGACCCCGGTGCCGAAGCTAACGCGATAAGTGCAGCGCCTGGGGAGTATGCCCGCAAGGGTGAAACTCAAAGGAATTGACGGGGGCCCGCACAAGCGGTGGAGCATGTGGTTTAATTCGATGATACGCGAGAAA